>CAJTQG010000012.1 GCA_910578605.1 uncultured Lachnospiraceae bacterium | reverse complement strand
AAAAGTTGTTTCTTTAAAAATTTTATACAGTAAACTTTATTTCATTTTTTATCTTTGATATATCATTTATTTTTATGTTGACAAATTTTAAATATAATGATATTCTCATACTGATATTAGGTAAATCCTGATCCACGCTTGTTAGGGAAAATTTTCTCTAACAGGCGTTTTTTTTCTATAAAAAAGTATTACTGCATTACGCCTAATAAGAATTTATAAAAAAGGAGAGAAAAAGATGGTAACAATTAGTAAGTTTCAGTTTGATAATCCCAGGTTTGTTAATCTGCTCAAAAGAAGAAGCAGCATTCCAAAGGAGGTGGAAACAACAGTAAGGGAAGTGCTTGACAATGTGAAAAATAATGGGGATTCGGCTTTATATGCTTATATGAAAAAATTTGATCATGTTGATATAGAAAAAATAGGGCTTTTCGTTTCAGAGGAAGAATTTGCGTTGGCTAGGGAAAAGGTGTCAGAGAATTTTAAGGAAGCGGTTAAGCGAGCTTGTGATAATTTATTTCAATTTCACAAAAGACAACTGCCCACAGGCTTTTGTGAAACATATGAAGACGGCGCTGTCTTAGAACGCAGATATACGCCTATTGATAGTGTAGCTGTCACAGTTCCGGGGAATATGGCGCCTCTTATTTCTACTTTATGTATGAATCTTGTTCCAGCTATTGTTGCCGGTGTTCCCAATATATACATATTAACAAAACCCGGGGAGGATGGGAAAATTGATGAACATTTACTTTACACAGCAGATTATTTAAATGTAAAAAATTATTATAAAATTTCAGGGGCACAAGGGTTGGCAGCCGTTGCATATGGAACAGAGACAGTAAAAAGAGTAGATGCTATTACAGGCCCTGGAAATAATTATACTCAAATGGCGAAAAAGTTTTTGTTTGGGGAAGTGAAAATTGATTCTATTGCAGGCCCTTCGGAGATTGCCATCATTGCCGATGAAAATGCGAATCCAACTTTTATTGCGGCGGATATGATGTCTCAAGCTGAGCATGGAACAGGATTCGAGGCAAGTACGACTTTTTGTTTATCCTGGGAGCAGGCTGAAAAAATCAAAGAGGAAATCAATCGCTTATGTTCTGAGAATCACTTGGAGAAGGCAACAAAAAAATCATTTGAAAATTATGGGGATATTTTTGTGGTGGATTCTATTCAGCAGGCGGTGGATGGTGTCAATGAAATTGCACCAGAGCATGCAGAATTGCTGCTGGATGATTGGCAGAATGTGTTAAACAAGATTACTAACGCAGGCGCTGTGTTTGTAGGTGAGTATAGTACAGAACCAGTGGGGGATTATTTCTGCGGAACAAATCATATTCTTCCAACGTGTGGAACGGCAAGATTTTCATCCGGTATGTCTGTGCAGGAGTTTATGAGGGGATACAGTGTAATACAATATCCGAAGAAGGCATTAAAGGAAAATGGAGATTATATTATGAAATTGGCAGAGGCAGAGGGAATGATGGCTCATGCCCTAGCTGTCAAGGTGAGAATGTGTGACGATAATTGAGAACAGGCTGCTCTTCCCAAATTATCGTAGTATATAGGATTATTTATAGTAAATATTAAAAATCAAAAACCAAAAATCATAAACGGTTATGTGGGATACAGCATTTCTATGTATTATATGATGGCAGAGAAGAAATTCCAGGCAATTCAAACAACAATCCATTTATAAATTTAAAAGAGAAAGGTTCCAAATGCTTGGTGAAAATGTTATAATAATATGTAGTGGGCTAGTGCAGCAGGTCAATAGGAGCCTAGTGTTTATACAGATGTCTAAAATATAAAAAGGAAAAGGAGAAGAGAATGGGATTTTTTGATTTGTTTGGAAAAAAAGATGGGGTAGTAGAGTCATTGCCTAAAAATGATGTGGAGCGTTGGGTGACAGATACTTATGCTATGTGGTCAGAATACTGCGGAGGGGTATGGAAGTACATTGGAGGTTATCAGAAAAACAGGTCCAATGCCAGCATGATGCGGGGAGTGTTGAGACGAGACTGGGAAATAAGCAATCATGATGATGGTGTAGAAATGGTAGAGTATTTAATGTTAGATAAGGAAGATGCACAAGAAGAAAAAATCGCAGGGTGGGATTACTGCCGTGCCTGCCAGCTGCTTGGTATGTTTTATGTGGCTGGCTATATGGAAAGAGAAGAGGTGATAAACCTCTCCAAAAAGGCCTGCAAAGTGATTCAGAAAAAATTCTCATCGTGGGATGAATTGTGTCAAAGCTACATAGAAGGCTATTCACAGTGGCGCAGAGAGGTTGACAGTGAGTTTGGAGGAGGGATGGAGACCGATATTCAGGAGAGAAACGATATCTATCAGAGATTGTGCCAAATGGAAGATGGTCCTTATAAGTTAGATTGGAATTTATCATTATAGTAAATCCTTTAAAAGTGCATTTTAAATGAAACGATACATAACTTGAAATCAAGAGCATCCCAATTAACTAGAAATAATCTATAAGGAAGGGAAGGAAGAGCGTGAGAGATAGCAAGAAAAGAAAAATTAGTTTGGCCATTGCTGTATTGTCCTTTTTTCTTTTGGGAGGAGTGAAGGTTCAGGCTGCAGCAATTCAGACAAAGGAAGGCTTGAATGTGAAGATAGAGGAGAGGGGAAATTGGCAGGAAAATGGTGCTTTTGCATCTCAGATTGCTGTCACCATAAAAAATACAAAGAAAAAAGATATTTCGGGTTGGAAAATAAGTTTTCAGGTGCCGAAAGGAACACAAGTTTCCCAGTGCTGGGGCGGGAATTTTAAACACAGCGGCAATAAGATTACTATAACTGGAGCAGATTACACAAAAAAAGTCACATCTAATAGTCAGGTGGAGATTGGAGGAATACTAAAGGGGAAAAAAGCGCTGAAAATTTCAAAGCTCACTGTGTACATAAAGGGGAAAAAGTGTATAAAAGCAGCTTTAAAGACAAAAGCTAATACTTCCAAATTATCCAGCGAAAAAAATAGTGCAGCCAATCAGGCAAAGGGGCAGAATCCATCAAAGAGTACAACAAAGGCATCAACGAAAACAAAAGCGTCAATAACAACAAAATCATCAAAAAAGACATCAATACAGACAAATACAATTAGTAAATATAGTAAGAAAAATACGCCGGTTCAGCTTCATGGTCGCTTAAAGGTAAAAGGGACTCGAATAGTAGATAAGAAAGGTAAAACAATTCAGCTAAAAGGAGTGAGTACCCACGGTGTGGCGTGGTTTCCCCAGTATGTAAATAAAAAGGCATTTCAAACATTGCGTGACAAATGGGGGGTAAACACCATTCGTCTTGCCATGTATTCTGATCCTTCCTGCGGATACGGAAAAGACAGCGTAAAGCTGGTGGAAAAGGGCGTAAAGTATGCCACGGATTTGGGGATGTATGTGATTATTGACTGGCACATTTTATCAGATGGAAATCCAAATATTTACAAAAAGGAAGCAAAGGCGTTTTTTAAGAAAATGGCAAAGAAATATAAAAATCATAAAAACGTAATTTATGAGATTTGTAATGAGCCCAATGGAAATGTAAGCTGGGAATATGATATAAAGCCATATGCAAAGACAATTATCAAGACGATACGCAAATATGATAAAAAAGCTATTATTGTAGTGGGCACTCCTACATGGAGCCAAGATGTAGATATCGTGGCGGCAAGCCCCATTAAAAATGTGAAAAATGTGATGTACACATTACATTTCTATGCGGCAACCCACAGAGAAGATTTACAGAATAAACTGAAGACGGCTGTAAAAGCAGGTCTGCCAATCTTTGTCACAGAGTTTGGTATATGTGATGCATCTGGAAATGGTGCTGTAGATCAAAAGTCGGCGGACAAATGGATGAAGCTCTTGAAAAAATATAATATCAGTTATGCGGCGTGGAATCTTTCAAATAAGGCAGAATCCAGTGCTCTTATTAAAAATTCATGTAGTAAATTAAGCGGATGGAAAAAGTCAAACTTATCCACAAGCGGTAAATGGCTTTTGAAATGGTTAAAAAAATAAAACGTGTTTGGAAAATAAATCCAAACGCTTTTTATTTTTTATTGGTGATTTTTTTATAAATATGGTTGACAATAGAAACTATATTTGATACCATAAACATATGAATAAATGTTCATATGTAGTTGTAAAAAATATATATTTATATATAGCAGATAGGAGGGATAAAATAAATGGATGTACAGGATGAAAAAAAACAAGAGCAAGCAGAGATCTGTGAGGAGTATAAAGTACACACTGACATTGTAAATCAGGTGGAGGAGATGATGCCGCCGGAGGAGCAGCTCTATGACTTGGCAGAACTATTTAAAGTATTTGGTGATTCCACACGAATTAAGATTTTGTTCGTATTGGCAAAGAGCGAGATGTGCGTGTGTGATATTGCCCAATTACTTCATATGACACAGAGTGCCATATCACATCAGCTTCGGGTGTTAAAGCAGAATCGTCTAGTCAGATTTAAAAGAGAAGGAAAAAGTATTATTTACAGTCTTTCCGATAATCATGTAAAGACCATTTTGCAGATGGGCATGGAACATATATTAGAGTAACATTTATAATCATTTAAATGAATAAATGAATAGAAAGGATGGATGGATTATGAAAAAAGTATTTAAGTTAGAGGATTTGGATTGTGCAAATTGTGCGGCAAAGATGGAGAGAGCTATCAATGATATGGAGGAGGTAAACTCTGCTAGTGTGAATTTTATGACACAGAAATTAACCATTGATATAGCAGACGACAAGTTTGACGCAACCATGAAGAAAGTAGAGAAGGCAATGCAAAAGGTAGAGCCGGACTGCAGTATTGTATGGTAATGAAATATAGGTCAATAAACAAGAGGAATCACTGAATATATAAGAATTATATAAGTAGAGTCCTAAATAATAAAAATAAGCAGAGCCATATAGAATAAAAGCTTGATTATATAAATTTAATATTTAAAAATTTTATTTAGTGGAAAGGAAGGTGTGATATGACAAAAAAACAAAAAAAGGCACTGAGAAAAATAATTGCTGGCGGGGTAGTTTTTGCTGCTGCACTTCTAGTAGGTCATTTTACAGAGGCGCCATGGTATGTTAATTTGGCATTGGGTATAATAGCTATGTGTATTGTGGGATTAGATATATTTTGGAAGGCTGTGAAAAATCTGGGAAAAGGGCAGATGTTAGACGAGAATTTTTTAATGACCTTAGCGGCAGTGGGCGCCTTCTTTATTGGAGATTACACAGAAGGTGTGGCTGTTATGCTGTTCTATCAGATTGGAGAATTGTTTCAGAGCTGTGCTGTAGCAAAATCAAGACGCTCTATTGCCGAATTGATGGATATACGCCCCGACAGCGCTAATGTTCTTCGGGATGGTGAATTTGTCTGTGTGGACCCATATGAAGTCAAGGTGGAGGATGTAATTTTAGTGAAACCCGGGGAGAAAATTCCGTTGGATGGCATTGTGATAGAAGGAAAATCCTCCATGGACACATCTCCATTGACAGGGGAAAGCCTTCCTCGAAATATTAAGGAGGGGGAGGAGGCATTAAGCGGCTGTGTAAATTTAAGCGGGGCCATTCAGGTGAGGGTGACAAAGGAATTTGGAGAATCTACTGTGTCCAAAATATTGGATTTAGTGGAGAACGCCAGTGAGAAGAAATCAAAGTCGGAGAATTTTATCACAAAATTTGCCCGCTACTATACACCTATTGTAGTGGGTTTGGCAGTGGTGTTGGCAGTGATTCCTCCTCTTATATTGCAGGAAGGTATATGGGAGTGGGTTCACAGAGCATTGATTTTCTTAGTCATATCCTGCCCATGTGCTTTAGTGATATCTATTCCCCTTAGCTTTTTTGGGGGAATAGGGGGAGCCAGCAGCAAAGGTGTGTTGATTAAGGGCAGCAATTATCTTGAGACATTGGCAAGGGCTGAGATTGTTGTGATGGATAAGACGGGAACCTTGA
Source organism: uncultured Lachnospiraceae bacterium (assembly GCA_910578605.1). Lineage (GTDB taxonomy): Bacteria > Bacillota > Clostridia > Lachnospirales > Lachnospiraceae > MGBC111451. The sequence goes on along the minus strand of CAJTQG010000012.1, from coordinate 74,429 downwards.
CGAAAGGAACATTTGAGGTGACCCATATTTTTCCTGAAAAATGCAGCAGGGAAGAATTATTAAAGTTATGCGTTTACGGGGAATACTATAGCCAGCATCCCATTGCACAGTCATTAAAGAAAGCCTACGGCACAATGACAGGAATTGATGCAAATGGAATAGATACTGCAGGCTTAAAGGATGTGGAGGAAATATCCGGCCATGGAGTGAGGGCAATTCTGGATGGAGCGGAAATATTAGTTGGTAATGATAAATGGATGAGACAGTTTCAAATTGCCTATGTGCCCGTTAAGCAGGCGGGAACAGTAGTCTATGTAGCAAAAAATAAGGAGTATATGGGCAGTATATTGATTAGCGATGAGTTGAAGGCGGATGCGGTGCAGGCAATTGCAGACATGAAGCAATGGGGCATAAAGCGATTGGTGATGCTTACCGGCGATCAAAAGGAGGCAGGAGAACAGATAGCAGGGAAGCTTGGTATAGATGAAGTGTACACACAGCTTTTGCCTAAGGATAAGGTAGAGCAGGTGGAGCGGCTGCTCAATGAAAAATCAAAAGACGGCATGGTTGTCTTTGTGGGGGACGGTATCAATGATGCACCAGTGCTGTCAAGAGCTGACGTGGGAATTGCAATGGGAGGTTTGGGAAGTGATGCGGCAATTGAAGCAGCAGACGTGGTTATTATGCATGATGAGCCATCCAAAATACCACAGGCTATTCTGATTTGCCGCAAAACCCTTAGCATTGTCAGACAGAATATTGTGTTTGCCCTTGGGGTAAAAATTGTATTCCTGATTATGGGGGCTTTTGGTGTGGCAAATATGTGGGAAGCAGTATTCGCCGATGTGGGAGTGTCGGTGATTGCCATATTAAATGCCATGAGGGCGCTGCGATAGGATTATATACCAAAAGATAACAATACAAAATAAAAAAGAGTTCATTAGAATAACAGGCAAATAGTTGAGAAAATGTATCCTCATCTATTTGCCTGTTTGAGTAGAATGACTAGAATATGATTTCCTAGAAAAATAGAAAGATGGCATAATGGATTTAAGATATAAATTTGTAAGAGAGGGTATTCTGTCTGCTTATAAATGAAATTTTCGACTTAATGGAATCAAATCTTTGGAGTTTTTTAAATGTGCATAGTGTAATAAAAAATCATAATTTTTTATGTAAGTTTGATTTACAATATAAGATTTGTGACATCGGACAAAAGGACTTCCCAATAGTTGTTCTATTTTTTTCATGGTATATTGTCTGGATTGAAATTGTTCTTTTGTGGTAACGTAGGTGAGATATCTGCCATGAGAAGTAATGTAGATTAGATGATGGAGAGACAGAGGCACATAAGTTCCATCTATTTTTTTTATCAATAGCTGCTTGTTTATTGAGGATTCATGGATGGGTGAAGTATTGAGCATGATTTTATTTGTGGAAGGTTTGTTCGTGAGAAAACCATGTATTCGAATAAATAAATCATCTAATTGTGAAAAAAATTCCTCACGCTCATAGGGCTTTATCAAAAAAGAAAAACAATGAAGTTGGTTAATGGCAATAGGCATATGAAGTTTATGGGCTGAGATAAATAAAATAGGTTTTATTTGATTGCCAGGTTGTGATTGAAGCATTTGGGCAAATACAAAACCATCTTGGTTATATTTATCCTTATTCAGCGCAATATCAAGCAGGAAAATATCAATGTGGTTATAAAGCATTTTATAAGCTTTTTGCAAAGAATCAGCAAAAAGAATGCGGAAAACTATATTGTGTTGTACACCATAATCTTGAATGAGTTTTATAAGACAATTTGCTTGCAGTTTATCATCTTCTAAAATAAAAATCGTGTAATTCATAGTGCTGTGCCCCTTAAGATAAATTAGGAGTTTCCCCTAAGTACAAATTTTAAACAAATATTTGTAACCAAAATAATACATTTTGTAACCAATTAGCATATTAACCGTTTTCAATAAGAATATATGTGATACAATGGAGAAGAATTGGATAAAACGAAAATCCAATTTCATATTTATTTTGGAAGTGTGTTCTGTATTGTTTGCGGCAATAGAAGAGATTGGAAAAAGATTTTCTATTGGATAGGAATGAACAATAAAGAACAGCTGCTATTGAAACAAGGTACATAAAAATGATTGGAATAAGCACTTCGTTTCAATAGCATTGCTTTCATTAAAGGTTATCGTCAGGCTGCTTTTTGAAAAATTCATTAAAGTCGCATTTGTAAATTTGGGTAAGAGCGATTAACAAATCAACAGATGGATTGTTTCTGCCATGTTCTACTTTGGAAAAGGTGCCAACATTGACAGAGATATCCATAAGCTGCAGCTTGGCGATAACATCAATGGCTTTCAGGTTGCGTTCCTTGCGCAATCTTCTGATATTTGAACCCACAAGAGGATTCTTATGCTGATTGATTCTTTCTGCCATGATATCACCTCATATTAAAGTCTATCCATAATGGCATGTAATAGTATCTGAAATGGCATTTCCTGTTAAGTTTGTTAATAGATATAAATAAAAGATATAAGTATTTGAATGAAGAAACACAGCTGAATATCGTTGTGTTTTTTTGTGATTAAAAAAATGTCTAAAATGGAATAAAAAAGTATCCAAAATGGCATATATGTGCTATAATAAAAATATTATGAAAGATGGAGTCGAAAAATGAAACTAAATTTAGCTATATTAGACAAAGATGAAATATACATGAAAAGAATTGCATCAGGTTTAGGTAATTGTTTTCATGGGAATATAGAAATGTATTTTTTTACAGACCAGAAAATAGCCATGGAGACTATTGAAGAAGGAAAAATGGATGTTTTTTTAGTAAGCACTCAATTTGAAGTGGATACTAAGCTGCTTCCGGCAAGATGTGCTTTTGCTTATTTTACAGAGGACAGTAGTATAGAGACATATATGGGGGAGAGAACAATTTGCAAATTTCAAAAGATAGATTTTTTACATCAGGAAATTGTAGGTCTATATGCAGAGGTCAGTGGCAGCATAACGGAAAAGGCAATAGAGGAGGCTCACAATAAAATTTTATTGTTTTCAACTCCTGCAGGGGGAACAGGAACGTCAACCGTTGCCGCTGGTTGTGCTGTTTATCTGGCAAGACAAAATCAAAATGTATTATATATGAATCTAGAGTGTGTTGGAAACACACATTATTATTTTAAAGTGGAGGGAAACGGAGATTTCAGTGATGTTATCTATGCATTAAAAAGTCGAAAGAGTAACATTATTATGAAAATAAGGAGTGTATTGAGAACTACAGGGGAATCGGTCAAATATATAGAGTCATGTAATCATGCAATGGATAGGCTGGAATTGACACAGGAGGATGTGAGTTTGCTGTTTCAGGAATTAAGGAAGTTAGAAGAATTTGATTTTATTGTAATAGATGGGGATTTTTCTTTTTATGGTATTGAACAGGAAATGCAGAGATTAGCAGATATAATAGTTATGGTGTCAGACGGAACAAAACAGGCAAACAATAAAATTCAAAGGGTGATGAACTGTTTTAAGCTGCTAGATGAGCAAAAAGGGATGAGGACTGTAGAAAAAATTAGATTGTGCTATAACCGTTTCAGTAATAAAACAGGTTCGCTAATAGCAGATGACAGTGTTTTATCAATTGGAGGAATACCAAAGTACGCCCAGGCAGGAGCAGAGCAAATCATAAAGGAAATATCCCAAAAAGAAATATTTGATATATTTTTAGAGCTATAAAGCTATAGCAGTAAATACAAAAATGAAAGGAGAAAGAAAGTTGACGAAGGAAGGGCAAAGTGCATTTGTACAGGAAGTGAAGCAATATATAATGGAAAATTTGCCTATCAGTCAGATGCAGGATGAGGAATTATTTGAAAAAATAGAAGCTATTGTTCAGGGCAGAATCGGAAATCATTATCTTCCTATTCAGCAAAAGGTAGATATGATAGAGCTTATATACAGTTCTATTAGAGGCTTGGGATTATTGGACAGCATTTTGAAGGATGATTCCATTACAGAGATTATGATTAATGGTCCGGACAATATATTTATTGAAAAAGCGGGAAAGGTAATTCGCTTGGAGGAGAGGTTTGAAAGTGAACGCCGACTCAATGATATTATACAAAAAATTGTTGGTATGGCGGGCAGAGAAGTCAATCAGTCCACACCTATAGTGGATACTAGATTACCAGATGGCTCTCGCGTAAATGTTGTGTTGCCGCCCATTGCTTTGTGTGGTTCCACTGTTACCATTCGTAAATTTTCTAAGGAACCTATGACAATGGAGAAGCTAATTCAATATGGCTCTATTACGCCTGAAATAGCGGAGAAGTTAAAAATGTTAGTGGCAGCAAAATACAATATATTTATTTGCGGTGGTACCGGAAGCGGAAAAACTACATTCTTAAATGCATTGTCAAATTATATTCCAAGAGATGAGCGGGTTATCACCATTGAGGATTCGGCAGAACTGCAAATAACAAGAATAGATAATCTTGTCAGCCTTGAGACAAGGAATGCCAATACAGCAGGAACAGGTGCGGTTACAATACGAGATTTAATTAAATCTTCTCTTCGTATGAGGCCGGAACGGATTGTAGTAGGAGAAGTGCGTGGCGCAGAGGCTTTGGATATGCTTCAGGCAATGAATACAGGTCATGATGGTTCCTTGTCTACAGGTCATGCCAATTCCACTAAGGATATGTTAAGTCGTCTGGAAACTATGGTTATGCAGGGGGGAGAGGGGTTGCCCTTGGAGGCAGTAAGGCAGCAGATTGCGTCTGCCCTGGATATTATCATTCATCTGTCTAGATTGCGTGATTATTCCCGCAAAACAATGGAGATAACAGAAGTTTTAGGGTATGAAAATGGTGAAATTCAATTAAATCAGCTATATCAATTTAAGGAAGATAAAAATTCTACTATGTCAAAGGTCTCTGGAAAGCTGGTAAGGACAGAAAATAAGCTGCAAAATAATTTTAAGTTAGAGTTGTCTGGCATTTATACTACCATATAAAAGAGGAGTCTTTCAACAATGAAAACAGCAATAATGGATAAGAAGAAAGATAAGAGGAACAAGAAGAATAATAAGAATTATAAGAAAACAGAAAGCTATGTGCCTCTAAAAGGAGTGTTTGGAAATGCCATAGATTATCATATATACAATATGAGCTTGAAAGATAAGATGATGGGCTTTGGTATTGGTTTTGGGGTAGGCTTTATAATAATATATGTGTTTTTTCTGAGTATTGCAGCTTCCGTTGCAGTTGGTGCAGTTGTGGGAGTAAAGGCAATTCCAATTTGGCAGGAATATAAAAGAAAAAAGAGACAGAAGGAGTTGCTACTGCAGTTTAAGGATATGCTAGAAGCGTTAGTCGCCTCATTTTCTGCTGGAAGGAACACAGTTCTGGCATTTGCAGACGCCTATAAGGATATGAGAGAGTTATATGGAGATGCCGCTTGTATTACAAAAGAATTGTCTATTATTTATATAGGTGTCAATCAAAATATTATACTGGAGGAATTGCTGACAGATTTTGCAAAGCGTTCCGGATTGGAAGATATTGAAAGCTTTGCCAATGTGTTTGAGGTGTGCAATCGGCGGGGAGGAAATATGAAGGATATTATTGCAGATACCAGAAGTATTATTAATGACAAAATAGAAATTGAGATGAATATAAAAACAGCGATTGCATCCAGCCAAAATGAATTACATATTATGATGGTAATGCCTTTGATTATTTGTATGGCATCTAGAAGTTTGGTGGAGAGCAATGGAATGAATATTTTTTCAGTGTTGATTAAATTGGCAGCCTTGGGTATTTTCCTTGTGGCATATAAGCTGGGGAAAAAGCTGACGGAAATTCAAGTATAGGAAATTTAAGTGCAATAAAATAAAGTAAGTGTAGTCCTTTTTTGAATAAGGAGAGCGATATGGAAGCAAGTATTGCAGTGATAGTGGCGGAAGCAATAGGGAATATATTGGCAGTATTTTGGATTTTTCTGTGGTTTCGCTATAGAAAAAAATATGAAAAAATGATTGCAGGTATTCAGGAGGAGCAGTATACAGCATCGGAATTTTTCTTTATTGGGTTTGGTTTTTTAGAATTGATTCACTTTTCTACAAAGACTGACCATGCCAGAAAAAAGATTAAAGAGATAGGGGAAATTAGAGGGAGGAAATATGCAGAGTTTTACTATTTTGTTATGGTGGCTGCTATGGCAACCTATTTACTTTCGATTTTTCCAATTGCATTATTACTAGGAGCTATGACAGGGGAAATGTTATTGGCAGTGTTAGGGGTAGTGTTGGGCGTGCTTCTTGTATGGTATTTAAATGAGAGTAATCAGGATAAAATAAAGGCCCGCAGAGAAGCTTTGCTGCGGGATATGCCAGGAGTATTGTCTAAGCTAACATTGCTTATCAATTCAGGAATGACTATGCATGAAGCCTGGAAAAAAGTGGCAGAAGGGGGAGAAGGTATTTTTTATAAGGAAATGCAGAAAAGTGTGATTCAGATGGAAAATGGAATGGCGGAATGGGAGGCATACGAGGAGTTTTCTAAGCGCTGCGGAGTAAAAGAAATAAAAAGATTTATTTCTACTATTAGGCAAAATTTGGATAAGGGAAATGCGGAGCTTACACGTTTTTTGAGAGACATGAATGATGAAATGTGGGAGGAGAAAAAAGCGGCGGCATTACAAAAGGGGCAAGTGGCAGCCAATAAATTACTGATTCCTACAATGCTGATTTTTATAGGAATATTGTTGATGATTATGGGGCCAATGTTGACAATGCTTTGATTAAAAAAATAAATATATAAAGATACGAAGATGTGAAGATATAAAGTTGATATATCTTGATAAATGATGGTAAGTGGATAATTGCGAAACTCGTTATTTTAAGTTTTGTGTTGTGCAAATTTACTAATTTCATTAGATGCATCTAATTGTGTCTAAGAACTTCTAAAACACAAACCGAATTGCATCTAACAGAAATTGTAAATTTTGCACAATAATGGACTTTTTTGAAGGAGTTCCGCAAAATGTCTAAATATACATAAAAAAGAAAAGGAGAGAAGATTATGAATTTACAACAAAAAGCGATAGCCAATTATTATTTGGCAAAGCTTAAAATGATGGATTTTTTTGAGAGGGCAAAAAAGGAGGAACTAGGAGCCAGTGAGATGGTAGTGGTTATTATATTGATAGTTATTGTGATTGGAGTGGCTGTTACATTTAAGAAAGAGCTAACAACATTTATAACAACTTTTTTTAGTAATTTAAGAGGAAAAATAGATGGTATATGGTGAATAAGAATATATACATTATTGTTAAGTTGTATATTTTGATGAATTTATAAGCTAATAGAATTTTTATTATGTATCGAAGGAATGCACACAATAGGCATTCTTTCGATATAATCCATCATAAATGAACAAAGGAGGAGTTACATGCAAGGGAGAGTGCAGCCCTCTAGTAGGTTTCAAAACGGGGAGAGCGGCGCCATTATTGTGGAGGCTGCAATTTATTTTCCTATTGTTTTGGCGATCGTATTTTCTATTATTTATTATGGAATGTGGATGGTACAGAAGTCGATAATAGATTTTGATGCGGCAAAGGTGGCGGACAGCGCAGCGAAAGCATTGTCATATGAAGGCTGGGAATATTTATACGATAACGATATGTTAGATACAGATACTAGTGTGGATTTTCATTGGAGAGATAGTCAAGGACAGCCTGATGCGTCAGATGTTCGGGAATATTACAGAGCAAAAAAGTCCCTATATTTAGGGCATAATATAAATACTCAAAGTTATATAACAGCATTGCAGGAACTTGTAAATCATACAAAGGTGTTTCCAGCACAGATAACAGAGTGTAATGTAGAGGTAAAAAATAAGCTGGTGACAAAGACCGTGTGTGTTACTGTGAAATTTGGGTTTCAAACACCAGGTATTATGCGGTATCTGGGAGTGAAGGAAAAGACGATTGGCATGAAAAGCATAGGCTATGAATATACGGTCAATCCTACAGATTTTATCCGCACAGCAGATTTAGCTTTTGATTTAGGGGAATTTATTTTAGATAAGATGGGTTTTGATGTGCAGGGCTTTCTTGCAAAATGGGCAAATGTAAAAAAAGCCTTAGGTTTATAGAATATGAATGACAAAAAGAAGGATATGTAGGCAATATAAGGAGGAGCATGATGCTGGATAGGATGTACAGGCAGAGAGGAACCATATCTGTTTTTTTAATCTGTATTTTACTTCCCATGGTAGTATTTGAGGGATTTTTAATAGATATCTCTAAATTGATGGGTGCGAGAACTGCTGTGTCTGGGGCGGGGGAATTGGCGCAAAATGGTGCATTGGCATCCTATGATAAAGTGTTGTATGAGGTATATGGTTTGTTTGCGACCAGCAGCACCCAGGAGGAGTTAGAGGAGAGAGTGAAGGTGTATTTTCAGGAGACATTGCAGGATGCCGGAATGGTGGCGACTGAGGAGCAGGTGAAAAGTCTGCTGGCAATGTCCATAGATGATACAGTATTCAGCGTCACACCAGTAAATAACACCAGTCTTGCCAATCAGGAGGTATTTAAAAATCAAATACTAGAATACATAAAGCTGAGGGGGCCGGCTAATTTTGGACTCTCCATGTTAGATAAAATAAAGGCAATCAGCAACATGAAAAAAGAAACAGAGGCTGTGGAGAAGGAGTTGGATTTTGAGGAAAAATTAGAGAAGATAGAGGGGGAATGTCAGGAGGTATATAAGCTATGCAAACGAATATTAGACAATAACATGGATTGGGCAAGTGTGGCGGCAGAGTTAAGAAGTCAAATAAATAATATAGAAACAGACGTAGAGTGCATTAGGGGTACGGAGGAGAGTTATGAAAAATTAAAAAATACAGGGGGGATGAGCAAGCTAGAAAAGATAGAAGAAAGCAGGCGCAGTATATACAATCTGTGTGTGGCATATCAAGTAATAAATGGTAACGATACAGATGAGCTTTTGAATTTAATCAAAAGTAAGCGTGAGCAGGGAAGCATTACAATTGAGAAGGACAGCATAGAAGAGTTAAATAAAATAGGACTAAAAGCGGAGGGGATAGAGGACAAACTGAGGAATGGGGAATATAAGCAGGCGGCAGCACAGTTAGATGAGATTATTCAAATTTATATGAAAAATAATTTATGGGAGACGATAGAAGTTCTGCAAATGTCTTATGAAGTTTACGAGGCCAATGAAGAGGATTGGACAGAGATTAGTGAGAAGTGTCCTAATTTGATTAAAAATTTGGAACCCTATTTTAAAGAGAGTGATTTTGATAGGTATTACAATCCTAAAACTATAACAGAGCATGTACTGACATGTATAAGGGAAAATGTAAAAGATTGTTGGAACAATGTACATGAGCAGTTGATAAATATTTATAATACATTGGATTACCTGTATTCGGAAGGTCAGAGTTTAATAAAAGCTATAGAAAAGTTAAAGAAAAAGGCAAAGGAAGCGCGGAAAGCAGGGGAAGAATGGGAAACTGCCATAGAGGCACTGCCGGAGGGAAGCAGCAGGGAATCTATGAAAAGTAAATATGAAAGTGAAGCCAAATCTTTAGAAATTTCTGATATAGACGGACTGCTGAATGTTGCCAAGCTTGTGAGTGAATATTACAACACATTAAAAACAGATGTAAATTCTATATCCTATGCCGGTTATATTTTAAAGGACACACAATATGATGAGGGCATATATACAAAACTGTTGACATGGATAGGTGAGGATGGAAAACTGCCAAGGGGTTTGTATCATGAGCAAAATTTTGGCGCTGATGCCATGAGCTGTAATGTGAGAAGTTCTATGGAGAATGATAAATTTTATCAATATTTAAAGTCTTCCTGTGGTAAAAAGGAGGAAGGGGAGGGAGAAAAAAGTCAGGAGAAGAAGAAAGCAGAAACAGCCAGAAAAAATATGATGGATAAGGGGACGCAATCTATAACAAGCGGGGAAGCTGTAAATATAAATAATATTGGTGCAGAGGATTTTTTTGTGTTGCCCAGTCAAATGCAGCAGGTTGTTGGAAGTACGTTTAGTGCTCCTGAAAATTCCAACGAGAACACGGAAAACACTGATAAAATCAAACAAAATGCTACCAAGACAATGGACAGCGCAAAAACTTTTTTAAGTGGATTGGAGACATTGCTCACAAAAGCAAAGGAAGACTTGCTTATATCTATGTATGGCTCACAGATGTTCAGCTATTATACAATCAATAAAAAGCCGGAAAAGGACAGATATACATTGGCGGGAAATCAGGCAGAATATCATTTGCTGAGCAGCCAATATAATTACCTGTATGGTGCGGAGATAGAATATTTAATTTGGGGTAAGCAAAATGGACAGGATAATGTTAATGATACTCTGCTCTCCATCTTTGGAATACGTTTTCTTCTCAACACAATTTATGCTTTTACGGGGGATGCGGAAATTAAGGCGACTACCTATACATGGGCGATAGCCATTGCTGGATGGACAGGCTTTGGCGTTCCTATTGTGCAGAGCGTTCTGACAGTAGCTCTGGCTTTGGCGGAGAGCATAAATGATATAAGGGAATTGACAAAGGGGGAGGATGTGGTGATTTATAAATCGCCTGCCACGTGGGTGATGAAGCCCAGTGGTTTTACGAAGGAGGTGATGGAGGAAATAGGGGAGGGCGTATCTAAAGCGGCAACACAGCAGATTAGTAATTTGATGAATAAGGCGGAACAAATAACATTAGATACGATAGGTTCATTTGAGACTGATTTGAATACTACACTGGACAGTGCGGTAGATACATTGATTGACAGTGCACTTTCTAAGCTAATAGGACCGCTGCAGGCAAAAACATTGGAGATTGTCGGGGAAGGTCAGGGAAATCTTGATGCCATTAAAATAAAATTAGAAGAGACAGTCAATGAATTAGAGCAAAGTGTAGCCAATGCTGCCACTACAGGGGAAATAATAGAGAAGGAGGTATTTGCCTATGTGAAGGACAATTATATAGACAGTTGTGCGGCAAAAATCAGCGAAATCGTTAATCATGATGATGAAAGAGCAATTGATTTTTTTCAGGGGCAGATAGACAAAATAAAAAAGGGTGTGCGCTCAAGACTGGATACAGGCAAGCTATTTAGTCATGTGCGTTCGCAGGTCAGTGACGCTAAGGAAAAACTGGAGAAGGGACTTTGTGAGCAGGCACAAAAAGCTATTAGTAAAGGAATGAGTCATTTAAGTGAGGAAATGGGCAACACAGAGTTTGTTGATGGGCAGGTATTGGGTAGTGTGAGCAGCGGTGCAATGCTGACATTAAATTATAAGGAATATGCGGATATTTTTTTAATGCTTGCCACCGTTACCAATGAGGAACAGGTGTTGCTGCGAATGGCAGATTTAATTCAAATGAATATGCAGAAATGCAGAGGGAGAGGAGATGCATTTTCTCTGCAGTCAACAGTAACTATGGTATCGCTCCATGCTAAGGTAGATGTGACAACATCATTTATAGGAAGTATAGACAGCGTACTGGGAACCCATACAGGGGGACAACTCAGTTATCCCATTACTTATAATGGGGTGTTGGGGTATTAAAGGCTTGTGAGGTGATGCAATAAAATGAAAAAACAAGGAATGGATATTGAAAACAACCAGTCGGGGATGATTACGGTGGAGATGTGTACAATTTTAGTTCTTTTTACTTTTGGAATGTTGGCGATTTTATGCACTATTTCCATGATACAAACACAGGTATTTGTTCAGAATGCCATCAATCAAACGGCAAAGGAGATTTCTCAGTACAGCTATCTTCTATATCGCACAGGCTATGTGGACATGGTACAAAAACAAAATAAAAGCGGAGATGACCTGCAAAATCAATTTAACCAGTTAAAGGAAAACCCAAATGATACTATCAATCAATTGCTCCAGGCATTGTGTCATGGAACTACTACAATAAAAGGAGAAGCTGAAAAGATATTTCAGGGATTTTTGGGAATGGGTTACTCTGCCATTTTTAATAAAGCAAGCAATATAGCGCTGGGTACATTGACCAAAAATGTGTTAAAGGATTATTGTTCAAAATTTGGCAGGGGAGATATTTTAAAAGATATGGGTGTACAGGGAGGCATTGGAACTACAGTGAATGAAGGAGTAAAAATACAAGTAGAGTATTGTACAGATATGGCAGATCCAAATAAATTTAAGATATCTGCGGAATATACATATATAATGGATTATCCTTTTTTGGATATGCTGCGTATTCCTTGCCGTGCTTGTGCTTCTACAGCTATATGGGGCGGGGGAGAAGAATATTAAATGAGGAGGAAAATGTGCAAATGCAGCTTTTCGTTACGACCGGAATGGCATTGTTGTTCTGGTTCTTTAGTGTTGGTTATTTGCAGCATGATAAGCAGGAGAACGTTGGTTTTTTTGGGAAAAAGCAATTAACTGTGTTGACGGTTTATATTTTGTTAGCCATTGGAATGGGATGGCTTTATAACTTGTATAGTTTTTCTATTATGTTAACTGCACAATATACAGGAATGGTTTATCTAATGTTGTTAATTGCTTATATTGACAAAAGAGATTGGAGAATACCAAACGATTTACTTGTTGTTTTAGGTGTTTTTTCGGTTTGCTGTATGATGATTATGGTTTGTTTTAAGGAATTAAAACCCCAGGAACTATTATGGAACTGCATCTTTGGCGCTCTTATAGGGGGAGGAACTTTTTTGGTTGGTTATTTACTCTCGAGAGGGAGCTTAGGGCTTGGGGATGTAAAATTAATGTTGGTGTTAGGGTTTATTCTTGGAAATCATAGGATTCTTGTCTGTATGTTTCTGTCGTTAGTATTGTCGGCGGCAGCGGGAATTGTTGGGATTATCAGAAGGAAAAAAAACATGAAAGATGCAGTTGCTTTTGCTCCCTTTGTTACAGCCGCTTTGTTTATTATATTGATTCTTGGAATTTAGAAAGGATTGCATAAGGATGAAAGTAAAGAATAAAAGGAAAGGCAGCCAAACAAAAACCTTGGCACTTCTTGCTATGCTTGCCTTGATTATATTCAGTTGGGTTGGTTTGTTTCGATATCATGATGATACTCCAGAACGATTTCAGGCATGCATCATAAAGGCGCAGGAATTTGAAAAAAATAAACAATATAAATATGCCATTGATAGCTACAAGGAAGCTTTATCCTACAATAAAACAAAAAGAGACATTTATTGGAAGCTTGTGCAGAATTATAGAGCACTTCACAGGAACCAGGAGGCTATAGAGCAGTGTAAATATATCATAGAGAATTTTGAGGATAACTATGATGCCTATTTGGAGGTGATTCATTATTATGTGGAGGAAGAACAGTATGTGAATGCAATCACTGTGATTATGGAAGCCAGGGAACAATATAAGAAGGATCAAGTATTAAAGGATTTATGGCTGCAGTGCAGGGGGAGCTATTCTCTGACAGGTTTGGACTTTTTGCAGGTTAGTGAAATAAAGGATGGACAGATAAAGGTGCAATCGGAGGAAGGCTTGTGGGGTGTAGCAGATATATGGGGAGAGGGATATAGGCTGGAGACGAATTATCAGGATTGCTCTATCTTTACGCAAGTGACAGAGAAGGAAAAGCTGGCAGCTATACAGACAGACAATGAGGTATATTTTGTTGATGTTAATGGTTACCGATGTGTTGTGGCCAGGGAGCCATTACATACTATAGATATGTTTTCAGAGGGAAAAGCGGCAGTGTCTAAAAATTTAAAATATGGATACTGTGAGCTAAAGGAGGATAGGATGATGCTTGTTGAGAAAACAAAGCTGGAGTATGACGGCGCAACCGCTTTTTATCAAGGTTTGGCAGCAGTAAAAAAAGGGAATTTGTGGGCGATTATAGATAAGGATATGAAGGAAATTACAGGGTTTGAGTTTGAGGAGGTTGTTGTTGATGATTTTAATATTTGCTCTAATCAAGGCGTGATATTTGTGAGGAAAAAAGGAGCAGGGAAGTACTCCCTGATAGATGAAGAGGGCCATTTTATTTGTGAGGATGCTTTTGAACAAGTGAAGGCCTTTCCGGAGAAGGGATATGGGGCAGTCTGCAAATCAGGAAATTGGGGATTTATTGATTCCTCTGGTGGGGAAAAAACAAAATTTATTTATGAAAATGCTGGGAGTATGACAAATGGCTATGCCCCTGTGTGTATAAATGGAAGCTGGGGATATATAGATGAGAAAGAAGAGCAATATGCAGCATGTGAATTTCAGGAGGCCAAGTCAATAGATGAAAGGGGCTGTGCAATTGTAAAAAAAGAAAATCAGTGGATGCTGCTTCACTTCTATTTATATGAAGTTCAAAATAAAGAATAGGGAGATAAAAGGAAGATAAGAGATGGAACATTTTTTAATAAGTAACCAAGGGATAAATACATATTTAGAGTATGAATTGGATGAGACACAAGAAATAGATACATTGTGTATGGGGATGGTTAAAAATAATAAAATAGAGGGTATGTTGCCGGTAGTTTTTCAGCAGATAGATAAGAGGCGGTATTTTAAATATACAATCACTTCAAAAATCACGTTAAATAAGTTTTTAGAGAGAGAGGTGAGCAGGCATAAGCTGTTGAGAATTATGGAATCCATACTAAAGGCTCTTATGGAAGGTGAAGAGTATATGATTCCTCCTTCAGTCTGTTTGCTGGAAGAAAATAAAATATATGTAGATTCCCATACAGGTGAAGCATTTTTAATTTGCCTTCCCATTTTGGATGGAGTAAAAGCTGCAGATATTAGATTGTTTTTTAAAAATCTCTTGTTTCAGGCAAAATATGAGAGCGGGGAGGATAATTCCTATGTAGCTCATTTAATTGGAATACTAAATCAAGAAGAAAAATTTTGTGTTTCTCTCTTTTTAAGAGAAGTTCGGTTCTTGTTGGGAGAAAGAGGAAAGGGAGACACAAAAGAAACCTTTAATAAGCCTCGGGAGAGAAAAGTCTCTCTGGGGAAACAACATGAAGAAAAGAAAGTGCAGCCCTTGGAAAAGAAGCCGCAGGAGTCCATAGGAGAAATAGGTCAAAATTTGCTGCAGCCAGAGAGGAAGGGAGAGATAGAGAAAACAAAACAGGGGGACATGGTTTGGGAATTTGAACTAGATTCTGAAACACACAAAGAGGAAAAAAATAAAAAAAGAGGTTTTTTTGGCAGTTTATTTCAAAAAAAATCTCGTGAGCGCTCTTTTGACAGCTTTATAGATAGTGGGGAGGAGCCTGTCTTTGAGTTTTTAATGCCTGGTCAGGAGGAGCCTATTCATGCTAAATTGGAGCCAAGTGAAATAGATATTGCTCCGATAGTTAAATCATTTGTGGAAGATACTCCCATTCCGGCTGATTTTGGAGGTACCACGCTGCTTAATGAGGACAAGTATGATGAGACTAGCCTTTTGCAGGAATGGGGGACAGAGAGGCATTCAGAACCATATTTAATTAGGAATCAGACACAGGAGAAATTTTATATTAATAAATCGGTTGTCCGCATTGGAAGAGAAAAACAGCAGGTAGATTACTGCGTGCAGGAGAATAAAGCGGTTGGGCGCAGTCATGCAGATATTATTACCCGTGGACAGAGATATTATGTGATGGATTTAAATTCAAAAAATAGGACATTTATCAACGGTCAAGCAATACCAAGTCAGCAGGAAATGGAAATTATGGATGGGGATTGCGTAAGGCTGGCAAATGAAGAGTTTATTTTTCATACTTAAAGGAAAGGAGGGAGAGTCAATTGCACTTTACAGCTGTTGCCTGCACAGATATAGGAATATCAAAGGATACCAATCAAGATAGTGTGCTTATGAAGCATGCGCAGTGTTCTATGGGACAGATTTTTTTGGGAGTAGTGTGCGATGGAATGGGAGGTTTATCAAAAGGAGAGATTGCCAGCGCTACGGTTATTCAGGAGTTTTCAAAGTGGTTTGACCAGGAATTACCCTATGAGCTTGAAAATTTGGATATGTATGTGATTGGGGGAAAGTGGTCATTAAAACTCAAGGAGTTAAATGTAAAAATATTAGAATATGGACAAAAAGAAAATATAAAGCTAGGAACAACTTTTACGGGAATATTGTTTGTGGGAAATCAATATGTGATTGCCCATGTGGGCGATACAAGGGTGTATTATATAGGCTCCCGCATTCAGCAGCTGACAACAGACCAAACTTTTGTTGCAAGGGAAATCAGTCGGGGGACATTGACGCCGGCACAGGCCAAAACAGATAAGCGAAGAAATATGCTTCTTCAGTGTGTAGGAGCTTCCGAGAAGGTGGAACCTCAAATTATAGTGGGGAACAGTCAAAGGGGGGCCTACATACTTTGCTCTGACGGATTTCGCCATGAAATATCTGATTATGAAATATATGAAGCGCTGAATCCTGAAGTTTTAACCAATAAAATGAAGATGAATTGTCAAGTGGAATATTTAATAGAGGAAGTAAAGAAACGTCAGGAACAGGATAATATTTCTGTAATACTGATTAAGACAGAGTGAGAGAGGGAAACAAATGACTCAGATAGGTACTGTAATAGACAATAAATATGAAATATTGAGGGAAATAGGCACAGGGGGTATGTCGGTTGTATATTTGGCGATGGATACTCACCTAAATAAGCAGTGGGCTGTTAAGGAAATCAGAAAAAAGGGGAGTAATAAGAATGATGAGATAGTTGTAAACAGCTTGCTGGCGGAGGCTAATATGATGAAGCGGTTAGACCACCCTGCTTTGCCAAGAATCGTGGATATTATAGATAATGGAGTGACCATCTATATTGTGATGGATTACATAGAAGGGGAGTCTCTTGATAAAATATTAGCAAGATACGGACCCCAGCAGGAAGAACTGGTGATAGAATGGGCAAAATATTTATGTGATGTTCTATCGTATCTTCATGCCCAAAAGCCTCCTATTATCTATAGAGATATGAAGCCATCCAACATTATGCTAAAGCCAGAGGGAACCATTAAAATTATAGATTTTGGAATTGCCCGTGAATATAAAGAACAAAATACAATGGATACAACTGTGTTAGGAACAATGGGATATGCGCCCCCCGAACAGTACAGTGGTCAGACAGATGCCAGGTCGGATATATTTGCCTTAGGTATGACAATGCATCATCTGCTGACAGGAGTGGATCCTAGAGGCGGTGATGCATATGCGCCGGTTAGGATGTATAATTCACAGCTTTCGGAAGGAATTGAGAGGATTATTGATAAATGCGTGGAGCCTGTGGCAGAAAACAGATATCAAAATTGTTCCGATTTGCTCTATGATTTGCAGCATCCTCAAAATATAACAATGGACCATAGAAAAAAACAATGGAAAAAGCTTGTAATATTTTTTTTGACTTTGCTGTTTTCGTTGTTGTTTCTTGCCGCAGGTATTGTTTGTAATATTGCAGGGATAAGAATGAAAAACAGTAATTATGAATTTTTAATTTCTGTGTCTGAAGCTACATCTTTAGAAGATAAGCTTGAAAGTTATATGCAGGCAATTGCTATCTTTCCAGAGAAAACAGACGCATATCTATGCATGTTGGATGCTTATGATACAGCAGGTCAGTTTGGCAGGGAGGAAAATGATCAATTCTTGGCTGTGTACAATGCAAATAAGGACAAGTTTGACAAGACCAGCAAGGAGACGGCAGAATTAAACTACAGAATTGGAATGATGTATTTTAATTGTTATACAGAGACTGTAGAAGGCACTGATTTAGATACGACACAGGAATATAGCTTTTTGGCAAGAGTGCAGAAGGCGTATTCTTTTTTTGCCGCCAACAGCGAAAATGAAAATATTGCTTCTGATTTTGAGCATAAAGCTTTATCAGATTGCTATTATCAGATTTGTACCTTTTATAAAAAATATATATTGAGCTCTTCTTCAGTAAAGGAAGCTATGAAGGAAGAATATGAAAACTTAATTACTACTGTGAAAAATACATTGGAGCTTGTAAAAAATGCGGGGGAGGAATATGATCAATTATCAATCTATAACGGCACATTTATACTCCTGTATGACAGAAGAAGCAGTATGGTTCAGGTAGATATAAGACAGGGGGATGTTTTGGACCTTTTAGAAAAGGTATATATGTCTGCAAGTGAATTAAATGTCTGGCAGGAGAAATCAAAAAAGCTACAGAATGAAATCATAGACAATTATGATAATTACAGGGAGGCAATTATAAGAGCTTACACAAACGGGCAAGAGAGGAGGTAAAAATGACAGAGACATTAGCATATATATCAATGATTTCTTACATAGGTTTTGGTGTGTTTTTAGTGTTGACAATCATTTTGTTTTTTACATTGCATATCCCCACTGTGATTGGTGACTTGTCGGGAAGAAATGCAAGAAAATCTATAGAGAAAATGAGAAAAAAGAATGAAAAAGAAAGTAGAATAGAAAATAAAAAGGAAAGCAATACAAACAATCGTATTTTATTTGAGACAGATGTATTAAAGGAAAATCATGGGCATGATTATGGAGAAGAAGTCACAAGTTTGCTTTGGGAGGAAGATACACAATTGCTTGCAGAGGAAGATAAGGAAACGACCATTCTCCATGAACCAGGATCAATGCAGAACAGGAGAAATTATGGTGGTATAGAATTGTCTATGATAGAGGAGAAAATATTAGTTCATACAAAAGAGGTGATTTTGTGAGTGTAAAGAGGCTGAGGTGGTACTTTATATGTTCTGGTGTCATGCTGACTGTGTTTTCCATGACCATATTGATCATGCCGCTATCTAATATGCTGGATGGGAGGAAGCAGAAAATAGTATTGTTGGCAGTGGGGAGTTTATTTTGGTTCTCATTTTTTTTCGGTTACTTGTTCTTGTTTTTGGCAAAAGGTATGAATCGAAAATTAACGAAGAGTCAAAAAAAAGATGAGAAGGAGAATAGGCTTAAAAAAGTAAGCTTTTATTCTTTTGATATGCCGACAGCCATTGCCGATACTTGTTTTCTCACAGGATGGCTTGTGTTATTTTTGTTAAAGCTTGCCAATCAAACAACAGGGTATGTGATATATATAGATTTGTTTATTATTGTGTTATCTTTTCACGCTCATCTTTTGTTGAGCGGAAGCCTGTATAAGAAAGTGATAGGCGACTGGAAATGTGAAAAGGAAGGAGAGAAGAAGATATGAATAAAATGCCAAGTAAAAAACGGGGACATAAAATTTTGGCTTCCTTTATGTCATTTCTTATGGTGTTAAGCCTTATACCCATTTCCTCCATACATGTGTGGGCAGTTGACAATACACAGAGGGAGCAGGTTAAAATAAAGGTGGTAGATGAGGCGGGAAATCCTGTACAGGGAGCAAAGGTTGAATTTATAATAGATACCTATTCTGAAGGGCCGGATAAATATATGGGAATGAAAAATACTAATGAGGAGGGGATAGCAAATATTTTAGACTCCATTAATTTTGAGGAGAATAATTTGCTTGTATCAGTAAAAGTAACAATGAGTGGTTATCAGATGGATGATACGACTATATGGAGAGAGCTTATCGTTCAAGGCAATCAATGTATGCAGGTAACACTCACAAAAATAAATGTGACATGTTTAAATACAAACTATGATGAAAAAGAATGGGATGGAGTTACGGTTACAGGATATGATGAGGAGAGGGATACAGTTTATTATCAGTTAGAGGGGGAGGAGGAGTGGAGTTTAAAGCCTCCAAAGCTGAAATATGTTGGTGAGTACCCCATTCGTGTGAAAATTGAGAGAAAGGGAAAGACATACTATGAATCTGGGGAACATGAATTTACTGCAGTTATTGATAAGGGACAATTTCAAATAAACCTGGAGCCTTATATGGGCAGTTTTGATGAGAAGAAGCACTTAATCGTGAACAATATTGAGACATCAGGTTTAAGAGAAACAGATACCTTGGCGTTAACTATGACCTATACAGATGAAAATGGGAATGAGACTTCCCAAAAAGATAACAAAATTCCTGAAATTTATGATGCTGGTACTTATCATCTAGAATTATCCGTGCACAGAGATGATAACTATGAGGATGCATTTTGTGAATGTACGGCTGTGATTCAAAAGGCAGAAGTGGGGGAGGAAGGAATTAAGCCCATTTATCAAGATAACTTAGTCTATGATGGCAAAGAGCAATTGCTGGTGAAAAAAATTGAGGGATTAAAAGAAGGGGATGAGGTAGAATATCGAATAGATAATGGAGAATGGTCGAAGGAGGCGCCGAAGAGAATCGATGCCGGCAGCTATCAGGTGGAAATTAAAATTATAATAAACAGAGTCAGCAATTACAATCAAAAGGAAATAGAGCTAGAACCTGTGACAGTGACCATTAAAAAAGGAGAGTGGGAGCTAAAGTTTAAAGAAAATCATGGGGAAAATATTACTTATGATGAAAACAATAAGGACAATAATCTGTATGATTTCTCTGTAGTTTGTGAATCTGATGTACCTTATATTACTTATAAGTTGGAAAATGGTTCCAAACAGGAGGAGATAGACAGTGAAAATAAAAAGATAGAAGATATTGCAGAAATAGATGAAAGGGGAAAATTAAATATTAAAGCTGATGGTGGGTATAATCTAGTAGTGAGTGCAGTGGCAGGGGAAGACAATAATCATGTGGAAACGACTATTCAATATGGAATGGTTCTAAAATATGCAAAGGCAGATTTGATTAAGTTTCAAGAGCAAGAGATTTCCTATATTGTAAGTGGAAAATCGTCTGAAATATCAAAGCAAACAGCTGAAAAAACATATTCAGATGATCGAGGGAAAATTACATACAGTGCAAAAATAAACAATTCGGACAAGGCGCTGCAGGATATTGGAATATGTATAGATAAAGAAAGTGGAGTGTTATGTATAGCAGGTGAGAATGAAAAGGAAAAACAAGAGAATTATAAAAAATTAGGTGAGGAAATAGAGAAGTTTAATAAGGGGGACAAATTAGAAATAGAAGTGACAGCTGAAAAGACAGCGGGAGAAAAGTATCATTGTTTGTTGGAAAAAGAAGGGGAAGTATACTCTAGTTGTGTAAATAGCTACAAGGTAAAGCTTTCCTTTTGTCAGCTTCCCGAAGCCCCCTATACGGTCTGTGATATGGATGGCAAGCCATTGGAGACTCGCAATGGCTGGTATAATACAAACATTTATATAAAGGCGGCAGAAGGTTACTGTATTTCAAAGGAATGCGATCCTGCTCAGTTTGATGAGGCAGTGGAAGTTTGTGCAGATGATGCCAAAAGGATAAAATTTTATTTGATGAATCTAAAGACAAAGGAGATTACAAGTTCCTTTTTTGTTGAGAATAAAATAGATATAGAAAAACCAGTTGACATTCAAATACAGTATTTTATCAATGATGAAAACAAACCAGAATATCCTGCTTCCTATTGCCCAGAAATGATTCATTTTTTTCAGTCCCATATAATAATAAAATTTATGGCAAGTGATGCACTGTCTGGAGTGGAAAGCTTTTCATGGAAATATAATAGATCATCAGACGCAAGCACAATCAATTTAGAGGCTCTTAATGGTATATTGGAGGCGCAGGAGACAAAGGAATCCAATCAATATTCGGCAACACTTATGCTGCCTAAATCACAAGAAAATTCAGAACAGGCTCTATTAAAACTGATGCAGCTTAGGGGCTGTATTAGTGTATCGGCAACAGATAGGGCAGGAAATACGTCTGAAGAAATAACAGGGGATAAAATAGTAGTAGATTCTATTTCTCCGACAAGAACCGTTACCTATCAGCTTAAGGATAAAGATGAAAACAGGTACACAGATGGAAAAAAACAGTATTTCTCTGATGATGTAGAATTTACTTTTCAAATTAATGAGGCGAATTTCTTTTCGGAGAAGGTAGAAGTCTATGTATCCCAAAATGGTGGCAAAAAAACAAAACAGGAAATAGACTGGGAGAGAGTGAGGGAAAATGAGGATGAATATAGTGCAAATATGACGCTTTCTGAAGATGGGGAGTATATAGTTTCTATGAAGTATGAAGATTGTTCCGGCAATAAGATGCAGGAATATCAATCGGAGACTATTGTTGTGGACAAAACCGACCCTGTTATTTCTTTTTCTTACGCAGATTATGAAAATAAAAAAGAGCCTCAGACAGCAATAATAACGATAAAGGAAAAGAATTTTCGAAAAAGTGATATTTGTGTGAGCACTAGTGCAAAAAATATTTCGGGAGGTAAAGTGCAAGCTAAGGATTTGCAGAATTATCTGCAAAACTGTAAGTGGACTTCAAAGGGAGATGTACATACAGCCCAAATTTCCTCTCAATTTGTAGATGCCATCTATGAGCTGACATTTGACTATACAGATTTAGCATTGAGGAAAGCTGCTCAAGTAAAAACAAATACTTTTATAGTAGACCATAAAGCGCCGTCAACAGCCACAATGACGGCGGAATATTCAACCTCGGTTAAGGATACCATATTATCCAATATTACCTTTGGATTTTATAATTCTTCTGTAACCATTACCTTTACCGCTTATGATATCACTTCAGGAATTGATTATTTTACTTGGAATTATCAAAGGCAGAAGGGGGCAAGTAAAAGCAATGTGGAGCAATATTCTAATATGAAAGTCAAAGCAGTTCAGGATAAGGAAAATAAAGCAAAATACACAGCTTCTGTTACATTGCCTAAAACTGAGGCAAAACAGCTGCGGGGCAATATTACATTTACGGCTACTGACAAATGTAATAATACAAGCGGAAAAATAACGGATACAAAACATGTGATAGTGGTGGATACAGTGGCACCTTCTATAACGGCAGAGTATACCCAGGCTGACCGAGTGATTGGGGGAAAACGATATTACTCAGAAGCAATGAAAGCTATCTTTACTGTGCGGGAGGCAAACTTTTATAGTGAGGATATAGTAGTAAAGATCTGTAAAAACGGTGAGAAAGAAAAAAGGGTGAAGGTGTCATGGAAGGAAGCTTCAAAAGATATGTATGTAGGTACATATTCCATAAAAGCGCCGGAAAATCATACAGGTGACGGAGATTATACAATAAAAGTGGAATACATGGACCGCAGCAGCAATAAGATGAAAACCTACACATCAAAACCAATCGTAATTGACACGATTTCTCCGGTGATAGATGTAAGCTATTCCCAAAAGAACCCTAATCTTACATTGCAGGATGGGGAAGGAAACAGGAGGGAATATTATAGTGTTTCACGAACGGCGACCATCACCATAAAGGAACATAACTTTAATGCAAAAGATATTGTTTTAAGTATCGGGGCAAAGGATATTGCAGGCAATTTGCTGGATGTGCAATCTCATGTAAGTCAATCAAAATGGAAATCAAAAAAGGATATACATACAATGACAATTTCCTATGAGGGAAATGCTAATTATATATTTGATATATCATATAAAGATTTGGCCAACAATACGGCGTCAGAGTATCATAAGGATTATTTTACTATCGATGATGAACATCCAGACAGCCTTTCGGTCTCCTACAGTACCAGTGTGTTGGATACGATATTATCAAATATATCATTTGGATTTTATAATGCAAAAACTACAGTGACCATAGGGGCTAAAGATTCAATATCGGGTGTACAAAGCTTTCAATACAGATACATAAATGCAACAGAGGGGAGCTCCAATAATGATAAATTAGAAAGTCAAGTGATAGAGGAGACAGATATCCATTATTCAGATAAAGGTGCCGCAGCTTTTTCAACGTTTAAAATTCCAAGGGAAGCTGTTGGGGAGGGAAGTCAGTTTAACGGAACGGTCAGTTTTCTTGTCTCGGACAGAGCAGGTAATCAGTCAGATTATCTTCAGGATACAAAAAGAATTATAGTAGATAGTATTTCTCCAACAGCTACAGTAGAATACAATAAACCAGTAAATAGAGAAAATAATATTTCGTATTATGATGGAGATATCACTGCAACTGTGACAGTAAAGGAAGCAAATTTTTATCCGGATGATATGGTGGTTTCTGTTAGTAGGGACGGAAAAGGGTATGCAGTGTCACCTATGTGGATAGACAAAAGTGCAGATAAACATATAGGAGAATTTATGTTAACAGGAGATGGGAATTATTTTGTGACAATATCTTATACAGACAAGTCTAATAATTCTATGAAAGTATATACATCGCAGCAGCTCACGATTGACACTCAGCTAGAGGAACCGGTCATTAAGATTAACGGCAAGGAGGGGGACAGGCAGGCATTTAAGGGGCAGGTAATACCAGAGGTGAGTTTTGAGGATGACAATTTTGACAGTTATAAAATTTCTCTGTTCAAAACAAGAAACTGGAATAAGAATATAAATGTAACAAATAAATTGAGTGCACATAATATGATATTAAGTGAAAGGGGAGGCAGGGGAAGCTTTGATAATTTTTCTAGAACAAGGGACAATGATGGCATTTATACTATGAAAGTTTCCATATATGATAAGGCAGGACACACCAAGAAAAAGACAGTAAAATTCACTGTAAATAGATTTGGCTCTGTTTATGAGTACAGTGATAATCTAGTACAGCTTATAAAAGATGGAGGAGCATATATACAAGAAGTTGAGACTGATTTTTTGATTACAGAGTATAATGCGGACCACTTAGTGAGTGATTCATTGTATATTGAAATCTCTAAAGATGGAAGACCTATAGACAATCCATTAAATAGTATATCAGATATGAGTGATACGATTCCTACAGGGAAAAGCGGTTGGTATGCATATCAGTATATCATTCACAAGGAAAATTTTAATAGGGATGGAGTATATAAGATAGCTGTCTCATCCAGAGATAAAACGGGAAATGAATCTGAAAATGTTCCAGAAAACACTAATTACAAAGACAACTCTATTTTGTTTTATGTAGACAGTACAAAACCAGAAATTGACAGTATAACTGGATTGGAAAATCAAATTATCAATGCCGCCAGTGTTGATGTTGAGTTTACTGCCTATGATACAGTTGGTCTAAAATCTATTTCTGTGTATGTAAATGGAGAAGAGACAAATAAAATAACAGATTTTTCTGGAGATAAAAATAATTATTTGGGAGGTTTTACATTATCAGAAAATCCGTCGGCACAATCTGTAAGACTTGTTGTCACCGATTTGGCAGGCAATACAGTCAATACAGATGATGATGATTTTAGCAGCGTTTACTCTTTTCATAGAAAAGTAACAGTATCCACTAATTTTTTTGTTCGCTTATATGCAGATAAAATATTGTTCTGGAGAATAGTTGGAGGAATTACAACGGTAATCGTAGCTATGATGGGACTTGCAGTATTGATAAAAAAGAGATATAGAGAAAAACTGTAGTTTGTATTTCGTTCTAGTTCCCATTTTCCAAAATGCAAAATTTTTTCCTAGATTACTTTTGTGAAATATTTTTTCTATAAAGTAACTATAAAAAAGAGTACAACATCAAGGTGCTTCGCACTTAGGGATTTTCTAAAGTTTTAATAATTTGGCATAACTTACACAATGTTGTGGGTTATGCCGTTTTTTCTTTGTCGGCAGGAATTTCAACTGCGCCAATAAAGTTCCAATAGATGCATATGGTCTGCTTTTTTGTTCTTGTTCCTGGTACTTTTTCAGGCTTGTAGACTACAATATTTTCTACGAAACTTCTGATAATCTTTGGGGTTAATTCTGTAATATCTGTATATCTGCGTACCATCACAAAGAATGAGTCAACATTCAAATTTTGTTTTTGGGACTTGCTGATGAATTCCTACAATTCTTTTTGGTGTTTTAATAATTGCTTTTGCTCGGCTTAATAGGTCGTGGACATTCTGCTGAAATGCTCATCGGAAATTTTACCATCAAGATTGCTCTCATATAACCTTTGAACAATCGTATCGAGTTTGGAAATCCTTGCATTGGCCAGTTTCATCACAAGCTTCCATAGACAGAACCTTCCATGTTCTTTCATAAACTTGGGAATCGTGGAGTAATCGAACATTTCCATATTCAGTTTTTCGTTTTTCTTATCTATAAATCTGTATGACCTCCTTTCTAAGGACAATTCATTTAAGATTTTCTGTCCTTCTATCTGTTAGCCTTGAGAGATGTTCTAAAAGTACGTTTTTTAAAAAACAAAAATAAAGAAATCTCCTGCGACCATAGGAGTTTAGTGCAGGAGGTAGAAAAATTCATAATCATATGATATAATAACGCTATATTTGTGAGATAATTCAGAGAAGGAGATGCAACATGGGATTTCCAGAAGAAATTAAAAGAATTCGACAGAGATGTTTTTTAACACAGCACGATTTTGCCAAAGAAGTACAAGTGGCATTTTCTACTGTTAATAGATGGGAAGGCGGAAAAGCAAAGCCTAATCTTATTGCTATGAAAAATATAAAGGTGTTTTGCCTTAAGAACGATGTGGATTATTCAGGTATTGAAGAGGCATGGCTTGATTTTAAGGTGGAGAAATAGCCGTTATGAATAATGATAGAACAGAAATTAAAAAGAGAATAGATATTCTTGAAGATGATATTACCAATATTAATCCTATTCTTTTAAAGCTTCTATTAAAAGATAAAACTACTCGTGGAAACATTATGTGGTGTACTAAGGATTATGAATCCTACGGACCTCTTTATAATGAACACGCTCAGATGCAAGTAGAATTAATTACTGGACGTTTTTCAAATATTATCCAACCACGATCTGTTAAATCAAAAGTAGTACAGGAGCAACGTGCTAAAAAAAGAGCTGAAGTGTTCACACCTGCTTCTGTTTGTAATAGTCAGTTGAATCTTGTCGATGATGCATGGTTTGGTAGGAATAATATTTTTAACAAAGCAACTGATTTTGGATGGATAACAATAAAAAGAAAAATTATATTTTCAGAAAAAAAGCCTTATAGATGGCAAGACTATGTAGACTTAAAACGCCTTGAAATAACATGTGGCGAAGCACCTTATATAACAAGCAGATATGATATGCAGACAGGTCAGTTTATTCCAGTACAAGATCGAATAGGAATACTTGACAGAAAGCTACGTGTCGTGTCTGAAAATACTTCAAGTAAAGAGGAATGGATTAAATGGGCAACACGCAGTATCGAAAGCATTTATGGGTTTGAGATTCATGGGGATAGCCTGATTATTGCTAGAGAAAATGTACTGTTCACGTTCATCGAAAATATGTATATGAAATTCAAATGTACACCCGACTCTAAATTGCTTAAGAAGATAGCAAACATAATTTCATGGAATATATGGCAAATGGATGGATTTACATATTCCATTCCTTATGAAAAAAAGATACAACAATATTATCAAATCAATATTTTTGAAGATGAAATTGAAAATACTCTTTGTAAAATAAAAGATTGGCGTTCAAAAGTAACTCTCACATATGCAGAACTATTTAAGGATGGTGATTGATTTGGAAAATATAGAACTCATTTCGGAATTAATAACTGGTCGAGTTAAGCCTCATATTTATGCATTTATCACAAATACGATACCAAACTATTTAAAGGTTGGCGATACATACAGAGCTCTTGCTGTTAGGTTAAATGAATGGAGAAGACATTTTCCTAATTTGCAACAAGTATATAGTAATCTTGCATCAATTGATGATGATATATTTTTTAGGGATTATGCGGTTCATGATTATCTTGTGAACGACAAAGGAAAATATCGCTTATTACTGGAAGATATGGCTGGGTTTCCGCCAGGAACTTATTATTCCAAGGAATTCTTTAAGGATACCACTAAAGCTGATGTTGAAGAAGCTATTATTGATATCCAAACAAGCTATAAAAATAATGATAATAAATATCAGTTTTATAATGCTAATACTGCTTTGCCGGAAACTTACATGTATGCCTCTACTGGATATTGGACGCCTAGACCAAATCAGCAGGAAGCAATTGATAATTTTATAAACGCTGTAGATGCTGGAAGAACTAATCTACTAATGTATGCGGTAATGAGATTCGGAAAATCTTTTACTGCTATGTGCTGTGCCAAAGCTAAAAGCTTAAATAAAGTATTGGTTGTATCTGCAAAAGCGGATGTTAGAGAGGAGTGGAAAAAAACTGTACAAAGTGCAGATAACTTTAACAACGATTATCTATTTCTATCGTCTGAAGAATTATTAAGAGACGAAAATGTTGTGACAGATACTTTAGTTGCTGGAAAAGGTGTTGTTCTTTTTTTGACTCTTCAAGATTTACAGGGTACTGAGATAAAGACAAAGCATAAAAGCGTATTTGAAAACGATTTTGATTTACTAATAATAGATGAAACACACTACGGCGCAAGAGCTGAAAGTTATGGTCAGGTAATAAAAATGGCAAACACTGTTAAGGATATAAATCTAAAATTATCTGATGATGGAGATGATTCTGTAGATGCGAATGTAGTTGATGAGCAGATAAAAGAATTGAAAGTTCGAATAAAACTTCATTTGTCGGGAACACCATATAGAATACTGATGGGAAGTGAATTTGCTAAAGAAGATATTATTTCATTTTGTCAGTTCTCGGACATTGTGGCTGAACAAGAATTATGGGACAAGCAGCATATCTCTTTTGAAGACGATAAATATATTGAAGAGGATGAAGACAAATATCAAGAATGGGATAATCCATATTTTGGTTTCCCACAAATGATTCGATTTGCTTTTACACCTAATGAGTCAGCTTTAAGAGTGTTAGAAAATTTGAAACAAAATGGTTCCACATACGCTCTTTCGGAATTACTAAAACCTATGTCCATCAAAAAATCATCTGATGAAAGTCATAAGAGATTTATACACGAAAGAGAAGTGTTAGATTTATTTGAGGCAATTGATGGTTCAAAAGACGATGAAAGTATTTTTGCATTCTTAGACTATGACAAGATTCATGAAGGTAAAATGTGCCGACACATGGTTATTGTATTGCCTTACTGTGCTTCTTGTGATGCACTTGAAGAACTTATTACAGTTAATAAGTCTTCGTTTAAAAATCTTGGAGATTATGAAATTATAAATATTTCGGGTGTTGATGGAGGTAGAACATACAAAACTGTACAGTCTATAAAAGATAAAATTAAAAACTGCGAAAAATCTGACCAAAAAACTATTACACTTACAGTTAACAGAATGCTTACAGGAAGTACCATCGAGCAATGGGATACTATGATTTTTCTCAAGGATACTTCTTCTCCGCAAGAATATGATCAGGCGGTATTTAGATTGCAAAATCAATATGTTCAATCTTATGTGGATGAGACAGGAAGAGTCATAAAATTCAATATGAAGCCACAAACATTGTTGGTAGATTTTGATCCTCATAGAATGTTCATAATGCAGGAACAAAAATCATTAATTTACAATGTAAACACTGACAGCTCTGGAAATCAACACCTTAGAGATAGAATGGCATCTGAATTAACAATATCTCCTATTATCACTATCAATAAAGGAAAAATTCAGCAAGTGTCAGCAACTGACATTATGGACGTTGTTAGTGAATATTCAAGTAGTCGTGGTGTTAAAGATGAAGCAAATGACATCCCAGTAGATGATAATCTATTTGATATAGATGAAATAAAGTTGGAAATAGAACGTCAGGCTGAGCTTGGTTCAAAAGGCGGATTAAAGACCGAGGCACATGAAGGTAATGGTATTGGATTGGACAATCCTGACGAAGGCAATGACAACGGTGATACTAATGGAATAGGAACTGGCTCTGATGGTGGAAGTGATACTGATACTTCATCTACAACTGATGTTGAAGACCAGATTCAAATTTTGAGAAACAAGTTTAAAACGTACTATTCCAGAATACTCTTTTTTGCGTATTTAACAGAAAAAGAAGTAACCTCATTAGCCGACATTATAGATATTTCTACAGAATTGGATAGTCAAAGAATCATGAAAAATCTGGATATAGATATAGATATTTTAAAACTGATGGTTTCGCATATGTATCCATTTATTCTCACTGCTTTGGATTATAAGATCCAAAATATAAATGTTCTTTCACATGATGAAAGTATTCCTGCTATGGAAAGGGCAATTACTGCTATGGGCAAGTTCGGCAAGTTATCTGAATCTGAGATTACTACACCTATTTCAGTAGCCACTGAAATGATAGCGCTAATTCCAGATGAAGCATTTTTATCGTTATTAGAAGATGATAGTCATATATTAGATATAGCAAGTAAGATGGGTGAATTTGCTATTGCTATATTTAATAGATGTTCTTCTCTTGGAATAGATATAAATCTTTATAAAGATAAGATATTATCAGTTCCAACTTCTTCCGTAGCATATGAATTTACACGAAAAGTATATGCAATTCTAGGAATGGATATTTCATGTATTGCAGAGCAGTTCACATCTTACGATTTATTAAATATTGTCGATGATGCCGAAAATATAGATTACAACCGTATAAGAAAATTATTGTCACAAAAAATATGTTTTGTAGATATTTCATTAGACTGTGATACAGAGGAGGTTGAAACATTGAAATTTAATGCAATTGTTGGAAATCCACCATATCAAGAAGATGATGGTGGTGCAGGTGCGAGCGCAAGACCTTTATATCCGTATTTTGTGAATATGGCAAAAACCTGCTCGCCGGATTATTCTACATTAATAATTCCAAGCAAATGGTATGCAGGTGGAAAAGGCCTTGATGATTTTAGACACAGTATGTTACACGATATCAAAATCAGAGAATTACATGACTGTATACATCCTGAGGATATTTTCCCGGATACAAATAACAGAGGTGGTATTTGTTATTTATTATGGGATGATAAATATAATAATACAGTAAACTCAGATAAGGTAAAAATTGTAACACATGAAGAAAATGGGAACCTATATGTGGATTCAAGATTGCTTATTACAAGAGACCTTGATATTTTTATTCGTAATAGCAAAGCAATTAGTATTCTTGATAAAGTAATGCCTGAAGATGGCTCCATTAAACCATTATCGGATATTATCTCTCCAAGAAAGCCTTTTGGATTAGAGGGAAATTTTGTTAAAACCTCAGGATTTCATAATTCAGAAAAAGGATTAAGTGATCCAGTTGTTTGTTATGGAAAAGCAAAAGCAAGAGGATTTATTGAGCGAGCTTCTGTTTGTTCAAATGTTAAATGGGTCGATACATGGAAAGTATATATGCCATATGCAAATAACATTGGTACCGAGTTAAATGATGACAACCAAAATACATTTATTGGGGAACCTGGTTCATGTTGTACTGAAACATTTCTCTCAGTTGGACATACACTAGGATTAACCGAAAATATGGCCAAAAATCTATCCGGTTACATGAGAACAAAATTTGCTCGTTTTTTACTTAGCTTAGCTAAAATTAGTCAGCATGGAACTAGTAAGACATATCGTTTTGTGCCTATTGTTGATTTCAACGAAGAATGGACAGATGAAAAACTTTATAAGCAATTCGGATTATCGCAAGAAGAAATAAACTGTATTGAGGTAATCATCAAAGAAATGTAGTTTTTATTTCAATAAAAACAGCCATGAGTAGCACATTAACTATTTCATATGTACTTTTTCTTGATTACAAACTTATTATACAGGGAGGAAGGCAAATGAAAAAAGAAGAAAATTTTATTCAAAATGATTCACAAAACCCTAAACTATTTATTTTACAAAACCTATCCAAATCACAAAAGCGAAAGTTATTGTCTATTGTTATAGTTACATTTTTCTTTTGTGTATTGACAAAATGTGCTATTACGGTAAGTGCTGCAGCAGCAGAGGATCTTTCAACGGAGTATATTGTAGGATTGAAGGGGGAAAGAGTAGAGCATAATATTCATTTACCACTTGAAGCGAAAGGTTCCTGCAGTTTTCAAGTGTCAGGAAAGCTGCCTAAAGGTTTGAAAGCCCACACAGTTAAAGGTGATGACCGATTATATGTCATAGAGGGAAAGATAGAAGAAACTTTGGATGGTGCACAGATTCAAGTGAAAGCAAAGGATAAAAAAGGAAAAGAATATACCATTCCCGTCTGCTTTTATATAGGAAGCAAGGAAAGAATAGTTACCTGGGTGGAGGAATATGGGATCGTATTGTCAGGGGACAAGGAAGAATATGAAAGTATTGACATCAAAGTAATAGGAGGAAGCGGAGAATACCAACTGGATTTTTTGACTCCTGTGGAGAAGATGATATCAAAGGATTTTATTTTAAATGAGGGAGGGGGCAAGGACTTATATCATGAAGATGAGTTTGGAATGTATAAAATACCTATATCAGATGATATGACAGCAAAAGTGTTTGTTACCAATGAAGTAAATACTGTTTTTAGAATAAATCTATCAGATGATATAGCAGCAGGTTCCCACACGATTCCATATAGAGTGACAGATAAAAAGGATAAGCAGAAGAAGACAGAGGAAAGTTTTACCTTTCGGGCAGAACAGGCAGTGAAGCTGACAGGCAAGTGTCTTACAGCAGATGGAAAACCGTTTATCAGCAATCATTTGGAATTTTTTATGGTATCCCATTCTTTAGGATATGAAAAAAATCAGTTTTCTGCCTATGAGTATAACAAAAAGAATGGAAAGTTTGTAGCCTATGTAGCGCCTTCACAGAAATACAAAGTTGTGTGCAGTGGAAGCGTTTGTGTGGATGACACTTGGCATGAACATGAAGAAGAAGTTACAATAAAAAACTTTAAAGTGGGAAAGAAGGATAAGGTATGTCAACTGAAATTTCCCCGCTATAAAATTACGCTGAAGGGCAATTATAACTTTAAACAAGTGCAATATTTAAAAAAAGGAAAATATAGCTGGAACAGAGCTGCTCTTGATAATCCGGACAAAAAATACAGTTATCATTACAAGAAAAGTTTTAAGGCAAATAAGAGCAGGACAATTAAAGTAAAGGTCAAGAAAGAAAAAAGGGTTGTCCTGAAAATAGGAAAGAAAAAGACAGCTGTTTGCAATCAGTATATGAAATTTAAGACCAAAAAATCAGGAGTATACACCTTTACCTCTTCTAAGATTAAGGGTAAAATACATGCAGATTTAGTGTTTTTTGATGATGATGGAGTACAGACTGTCCACGAGGCAAGTAATGGGAAAGGAAACAAAGCTTTTAAAATGAAAGGAAAGCTGGGTGGAGACAGAGTCTTTTTCCTGAAAGTGACTGGAGATGAAAGGGAAAAGTTTACAATAAAGGTCAAATATTCCAAGAAGTAATATTTACTATTTACTACATAATCGTAACAATTGGCATCAAGGTAAATCAGGTAGAATATCAGGTAGAATAAGAGAAAAGACTTTGAAATGAGCAAATCAAAACAGTTCATTTTAAAGTCTTTTTGAATTGCTTTTTGAATTCTACAAAAATCTTGAAAAAAAACCTTAAATTGATTATAATAAAAAGTCGGAGTGTCATTATATATATATTGGGCATTCTGTCAGGATTACCTGAAAAATAATAGAAAATTAGTTATTATGAAAAAGTGAGAAAGGAATCATCAAGATGAGTGAAACAATAGAAATCAGATGGCATGGCAGAGGCGGTCAGGGCGCCAAGACAGCGGCGCTGCTTTTAGCGGATGTGGCATTTGAGACCGGCAAGTATGTGCAGGGATTTCCAGAATACGGACCGGAGCGTATGGGAGCGCCTATTACAGCTTACAATCGAATCTGTGATAAGCCAATTCGGGTGCATTCTAATATTTATGAACCCCAGTATGTGGTGGTGGTAGATGAATCGCTGCTAGAATCAGTGGATGTGACAAATGGTCTTCGCGAGGATGGAGGCATTTTGATTAACACTGTTCGTCCAAAGGAAGAAATTATTCCACTGTTAAAGGGATATAAAGGTCAGGTACATACCATTGATGCCAGGAAAATTTCCGTGGAAACCTTAGGTAAATATTTCCCAAATTCTCCTATGCTGGCAGGAATTGTGAAAATTACTGGAGCCATAGAGGAAGAATTTTTCCTAAAGGAAATGCGCAAGTCCTTTACCCATAAATTCGCCCATAAGCCTGAGGTGATAGAGGGAAATATGGCGGCTCTTGAGCGTGCCTTAAAGGAAGTAAAGTAAATTTTGCACAATTCTGAACTTTTTTGAAAGAGTTTCGCAATTACCTATAGAAATATAAGAAAAGTAAGTGTAAGGAGAGATTATGTATGGCAGTAGATATGAGTAAGTTAGGCTTGAGGGCGCCCTGGCAGGATTTGACCGATGGAATGATTATCAGTGCCGGCGGTACCTCTAAAGAATTTGAGACTGGAAAATGGTCTACAGAGAAGCCTGTGTTTATAGAGGAAAAATGTACACAATGCCTGTTGTGTACGCCGGTTTGCCCTGACAGCTGCATTCCGGTAAAGGACGGCAAGCGGGAGGAATTTGATTTGGAACACTGCAAGGGATGTGGAATATGTGTAAAGGCGTGCCCTTTTGGGGCAATCGGCTGGAAAGGAGAAGAGTAGTATGGCAATCAGAGAGCGTTTATCCGGCAATGAGGCGGTGGCAATCGCCCTTCGCCAAATTAATCCGGATGTATTTCCGGCATTTCCTATTACACCCTCCACAGAGATTCCCCAGTATTTTGCCCAGTATGTGGCGGACGGGGAGGTGGACACGGAATTTATACCAGTGGAAAGTGAACACAGCTCCATGTCTGCAGCAATCGGAGCGTCTGCGGCGGGAGCTAGAAGTTTGACGGCAACCTCCTCCTGCGGTATGGCGTTAATGTGGGAGGAATTGTATGTGGCGGCATCTAACAGGCTTCCCTTAGTGCTGGCGCTGGTAAACAGAGCCTTGTCCGGTCCGATTAATATTAACTGTGACCACTCGGACAGTATGGGAGCCAGGGATTCCGGATGGATACAAATTTATGCGGAAAATAATCAGGAGGCATATGACAATATGGTGCAGGCATATCGCATCAGTGAGCACAAGGATGTGATGCTTCCGGTTATGATATGTCAGGATGGATTTATTACAAGTCATGCGGTGGAGAATATGGAGCTGTTAGAGGATGAGAAGGTGAAAAAGTTTGTGGGACTTTATGAGCCGGATACCTATCTTTTAAACAAGGATTGTCCCATGGCGGTTGGACCATATTCTGTTACAGATTATTATTTTGAGGCAAAGAGAAATCAGGCGGAGGCAATGAAGAGAGCTAAGGACGTGATTCTTTCCGTAGGAAAAGAATATGGAGAGCTCTCAGGAAGGAGCTATGGTTTCTTTGAGGCATACAGATTAGAAGACGCCCAGGCGGCAGTGGTAATAATTGGCTCTGCGGCAGGAACCGCAAAAGATGCTGTTGACCGGCTTCGGGATGAGGGAAAAAAGGTTGGTCTGTTGAAGATTAGAGTGTTTCGTCCCTTTCCGGCCCAGGAGATAGCGGAGGCTCTGTCCCATGTAAAGGCTATCGCGGTGATGGACAGAGCAGATAGCTTTAGCAATCAGGGCGGTCCTTTGGGAGCAGAGGTGATGTCTGCTCTATATCTAGGTAAAGCAAGTGCCCATGCCATCAATATCGTATATGGTCTTGGAGGACGTGATGTGCGGGTGGAGGATATGGAAGAAGTGTATAATGCATTGTTTCATATAATAGAGACGGGAGACCAGGGAAGTATCGTGCGTTATATGGGAGTTCGTGATAAAGAATTTGGAGCAGGGATTCACTAGTAATGGGTGAGAATGGAGGAACAGCATGAGTTATAATTTTAAAGAAACCATGAGCAAACCTGAGCGTTTGGCACCAGGACACAGAATGTGTGCCGGCTGCGGCGGAACCATTGCCGTGAGAAACGTACTGCGGGGTTTGCATGAAGGTGATAAAGCAGTAATTGGAAATGCAACTGGCTGTCTGGAGGTATCCACCTTTATGTATCCCTACACATCCTGGGAGGACAGTTATATTCACAATGCCTTTGAAAACGCAGGGGCAACCTTATCCGGTGTTGAGGGCGCATATAAAGCTCTGAAAAAGCGGGGAAAGGTAAAGGAAAATTATAAATTTATTACTTTTGGAGGCGACGGGGGTACCTATGATATCGGACTGCAGTCATTGTCCGGCGCCATGGAGAGAAATCATGATTTGGTTTATGTATGTTATGACAATGGCGCCTACATGAATACAGGAGTGCAGCGCTCCTCCGCTACTCCAATGTACGCAGATACCACAACTACTCCAGTTGGAGAGGAGAGTAATGGAAAACTGCAAAATAGAAAGGATTTAGCGGAAATCATTGCGGCTCATCATGTACCTTATGTGGCTCAGACAACTTTTGTCCAGAATTTTCGAGATTTGCATATTAAATCAGAAAAGGCTATCTACACACAAGGTGCTGCTTTCTTAAATATATTGGCCCCGTGTCCGAGAGGTTGGAAATATAATACGGAGGATTTGATGGAAATCTGTAAATTAAGTGTAGAGACATGTTACTGGCCTTTGTTTGAGGTGGAGGACGGAAAGTGGACTCTAAACTATAAGCCTAAAAATAAACTTCCTATTGAAGACTTTTTAAAGCCTCAAGGAAGATTTCGCCATTTGTTCAAAAAAGGAAATGAAGATTTACTAGTGCAGTTTCAGGACGAGGTGGATAGAAGGTGGGAGGAATTGTTAAACCGGTGCGGCGCATAAATTTTTCATCCACTTTAACAGAGAATCAACATGTATAATTTTAATATATCAATTAAATATAGTATATATTGAGATAAACAGAAAGGAAATTGAGTATGAAAAAACAAATGATTGCAGGTGGGATTGGGGGAGTGTGTCTCTTGGCTTTGGTTGGCTGCAGCGCTTATACCATTTCTATCAATCAAAAGATGTACTCACAGATGTCTAAGCTGCAGGAACAGATGAAGAAGGTTGAAGCGGGGCAGGAGGAAAAATCTCAGGAGAAGCCTGCAGATGAAAGCGAGCTGACTATCGGTGAGCACTATCATATATTGGATACTTCCCTTATCTCTGATGCCTATAAATCAGGAAATACAGACAGTCTTCAGGAACAGGATAAGGAAACTTTGCAGATGGCAAAGGAGACTCTTGAGAGTATCATAAAGCCTGAGATGACTCCCTATCAACAGGAGGAGGCCATTTACCAGTGGATGTGCACAAATGT
This sequence comes from uncultured Lachnospiraceae bacterium, assembly GCA_910578605.1. GTDB lineage: Bacteria > Bacillota > Clostridia > Lachnospirales > Lachnospiraceae > MGBC111451. The sequence goes on along the minus strand of CAJTQG010000012.1, from coordinate 37,204 downwards.
TAAATTTGATGATGGTTCTATGAGCGCCATTCCAACAGCAGGAGAATTTTGTGACAGGCCATATGGGGTATTGAAAAATAAAAAAGCGGTATGTGTTGGATATGCCACAACCTTTCGCCTGTTTATGGAAATGCTGGATATTCCATGTAAAGTAGTACATGACAAAGAATTATCCCATTCATGGGATTTGGTAAAACTGGATGAAGATTGGTATCATGTGGATTTAACATTTGATAATAATGAAGATGGCAGCTCTGGCAGTTACCGCAATTTTAATATGACAGATGTTCTGGCTGAGAGAAACGGACATGATTGGGCTCGTGAAGACTATCCTGCCGCTAAGGGATTTACCTACTTAGCTGCCAACCAGAAAAAAGAAAATATAAAAAATGAGATGGCAGTTATAGAAAAAATTAAGCAGATGATAGACAAAAAAGATACATGTGCTTTTGTGGATTTTGAGAAAGAAATCAACGAAGACTTTTTAACTGCAATTGTTTTGGCAATTCAGGAGAGATTAGGAGAAGACAGCAGCTTGGATTACAGCTTTGTACCAATCTCAGAAGAAAAAAGTGTATTTGCCTTATATCTTAATTATTTCAGTGATAATGAATTGGGAAATCGAAATGTAGACCCGAAGGAATACGATAAAATGATAGAAAAGGTAGACAAGGTATTTGGTGCTTCTGTGAATTTTGGAGAGGGTGATTTTGCAGAGGATGCACAGCCAAAAGAATAAAGGAGTTACATAGGGATGGGAAGGTGAAGAAATGACTTGTAAAAGAGGCAATAAAATGAGAACACAGGCGGTTCTTCTGTTGTTGATTTTTTTGATTTGTCTGTTGAGCGGCTGTAAAAGTAAGGAAAGCAGAGAGAAGGAGGCGCAAGTCTCCTGCAGTATTAGCCTGACGGAACTGGCAGATAAAATAAAGGAAAAGGATGCCACGCTGCCGGAGATGACAAGGGCGGAAAGTGGAATGGAGCAGGGAAAAGATTATTTTGCGTATCTTTCTAGCTTAGATTACAGTAAAATAGAAGAGTATTGTTTTGACTATGCCGCCAATGGAACAGCGGAGGAACTTGCTGTGATTTTGCTCAAAGATAAAGGGGACAGTGAAGCTTGCAAAAGCTCATTAGAGGAGCATGTACACTCACGAAAAACTATGTATGACGCCTATAAACCTGAACAGTCGGCAACGGTAGACAAGGCTGAAATAATAGTAAAGGATGCCTATGTGATACTTCTTATATCAAAAGACACCCAGGCCGGCGAGAAAGTGATAGAGGAATATATAAAATAAATGAAAAACAGAATTTTATCATATAGAAACCGAATTGACCAATTGCTTTTGCAGAATGGAGAAGAAATAGATTGGGAGGAGGTGCTGGATGAACATTTAGTGCAGGTGGCCTTCTTCCAGCATGAAAGATTGATACACTTAATTGTCACGGTTACCTTTGCCATACTGGAAATTATCAGTATGGCAATGCTTTTGTATAACTTTTCATGGGGAATGCTGGGCTTGGTATTTCTAGTGATGGTATTGTTGGTTCCCTATATTTCCCACTATTATCTTCTGGAAAATGAAACACAGAAAATGTATACACAGTATGACAAAATATTGCAAAATATTCGAAACCAAAAGAACTAAAATAGTATTTTAAATAAAACATGATTCAAATAATGTCCAAGGATAAGAACTAGGGGGCGGACAGGTAAAATCCAACCGCTCTTTGGTTATGGGATGGGGGAATTGAATATGGCCAGCCCACAGTGCAATGTGACAATTTTTATGTTTACTTCCGTACCGTGTATCCCCTAGCAGCGGCAGCCTTCGGGAGGCAAATTGAACGCGGATTTGGTGGGTGCGTCCGGTTTGAAGCTGAATTTTTACAAGGGAGAAAGTATGGGCAGTTTGCAATACTTGATAATCTAAAACGGCCTCCTTCACCCCTCGGCGCATGTGGGAAACCACATATGATTTGTTTCTATATTTATCCCGAAATAAAAAATCTTTCAAGGTACCTTGTTCTTCAGGTAAAGCCCCGTCTACCACAGCATAATATTCCTTTATGATGTCATGGGAGGAGATGGCGGCGGACAGTGCAGCGGCAGCCAGTTTTGTTTTGGCATATACCATCACCCCTCCTACATCACGGTCGAGACGATGTACCACATAAATTATTTGGTTCGGGTACATATGGTTTAATTCATGCTGAACACAGGTTTCATTGCTTTTGTCAATCTGTGAAAGAAGACCAACAGGTTTTTGGCATACAATAATATGTTTGTCATCATATAATATAGGTATCATTTTCGATTCTCCGTTTATACTTTCCTGTAGAGCAGTGTGCCCACTACAGGAGATTTTGTGTGATTTGCAGTGATATAGCTGTAAAAGCTACTTGTATTATATATCAAAGAACAGGTTTCGGCTATCACTTTTGTTTAAAGCTTGTTATATTTTTGGTTGTGGGTTACTGCATGTTAGGAATTATGATAGAAAAGGAGGAAAAAAAGAATGAAATCAGAACGACTGCAGGAGGACTTTTATCAGCTCCATGCACCGGAGGCTGCGCCGAAATTGTTGGGAAAGTTATTATGTAGGAAGATAGATACTAAAATAATATCCTATAGAATTACTGAGACAGAGTGTTATTACAGTGAGGAGGATACGGCCTGTCATGCCCACAAGGGAAAAACGGAGCGCACAAAGGTGCTTTATGAGAAGGGGGGCACATCCTATGTGTATTTATGTTATGGGATACACAATTTGTTTAATGTGGTGACGGGAGAGAAGGACTTTCCCGAGGCAGTGCTGATACGAGGTGTGGAGGGATACAATGGTCCGGGAAAATTGACAAAGGCATTATCCATTGATAGGTCTTTGAATGGAATCAATCTCTGTGACAGCCATGAGCTGTGGATTGAGGATGATGGATATCAGCCGGAATATACTTGCGGAAAGAGAATTGGCATTGACTACGCAACGGAAGAATACAGGGATATATTGTGGAGATTTACAGTGAAATAAACAAAAAGACTGCTGTTTGTTTATTTCACATATTTTTTTATTGCTTCAAAGCTTTCCTTGCTGATGACATGTTCAATTCTGCAGGCATCCTCCGTAGCAATTTTTTCATCAACTCCTAAGCGCATAAGCCAGGAGGATAGAAACTGGTGTCTCTCATAAATCATTTCTGCAATCTCTAAACCGGATTCTGTTAAATAGATATATCCGGCATCGGTGACAGTAATATGCTGCTTTTGGCGAAGATTTTTCATGGCAATACTCACACTTGATTTCTTGAAGCCTAATTCATTTGAAATATCAACGCCACGGACAACAGGAAGTTTTTTGCTCAATATTAAAATAGTTTCCAGATAATTTTCAGCAGATTCATTTGTATGTGACATAACAATACCTCACTCTTTTTTATATATTTTGTCGTATTTAACGAATATCTTCTGCAATGTAAATATATCAGATGTCAATATATTTCGCAACCGACAAATTTGTAAATTCATTGACGGTTTATATAAAAGACTCTATAATAGCTTAAGACGTATAAGGATATTTGTATAAGAATGAAGCTGGAAGCTGGTCTCCCTGGTTCCTGCCTACAGATGTAATTCTTTGAACAATGAGCCAAGAGAAATACATTTATAGGCAGGAATCAAAACAGGATAAGGATTGGACAATGGCATTATAGATTATGTCCGCTCCATCCCCAATGTTCAATAGGAGAATAGGTAATATAAATATTTTTAGGAGGAATATTCAGCACATCCTCGAATATTCGGCACAGCTCTGCCGTCATATTTTCGTATGCGGAGGAAGAAGAATTTCCAAACATACTGACAGCTATATAGGCTCCCATATCTAGCTTTGTACCGCCCATATATAAGTCGTAATTATCATCAAAGCCAATCATCAAAAAGCTCTCAGGTTTACCTAGGAGGGAGATGGCTCTGCCTAATTGTATTTTAAGCTCGTCTTTTTGCTCTGGGGCAAGGGATATAGTTACTTTAGAATCAATAAATGGCATAAATGTTTACCTTCTTTCTTATCATTCTTTATCATTTTTATTGAAACATTCATAAATGATAACATATAACATATGGAATGTGCAAGCCCATATAAAAAGTTATATTGTTATTGAAAGCCATGAGATGAATGAACAATGAAAAAAGAGTTTTTTTATTTTAATAGTTTAAAGTGGAGGATACCAATGGAAGAAATAAAAAAGAAGCATAAAAAGAAGCATTCGAATTGTGACGAAAAAGAAAAGGGAAACAGATTAAAAAAGGGCAATGTAATTATGATGATAATGTGCCTGGTAATGGGAGGTTTCTGCGGCTTTTTTGGAGTGTGGGGCGTGGATGAGCTGATAAAAGAAAAGTCAGGAGGGATTGGAGTCGTTCTCTTGATTATTAGTGCTGTTCTGGTTTTTGTGTATATTGCCATGTTTTTGCAGATTATTATACATGAAAGCGGACATTTGCTTTTCGGATTACTCACAGGGTATCATTTTTCCTCCTTTCGAATCGGCAACATAATGCTTGTAAAAATCAACGGAAAGCTGCAATGGAAGAAATATTCACTAATGGGAACTGCGGGGCAGTGTCTTATGGTTCCTCCGGATAAGCCTTTAGATTGTCAGCCTACAGTATTGTATCATCTTGGCGGAAGTATTATGAACCTGGCAAGTGCTCTTGTGTTTTTGCCTTGCAGGGAAAGAGCAATACAGTTGGGGCATGATTATCTAGGAATTTTCTTTATGTGTATGGGAGTAATCGGCATTGGTTATGCTGTGATGAATGCAGTGCCTATGCATACAGGTGCAGTGAACAATGACGGTTATAATGCCTGGGATATGAGAAAAAATAAAGAAGCAAAATATGCCTGCTGGCTGCAGCTTAAAATAAATGAACAAATTACACAGGGAGTCCGATTGAAGGATTTGCCCTCAAAGTGGTTTGAAATGCCCCAGGAGGCACAGATGCAAAATAGCTTAAATGCTACTATTGGCGCTATGTGTGTCAGCAGGGAGATAGATGCCAAAAATTTTTCCAGAGCAAAGGAAATGGCGGAGCAGCTGCTGGAACAAGGAAATGGGCTGGTACCAGTGGTAGAGTTTATAGTAAAGGTAGACTGGCTTTTTTGTAAATTGCTGGAGCTGGCGGCAGGAGCAAAGGAGGAGGCTTCTCAACTTTCAGAAAACACTTTCAGTGAAAAAAGGGAGACTGACGGGGGAGAGATTCGGCAGGAATATGAAAAAGCAGAGTTTCAAAAATTGCTGAAAATAGCCGCCAATGAGCCCTGTGTAATACGATTTCAATATGCCTATGCAAAGCTGCTTTCAGGCAGTGAGGAGCAGGGGGGAAAATATAAAAAAGCATTTGAAAAGATGGCGGATAAGCATCCGATTTTAGGGGAGATAGAAAGTGAGAGGGAATTGATGGAGCTGGTGGATGTATGCGCTGGTACAAATTAAGATTTGCAGTGGGCCAGGTATTCTTATCATAAAATAGGATTTATTTATCTATAAAAAAATGATATACTTATTATTAATGATAAATGAGAAGCATGCTTGCTTGAGCAGGCACCACTATCAACAATAGAGTAATATGGAGGTATAGTGTGCGTATGGGTGTGATAAATTTTTTAAAATCTGAATATCAAAAATACAGTGTTAGGCGCTCACTCAACAGAGCACTGAGCAATGGTGAGATTAAAGTATTCTATCAGCCTAAGATTGAAGCCGGCTCTACCAGGGTAGTAGGTGCGGAGGCGCTGGTTCGCTGGCAGAAGCCGGATGGCTCTTTTATTTATCCGGATATGTTTATTCCGGCTCTTGAAGAAAATGGAAGTATTGTTGAGTTGGATTTTTTTGTATATGAGCAAGTGTTTAAAACGTTGCAGGACAGAGTGAGGGCAGGAAAGCCCATTGTTCCGGTTTCCATGAATGTATCAAGAGCACATCTAGAGGATGGGAGAATTTACTCTTATGTAAAGGAATTATTTAAAAAATATCATGTGCTTCCCCAATTTACGGAATTTGAATTGACGGAGAGTATGTACGTGCAAAATATTGATAAAATTGTGTCTGTAGTGAAGGAATTTCGGGAAAAGGGGGGAAGAATATCTATGGATGATTTTGGCTCGGGATATTCTTCCTTGAATTTGCTGACAGACTTACCAATTGATACCCTCAAGGTAGATAAGGTATTTCTAAAGAATGAACATTTAGATGAAAATGAGAAAACGATTTTATCTTGTGTGATTGAGATGGCAAAAAAATTACATATGGATGTAGTGTGCGAGGGGGTAGAGACGGAGGAACAGAGTAGATTTTTAAGTCTTCTTGGCTGTGATATGTTTCAGGGGTTTCTGTATGCAAGACCGTTGCCCCAGGAGGAGTATCATACCTATTTGGAGGCGCATTTGGAGACGGAAATTAATGAAGTACATTTTGGATTTAACGGGGATTTGAAAGATGACACAGGTACCTATGAGGGACTTGTGTTAGGTGATAATATTACGTTCTGTGATGGACCAGCCAAAGGGATGTGGGGGCTGCATTTCGGCGGCGGCGAGCCAATGCATGACAGTGTGGAACTGCCGGTGGCGCTCTTGAAAAATGACAGCTTTTCCATTAACCTTTGGATAAAGGAGGAGTATGCCAGACTTTGGACTGGAGCATATTATGTGGGCTATGAAAATGGTTTTTGCAGTATTATGCCAAGAGGCTGGGATATGAAGCTGAATTTTAGAATTAAAGATTCAGGGGACCATGATGGATGGTATGATGTGGGAAATCAAATGATAACATCAGGTGAGTGGGTGATGGTGACAGCCTGCTACAACAGTGCAGACCATGTGTCTAGTGTATACATAAATGGTGAGAGAACAGGGCTGATGAATGATGTATTTAATTTAGTGAGCCCTAGAAATATTATGCTTGGGGGAGATATCTATGCCAAAGGTTTTGAGGGATGTGTGTCAGATTTGAGTATTTTTGATCAGGCTCTTTCCTTTGAAGCGGTAAGGAAAATGTATGTTAAGGTGAGGGAAAAACAAAAAGAGAATCCAGAGTGGCAGCATAGAAGCTCTTGGGGAGAAAAACTAGTTAATAAAAGAATACCTTTGGAAACATTTTATTTTTCCTTGGATGGTACTTTGAAGGAAGGTACAAAGGAGCTTGAGATGATATTTCAGGGGGAACAGCTGGAGTATGAGGAGGGACCGTGGGAGGGAAGTCAGGGAGTGAAGCTGAAAGGCGGTGATATTGGGGAGAATACATTGATTGTTCCTAAACTGCCAGAGCAGATGTCTGGCTATACGGTGTCTTATTGGATAAAGGATGACAATCCAAGACCGTGGGTGAGTTCTTTCTATGTTAGTGCAGAACATGGGTTTATGGCGGAAATTCCAATGACAGCAGACGGCAAGAGTATGTATCGACTGAAAGATAACCGAAGGGAAACAGAATGGCGGGATACCATTTGGGAGAGTGCTATGGAAAGAGGCAGCTGGCATCATGTGGTACTGATTTACCAGAAAAATTTGCGAATGATTGCCCATTATGTGGACGGAAAGCCAAATGGAATAAAGGATGATTGCTTTGATATTGGAGAGATAAGACAAATGGTATTTGGCGGTGATATATTTACAAAGAGCTTTGAGGGTGCTATTGCGGATATTCATATTTTCAATCAGCCATTAGAAATAGATGAGGCTATGGAGCGGACGGCAAGAGGTTAGCAGAGGGAAAGGGCTGCCATGGTAAGAAAATGGTTTGTCATCAAACCACTTAGTGTGACAGCTTTAAGGGAAAGGATATAGAACAAAGATGATAAAACAATATTTTCGATATGTATCTGCCAATGTTCTGGGGATGGTAGGCATCTCCTGCTATATATTGGCAGATACCTTTTTTATTGCCCAGGGAGTGGGCGCAGATGGTTTGACAGCTCTCAACTTGGCCATTCCTGTATTTAATTTAATAAACGGATTGGGGCTGATGCTTGGTATGGGAGGGGCTACCCGCTTTGCCATTGCAGGAGGAAAAGGAGAGAAGCAGGAACGCAGGGAGATATTTGCGCATACCTTTTATCTGCTCTGCATTCTCTCAGTGCTGTTTGTTGTGGGCGCTGTGTTTTTTGCGCCAAGCATTGCTTTGTGGCTGGGTGCTGACAGTGCAACAAAGAAAATGACCACAGATTATCTTAGAATATTGATGGTATTTACACCATTTTTCATGTGCAATAATCTGCTGAATTGCTTTGTGAGAAATGACGGTTCCCCGGCCCTTTCTATGACGGCAATGCTGGCAGGAAGTTTTTTTAATATTGTATTTGATTATATTTTAGTTTTTCCACTGCATTTAGGAATACAAGGTGCCGCCATGGCAACGGCAGCTTCCCCTATTGTGAGCATTTGCATTTTGTCTGTCCATATATTTCGAAAAAAGAACCACTTTCATTTTAGTCTGTTAAAACCAAGATTAAAGCCATGGAAGGATGTCTGTGCTCTGGGCAGTACATCCTTGCTTGTGGAGATATCCTCCGGTATTGTCATGCTTGTGTTTAACCTGTTGATTTTGAATATACAGGGAAATATAGGAGTGGCAGCGTATGGGGTGGTGGCCAATATAGCTATGGTGTTAAATGCTATTTATACTGGTATTTCCCAGGGAATGCAGCCTCTTGTAAGCCACAGCTATGGAAAAGGTGATAAGAGAGCGTCATTTCAGGTGCTGCGCTATGCCATGATTACCGCTGTCTGTTTTGCAGTGTTTTCTTATGTAATTTTATTTTTGGCATCCAATCCGATTATAGCGGTGTTCAATAAAGAAAAGTCTCCCCTTCTGGCAGAAATTGCCAAAAGGGGCATGGAAATTTATTTTGCCTCTTTTCTGTTTGGCGGAATTAATATTATTACTGCCGCTTTTTTCAGCGCAATGGCAAGACCACAGTTTGCTTTTGTTATCACTATGCTTCGAGGCATTGTTTTTGTTATACCACTGGCATTTCTTCTGTCAAGTCTGCTGGGACTGACAGGAATCTGGCTTACTATGCCGATGACAGAGGCTGTTGTCATGGTTCTTGCAATTATTATGCAAGTGGGCTTGAAAAGAAAGTCTGGTGTGGAGGAAATAGCTTAAGATGATAAATCATGCTGTTAACGTGTGAGAATTCTGCCAACGCTGTTCTTCCAGCCTTCATAGAGTCGGCGGCACTTACCTTTTGCAAGCTCTGGGAAAAAGCAATGGTCTATCTGCCAGTTTGTTTGGATTTGTGAGACATCTTTATAATATCCAACAGCCAGGCCGGCAAGGTAAGCAGCGCCTAGGGCGGTGGTTTCGGAAATCTTAGGGCGAATAATCTCCCCCCCTAATATGTCTGCCTGAAATTGCAGGAGAAAATCGTTGGCGCTGGCGCCGCCGTCCACCCGCAGTGAGCTGACCGGTATACCGGAATCTTCCTCCATAGCTCGTATCACATCCAATGACTGGTAGGCTAGAGATTCCAGGGTGGCGCGAACGAAATGGGCCCGGGTTGTACCTCTCGACAGGCCAAATACAGCTCCTCTGGCATAGGCATCCCAGTATGGCGCTCCTAGTCCGGTAAAGGCAGGCACTACATAAACCCCATTGCTGTCGGGAACAGACATGGCAAGACTTTGGGTATCCTCTGCATGTTCAATCAGCTTCAGTTCATCCCGAAGCCATTTGATGGCGGCGCCTGCCATAAAGACACTGCCCTCTAGAGCGTACTGGACTTTTCCCCCTCGTCCTATGGCGATAGTAGTGAGCAGTCCATTTTTGGAGGTGACGGCTCTCTCTCCTGTATTCATCAGCAAAAAACAGCCGGTTCCGTATGTGTTTTTGCTCATGCCCGCCTCAAAACAGCACTGTCCAAAAAGGGCAGCCTGCTGATCTCCCGCTACTCCGGTGATAGGTACTTCTCCCCCGAGAATGGAAGGATGACACATTCCATATATTTCACTGGAGGATTTTACTTCAGGCAGCATACAGGCAGGAATGTCAAATTTGTCTAACAGTTCTTTATCCCAACATAAATTATGTATATTAAAAAGCATGGTTCTGGCGGCATTGGTGACATCGGTGGCGAAAACCTCACCTTTTGTAAGCTTGTAAATCAGCCAAGTGTCCACTGTTCCAAAGAGAAGCTCACCGTTTTTTGCTCGGGTTTTAGCGCCCTTTATGTTGTCTAGAATCCATTTTAGCTTTGTGGCACTGAAATAGGGGTCAGCGATTAAGCCGGTCTTTTGGCGAATAATCTTGTCAAAGCCTTCTGACTTTAAGCTTTCTACATAATCGGCAGTTCTCCGGCATTGCCATACAATGGCAGGACATATAGGTTCCCCTGTTTTTTTGTCCCACACAATGGTGGTTTCCCGCTGGTTTGTGATGCCCAAAGCGCTAATCTCTTCCGCCTCAATGGAGATTTTTGCCATAGCCTCCGCCATAACGCCCCGCTGAGATGCCCAGATTTCGTTGGCGTCATGCTCCACCCAGCCCGATTGAGGGAAATACTGAGTAAATTCCTTCTGGGCTGAGGATATAATTCTTCCGTCTCTGCTGAAAATAATACAGCGGGAGCTAGTAGTTCCCTGGTCTAATGCCATTAAATATTCCTTCATATGTAACCTCCGTTTCATTTTTTAACTTTTGTATCCTCATTATAATATATCTTTAACATTTCTTAAACTTTTCTTTTCTGTTTCTTTGTATTTATCCCTTATAATAGAATCCAGAGAAAAAACAATCAACATGAAACAAAAGATGAAGAGATTGAAAAAATCTTACATAAAAAGATTTATTTAAAAAGAAAGAAGGGACAGATTATGGAATATGCGATTTGTACAAATCAGCTTTGCAAGCAATATGGAGCAAATTTTGCTTTAGACCATGTGAATCTTCACATTAAAAAAGGTGAAATATATGGATTTATTGGCAGAAACGGGGCAGGTAAAACAACTTGTATGAAAATTCTTTGCGGTCTTAGTGCTCCAACACAGGGTGAAATCAGTATGTTTGGTCATACAGGAGAGCAGGCAAAGATTTATATGGGAAGAATTGGTTGTCTGATTGAGGCGCCGGGATTATATCCGGGGATGACAGCTTATGAAAATCTAAAGTGTAAATGTACGTTTATGGGAATTTATAAACAAAACTATATAGAAGAACTTTTGGAGTTAGTAGGTTTATCTGATGTGGGAAAGAAAAAGGTGAAAAATTTCTCCCTTGGTATGAAGCAAAGACTGGGAATTGCAATGGCATTGGTTGGAGAACCAGATATTTTAATTTTAGATGAGCCGACAAATGGTCTAGACCCTCAGGGGATTTCCAAAATGCGCCAGATTATCCTTCAGTTAAAAAATCAAAAAAATATGACTATTATGATTTCTAGTCATATTTTGGAGGAGGTATCTAAAATAGCAGACCGCTATGGAATTGTTCATCAGGGTAAGCTTATTCAGGAGTTATCTAAGGAGGAGCTTGAGGAGAAGTGCAGTGATTATATCCAGATTAAAACACATGACAGCGGCCATGTTTGTGTCTCTTTGGATAAAATTGGCATAACCCATTACAAGGCGGTAGATAAGAGGACAATTTATGTTTATGAATGGCTGGATCAGCCCGCAAGGTTGAACAGGGAGCTTGTGATGGGAGGATGTCTTGTGGAGGAATTCACCATAAAGACAGAGGAACTGGAAAATTATTTTTTAGATTTGACGAAAGAGGAAGAATAATATCTTTTGGAAAGGGAGGAAATTATCATGAATGCAATTAAAATGTACATCTATAAAATGATACACAGCAAGAGCAGCTTAATTATTTTGCTGGCGGCTGTGGCCATGGCATGTTTTTCAATCTATATGGGAAAGTATGAATCTGATTACTATAAGGAGCACGGGGAGGAGTTAGCAGAGTTAGAACAGAAGTCGGCTGACCTTGAGAAGAGCAACTCTGAGGAAATGAATTTTGGAATTATGGTAGACGCACCTGTGGCAAGTGTGGAGACTCAGCCTGCGGTAATGGAATATGTAACTGCAGATTTAAAAAGCGGTTTGCTGTTGATTTTTTTTACTATCTTTGTGGTGCTTTTTGTGAATAGTGAGGAGAGCAGCGGCTATATTAAAAATATAGCCAGTCAGGCAAAGCGAAGAGGAATATTGGTGGAGGCAAAGGCGGCGGCGATTTGTCTGTATAATTTTATTCTGATGGGGGTATATATGCTGGCATGTGGTATTGGTGTTAAGCTTGCTTACAAAGATGTAAAGCTTGGATGGAATCGAGATGTGACTGTGTTTTTGGCGGTGATGTATTTGCTTATGTGTGCGTTTGGTTTGTTTATTTCATGTATTACCATTTTGATGCGCAGCAATGCCATGGGAATTGTACTAGGATTGATAGATGCCTGCGGGATAGGTTATTTATTTACCAACACAATCAATCATATGATAGATAAAGAGAATTTTGATTTGAACCGATATATGGTGGTAGGACGAATTAATGGAATGAATGTGGACAGTACCAGTGAGGTTATGGTGAAGGCTGTGATTGTGGCAGTGCTGTGGGGTATGATTTGGTTGGCTGTAAGTGAGATAGTGACAGTGAAGCGGGATATACGAGGTGGTATGTAAACATTCAGCATATATAATAGAAAAGAAAGGCAGTATTGCAGAGTAATCTGTGATAGAATTAGGTAAGGTTTGAGTATGAAAATATTGGTGGTGGAGGACGATTGCTACATCAATGAGATGTTAAAGGAAGCATTGGAGAAAAAAGGATATACAGTGGTGAGTGCTTATTCTGGTACAGAGGGACTGCTTCGAATTGAGACGGAGGAGTTTGCCTTGATTATATTGGATTTGATGCTTCCTGGTATAAGCGGCCAGCAGGTGCTTGAAAAAGCAAGAAAGATTACAACAGCACCGGTGATTGTACTGTCCGCAAAGGATGAATTGGATACAAAAGTAGATTTACTTACCCTGGGGGCAAATGACTATATGACAAAGCCATTTGCCCTAAAGGAGTTGGAGGCTAGAATAGGCGTGTGGCTCCGTATGGGAAGGGGGACAGTGCCAGGCAGACAGCTGAAACATAAAGAATTAAATATGGATTTGGATGGAAAGCAGGTTACCTTAATGGGACAGCATATAGCCTTGACTTTGCAGGAGTATAAAATATTGGAACTGCTTCTCTCACATCCTCACAAAGTATTTTCAAAAAATGAAATTTACCAATATGCCTGGGAAGAATACTATGAAGGGGAGGATAAAACTTTGAATGTCCATATTAGTAATATCCGCCAGAAGTTGAAGAAGGTGACACAAGAGGAATATATTGAGACGGTATGGGGGATTGGGTTTAAATTGGCTGAGTAACAATAAAGGAAAGGTATATCTATGAAGCTAGGAATAATGGAAATTATATTAACAGCAGTAATAGTTATTATTTTGTTTTGGTTTTGGCTTTACCGCCGTCAGGTGAAGGATATCTGTGAACAGATAAAGTTTATAAATGAGAATGATACGAATATGATGATTTCCACAAAGGTGGATTATAAGGAAATTCTAGAGCTGGCAGAAGAAATCAACAGCTGGCACAATAAGTATATGGAAGAGCTGCAAACATTTTGGAAGAAGGAGCAGCTGCAAAAGGAAAATTTTACGAATCTGTCCCATGATATCCGAACTCCTCTCACATCTTTGGACGGATATTTTCAAATGTTGATGGAATGTGACAATGAGTCGGACAGGCAGCGCTACAACAAGATTATACAGGGGAGGATAGTTCAGCTTAAGGATATGTTAGAGGAACTATTTACCTACACAAAATTACAAAATAAAGAGTATGAGATGGACATGCAGGAGGAAAATATACAGCAAATCGTGTATGAAACCATCTTTTCTTTTTATGAGCTGTTTAAGGAGCATAATATTACACCGGAGATTTCTTGTACAGACAAGAAAATTTTTGTCAACTGTAATAAAGCGGCTATGAGCAGGATTTTGTACAATATTATAAAAAATGCCTGGGTTCATGGGGAGAAGAAAATTATGCTTAAGACTATGTGGAGCAAAAGCTCCTTTCTTTTTATTTGCAGAAATTATATGCAGAAGGGGCAAACTGTGGACACAGAGAAAATATTTGACAGGTTTTATAAGGCAGACAAGGCGAGAAATCACGTCTCCACTGGTCTTGGACTGGCCATAGCAAAAGAATTGACAAAGAAGATGGGTGGGAAGATACAGGGAGATATTCAGGGGGATTGGTTTGAGATAAAGCTTATATTCCCTGGATATGAAGCTGTGGGGAACAAAACGAAAAACAGGACTTTATAGAAAAATAGAAAAAAAGTGCGATAAATATAAAATAAGCAGCATTATTTCATATGTGTAATAACAATACATAATTTTTTGAGCATGGTTTATAAACAGATAGTACAGGACATAATGAACAGTACTCAAAGAAAAATCGGATAAAATCCGAAAGAAGGCGAAGTAGGAGAGGACATATGCTGCAGCAGAAAAGAGAGCGCAAAATGGCGCAGATTAAAGAAAATCTATTTGAGAAAATAGCTTTGGGCGATGACCAAGCGTTTCAAGAGTTATATTACTCTTCTTATAAACAAATTTTTGCCTTTTTATTGTCCTTGTGCGGAAATTATTATGATGCGGAAGATTTGCTCCAGGAGGTCTATATTAAAATTAGGAGAGCAAGCGGCAGCTATGAGGCAAGAGGGAAACCATTCTCATGGATGTTTAAAATTGCCAAAAATGAGTACCTTGGAAAGTGCAGAAAAGAAAAAGGGTACATGAATATGGAAAGCATGGAAATTCTGGAAACCCAGATTGGAGAGACAAACTTAGGCATGGTGGAGGACAGAATGATGCTGCAGGCGGCATTTAGTAAGCTTTCTGTGGAAGAGAGAAATATTATTATGATGCATTTGGCAAGTGGACTAAAGCATAGGGAGATAGCAGAAATTTTAGAAAAACCCTTATCCACTGTGCTGTCCAGATACAATCGTGCATTAAAGAAGATGAAGGAGGAATTGAGGTGAATTTGATGAAAAAGTGGAATCATATATCAAAAACAAAGCAGATTCAGCGAAAGCTGCAAAGCGAAATAGACCAGATGGCACCGGATATTTTCTCCAATATACTAGAATGTGTGAAGGAGGAAAAAAAAGAAACTCCCATTGAGTGGTATGAAAAATACACAAACAGAAGAAGAGCGGCTAGAAAATCTAAGAGAAAGATATGGGCAGCGGCAGCGGCTTGTCTGCTGTTAGGGCTTGTGGCAGCTTGGCAGTATGATATGAATTACAGCGCCGCCTGTACAGTTATGCTGGATGTAAATCCAAGTATTCAGATGGAAGTGAGTAAATCAGGAAGAATACTTAGTATGCAGTCTAACAATTCAGACGGAGAGTCTATTATCAACACCATCAAAAAAGAAAAATCTTTAAATAAAGCGTTGATGAAGGCCATGGAGGAGTTAGAGAAGGAAAAATATTTTGAGCAGGAGGAAAGCGCCATGTTACTTTCCTATGTGCCCAAGAAGGATGTAAGAAGAGTAAATGAGATTATGGAGAGTACAGTGGAGGAGTATCAGAAAAGCCATGAGAAATGTCCAAAAGCTATTATTCTGAAGGTGATTGTCAATTCTCAAGTAGAGAAGCTTTCCCAAAAGGAATCGGTTTCTGTTGGAAAAAGTGCATTTTGTATAAAAACAGCGGCTAAGGTCCCAAAGACAGCGGAGGAATTGTCCACACAGAATATTTCGGATATTGCCAAGACTTACTACGATGAAAATTATCCTTCCCAAGATGAAGACGTGCGGCTGAAACAGAGGGAAAAGCAGGAAAAGGAAACTAGTTTAAAGGAGAAGGAAACAGAATCGAAGGCTTTCGACAAGAAAGATAATACACAAAAACAGGAAGAAAAGACAAAACAGACGAAGACAACAAAAGAAACCGACAAAAAAACCATGGAAAGCACAACGAAGGAAACAACAGAGGCAAAAACAAAGGATAACTCAGAAAAGACAGGGGAATCTAAGGAAAATGATACAACGGTGAAGGCAGGCATTACCACGGTAGATGGGGTTAATCAGCTTGAGGGCAGCACTGCAGAAACAAAGGAGAGTACCAGTCAGTCAACAAGTCACGGAGCGGCGTTGAAAATTAAAAAAGTGATTGCCAGAAAAAATCAGCAGCTTGTGATTAAATTTAATAAAAAGGTCGTTTGGGATGCAAAGGTGAATATGACCATTTTAGATCAAGGTAAAAATGCAGTACATTTTACTATTGTCAGCCAGACAGAGGACAAATGGATAGTACAGGTGCTAAATCTGGTGGAGGGGGAAAAGTACCAGGTTGTGATTGAGGGAATTAAGTCCCAGGGGGCAAAATCCTTCAAAACTCTTAAGAAAAAATTTGTGCATAAGGTAAAAGAAAATACCACCACATCCGAAAGCACCACCAGCGCCCAGGGCAGTACTTCAACTGGCAGCACATCGGACACACAAAAGGATTTTGATAAGGGAGTTACTACGAAAAAACCAATGAAAACCTCCTCCCACACAGTGGAGAAAAATGAGCACCAGAAGGAGACAAAGGAGGAAGAAAATAATGGCAGCATGTGGAATCCACAGGAAACAACAACAATAGAACCAGCAGAAGGACAGCAATAATTTTTATACAAGGATTTTTCAGTAAAGTGGTTAGGAGTGGCATTCTAACCACTTTTTAAATGTATAGGAAAGTTTATCCTATACATTTAAAAGGTACTGCTGGATTCTTTCGGAAAGAAAAAAATATATCTTGTTTTTTTTAAAATGTGTGATACAGTATATATTCAGAAGTAAGGAATAAAACAGGACATGTGAAGAAATAAGAACTGCTGGGCAAGGGCAGCGGAAAGGAAGAGTGCAGTATGACAAAGGATTTGACAAAGGGAAGCCCCATTAAGCTTATAATAGGTTTTGCTGTTCCGTTTTTATTTGGTTTGCTGTTTCAGCAATTTTATAGCGTGGTAGATACAATGATTGTAGGTAAATGTCTTGGACCAGAAGCATTGGCGGCAGTTGGTGCAACAGGCTCCTTGAATTTTCTGATTATTGGCTTTTGTATGGGTGTGTGTAATGGTTTTGCCATTCCTGTGGCACAATATTTTGGCGGCGGCAATGAGCACCAGCTTCGCAAGTCAGTGGGAAACAGTATATGGCTGTGCAGTATTTTTTCTCTTTGTATGGGAATTGTCACCGTAATATTTTGCAGGCAGTTTTTAGTTTGGATGAATACCCCAAAGGATATTATCCACCAGTCCTATCAATATATTGTGATTATTTTTGCAGGTATCCCCGTTATTTATCTCTACAATATGTGTGCGGGAATTATCCGTTCCTTGGGGGACAGCAGGACCCCCGTTGTATTTCTTGCAATTGCTTCTATCTTGAATATTATATTAGATTTTACTTTTATATTAATTTTTCATTCAGGAGTGTGGGGCGCGGCGTTAGCAACTGTTATTTCACAGGCAGTAAGCGGCATACTATGTCTGTTCTATATGGGGAAAAAATATGTGATATTAAAGATGAATAAAGAGGAGAGACAATGGGACACTGCAGTAGTGAAAAGACTATGTGTAATGGGCATTCCTATGGGATTGCAGTATTCTGTAACTGCCATTGGAAGTGTCATATTGCAGACAGCAGTGAACTCACTTGGAACATGGGCTGTGGCGGCAATCACGGCAGGCGCCAAGGTCAGCATGTTTTTTTGCTGTCCTTTTGACGCACTTGGCTCCACTATGGCTACCTACGGAGGACAGAATATAGGTGCAGGGAAGCTAGAACGAATCGGAAAAGGACTTAAGGCAGCGCTGGGAATTGCATTTATTTATTCTATTGCTGCGCTGCTTATCATGATTGGATTTGCCAGACCTCTCACTTTATTATTTTTAAATGAGGGAAATGACAATATTATTTCCATGGCCCGCACCTTTCTGCTTTGGAATTCTGCGGCATATTTTCTGCTGTCCATTGTAAATATTGTGAGATTTCTAATTCAAGGCTTGGGCTTTAGTATATTTGCCATTTTTTCGGGTATGTTTGAGATGATTGCCCGCATACTAGTAGCATTTTTATTTGTTCCTATGTGGGGATTTACAGGTGCCTGTATGGCAAATGCCCTAGCTTGGGTGTTTGCGGATTTGTTTTTGATACCTGCGTATTACAGATGTATGCGAATAATAAAGCGGCAGCGGGAATTTTAAAAGGTTATTAGTGATGGCAATTACTGTGAAATGGAGGCTATTTTTCTATGGCGTTTTGTGGTTATAAATATAAATATCGGTTTAATATGTCCCACAGCATTCAGACAGAGGATTTGGCGGCAGGAGAGCATTTCCACACATTGGAGATTACCTTGTATATTCAGGGGATAGGAGAAACCTTTTTAATGTATGAGGAGTTGGAAAAAAAGCTGGTAGAGTTTTTTCGCCCCTACGAAGGTTCCTTTTTTAATTTTACAGCTCCTTTTGATGAAGTGCTGCCTACAATAGAGAATATTAGCTATGAATTTTATTCCCAGCTGAAACAGCGTCTAGAGCAGGATGGGTATCAGCTTGCCAGGCTGGAAATGTCCGAGACGCCATCCCGTTTGTACACAGTCACTCAATATTTAGATACAGGTGCAGTGACAGAGACAACCGAGGAGACAGACAAAAAACTGGATACCTTTATAAAGCTTTCTATGCCTTATCTGAGCAAGGGAAAGGAAACATTTGAGAAGAAAACACAGACAGAACAGGCAGGGGAACAGGTTTTAATAAGCGGGGAACAGCCAGGAGCCCCCCAGGTGTTCAACCAGGAGGAGAATCATACCCAAAAGGAAGAACAACCAGAACGGGCAAACAGAGCAGTCTATTGTCTTATTTTGTTGGCATTTGGTTTTATGTCTGCTGCCTATTGCCTGTATTTAAAGAGCAGAGGTGATTTTCCCTTTGGGGAGGATGTGTATATGATTTTAGGTAAGGTGGATTATCTGTGCACACAGTTAAAGATGGGAAGGCTGGCGCCTATTTATATGGAAAATTGGTACAATGGTTACCAAATGTTTGTCACCACTCCGCCGCTGCCTTTCTACATTTTGGCAGGTTTGCAGGTGGTAGTGGGTAATTTGGTCAACGCCTATTTAATATTTATCGGATTGATGCTTTTTGCAGGGGCATGGGGCTTTAGTCTTTTGGGAAAAAGATGGAATAATCCGGTGTGCGGAATGTTGGTGGGGTTAGTATGGATTTTAATGCCGGGAGTGCTGCCTATGTTTGTCAGTCAAGGTAATCCTTCTTTTTTATGTTTGTTTGCTTTGTTTCCTTTTATTTTTCTCTCTGTACAGAAAACATGCGAGACTGGCAGGGCAGAAGGGTATATTGGGATTGGAGTATTGTTTTTTTGCGCTGTGCTTTGTCAAAGCTTTGAGGCGGTGCTTGTTCTGTTGGCAGCAAGCGGCTATGCTTTGCTTTACAGCAGGCAGAAGGGAAATATGATATTTGGAGTCCGAACTATTTTGTCAGGCTTGTTTGGTGTGGCGGCAACCGGCCCATGGCTGTATGTTGCCTTGAGAAATGGGGGATGGGATAGTATTTCTCTTGAGACAGAGGGGTACACGGTAGGGATATGGATTGCCATTGCTTCTCTCATTGGCCTTTTTATTGGGAACAGGGCAAGCAGACTGACGTTTATGTGGAGTCTTATATTGTGGGGCCTGGCTGCTGTATCCACCCTTCCCTTTGCACAAAATATACCTATGGGAAAATATTTGGTGAATTCATGGCTGTTGATTCCTGCAGTGGGCTTTATGCTAGGGGCAATGATACAGTGGACAAGCAGCAAGAGAAGGATTATGTTTTGTATGCTTATACTTTTAAGCGGAGCAGGGATATGGCAGGTGAAGAGCTGGGCAATGGATACCCAAAGGGTTTCCTCCTACAATGAAAACTTAAGAAGACTGGAGGACAACGGACTGAAGGAAGCGGTGGACATTACTAAAAGCAGACTGCTTTATTTGGAAATTAACAGCACAGAAAGCTTTTTGCCCTATTATGGGAGCGCTGTTCACAGGAAAATAACAAGTACCTACAAGCTGGAGCAGCAGGACTGTAAAATAGAACAAAATGTACTGCAGATGGAGAATGGGTTGTACAATGGTTACTATGCATATGTGTTTGACAGAGCTCTGGAGGGTGGGAATGATGTAGTAGTTATCGGCAAGCAAAATTTGTTTTTCCACAAGGAGGGGGAGAGGGAAAGATTAGTGGAGTCGGCCCAAAAGTGTGATTATGAGTTATATAAAGAAAATGAAAATTTCTTTATTTTCCAAAACAAATCGATAAAAGAATATGGTATAATATCAGAGTATGCAGGCATCGTAATCGGGAAAAGCGCCAGCGAGGCGGCGATGCTGTTTCCCCAGTTTCAGGAGGGTACCCGTGAGAATATAGAAGAGTATTCTTTGGAGGAACTGAAAAATTATGATAAGGTGCTGCTGATGGGATTTTCTTACAACCATAGAGAGAATGCAGAACATATGATAGAGGAATTGACAAAGAGCAATGTAAAGGTGTATATTGATATGAGCCAAGCGCCTATTGATCCTATCAATAATCAGAGGGAGCTATTGGATGTATCCGGACAGAGTATTCATTTTGAAAATAGGTTTCACACTTTAATTTACAAGGGAACTGTAAAAAATGCAGAATCCTTTATGAATGCAGACAGCCAGTGGGACACAATTTACTTGGATAATTTGGATAATGTTGCAGGATATTCATGGGTGGGCGGAAAGCAGTTAGCTTTCTGCGGTGAGAAGGATCATGTATTTTATATTGGAATGAATCTGATTTATCATGGTGTGGAGAGAAGAGATGAGCAGGTCATTTCCATTTTGGAGGATTTTATAGGAGAGGAAAGGGGGAAGCTGCCTGACAGACAGATGGTAGATTTGGATATAGCATTTAATGGAACATCGATAGCCATAGAGACGCAGCACAATAAGGTGAACACTACTTGGGCATATCAGGATACCTTTGAGAGTCGTCAGGGACTTGGGGAGGAGCATCATTATTTAGTAGTAGATGAGGGTGTGACAAAAGTAGATTTTGCCTACAGAATGACTTGGATTGGTATGATGACAGCAGTGGTATTGGGAGGGATTTTGTTTATTGTATGGTGCATGTTCACAAGAATAGAACAGGCAATACACAATGGCGGCAGAGAAAAAAATAGTATCAATGTGGAAAGAAAATCATAGTATGGTACTAAAACCAAAAGTAATTCTAATATGATTTTAAGGGAATTTAATATATGGAAGCAAGTGGGTGCAATAAATAGAAAGAAGGCATGCATATGAAAAAGGGAAGGAAGTTTTTAAGTATTTTGGGGATTACAGGTGCTCTTGTTTGTATGATGTACAGGGGAGTGCAGGCGGACAGTGGAATTGTCATGGATGGCAGCTTTTATGATTGGGAAAGTATATCCCATGTGAGCATTGATGCAAAGGACAGTTTCTATAATCAGATAGCCATCAAAATGGATGAGCAATATATTTATATGCATTGTGTGGAACAGCAGCCAAATCTTTGGAATCCTTTCTCCTATATGAATTTTCAGGTGACACTGGAGGATGGCAGTACAAAAGGTATTTTGTTTACTACTGGTAAGGAGGATGGCAGTAAGCAGGAGATTATTGTCCGCAACCAAAATGGCTACAGTGAGATAGAGGGAGCTATAGGATACCGATATGTAGTGAATGGTTTGGGAGAGTGGGAGGTGCAGATTCCTCTTTCCAAAGTAGGAAAGGTGACGAAAATCAGCGCTGGTCTCAATTACGGAACAGATGTGAAGTATGAACCAACCCAGGAGGAATTAAAGCTGAGTCAGAAAGAGGAGACGACGGAGGAGAGCAGCGAGAGTACAAAGCCGGAGGAGACAGAGACAAAGGAGCCGGACACTGGCGAGAGCAAGTTCGGCATGGTGATGGACGGTTATTTTGACGATTGGGCAGATAAGATGCATCATCTTGTTATAAACTGGGATATGCCTGATTCTGACAGAAATGTAAATAACTGCCGTCAGCTCAGCGTAGTGTATGACGATGAACATATTTATTTTCACATTATTATGCGCAGGGACGGCAATGAGGAATTTAATGGAAATGAATATACAGTAACGGTGGATGGAAAAAGCGTTACTTTTTATTTGCGGGACCAGTATGATAATGTATTTCCGGGCAATGACAGAACACCTGGGCGTAAAGAGATGTATCTATGGTACAGAAACGGACAGGGAACAGATGACCAGACAAAGGTGGAGAATTCTATCGGCTGGCTGATTGTACAGGAAAACAAACCGGATGAATGTGAGTTTAAGATTCCGGTATCTATTTTTGAGACAATTTATGGAGAACCTATCGGCAATTTTTCTGAGTTGACAGTGACCAACCCCAATATGTTTATGGGCGGTGTGACCATCGCAGGCAGCAGCAGCGGACCATGGGTAGGTGTAGGTCTGTGCGTGTTGGCAGCATGCGCTGGATTTGCAGTGTATTCTGGTAAGACAGGAAGATTTGGAAAAATGGTAAGGCCGGAAGAGTTTGACAAGAAGAATGAGGCTTAAGTATGAGAGTGATTGCTCTAATTTGTTTTCTCGTATGGCTGTATGTCCTGTGGACCTGCCATAGAGGAAGGCTGAAGTTTTTTGAATTTATAATCGGCAGTGTGGGGCTGTTTGTGTTTATGATGATATGGATACAGCCCATTATCACTGTACCGCTTACGAAGCTTGTTGCAATGGTGGCAGGAGAGCTGGGTGAGTTAACAGGAATGTACGATTCCTATTATCAGTATAGCATGCTGTTTATCCCCAAATCCACTGCCGCTGTTTCTCTATATGTAGATTTGGAGTGTTCTGGTGTGATAGAAACCATGGCATTTCTTTCGTTACTTTGGTTTTTTAAGGTATACAATGTGTATGAGAAGGTAGTAGTATCCATTTTAGGAATACTTGGTATATTTGCTGCCAATGTCATTCGCATTTTTTGTATTTGTACTATGATATATATATGGGGGAATGATATATTTTATTTTGCCCATTCTATTTTTGGAAGAATGGTGTTCTATGTCTTTTCCATTGCCTTGTATTTTTATGTGTTTACAAAAGCACATATTGTGAGACAGAGGGTGGGGAACTTCTCCTATGGAGACCAAAATCAGGAGGAGGACAAGGTCCAGCCAGAGAAGGAACAAAATAAGCACAATCAACAGAACAAGCAGGGAGGAAGACCATGAGAAACCTATGGATGGCATTGTCAAATTCATTGATATTCTGGATGGCATGGATTCTTATACCATTTTTGATGGAAATTATCCCTGCCTTATTTGGCTTCTTTTTGCTGATTAAGAAGCGTTTTTTTACAAAGCATTCAGAGCTTGAAGTGGGAAGGCTGCCAGAAATCACATTGATTATTCCTATTTATAATTCTGCTCCAACTCTGTACGGGTGTCTGCAGTCTGTCTATGAATCTACTTATCCAAACGAGAAAATCAGCATAATGCTTGTCAATAATAAGAGTCAGGACAACAGCTTTGAGATATTTACACAATGCCAAAAGGAGATGGAGGAATTATCCATGCAGTGGCTCAACGCCAGACAGGGAAAATCCAAGGCTCTGAATATGGCGCTGTTCAATGCCCAGGGAAAATATATTATTCATATAGACAGTGACGGAAAGCTAGAGCAGAATGCGCTGAAAAATATGGTACTGCGATTTGAGCAGAATGAAGATATTCACTGTATGACAGGAAGTATTTTGGTGGAGCCGGATTTAATAGAGAATACAGACTCTTTTTTGATGAAGTTGATTCGCCGCTGCGAGTTCTGTGAGTACGGACAAGCATTTTTAGCAGGGCGAAATTATGAATCGGAGTTAGACAGTGTATTTACACTATCAGGAGCTTTTTCCGCATTCCGAAAATCTACCATATTAAAAACCCAGCTTTACAATACGGATACCGTATGCGAGGACACCCATGTAACCTTTCAGGTGCGTAAAATGCTGAAAAAGAAAGTGCATTTATGTGAAAATGCATTGTTTTTTGTAGACCCAATAGATGATATGAACAAAATGTATACCCAGCGACAGAGATGGCAGAGAGGTGAGCTGGAGGTGATGCATATGTTTTTGTCCAAGGAGATGAAGGTGGCAAAAGGCTTTTTGTCCAACTTTATGGTGCGTCTTTTGATTTTTGACCACACCTTTGCATTTCCAAGGATGATTTGGTACTTTGCCCTGATTTGCCTAGTGTTTTTGAATTATCCTATGAAGCTTGTAGTGGGCTCTGTACTGTTGATTTATTTGTTATATGTGTTTTCCTCGTTTTTGTTCTTCTTGAATATTTTATCTTACCTGCGGGAATTTAAGGATATCTATCAATATTATAGGGGAAAGTGGTATATTTGCCTGTTGATGCCCCTGTATAATTTTTTGATTTTCTGGATTCGATTTGCAGGAATTATAAACAGTATCAACAGCTCTAGTGCATGGAGGACGAGAAATTTCACCCAAGAGTGTCAATGTTTTCGGGATATTGTGAAGGATGATTTTTTGTTTATCATAAAAATTGTAGAAAAATTGCGAAAGGTGTCTAATGATGAAACAAAAGACTAGTAAAATTGTGGCAGGAGTAACCATAGGCTCCGTGTTGATATTTGGACTTCTCCTAGGACTTACTGTGTGGGAAATGGGGGAATGTCAAAACACATACCTGCAGCAGGAGCAGGCAGAGCAGGAGGAGCTGTGCAATATAGTGAAAAAACAGATACAGGATTATGATTTGGCATATAAAACAGAGCTTGCGGGGGAGCAGAGGATGCAGGAGGGGATATACCAGAATGTGCTGCTTCCGTTATCTAATGGAAATAAACAGTTTTTTATAGTTGGTCTGGGGGATCAGCTTGTATTTTATCAAAATGAAGAGCTCACCCACAACCGCAAAAATTACCGCATGTCTGATTTGTGGCAGGAATATAACCGCAACGGGGCGTCGGATATTGATGTGATAGAAAAAATGACGACAATTCAAAAGCCAGGCAGTGTGTCCTATCATCCCTCCAGCGAAAATACAGAGTATATGGCATACGTGGATTATGTGACAGTGGGACAGCTTCACTACACAATAATTTACACAGAGGATGCAAACTGGCTGTTAAAGCAGGCAGGAATACAAAAGTTTGCCATTTTGCTTTTTGTGGAGCTGGTGCTGTGCGGCTTGATTTTGGTGGCAGGCTCCTGTATTTCGGTGCAGCTGTATCGTCAAAGCCAGCAGGATATGTATGACAAGGAAAAGGAGCTAGAAAGAAAAAATACGTTGATTATGCATTTAAACAGAAAGCTTCACCCGGAGGATGAGTCGGACTACTATGGAAGTTCTAAGGACAGCCAAACAGGATTGTACAATGAGGAGTTTGCACAAAATCTATTGGCAAATTTGGATGCCAGGGGAGTGCTTCCGGTTTATCTTGCTGTATTGCATGGAAGGACAAACCGAAAGGGAAGAGAGCAGGGCTGGCAGCCGGTTGCCCAGGTTCTTCAGGATATGTTAAACAGCAATCAGATTTTGCTTCATATAGATGCAGGTCACTTGGCAGTGCTGGGATTGAAACAGACGGAGCAGGAATTTACTCAGCAGATTATGCTCTCGGTGGATGAGGTGCAAAAGCAATTTACCCACTGGAATTTGCAGATGAAGGTTGGCTTTGGCACTAAGTCCCAGAGTGATGAGAATGTAATGGAGGTTCTCCAGAGAACATTGGAGCAGACTGCTTCCAATCAATAATAGAAAAATGCTCTGGGGCTTTTCATTTTACTAATGCAGTAACAGTGACTCTTGGGAATGGAGAAAAGAATGGAACAAAAAAGTGATTTACAATTATTGTTAGAACGCAGGAGTATTAAGTGCTTGATTGCTTTTGCCCTACCTATGGTGCTGATGGCAGCCGCCTTTGCCCAGGCTGGAGTCTATGCATCTCATGGCTTGACAACTCTCACATCGGATTTGAATGGCCAATATATTAGTTATCTGGCATATTTGAGAAATGGTATTTTAAATGGAGATTTAGGATTTTATACGTTTACCAAAACTTTAGGTGGTGATTTTTTTGGATTCGCCGCCTATTATCTGTTTAGTCCTTTTAATTTCATTTTGTTGTTGTTTCCTTTAGAGCAGATTACTGCTGCCGTTTACTATATTTATCTGTTGAAAATAGGAATGGCGGGATTGTTTTTTTATTTGTTGGTTGGAAAAAGGCATGGATTTTATTATAAGAATTTAATATTTAGTTTGGCATATTGTTTTATGGCCTACAATGTTGCCTATGAGATGCATTTGATGTGGCTGGATGCCATGGTGTTTCTTCCTCTTGTGATTATTGGAATTGAGAGAATATGGGAGGGAAAGTCTTCCTGCTTCTATGCTGCTATGCTTACGCTCACGATTGTCAGTTGTTACTATACTGGCTATATGGTTTGCCTGTTTTGCGGTGTGTATGTCTTTTGGAAGCTCATAGGGGAAAAGGAAGCAATAGGAAAGAAGTGTAAGGACTTTGTCAGATTTTTGCTGTCCTCCATAGTGGGGGTGGGAATGTCAGCGGCAGTGTTGATTCCTGCTCTGTTATCTTTGGGCGGCAGTAAGGATACAGCGGTGGAGAGAGGGTTTGCAATCAGCTTTCACAAGAATTTTAATCTTTTGGATTTACCTTCTAAACTGTTCACAAACTGCTTTGACTTAGGTCAATTGGAGAACGGACTGCCAAATCTATTTTGTGGTATATTTATTTTATTTTTACTTTTATTGTATTTTTTTCAGGGAAAAGTCCTTGTTCGGCAGAAAATAGCCAGCTTTCTTGTACTGTTGATTTTAATGGGAAGTTGTTATGTGACAGAGTTTTCTATGGTGTGGCATGGATTTGCAAAGCCCAATGGATTTGGATACCGTTTTTCTTTTGTAGTGTCCTTTTTCTTTATTATAGTAGCGGCAGAAGGCTTTTACCGCTTGGGGGGAGAGAATATGTGGTGGAAAGCTTATATACCTGCGGTGCTGTTGATGTTAGGATTAGCTGGGATGGT
This sequence comes from uncultured Lachnospiraceae bacterium, assembly GCA_910578605.1. Classification (GTDB taxonomy): domain Bacteria; phylum Bacillota; class Clostridia; order Lachnospirales; family Lachnospiraceae; genus MGBC111451. Next base: position 9,972 of record CAJTQG010000012.1, on the reverse strand, counting down.
GCTCTGGCGGGCACAGGATTATACAAGCCTTTATTCCATGGTGTTGGACCTGTGCTGTATGGCAGTGTTTTTTATTATGATTTATTTGTATCAGACAAAACAAAATGAATTAAGGCCGGTATTTTTGCTTGTAGCTGGGCTTCTTCATGTAGGATGTCTGTATTATAACAGTTATTGCTATATGAATGTCTTGCCCTACCAGGAGAGGGATTTGGAGGGGTATATCCGCCAGATGGAGCCGGTATTAGAGCAGGTGAAAAGAACAGAAGAGAATTTTTACAGGCTAGAAAAGAAATTTTATAATTCCAATAATGACGCCATGTTGTTCTCTGTTCCAGGTTTATCCCATTTCAGTTCTACAGAGAAGGAGGAGAAAAAGGAGTGGATGCACAGGCTAGGCTATACCAATTGCAACAACTTTTGGGTATACTATGATAAGGGCTCTACTATTGCGGCGGAAAGTTTGCTTGGAGTGAGCTATGTGCTTGACAAGGAGAAGAGAAGAGATACCAATTACATTTTGTATGGGCAGGATGACGGTATTGAAATATATTATAATCCCTATGCTCTTTCCATTGGTTTTTTGGCGGGAAGTATTGAGAACATTCAGGAGGCGAATGTGTTTGATTTTCAAAATCAGCTTTATCGGCAGGCCACTGGTGACACCGGTGATATTTTGAAAATAATAGAACTGACTCAAAATCAGAGTGACATAGCAAATAAGGGCGACCAAGCCAACAGTCAAATGCAAGATCAATCTGACAGTCAGATGAAACGTGATGCTGGCAGCATATCTAGCAGGGGTGCTGACACAAGCCATTATGAAATCATTATGGAGCAGGAGGGGCCATTATATGGATATTTTACAAATGGCATGGATATTCAAATTTATGTTAACGGTAAATTTGTGAAGGACCATTTAAACAGCTACGGAAATGGAATTGTACCGCTTGGATATTTTGAGGCGGGGGATAAGGTTCAGGTGGAAATTCAGGGAGCTTGTGACAGTATGTTTGCACGTCAGGATATGGATGTATTCCAAAAGCAAATTGACAAACTGAAGCACCAAAGTCTTTATGTGTATACCCATGAGGAAGATCATATAGAGGGAGAAATTCACTGTGAGACAGACAGTTCCTATCTTGTATTTTCTATTCCTTATGAGGAGGAATGGAAGGTGAAGATTGACCATAAGAATGTCTCCACTGTCAAAGCATATGGAGGTCTGCTGGCAGTACAGGTGGAGGAGGGTACTCACGCTGTAACCCTGCAGTATGAGACTACAGGTTTTTCATACAGTTTATGGGTATCTTTAGGAAGCATAGGCATCTATCTGCTGATGATGGCAGTGTGGGTGTGGAAAAAGCAAAGGAGTCGCAGTTATGAGATATCATCAATATAGATATAAATTTTATTTGAATGCCAGCCATGCCATTTATATTCAAAATCGTTTGGGACAGCATCATCCCCACACATGGGAAATTACGCTGGATACCATTAAGGTTGTGGATGGCTTTGTGCAGTTTAATGATGTGGAGAGGGCAATCGAGCAGTTCCTAGAACAGTATCAGGATAAAAATATCAATGATGTGGAGCCCTTTAACACATTAAATCCTACTTTAGAAAATATATGCGAGTATTTTAAGGAAGCAATCCGAAGTCTGTTGGTTGACAAGGGGTGGCTGCTGCTGAAAATTGAAATTAGTGAAACGCCGGCAAGGTCTTATATTATAGACTTGGTGGCGGAGGAGGATGTGGCAGTTCACCAGATGGAGGCAGAGCAGGAGAGCACACTGAAGCAGAAAAACTTTGATGAGCTGTCTAATGAATTGCTTGATAGCATACTGCTAGACAGCAGTGAGCCAGAACATGATGTACAGTAGATTGGACTTATCAGTGTTGTAAAAGCAATGCAGAATAGTAGTAATATAAGTAATATATAATAGTAGTAATAAACAATGGGCAGTATATATGGCAGAGGCAAAATATACAGTCCATAACATAACCAATAACAACACTAATAACATGAATAATAACAGAACAGTGATATCGCAGTATGAGGAAAGAGGGATGATGTGATTGGCAAAGTATCATAATTTGTCTGATGAGCTGCAGGAGAGGATTAGGAGGGACAGAAGGGAACATAAAGAGAATCCATATGCATTTGCAGATGAAAATATTTTAAGGCGGTATATGGATCATGACAAGGCAAATTTGTGGCGTCCAGCCTTTGTGAGGGATGTGGAAAAAATTCTTCACATTCCCTACTATAATCGATATTCGGACAAGACACAGGTATTTTCTTTTGTAAAAAATGATGATATTTCAAGAAGGGCGCTTCATGTTCAGCTAGTTGCTAGAATTGCCAGAAATATTGGAAGTGTGTTGAATCTCAATGTGGATTTGATTGAGGCTATTGCTCTAGGGCATGATTTGGGACATACACCCTTTGGACATGCGGGAGAACGAATATTGAGCCAGCTGTTTTGTGAGTATGGGAGTCGATATTTTATTCACAATGTACATAGTGTAAGAGTTTTAGATGGAATTATGCAAAGAAATATTAGCCTGCAGGTGTTAGATGGGGTGTTGTGTCACAATGGGGAATTTGAACAAAAGGAATACTGTCCCTGTAATTTGACTGATTTTGCAGAATTTGAGGGCAAGGTGGAGAGATGCTATGAGGATGCCAACCATGTGGAAACGCTGATTCCTTCAACATTGGAGGGATGTGTTGTGCGAATCAGCGACATTATCGCTTACTTGGGAAAGGACAGACAGGATGCCCAGCGCTTAGGTTTACTCACCTCGGAATCAGATTTCAGCGGAGGAGAGATTGGTACTAGCAATGCAGAGATTATAAATAATTTGATTGTCAATATTATCGAAAATAGCTATGGAAAGCCATATTTACTTATGGAGGAGGTTTATTTTAACGAATTAAAACAGGCAAAGAGTGAGAATTATAAAATGATTTATGGGAATGATAAATTAAATAAGGCATATAAGGAACAGATTACTCCAATGATGGCAGCGCTCTATAAGGAATTGTTGAGGCAGGCAAAGGAAAAAAGAAGGGATTCCATTTTGTATCGTCATCATGTAAGTTATGTGGAGGAAAATAATCGTTTTACATTAAAGGATGGGGAGAAGTATGAGGAAACAGAGCCAAACCAGATGGTGGTAGATTATATTGCCAGTATGACAGATGATTATTTTATAGAATTATATAAGGAGTTATTTCCGAAAGGAAAGAATGGGGTAGATTTTGTAAATTATTTTTCTATTTGAGATAAAAGATAGATAATACATTTGGTAATTGTAATGCAGATGAATGATAAATAGTCATTGAAGATAGAAGCAGAGAAAGGAAGGTTTTATTATTATGGAGAGAACGAATGTATGGAAGGGCTATACAAAAAAACAACTAAAGGAGTTGGAGGAGCTAAACCTTGGATACCGTAAATTTTTGGATGCGGGCAAGACAGAGAGGGAATGTGTGAAGGAAAGCATTCGCCTAGCGGAGGAGGCAGGTTACAAAAGCCTTCATAAAGTTATTGCCAAGGGCAAGAAGCTTAAGGAGGGAGATAAGGTATATGCGGTTTGCATGAAGAAAACTCTTGTATTATTTCAGATTGGCAAAAAGCCTTTGGAGGAGGGAATGGCTATTTTAGGAGCCCACATTGATTCTCCTAGGTTGGATATTAAGCAAAATCCATTATATGAGGATACAGAGTTAGCATACTTGGATACCCACTATTATGGCGGCATAAAGAAATACCAGTGGGTGACAATTCCCCTTGCTGTACATGGTGTTGTTGTGAAAAAGGACGGAAAGACTGTGGAAGTAAATATTGGGGAGGATAAACATGATCCGGTGTTTTGTATTACCGATTTGCTCGTTCATTTATCCGGTGAGAAAATGGAGAAAAAAGCAGCTAAGGTAATTGAGGGCGAGGAGCTGGACTTGTTGGTAGGCAGTATTCCTCTGAAGGAGGAGGAGAAGGAGGGAGTAAAGAAAAACATTCTTCGCCTGTTAAAGGAAAAGTATGAAATGGAGGAAGAGGACTTTATCTCTGCTGAGTTGGAGGTAGTGCCAGCAGGGCAGGCAAGAGAGTCAGGATTGGATGCCAGTATGATTTTAGCCTACGGACAGGATGACAGAGTGTGTGCATACACTTCCCTTATGGCTATGCTGGAGGTCAATGATACACAGAGAACCACATGCTGCCTGCTGGTGGACAAGGAGGAAGTGGGAAGTGTGGGAGCAACAGGAATGAAGTCTCTCTTCTTTGAAAATATGGTGGCTGAGCTGCTTGAGGCTTGCGGACAATACTCAGATATTGCCCTGCGTCGATGCTTAGCAGCATCTAGAATGCTGTCATCCGATGTCAGCGCGGCCTATGATCCCACCTTTGCAGCATCTTACGAAAAGAAAAATGCGGCTTACTTTGGAAGAGGAATGGTATTTAACAAATTTACAGGCTCTAGAGGAAAATCTGGCTCCAATGATGCAAATGCGGAGTACATGGCAGCAATTCGTCAAATGCTTGATAAACATAAGGTGGCATACCAGACAGCAGAGTTGGGTAAGGTAGATGTTGGCGGGGGTGGAACCATTGCCTATATTATGGCTCTCTATGGTATGGAAGTTATTGACAGCGGTGTGGCAGTTTTAAATATGCATGCTCCGTGGGAGTTGACAAGCAAAGCAGATGTATATGAAACGAAAAAGGGATATGTGGCATTTTTGCTGGAGGCATAGTCGTAAAAGAGGTAAGGAAGTAAACATAAGAATAATAAGCGGGAAGCTTGGGAGGATGCATTGAAATTGAAAGAGCAGGAAATAGAGAATCAAATAGAGAATCCAGTGAAGAGTCAAAAAGAAAAGCAAAGTGATAAAATAACCATAAAAATTCATCGAATCATGAAATTTTATGCAAGACATATCTATGAACAATTTTTTTCCCTGTTGAAATGGCTGTTGTTTGCAATAATTGCCGGAGTGGGCGTGGGGGGAGTCAGCAGTGCTTTTGCCATTGCCATGAATGTGGCGACGGAATACAGAAGCAGCCATTTATGGGTTTTTTGCTTTTTGCCTATAGGCGGTTTAGTTATTGTAGCTATGTACAGCGCTTTTCATTATAAAAATGATAAGGGAACCAATCTTGTCCTCTCTATGATACATGCAAAGGCGGACATCCCTTTTAAGATGGCCCCCTTAATTTTTATGGCAACTACCATTACCCATTTTTTTGGCGGCTCTGCCGGGCGTGAGGGCGCGGCTCTTCAGCTTGGGGGAAGTATCGGAAATCAATTAGGGCGTTGGTTTCATTTGGATGAACAGGACAAACATGTTCTGGTAATGTGCGGAATGAGTGCTGCTTTTGCCGCTCTGTTTGGAACGCCCATGGCGGCCGCCATTTTTGCAATGGAGGTAGTCAGTGTAGGAGTAATGTACTATGCAGCTTTGCTGCCCTGTGTATTTTCTTCTATTATCGCTTCCCGCTTATCAATCAGTATGGGAATTGATCCAGAAGCGTTCCATATTGTAGATATACCTGAGCTGCATATAGTGACTGGCTCTAAAATGATGGTGATTGCTGCTATTTGCGGAGTGCTCAGTATTGTATTTTGCATATTACTTCACACAACCGGAGATTTATTTCGTAAATATTTAAAAAATCCTTACATACGAATTGTTGCTGCTAGTTTTATAATAATGATGTTAACTTTTATATTGTGGACTGATGACTATATGGGTGCAGGAATCAATGTAATAGAGAGAGCCATTGAGGGGGAAGCCGATGCTTCTAGTTTTTTCTGGAAAATGATTTTTACAGCCCTTACCATTGAGGCAGGCTTTAAGGGAGGAGAGATAGTTCCGTCCTTTTTTATCGGTGCTACTTTTGGCTGTGCTTTTGGACATTTGATTGGACTTTCGCCGTCTCTATGCGGGGCAACAGGAATGATTGCCATGTTCTGCGGTGTGACGAACTGCCCCATCACCTCTATGATGATTGCTTTTGAGTTATTTGGATTTGAGGCAGTTCCCTATTTTTTAATTGCCATATCTATTAGTTTTGTCACTTCGGGGTACTATGGCTTATACCATGACCAGACTATTGTCTATTCCAAATATAAGGCTAAGTTTGTAAATCGAAATACAGTTATGTAATATGGTGAGAAATAGATATTTGTTTCGAAAGAAGGGAGAATTTTTAACATGACCACTCCATGAGAATGAACAGTTTACAAAAAATTGTTAGAGAGATGGAATTGTCAATATTCAAATCCGATGTTTTACAATTGGGTGATAGAGTGGAAAGAGGCAGGAATGAAGCTGGAAGGAATTTTAAGGGCAGCAGAAATCAATAAATATAGTGTTTATGATAAAGTGTAGTATTCTAAATTAAAGGAAAATAAAAGATATTAAAGAAAGATAAAAGATATAAAATATTAAAAATAAAAGATGGCGGATGTTTTACCGTCATTTTTTTATACGCATTTTTATGTATCCAGGCACTTTGCAGGTTTTATTTCATATATTGGTTATGTAAAATAGAATCAAGAAGGAGCAGGCAAATGAGTTGTATGAATCAAAATCGCATGCAGATGGGTGCAAGGTCATTTCCTCAGAATGCAGTAGGCTGCAATAGAAGGCCGCCTATGCCCAACAGAGACCATATGTGTGGTTGTAATGGAACAGCACCTGTGACAAATACAAGATGTGTCGTTCGTGAAGAACGCTGTGGATGCGGTCAGAAAGAACAGCAAGTGAACAGACCGTGTCCAGAAAAACCGTGTTCAGACAGACCATGTCCAGAAAAACCATGTCCAGACAGACCGTGTTCAGATCGGAATGAATTCTGCAGGGCTAATAATGGAAAAGCAAGCCTAGAGCATGTAGATCATATGGGCCCATCGATGGGATATGTACCGTGGCAGCGATGGGAAGAAATTTATGATATGGAGAAAGGGCTTTATCGGGGAACCATATTTTGTAATTTAGATAAGCCTTTCAAAGGAGGCTGCGCATGAATAGAAAAAAACAATTAAGGCAGATTATTGACCAGGCAAGCTTTGCTTTAGATGATTGCCGGTTATTTTTAGATACCCATCCTAATTGTCGAGAGGCGTTGGAGTATTTTGAAAAGATGGAAAAGATTCGTCATCAGGCGATTAAGGAATATACGATGCAGTATGGACCAATACTGGCGTATGATGTAACACCTGCTAATGAGTGGATATGGAATCAAGGGCCAATGCCTTGGGAAAGAGAGGGGTGTTAATCTATGTGGGGTTATGAAAAAAGATTGCAATATCCGGTGAATGTCACTAACACCAATCCTAAAATTGCACAGTGTATCATAAGTCAATACGGAGGTCCTTATATCGTTTAGGTATACACAATAAAATCATGAGATAAACAACTCTATAGATGCTGTTTGAGACTCTTTATCATAAATAATCTGCTTTACTACTTTTCTAAGAGCATCCCCCTTTTCCTGGGTGGTTAAATTCTCATCAGTAATAATCTCGTATATATCCTTTAACTTAATTAACAGCTCATCCCGCTTCTCTTCCAGGTTCACAGGAGCAGCTTTGTGGGTAAGCTCTGACTCTAACTGTTCTCTTTCCTTTAATAAGTTTTTCTTGTTTTCGTTGTATTCCTCTAATGTATCAATTTCAGCAAGGTAGGCTTCCTTTGCTCGTTTTAATTTTTTATCCAACGCCTGCAGCTGCTTTCGTATAGCCGCTTTGTTAACTTGAATATCATTCTGCTCCACCTGAAAAGTAAAAGAATCTCCGTTTAATACTCCCTCAAAAAAATCAAATACCATGTTTTCAGCCTTAATTCTAGAAATAGAACATGATTCACGATGTACTCCTTTGGCATATTTATAGCATTGGAAATTTCCTTGAGCATGCTTGGCGTCTTGAAAATATGTGAGGGAGCTGCGGCAATATCCGCATTTTAGAACACCGCATAGCCAGTGCTTTGTGATAGCGGTTCCCTTTCTTCCGGCAGGTCTAAATTCATGTTTCAATTTCTCTTGAACCGTCTGGAAGGTATCTTCATCAATAATAGGCTCATGTTTTCCGGCGGCAATAATAATATCTTCATCGGGGTTATTATGATAAGAGCCATGTGGCGCTCGGTTCCAACGGATTTTACCAGTGTAAAACGGATTGGCCAATATATACTTAATAGTCCGTAGCTCAAAGGGATTCCCTCTTTTGGTTGTGTAGCCTTTTTCGTTTAACTTTCTGGCTATGCTGGAAAAATCGGAGCCTTTCAGGTAAGAGGAAAATACATGTCGAACAATAGCAGCCTCCTTCTCCTCGATTACAGGATATTCAGAGCCGACAGGGCGAACATATCCTAGCGGGGTAGTAGCCTGGTATCCTCCTCTTTTTGCTTTTTCCTCCATGCCTCGGCGGACTTCCTGGGCCAGGTTTACGGAATAAAACTCATCCCACCACTCAATAATACGTTCAATTAGTTTTCCAAACTGTCCCTCCACAATTGGCTCGGATATGCTCACTACATTAACATTGTATTTTGACAGCATGGATTTATAAAAGATGGATTCCTCTTGGTTCCTAGCGAATCGAGAAAATTTCCACACGAGAATGGTATCGAAAGGGTGCGTATCACTTTTGGCATGGGCAATCATTTTCAAAAACTCTGGCCGCTTATCTGCCTTGCGGCCGCTGATGCCATTTTCTATGAAAATATATTCCTCTGGTATAAAAAGATTATGCTGCTTGGCGTAATCCTCTGCCATGCGGCGCTGAGAGGTGGGGGAAAGTTCCTCTTGTTTATCAGTGCTGACACGGATGTACACGGCAGCAGTTTTTTTAATTGACATGTTGTTCACCTCGGTTTAATTATTTACATGATAATTATATATTAGGAGATTGTGACGGATAGGTCAATTATTTTTTTGCTAGAAAGTACTTTACACAAAATAATAAAATGTTATAATGTGTGTGTAAGAAGAAGTGTATAGCTATTCGTCTTACGTTGAGAAAAAGAAATGTATAACTCTTCTTTTTCGTAATTTAAAAAATGAATATAATAATTGAAAGTGAATTTAATATATTTTCACTTTGCAAAAGGAGGAATCAGATATAATCTGGTTCCTCTATTTTTCTATGTAAAAAGGTCATGAGTTGCACCGGTGCAACTAAAGTATTTGAAAAAAACATAATTTTTCACACCATTGGGGCTCATATATTGTTGTTGGGGCACAGGTTATTGAAAAAGTAAAACGAAGATTATATATTATAGATACAAGTTAACAAACCTATAAGTGAATTTCTTGAAGGGGAGTATTCAAGATAAATTTTATAAAAAATAAAGGTTGTTGACTTATCGTAACAAGGGTGGAGTGTGAAAAACAAAATGTTAGGGAAACACATTGCCCGTATCTATGACTATTATAAAAAGGACAAATGAAGGGAAAAGGAGTAGGTAATGCAATGTGTTCCCTAACACATGAAAAACAGTTGATAAATTTGAGGTTTGAGAGTAATGTAAAATCGTAGGGAAGTAAAGGCTGCTCTTAATATGAGCAGCCTTGCCAGTACTGGGTTTAATAAATTCACTTCCGGAAGATTCTATTGTGCTTACAAATGTTATTTGTATATCCTTTTGTTCAGCGGTATCTCCGACTTTGAATTCTGTGACTTTGTCAGGTTCACTCTCGGTAGTGGCATTTTTAGTATTATCATTCTTTTCATTTGATTCTGTATTTTCTACTTTTTTTGGAGTATCATCTTCGCTATTGCCAGCGGCAGCGCCAATTAGAGCAACAACAATCACAATAATAATAATCCATTTCAATTTTCCTCTTTTGTTTTTTTGAACTTTTTCCATAAATAATCTCCTTATATATTATATTTGAATGTTAGAGAAAGATAGAAAAAAGAAAATGATTTAGATATATTATAACTTCTTATTTT
>CAJTQG010000011.1:62005-81126 GCA_910578605.1 uncultured Lachnospiraceae bacterium | reverse complement strand
ATGTAGAAGAAATTAAAAATATTTGAAAAAATATAGTATTGTATTTTAGGGAAAATGACGATATTTTTTCTGTAAGTATTATTTATGATTTTATTATCTTTTTCATAATTGTTTTTGTTATAGGAATCGTATCTACTAAACACGTAATTTATCCTTTAAAATTCATTTTTAAGAAGGGCATGATAGTCTAGTCGTCATGCTTGTAAGATTAAAAAATTAACTATAATGAAAGGATTGGGTGAAATATTTTGAAAAAAATAATGGAGAAAATGGAAGATAAGAGAATTATGGTAAAGGCGGCCATAAGTATACTCTTGATGGCATGTGTGCTGCAGGGAAGGTCTGTTATTTTTGACAGTCTATTCAATGTGCTAGAAGTGAGTGCACAGGAGCCGGAATATATTAGCGATATTAAGGAGGAAGAGTTGGTAGAGGTTTCTTTGAATCCGGATGAATGCCGGCATGCAAAGTATCGATTTGTACCCCAGGAGACAGACACCTATGTATTTTATTCGGTTTCTGATTCGGATACATCTGCATATTTGTATAATTCCAGTGATACTATTATAAACAGTGACACAGTTCAAAGCGGAAGAGTAGGAAATTTTTCCCTGCAGGCGGAATTGATTGCCGGAAATACATACTACATTGGTGTACAATTTGCAGAGTCCTCCAGCAAAACTGGTACGTTTTTATTTGGTGTGAAAAGAACATTGAAGATGGATAATTTTACTCAGAGCAGTAGTTTTCCTGGCAATGTAAATGGAATAGTGGAAAGTATTGATGATACAAACAGGAGGGTTAGATTTCGTTTTCAGCCGGAAAAGTCAGGCTATTACAGTATCTACTCTAAGGATTACTGTCAGGAATTAGGTATATGTGATAAAGATTGCATTTGTCAGGAGCAAGGTGAATGTAAGTGCCTGAATGAATTGAGAATAGATGGCTACATACAGGGAGAGAATGAGGAATTAAAACTGTTTTGTTATAGTGAATCGGGCAAAAACTGTGGTTTTATAGTCTATACCTATTTTCAGGCTGGGCAAACCTATTATTTTGAAATATCTGCCATTGATGAAGTGACAAGAGGGAACTTTATTCTTTGTATTGGGCAGGGATTAAATAATATTGTTATGGACAAGGTGGAAGTAGAGGAAAAAGTAGAGGGATATTTGGAGGATTGTACCCAGGATAGATTCTATCAAATCCAGCCGAAAACAACAGATACTTATCATTTCCAGTCCCAGAATGGCAAATGGCTGTATTTGACCATATATAATTCTCAAATGAAGCAAATTGCCAAGACAGAGGAACTTAAAGATGATTTTGATGTAAAGGTAAAATTGGAGCAGGGTCAGGTTTACTATTTAAAGGTGAGCACCCAGGATACTATGACAGTGAACTATCAGTTTCAGGTGGCGATTGTAAAGGAGCCGGTTATAGAGGATGAGCCGGATAACAAGCCCAATAACTCAAATGGAGGAACACAGTCAAAACCATCTACAGGCAGTACAAATAAGAGAAAAGCAATCAGTTCCTTGAAAGTAAGTGCTGTTGGTTCAAAGGAGTATACAGGGAAAAAAATAAAGCCTTCGATTGTTATGAAGGATGGAAAAATAACTTTAAAGAAGGGGAGAGACTATATCCTGTCCTATGGGAATAATGTGAAGATTGGAACAGCAAAAATAACAATTACTGGAATAGGAAAATATTCTGGAAAAAGAACAGCCAGCTTTAAAATTATTCCTAAAAAAACAAAAATCAAGAAGGCACAGAAAAAAGGGAAAAAGCTTTCGTTAAAGTGGAACAAGGTAAAGGGAGTATCCGGTTATGAGATAAAATATTCCAATTCCTCTAAGTTTAAAAAGGCAAAAACAAAAAGAGTGAAGGGATGTAAGGTAACACTGAAATTAAAAAATAAGAAAAAATGGTATGTAAAAATTAGAGCATACAAGACAGTTGGCAAGAGTAAAGTATATGGGAAATATTGTAAAGTGAAAAAATGTTAAAAGGGATGTAATCATTTATAGTATTGTGAGAATTTAGAAATTTAAGATACTTCTAAAATGAAGAGGAGAAATGATTTGAATGTTGAAGAAATTGAAAAAATAATCCAGGAAATTAATTTAATGATGCACTCCTTAAATAATATACAATTGGGAAATACAGATCAGGCAATAAAAATGTTGCAATCATATGCAGATAATTGTGAACAAATGGTATCGCCAGTATTTTCCGAGCTCTTGAAAATAGTAGAAGATAGACTAGTAGATTATCAACAAACTTCCCAGGCGAAATTGTTATTTCAGCGAGATGAAATTTTAATAAAAAATCATTTATATCTAATGAACAAATTTCAAAATGTAAAGGGGAGTTTGCAGGAGTTTAAGGAAAATAGGCATAATGAAATATGGTGGTGTTGGCTGCAGGGCTTGGAACATGCGCCAGATATAGTATTGCGGTGTTATGAGTCCGTAAAACAGCTTGGAAGAAAAATTAATGTGATTACAAGTGAAAATTATAGAGAGTATATTGAACTGCCAGAAAACATTGTGAATAAGTGGAGGGCTGGTATTATCAGCAACACACATATTAGTGATATTATTCGATTGGAGTTGCTTACAACCTACGGCGGGATGTGGGTTGATGCAACTGTTCTTTTTACGGGAACAGATAATCTAGATTACTTAGACAGCGATTTATTTGTTTTTAAAAATTTATCCTCCCTTGGAACGACAGATAGTTGTTTATCTGCTTCAAATTGGCTTTTAAGTGTCAATAAACCAAGCCATATTTTATGTGACACAAAAGCAATGCTGTATAGTTACTGGGAACAGTATGACGAAACTCTCCATTATTTTTTATTCCATAGTTTGTTTACTATTGGATGCCTAAATAATAAGGAGGAGTGGCTTCTAGTTCCTGCCTACAGTCGTACAGTTCCCCATGTTTTGCAGATGGAGCTTAATAATGTGTACACAATTTCTAGGTGGAACCAGATTTGCAGGATGACGAATATTCATAAATTAACTTATAAGTTTCAAAGACCGGATACAAAAGAATATCTTTTTTGGGATTATATATTATCCGGTGGACAAATAAAAAATTAAAAGGAGAAAATATATGTATCAAGAGTGGATGGAAAAGCTGAAGCCAAAGCCAGAGTTTGATTTACAGTGGTATCACAATGAGGATTTATATTCAGAGGGAGATGTGGAGGATCAGATCATTTCATTGATTGCCAAGAACAACCCGGAGGAGTATGAGGATGCTGTTATTAATCATTATTCATGGTCTACTTACTATCATTTGAATCTACTTAGAAAAAATATATTAAATTGGTATCCCTTTAAGCAGGATGCCAATGTGTTAGAGATAGGCTGTGGTATGGGAGCGATTACTAATTTACTGTGTGATAAATGTAAAAGTGTCACAGCGGTAGAGCTCTCAAAAAAAAGAGCTACAGCAGCTCTGTTTAGATGCAGAGAGAGGGAAAATTTAAAAATTATTGTGGGTAATTTGAATGATTTAGAGTTTGAAGAAAAGTTTGATTATATCACATTGATAGGAGTGCTGGAGTATCAAGGGAAATACACAAACTCGGATAACCCATTTAGAGATTTTTTAGTAAAAATAAAAGGATTGTTAAAGCCAGGGGGGAAACTGCTGATTGCCATTGAGAATCAATATGGATTAAAATATTGGTGCGGCGCAAAGGAGGACCATGTAGGCCTTCCCTTTGAAGGCATCAATCAATATTATATGACAGGCGGGGATGCAAGAACCTTTTCCAAATCGGCTCTGGAGGGATTGGTAAAGGAGAGTGGCTTTGAAAAATGTTTTTTCTATTATCCTATGCCTGATTATAAATTACCAACAGTAGTATATTCCCAGGAGTATCTGCCAAGCAATGAGAATATGCACGATGTACGGTTTTATTATGCGCCGGATGATTCCACTGTTATGATACAGGAGGAAAAGGTTTACAAGGATATTATTGAAAATCATGTGTTTGAATTTTTTGCCAATTCCTTTTTGGTGGAGTGTGCGGACACCTCGGATGTGGGAGAAGTGACATTTGCTGTGATGAGCAGCGAGAGACAACAAAAATATAGAATTGGTACGAAGTTTACAAGAGATGGCAAGGTTATTAAGTTCCCCCTAATAAAAGAAAAAGGGGAGCAGCATATTATGCAGATTAAGAAAAATGGTGAAGCATTAAAGGCCAGAAAAATTAATGTGTGGGTTGACTCTTTGGAGGATGGAAAGCTTGTTTCAGAATTTTGCAATATGTCTACATGGGAACAGCAATGTATTGAATTTTATAAGAAAAGAAATTATGAAAAAATATATTCCTTGTTTGATAAGCTTTATGCAGAGATATTAAAGTCCTCTGACCAAGCGGAGCCAAAGGATAATATTTTGTTTGATTTGGAGGTTTGCTCTAGTGATAATCCTTTAAAATATGGTCCTATTTTAAAGGTCGGATTTTTGGATATGATTTTGCGCAATGCATTTTTGGACGGGGAAGCTGTTTATTGGTTTGATCAGGAGTGGATATTAGAAAATATTCCGGCAGGATTTGTGCTGTTTCGGGCAATAAAATATTTATATAATTCTTTTCCAGAGTTAAACAATATATTAAATATAAAAGAGTTGTCTGCACATTTTCAATTAGAAGAGGTGTGGCAGGATTATTGTACAATGGACGAGCTTTTTGCCAATACAGTATTGGACGAAAAACACATCTTGGCAAGTTCAGGATTTAGATATAAGGGTGCAAAGATTTGTCTGCAGAATCTAAAAAAGCTGCTTGTGTAAATCATAAAGAATGAGAAGGTTAGGGAAATAAAATTAGAAAATCAAAAGGGAGCAGTTAAACAAATTGTCACTGCTCCTTTTTGATTTTATGAGATTTTTGTACATAATAAAATCGCTCATGTAGTTTCTCTTGATTTTATAGATGATTTTTTAGATAGTTGTTCATTTGTTCTAGTTCTTCCACTGTGTCAATTTCTATCAATTGTTCCGGTAGAACTTCTTTAATTGTCAATGAGATATTTTTTAGGTTTTCAGATAAAACTTCATCCCAAAACAGTGTTTCAAATCCGGGAGTTTGATATTTATGTTTTATGGCAGCAGAAAGTGCTTTGGCATCCTTCTTTTTGAGGTAGCATATACCTGTCATATTATATTTACTGGTTCCCTGTTTATGGATGGATGTAATTTTTTTGTGTTCATCTATATCAAATACCCAATCGTCGGAATACCCATCCATCCATTTTCCGTAATAGCAGGACTGGGATGGGATGGTGTCGAATATATGATAATCCCTTACATAAATGTCAGATTCACATATAAAACAATCTGAATCCCCCAAAATATCTCTGACAGCATAAAGTGAAGAAATGTTGTTGATATGCATATATTCTAGGTTTTCAATCAAATGTATATGATGATACTTGGTTGTAAGTATATGAAACTGTTGTGCTAAATAGCCGGTTACTATATAGAATTGTTCTACACCGCATCGCTGTAATCCTGTAATTAGAGTTTCGATCATTGGTGTGCCATTTACCTGCACTAATGGTTTAGGAATATTGTTTGTAATAGGCCTCATTCGGGTTCCCAATCCTGCAGCCATTAGAATTGCTATTGGTTTTTCCATTTTTTGTACCTTTCTTTATATTAATATAAAACGGGAATGGATATATGATTTTCTATCAGTGCATCCCTTAGGACTTTCATAAATTCTTCAATATCTTTCGTGTCAATGGCGCCAAGAGCACAAAGGCGAAAGGTATCTTGATTGGAAATTTTTCCAGGGTATATTGTAAAACCTCTCTCATAACAATAATCATGAATTTTTTCAAAATTCCAATTTGTATTGGAGGGATATTTTACACAGGCAACTAGACCAGCCTGCCATTCAGGTTTTATTACACTGCGAAAGCCTAGTTGTTCCAGACCATTTTGAATGGCATCAAATACCCTTTTGTGGCGAAGCCATTTTTCGTGCTCCCCCTCTTGAAAGTATTCTGCTATGGCCTGGTGTGTCGCATATACAGTTTGAACCGGCGGTGTAAAATGCATCTGGCCGGTTTTTTCAAAATAATCATATTGCATATATAGGTTACAGTAATAAGAACGCTTTGGATAAGATGCAGATTTTTGGATTTCGTCAATTTTTCCTATCACAAAGGATAAACCTGTCATTGCCATCAGCCCTTTTTGGGCAGAAGCCATACAGAAATCAATATTGTCATCTTCCATATGAATGGGGAGCATAGCATAGGTGGATGTAGTGTCCACAATAAATACCGCATTATACTGATGGGCAAGGGCTCCTATATTGCGGATAGGGTTTAATATACCTGTACCTGTTTCGTTGTGAGTTGCATAGACTAAAGCAATATCAGAATTTTCCTGTAATATTTTTTCGATTTGCTCTAGATTAGGAGGTTGGTTTTCAGGAAAGCATAAATTGATGTGGGGTAAACCATAATATTCGCAAATCTCTGCTGCTCTAGCGCTGTAAGCACCGTTGTTTATAATTAATATTTTTTTGTTTTCAGGCAACAGTGAATTAATGCACACATCCATACAAATAGTCCCAGAACCGCAAAATAATACAGCTGTGTATGTTTGAAGAGCTCCGTGGACAATGCGGACCAAATCTTCTTTGATTTGCTTCATAATGGTCACAAATTCTTCTTCTCTTGGGCAAATATCAGGTACTACTTGTGCAAGTTTTACGGAATCAGTTGTAGTTGCCGGTCCTGGATTTAACAAAATATTTCGTTTCATTAGGTGTTCTCCTTTTCTATGACCACATATTTTCTGGCATATAGCGGCTAGACATTTTCCATTTCATAAAGTCGTTATTTCCCTCTCCCTGGGTAAAATATTCAACAGCATCTAGAATATCCGAATTTACATTTTCAGGGTTGGAGAAAAGAGTATCCATGGCATTCTTTGTCATCTTCTTTGCTTTTTTAAAATTATCAGCCAATATAATTTCCACCTGTTCCCGCAGTTCTACTTTTTTGCATTTATAGACATTGTCAAAAGGGATGCTGGCAAATCTACTAGGCTGGGTATCAGGTATTAACCAGTCATATACGGCAATGCTGGGCTTTTCAAACATAAGTCCTTCAATCATAACGCTGGACTCATCGGAAATAATTAAATCACACATTTTCAGAGCAACCATAATACTTTCCTCTGGCTCAATGTAATGTAAATTATCATAATGCCCCTCGTGCATATGGCGCATATTCTTAATATTTTCAATAACAAAGGAATATGCTTCTGGCCATTGGGCCTGCTTGATGAAAAGATTTACCGGAAGTGACGCTAAGGCCCGCACAAAATCGTCCTCCTTTTCATCATTTTCCCAAGATGGGGCATAGAGGATAGATACATCATATTTTAAGTTCATGGAGGCTTTTAGTTCCTGAGCTCTTTTTTCTAATTCCTCGGAGAATATTTCTGAGCTTTTAGGATACCCAAACATAAAAGCTCCCAATCGAGGGTTGGCGTAATATTTGAATGAACTTCGCTCCCACCTATCCTTCCAGTGGGTTCCCGGAACAATTCCAATATCATATGTATTCCAGCGCTCTAAGTTCCAAATGTCAGGCCAGCGGTTATGTCCCTGCACCATATCATGCAGTAAGACAAGTGAAAATTTGGAGTTTTCAGGACGTCCAAAATGCTGACAATAGACACCTATCTCTGCTTTGGTATTTAAAATATTAGTGAAGTTTGTGTGAAAGCCACGTTTTTGTGCTTCCCTCATAATTGGCAATAAATTATAATATTCTCCTTTATCTGTGTAGAAAAAAGTGATTTCTTTTTTGATATTTAAGTTGCTAACAGGTGGATTTACCAGTAGGCGTTTGTGTTCTGCTGTAATGCCCAGGGGCATATTTTCAGGACAATCCCATTCATGTATTTCAAAAAAGGTTTGCAGCTTTTTTTGAAAATTATGAGTAATGCTCTGCAGTTTTTCCAGGTCAAAATCCTCCACATAAGTTGAGACAAGCTCTTTAGGATAATAGACAATGGACTGATTCACTAAAAGCTCAAAGAGCAAAAAGATTTTTTGTAATTCTGGTATGTCATCTAAATCAAACTGTTTTAAATTCTCTAGCGCAAGTGTTATCTTGCTTTTTTTGAACATGACTGTTGTTAAATTGCCAAACAAATTTCGCTCTGATGTGAAACACATTTGCAATAACTTGCTGCCCGAAAAATTTTTGTTACAGAGCAGATCTTTGTAAAGGGCATCATAATGGCTGGCTATCGTACCATCTTTTTCCATATAATTCCTATAACAGAGAATAATGTTAGCTGTAGTATTTTCAAGATAGTCTGCCATTTTTTTTATTTTGTCTTTACTTAAGTTCATGTTAGGTTCTAAAAAGCAAATGTATTCACTGTCGGTCTGGTTGAGATACTGGCTCATATCTTCATAAAAATCTTTTCCGGTTTGGGTTTTTACTACTTCTAAATTAGCATATGTTTGGGCTAACAGTGTAGTGTCAATATAATCTGACTGGCAGTCTATACAAATTACAGATATTTGATGCATTGTGTTCTCCTTTGCTTTATGTTATTTTCAGTTCACAGTGTTATAGGAAGATTTAATAATCAATTAAAGTTAATATTTCTTTTATGCTGAGGCAGTTCTCATCACAGTCCTTAGACCGTCCTGTCTCCAAGATTTTATATGCAGTTTTTTCCATAGCCTTGTAACCCGACCGCAGAAGATGATTGGCATATATAATGCAGTTAATACCCCATGTGTAAAGCTCCTGTTCGTAAATGGAATTGTATGAGGTTGGTACGGCTATCAGCCATACTTTGTTCTCCAATTTCTCATACTGCCTGCAAAATTCCTTGATTTCCTCACCAGTGTTATCAATGCTGTGTATCATTATGCCATCTGCACCAGCAGCAATATAAGCTTTTGCACGTTCTATGGCATCTGTCATTCCCTGATTCAATATTAAGCTTTCAATTCTTGCAATAATCATAAAATCATTTGTAATCTGTGCATTTTTTCCGGCTTTTATTTTTTCGCAAAAGTGTTCTATTGTATCTTGTGTCTGCTGGGCACTTGTGCCAAATAAAGAATTTTTCTTTAAGCCAATTTTATCTTCTATAATGATAGCAGATACTCCAAGACGCTCTAAGCTTCTCACAGTATATGTAAAATGTTCTATTTTCCCTCCCGTATCTCCGTCTACAATAATAGGCTTGGTGGTCACCTCTAATATTTCATTGATTGTATTCAAACGGGAGGTCAAGTCTACTAATTCTATATCAGGCTTTCCTTTTATAGTGGAATCACATAAAGAAGATATCCACATAGCATCAAACTGGTTCAGTGTACCATCTTTTTGGGGGATATTTGTTTTTTCTACAATCAATCCTGTCAGCCCATTGTGCGCTTCCATCACTTTTATATGATTTTTGTATTGCAGTAGTTTGCCTAGTGCAGCTCTCCTGCTGTCAGGTGTAATACCCATAAATCGCAAGGTAGCATCTAAATTAACAATCCCATTTCCTTCAGTTCGGGATATTTCGATAAGCTGGCCGCCCCACTCTGGCAATATATCTAATACCTTTTGCCTGAGAAATTTTTGTGAATCATATTTCCAGTCATCTCCGTGAACAACAAAGGCAGGCTTGTATTTTAATAGATTGGGTACCTGGTCTAGTTCTTCCTGGGGGACTACCTTGGATACGCCCTGAATGTGGGATACGATACTGTAACGTTCCTCATAGTTCATAATGGGAACATGCCAGTAGTCGGCAATTACCTTGTCTGTATGAAGCCCTATAATAACTTCTCCGTACTTTTGGGCTGTTTTAATAATATTAATATGACCATGATGAAATACATCTGCACTCATTGCTATATATACTAATGCCATTTGTCACCTCTTGTTTTGTCTGTGATTTTTGTAAATTTATAAATTCTCATATTGGTTTTATCGGTGTTATGCTGCAATATAATAATATATAATATGTTATTATTTTTTTTATTTTTGACGATATAAATATATTGAAGTAGTTTGTTTGAAAAAAAGTACATAGAGAAAAAATAAGAAAGAAAAAAAGATTAGAAAAAAATAGGTGAGGGAAAAATAGTGAATGATAAACAGATAGAAGAGATAATAAGCCAGTATAAAACCTTGGCACAAAATATTAGGGAAGGTATAATGGATTTAACTAATCAAGATATTACCAATATCGTCACAATACTGCAAATGTGTCTGCAGTATTGTGATAGCAGGCCTCATAATGATATTGTGTCAAAAGCCAATGAACTTTTACATAAAATTCAAGCAGAAAACGATAGAGAGTTATGTGCCAATCTTCTGGTGTCCTTTGCTGAACGTATTCAGAAGTTTTATGAAAAATCCCTATTTTATTATAGGGAAATTGTGGATGCTTATAACAATGGAAGCTTAGACCAGGAATTTATAAATACTCATACATATCAAAATTTGGTTCAGGTAAAGCAGAGGGATGTAGAGTTATTTCAAATAATATCCAGGCATGTATTCAATATTAACTTAAAGAGGATACAAAAAAAGCATAAGCTTAAAGTTACCTTTTTTCTAAAAGACAGTGCAGAGTGGAGCTGTGAGGAATTATATAAAAAATTTGCGGCATCGCCAGATATAGAGGTGAATATTGTAGCAGCCCCATTTTTGCTTGGCACTCCAAAATCTATTTTGGATACATATGCACATACACTTTCCTACTTTAAAAATCGGGGTATGGATGTAATTGGCTTATATGATACAGAGGGAGAGCAGTATCTAAGTTGGGAGAGTATAGGAAAACCAGATATTCTTTTCCTTTTGAATCCCCACTATACAGCTTTTCAAAGTACAGCAGATATTTGTCAATTTCCGTTAAGCGTTTTGAATGTATATATTCCCTATGGAATTTTATTTTATGGAAATGTAGAGCATCAGTTTAATCAAATGTCCCATATGCTTTGTTGGAAGATATTTTGTGAGAGCAGTATTCACAAGGAATTGGCAAAAAAGTATTCAGATATTGGTGATTCCAATGTGGTGGAATCTGGATATGTAAAGATGGATTCTTTTTATAAGGAATCTCATATTGATGAATCTAAGTTATGGAAAGTACAAGATGGGGTTGACAAAAGTATGGTGAAAAGGATTATTTATGCTCCTCATTATTCCATTAAAAGCGGTTGGGCAGGATTTGGCAATTTTGATAAAATATATAAGCAAATGTATGAATATGCAAAGGGACATGCAAGTACAACCTCATGGGTGATTCGGCCTCATCCTATGCTCATGTCCCAATGTGTAAGTGAGGGGATTTTCAAGAGTGAGCAAGAGTATGAGGATTACTTGCAAATGTGGGAGGATTTGCCCAATGCTCATGTAAATACAGAGGGAATGTATATTGATTTATTTATTACCTCTGATGCTATGATTTTGGATAGTATATCCTTTCTGTCTGAATATTTATATGCACATAAGCCTATGCTGTTTCTTACAAGAGAACGTCAAACCTTTAATGAGTATGGGCAAAAGGTAAGGGATATCTTGTATAAGGTGGATGGGGGAGATTTTGATGGAATATGTCAGTTTATAGAACAAGTGGTAATACAGGAGAAAGATGTTATGAGGGATGAAAGAGAGAGATTTTTTAGTGAAAATCTTGACTATGTCAACAAAAGACAAAGCCTAGCTAGTGATTTTATCTTTCATTATATTGAAAATCATTGGAAAGGAAGTGAAATAAAGTGACAAGACAGAAAACAGATAAATTGTTCTTATCTATTTTGGCAAAATATAATTTTCATCCTGATAATCAAGGAGTACATGACATTCATCAAAAAGTTTTTCGGATATTGGAGGAGCAATGTTATGGAAAAAGGGTGGCAATGTGGGGTGCAGGAGATCTTGGCAATGAAAAAGCTACTTATGCCGCCAAATTTATGGATAAATATGCTTGTTCTTTACAAAATGCAGTTTGCGTTGTGGATGCCAGAAAGGATTATGAAGGCAGAAGGTTGATAGGGCTTCCTATTATTTTGCCAGATGCTTTGCCAAGTTACCATCCAGATGTGATTTTAATCACATCTTTTAGCACCAGAAAGGAAATAGCAAAGGAAATAGGTCTGCGTTTTCCTCATATAGCGTGCCTTGATGTCTATGAAGAGTTAGCAAAACAGGGAATAGAAATGCACAAAGATATTTTTTCCAACACATCTATGTATGTTGATATTTTTAAACAGAGGATGACTTATAAAAATTGTTCTGATTTTAATCAAAAAGGGTTGGAGTTAAAGTCTTTGATCCAAAAATATATATCTATAAGGGATATTCCATACATCTTAAAATGTATAAAGGAGTATATAGAGCAAAAATATCCAAAATATAGGCAGGCTGAACAGCTTTTGGGTGAGTTAAATCACTTTTTGAGTGGGATAAATTCTAAAGTAAAGAAAAAAGCAGAAGATGTACTTCTTTTGTTTTTAGATGCATTTCGAGGTTGTGACTGGTATGATGAAAAAAACAGAGAATTTCGTTTGTTAAACAAAATGAGTCAGAAAAGTGCCTGTTTTGTGAATATGAATGCCACAGCAGCTGTGACCTATGAGAGCATGTATTCCATAATTACAGGAAAAATGCCGATGGAGGGGGATGTATATGAAAGAACAAGCTTCCGTTTAGAGGAATTTGAATTTTTAAATAAATTACATGATAAAAATTATCAAATCCATATGTATTTTTCCAATGCATATTCGCCCATTGACGAAAAAGAAGATGTGAAATATCACAGGGGTGTTTGTTTATGTGAAGAATTGTGGAGTGTGATTTGCGAGATGGCGGATGAAGAGGAAAAATGTGTTCATTTTTTAGATGCGACGACGGAATTGCATGTTCCGTTTTTGTGTGGTTATCACACAGTATTGCCGCAAAAAATGATATTTTCAGAAATGGGATTGCATGAAAGCTGTCAATTAGATTTATTGAAAGAACAGTTTCAAAATTGTTTGGATTATGTTGATTTTGAAGTTAATTTTTTCTGGAGCTTTATAAATAAAAATATGTTTAAGGTGATTTTCAGCGATCATGCCCATGTGGTTTACGATGAAGAAAAAGAGCAGCCATATTATATGTATTATAATGATTTGAACCGAAGTGTGCATAATGTTCTCATGATTTCAGGGGAAGGAATCGCTCCCCAAGTGATTGATAAGCTTACAACTATGAAGGATTTTAACAAAATTATGTTAACAGCATATGAAAGTCAAAATATAATAATTCCCCACAATGAAATAATTCAATATCAATATTATCCGATTTTAAATAAAAATATCAGACAGAAGGCTAAAGAGTTTGATAAAGCGGTTGAATTTATTGATGGAATCAAATGTTTTCGCAATGAATTCTTTCTTGCTGTGTTTACGGCAACTGGCTGGAAAGAGTTTTATAGAATGAAAGAAAATAAAATAGAAAGCTGTACAGAAAAGGAGGCCCATGAATTTTTAGAAAAAATAAAAAATGAGTGGTTATCATTTCATTAATTAAAAAAACATTTTTTTGAGAGAAAGGAATAACAATATGTCAAGAATATATGGTGATGAATTTAGTATTGACGAAAAGGCAAATAAAGATTTCTGGGAAATGAGAGCTGAAAAATACAGTGAGGAGCATCCCTATGTTTCTATCAAATTAAACGATAAAAAACCAGATTTTTCGGATAAGATTGATGAATATGAGAGAAAAAATATTCTGCCGATGTTACATGTTAAGGAAGATTCTTATGTGATAGACATAGGCTGTGGTGTAGGGCGTTTAGCGGAAGCTTTAATAGACCAGTGCAGGTATTATCTGGGAACCGATGTGTCAGATGGGTTGATTCAGATTGCAAAAAAAAGAATCGTATCAGAAACAGAATGTGATTTTTTGACTATGGCATTTGAAGAATTGGATAATGCTAGTGAGAAGGTAAAATATGCCGGCAAGTACAACAGAGTTATTTTTGCAGGATTGTTTTTGTATATGAATGATGCACAGGTGTCCAAAAGTTTGGAGAATTTGCTGTCTATATTAGATGAACATGCTTTGATTTACATTTCAGTTCCAATGGCTTTACAGGAACGCATTACATTGGCTGACTGGGAAAGTCAGGATTTTGATGGGGAATATAATGCCATCTACCGCACAAAAGAGGAGTATATGGAATTATATAAACCACTGCTGGATGCAGGATTTTCCATATCCCACCAGGATTATTTGGCTAAAGAGTTTCAAAGGTTCAGTGAGACTGCCCGCTATTATCTTATCTTGGAAAGATAATCAAAAAAAGAGATAAACGGGTTTTCTATTGTGTATTTGAAAATTTAAGATGGATATAGAATAGTAAAAGGAGGAGCAAGTGGACAATTTAAATGAAATAAATCATGTAATTATATTAGCTGCCGGAAGAAGCAGAAGAATGGAACATTTGAGTAAACAAAATCCAAAATGTCTGTTGAAATACAATGATGAAATTATTTTGCTGCGTTTAATTCGTCAGATACAAGAATGTGGAGTTAAGAAAATAATTGTGACAACCGGATATAGACATAAAAAGCTAGAGGAGCTGCTCTGTCAGGAGCAATATAGTGGAGTGGAGACTGTCTATAACGATTTATATGAGGAGGATGTAAATATATATTCCATGAAGCTTGCGCTAGAGAGGGTGGAAGATTCATGCGCTATATTTGAGGCAGATGCCATTATGGAGGATGCTATGGTTAAGTATGTGTTGGGAGCGGATTTTAATGGGAAATCTGTTTGGTTTACCAGGGGCTGTTTTAAAGCTTCTCAGTATGGCGGAATTTTAAAGGCGGATTCTAGGCGAAATGTTACAGCCATCAAGATTCAACCAGTCTTTGAACCAAAGTACAAAAGCTGGCATAAGCTTACAGGGGTGATGCGCATTCATAAAAATGAGTTGAATCCGTTTAAAATGATTTTGGAGGAATATGCAAAATCAACGATAAAGCAGTATTATTTAATGCCATGGATTGATCATATATCTGACTTGCCGTCTATCTATGGAGATATATCGCCCTATAGCTATTACACCTTTAATAAACCGGAGGAATATTATCAATTGCAGTCCATCAATATTGATGAAGTGCAGCCAGCAGGGGAAGTGTGCTACGTTGATACGGACAAGCTGTATGGCATTGAGGAGTTTGACAGTGAGCGGGTAGATATATTAATGAAAAAAATAAAAAGTGAAAAAATGTGGACGGTGCCCATTATTGTGGAAAAGAACAATATGCTTGTGCTGGATGGGCAGCATCGTTTAGAAAGTGCAAAACGAATGAATTTGAAAAAAATACCTGCCCTTCTTGTGGATTACAAAGATGTGAATGTATGGAGTTTAAGGGCTGAAGAAAAGGTTAGCAAGAAGATGGTAATAGAGAGGGCGCTGTCTTATAATATTTATCCATACAAAACGGTAAAGCATAAATTTTTATTTCATGTACCTGATAATTTAAAAATACAATTAAGTGAGTTAATATCATGATTAAAATAAGAAGTATCACCTATAATTTACCTTTAGACTGGAATTTAAGTATTTTTAATACGATTCAGAAATTAAATGTAAGCTGGCGTAATGCTTATCCCCATATTCGCACAACAAGATTAAATTTACCAGTTCAGCAGCAGTTAAATAATGTAAAACAATATGAGGAGATAGCAAATATCAGTTCTAAATTAGGGATTCGCTGGTTTAACGTGCCGTTGGATCCTTGGAATGAGTATGAGACAGGAAACGTATTTACTTTGGCACATCATATTTTAAAAGAGTATGACAGGGCGTTTGTTCATATTATTGGGGTGAAAAATAAGAAGATTGATTGTTCTATTTTGAGTAGGTCGGCAAAGCTGATAGAGAAGGTGAGTAAGCTGGGAAATAATGGACATGAAAATTTCCGTCTGGGCATCTCCTGCAACGGGGTTGAAAATACACCGTTTTTTCCGTTTACAATGTCATCGGGAGTCTTTTCTTATTCTATCGCTTTGGAGTTGACCCAGGAGATAAATGGGTTGCTTCAAAAGCATAGAAACAAAAGCTTAAATGAGCTTCGGGATATTATCATTGCCTCCCTGGAGCAGCAGATTGATGGAATTGAACAGACAGCCATGGAATTAAGTAAAAAATATGATGTGAATTTTGCGGGCTTTGATTTTTCACTGGCGCCAATTATAGAAAAGGATGGAAGTGTCTGGCCAATTTTGCAGCATTTGGGGATTCAAGAATTTGGCACATGCGGAAGCCTTTTTGCAACATATTATCTGACAGATATTTTAAAAAGCTTTGGACAAAAACATAAAATGGTTGGTTTTTCAGGAGTAATGTATTCTCTTTTAGAGGATTTAGAGTTGTGCAGGATTAACAACATGCATTCGGTTAAGCTGGAGCATTTAGTTGCTATGTCCACAATGTGCGGGTGCGGTTTGGATATGATTCCCATATATTCAGATACTGCAATTGAAGAGATGGTTAATCTTATGCTGGAGCTTGCAGCGGTTTCTAATCGTTTGGATAAGCCGTTAGGTATTCGGCTGCTGCCAATTCCCAATACATACAAGGGGAAAATATACTATACTCGTTTTTCTGAGGATGCAGATTTTGTTGCGAATACCAGACTGGTGGATTTAGGGAAAAATGTAATTGAATATGGAAAAATAAATCAATTTGAGTTTATAGGAGGAAGGCATGTATAAGGAAACGATAGGTCTTGTAGGTGGATTTGGTGCATATGCAACATTAGATTTTTTTGCAAGATTGCTGGAATGTTTTCCGGCAGAAAAGGAAAATGAACGGCCAAGAATTATTATGGATAATAATTTTCCAATGCCCAGCAGAGTGCGGGCAATTTTATATGATGAACATTATAGCCAGATTGTGGAGGAAATATGCGGGTCTATTCAATATTTAATGGACGGAAATGCAGATAAAATTGTTCTTGTGTGCTCTACGGCACATGCCTTTTTGCCGGAGGTGCTAGAGAAGCTTCCACATGCAGAAGAAAGAATCGTAAGTCTGACAAAATGTGTGTCAGACAGTATGAAAAAAGAAAACATAACCAATGCAGTGATAATTGGTTCGGAGGGTACATTAGATACAGGAGTGTATGACAAAGCTCTTGCCCAGGCAGGAATTGCAGTGTATAAGCCTGTGACAAAGGAGTATCCTGAAATAAGAGAATTTATTGAGAGTGTAAAACAAAAAAATATTACAGATATGACTTTAAAATCATATATAGAATTTTGTAATAGAATGATGGACAGGTACAATACAAACAATATGATTTTAGGGTGTACGGAGCTGCCGGTTCTAGTAAAAGAAATAGCAAAAAAACAGGAGCTTTTGGAGGAGTGTAGGGAAAAATATTCCTTAATTCAATTTTGGGATCCATTAGATTGTGTTCTGGAGTTTTTGAGAGATACTTTAAAATAAGCTCTTATCAAAAATAAAATTAAAATAGGTTTTTGCAGCCAAATTTCATGATATATGAGTTTTGGCTGTTTTTTTAGAAAAAAATTGATATAATAGGTATGATATAAATAGTAAAAATGAATGAGAGAATAGAAAATGAAAAAAATCAGTGTAATTATTCCATGCTACAATGTAGAGGCATATATTGACAAATGTGTGGAATCCTTAATAAATCAAACATTTGGAATAGATAATATGGAATTGATATTTGTGGATGATGCCTCCGCAGATAATACATATGAAAGGCTTTGTGTATGGGAGAAAAAGTATTCGAACTCTATTCTTGTGATTCGGTGTGAGGAAAATCAAAAGCAGGGGGCAGCCAGGAATATAGGCTTAAAGTATGCCTCCGCAGATTATATTGGCTTTGTGGATGGGGATGATTGGATAGAGCCGGATATGTATGAATTATTATACAATAAGGCTGCGGAAACAGGGGCAGATTTTGTTACTGGTTTTTATCAAAGGGAGGATACATACGGGAAAGTTTATTATAATGGGAGAAAGTACAGTGGAGTAACGGGGAAGCTCTGTGAAGCTCCAGCAGAGGGGTACTGTAATTTCCCAGGGGGAATTGTGTGCGGATTGTTCTCAAAAAAAATAATGGTGGAAAATGATATTTGTTTTCCGGAGCAGCTTGCCTATGAAGATAATTTTTGGGGAGCAATCATGAAATATTATATTCATACTTACTATGTAATAGATAAGATAATTTATCACTATATAATAAACCCGCAGTCCACTACAATACAGAGAAATGCAGACCACTATAAGGACAGGCTGCTTATTGAAAAAATGAAACTGGCAGAATTAAAAAGGCGAGGATTTTATGAAAAAAATAAACACAATATTGAGTTTGATTTTCTAAAGTTTTATTACATTAACACATTACACATTATTTTTACAAGAATGGATAACATACCCTATGATACTCTTTGGATGATGCAGAGGGAAGTAAGGGGAATAATTCCTGAATTTGAAAAAAATCCCCATTTGAACAGGCTTAATTGGATAGAGGAATTCTTTTTAAAGACAGCTAGAATGCAGTTGTCAGAGGAGGACTGGAATGATATAAAGTTAAGTTATTTATCCGATATACAAACCGCTAATCTCACAGAGCAATATGTGATAAAAGAAGGGGAACAGCAATTTATAGTTATGATCAATAAAATGCTGGGGGAATTACAAGTAAAGCATTCAATTAGTGAATGTGCATTGGAGGAGTTAAGAACAGCATATCATTCTATGACAGATGAGGAGAAGGAACACAGTATATCATTGGTCTACAAAGAAGTAGAAGCACACTATTACATTGCAATAGTTTTAATGAAAACGTTGCTTTTTGAATTAAAGGATAAAAGAATCGTTCATTATATACAAAAACTGTTAGCAGATGCTCAACATCCTCTATGGGTAAGATTGAATGATATGTCTCAGCTAAGCCAATATTTATTTATGAACATCATTTTTGAGGGAGAGTATGAAAATTATGTAAATCAAAAAGTGTTATATAAAAATATATTAAATGAAATAGAAAACAAAATAAG
>CAJTQG010000011.1:7474-61995 GCA_910578605.1 uncultured Lachnospiraceae bacterium | reverse complement strand
AAGTTTTGTTAACCCTTATATTCCATATAAACAGCGAAGAAGAAAGATTATTATTGTTATGTCCCAGGTTCTTAGTATTTATCATGCGCCTACAAAGAGAATGAAATTTATATATGACAGTTACAAAAATATGGGATATGATGTGGAATGTTATATTTGTCATTTAGAGGGGGTGGAGGGGGGATGGAATGGTACGGTGTATTACAATAATAATTTATTGAATCAAACAGGGGAATTTGCATTTTTGCTGGATGGAATGGAGGTAGGGGGCTATAATTTAAAGCTTGATAGCTCCCGTTATATAGAGCAGCTACAGCAGACCGCTCAGAGGATTTGGAGGGAAAAGCCGGAGTTTGTTTTAGAGATTGGTTCTAAAACCTTACTTGCCAGTCTGTGCAGCAGGTTTACAACGTTGGTTACTATGGGATGCACAAAAACGTTGCCGGTTACGAATGCACCGATTATAGCCACCCCTGTTGAACATTCCAAAGAAGAGAAGCAAATGTGGAAAACAATTCTGGAGGATTCACAGATGGTATTGGAGATAAAACATTTGGTGAATGAAAAAAACCAGGGGGAAGAGGAGGTATATACAAAGGAGGATTTTGGCATACCAGAGGATGCCTTTGTTATACTTGTTGCCGGCAATCGCTTGGACGGGGAAATACAGCCATCTTTTGTGGATATACTATATGAAACCTTAAAGATAGATAAACATTTTGTAATTGCAGTTGTTGGTACATGCCCTAATCTGAAAAATCGTATTAGGGAAGGAGATATGTTTCACAGATTTTATTTTTTAGATTGGCAGCCTCGGTTTAGAGAGGTAGTGGCAATTGGTGATGTGTTTTTAAATCCTCCTCGTCAGGGAGGGGGGACAGGAGGATTGTTTGCTATGATGATGGAGGTGCCGGTAATTACACTGGACAATTGTGATGTGGAGGTAAATTCAGGACCGGAATTTGTATGTGAAAGCGTGGAAGAAATGCCGAAATTAGTTCATCGATATTTCACAGACCAAGAATTTATGAGAAAGCAAAAAGAAAACTGCAGGAAGCAGGCTATGGCTAAGAATAATATCGACAATGAGAAAAATTCCCGTAGATTATGTGAGGCAGTGAAAAAATATGCCATAAGTCAGGAGGAGCTTAGAAATGATACCTTTTAACAAGGCAATTTATCAGCCTAGAGCACTGGAATATGTGGGGGAAGTCTTGAAAAATGGTAAGATTGCTGGTGACGGAAAGTATACAAGGCTTTGTACGGAATGGATGGAAAAAAGGTTTCAGGCAAAGAAAATATTGTTGACCACATCCTGTACATCGGCTCTGGAAATGAGTGCGATTCTTTTAGATATAAAGCCTGGTGACGAAGTGATCATGCCATCCTACACTTTTGTATCCACTGCCAATGCATTTGTGTTAAGAGGGGCAAGGCCGGTATTTGTAGATATTCGTCCAGATACTATGAATATTGATGAAAATAAAATAGAAGAGGCAATTACAGAAAAAACCAGAGCGATTATAGTAGTTCATTATGCTGGGGTATCATGTGAAATGGACACGATTATGACAGTTGCCAGAAAATATAAGCTGCCAGTTGTGGAGGATGCCGCTCAGGCAGTTCTCGCTACATACAGGGGAAGGGCCTGCGGGACAATAGGCACGTTTGGCTGCTACAGTTTTCATGAGACAAAAAATTATACTATGGGCGAGGGCGGAGCGCTGCTTATAAATGAGGAAGCATATATAGAGCGAGCTGAGATTTTGCGGGAAAAGGGAACAAACAGGGCTAACTTTTTCAGGGGAATGGTTGATAAATATAGCTGGGTGGATATAGGCTCCTCCTATTTGCCCAGTGAAGTCAATGCAGCTTTGCTGTACCCCCAGTTAGAAATCGCAGATGAAATTAACCAAAATAGATACGAGACATGGAAAAGCTACTATGAAATGCTGGAGAATTTTCCTGTAGAGCGTCCTTTTGTCCCAAAGGATTGTGTACATAACTCACATATGTTCTATGTGAAGGTGAAAAACTTAGAAAAGAGGCAAGAGGTTATAAAATATATGATGGACCATGGGGTGGGTGCTGTGTTTCATTATGTCCCCCTTCACTCCTCAAGGGGAGGAAGCTTGTACGGCAGGTTTATGGGCCAGGACTGTTATACCACAAAGGAAAGCAGCCGTCTCATTAGATTTCCTATGTATTACGGAATTTCACAAGAGGAGAGGGAAAAAATAATTGATACATTTAAAGCTGGTGTGTTGTCGCATAAAGCCAGTGTGGGGCAGTGATATGAAAATAAAATTGGAGAAATATTAGATATGAGGAGCTTGATTATTGTAGGAAATGGGTCATATGCCAGAATGATGAAACGGTATATAGAACTGACTGATTACGGAAAAGTGATTGCTTATACAGTAGATGAGGAATATATACAGGAGGATATGCAGGATGGTGTCAAGGTATGTTCCCCGAAGGAGTTAAAGGCAAGTTTTCCTTGTGAGGATTTAGCTCTTATTATGGGAATTGGTTATAAGCAGATGGGGAATATACGGGAAAATATGTTTATAAAATATAAATCATTGGGCTATCGATTTGAAAATTATATTCATCCGACAGCTATTATAGAGAAGAATGTTACATTAGGGGAGGGAAATAATATTTTAGAGGGGGTAATTTTGGAGGAGAGCGTTGTGTTGGGTGACGCAAATTTGCTTTTTGGAGGCAGCCTTATTGCTCATGAAACGGTACTAGGCAGTTTTAACACCCTTTCTGTCAGAGCCGTTGTGGCAGGGTGTGCCTGCATTGGAAATCATTGCTTTATAGGAGCATCAGGTGTTGTGAAGGACCATGTGAAGTTTGAGGACTATGTGCTGTTAGGGGCATCGGCATACGGGTTTCAGGATATGGAGCAATACTCGGTTGTTGTTCCCGCAAAAAGTAATAGATTGGAAGGAAGAAGCAGCATGGAGTTTTTATAATTTGCCGGATGGCAAGAATAAATATAAAATGAAATATGAATGAAAGGTGTGAAATGAAAACAAGAGTATTTGTCACGGGAGCCTCAGGGTTTATCGGAAGATATGTGGTGGATGAGCTGGTAAAAAATCAATATGAAGTGATTGCGCTTGTACATAATGCCCCACCCTGTTTTGATAAGCAGGTGAAAGTAGTTAAGGGGGATATGTGTGATGAAGAATTTGTAAAAAAAGCATCACAGAGTATAGGGAAGTGCAGCATAGTAGTTCATCTTGGAGCAGATCTCAATATGAGGGGGGATGATAAGACAATATTAACCAATTGCCTTGGAGTCTATCATGTTTTACAGCTTGCAGCTAGTGTGCAGGCGGAGCATTTTATTTATTTGTCCAGCATACCGATAATCGGCACCCCAAGGGTTTTGCCTATCACAGAGGAACATCCGGCAGAGCCGAAAACCTTATATCACGTTACAAAATGGATGGGGGAGAAATTAACACAGCAATTTTTTTCAGAAAAAATGCATAGGGTTATATTGCGTATTCCCTCTCCCATTGGAGTCGGAATGAACAAAAACAATTATCTGTCATTTCTTTTGAAAAAATGTATTGAAAATGAGACTATTGAGCTCTATGGAACAGGGGGACGCATTCAAAATTATATAGATGTAAGGGATGTTGCAGGGGCAGTTTTGGGCAGCTTTTCTGCTCCGGATTCCGGCATGTTTTTAATAGCAGGGAAAAAGGAGATTTCCAATCGGGAATTGGCATATTTATGCAGGGAAATCACAGCTTCTTCCTCCCCTATTATATGGGGGAGAAGAGAGGATTTAGAGGAAAATAATCATTGGATTATCTCATCCCAGAAGGCATTATCCTCCTTTGGCTTTCTGCCTAAATATGAATTGAGGGAAACGATACAATGGATTGTGGACGGTTCATTGTTCTGAATTGGAATTGTCTGGATAATGATGTTGGTATAGCTGAAAGGGTGAATTGATGAAGCTGATTATATTTTCTGACATACATGGAAATTCTTATGCGTTAGAGGCATTTATAGAGGAAATAAAGGGGATAACTTATGATTATGTTGTTTTTTGCGGAGACATTTTTGGTTATTATTATAATCAGAAGGAGATTATTACTCAATTAGCTGCTATGGATAGATTGATTTGGCTGAGGGGGAATCATGATACATACTTTTTAAAACTCTTTGCTGAGCAGAATTGTGAGAGAGGGAGAGAACAATTAAAATATTGTATTGACCATTATGGACATTGTTATGAGCGTTTGGAGGAGCGTTACAGCAGGGAGGAGGCGGCGTTGCTTGCCGCCTGTCCATCAAAATACATATTAAATACAGGGGAGTGTAAAATTGGGATTTTTCACGGAACACCTGAGGATAGCTTAGAAGGTCGACTATATCCGGATAAGCCTGTTTTAAATCCTAAGCTTTATCATGAATTTGATATTGTGATTTTAGGGCACACCCACTGTAGAATGAAAAGGTGGGAGAAAAAAACCTTAGTGATAAATTCAGGCTCCTTAGGTCAGCCAAGGGATGGCAATGGATATGGATATGCGAAGTTAGATACATGGACTAAGGAGGTAACATTTCACACGGTTCCAATCAATCAAAATTTATTGTATCAGCAGATAGAACGGTTTGACCCTGATTTAAGAAAATTGAAGGAGGTTTTAGAACGAAAAAGTGAGAAGAATACTAGTGACGGCTATTAGCGGAAATATAGGCAACGGCATACTAAAAATATTAAAATCCCAGCAGGCAGTTTTATATGGATGTGATGTAAATGAAATAGCAGTGGGAATGGACTTGGTTCAGGAGTTTTGGCAGTGCAAATATGCAGTGGAGAACGGATATATAGACGAATTGTTAGAAAAGTGTGCAACATATAAGGTAACACACTTGATTCCAGTTAATGAACGTGAGATAGAAGTTATAGGAAAAGAGCGGGATAGCTTTGAAAATATTGGTGTGAAGCTTGTGCTGCAGTCCCAGAACGTTTTGGATATTTGCTTGGACAAGTACAACACAGCGGAATTTTTAAAGAACAATGGTTTTGATATACCTGCTTATTTTTCAGGAGAGAGTGTTTTACAATTCATGGAATGGGGAAAAGGGAAAAAATATATTTGTAAACCTAGAAAATCAAATGGTTCAAAGGATATATTTGTGTTTTCCAGCAGGGATAATTTGACAGATAAAATTGGAAAGGATTGCATTGTGCAGGAGTATATTGAGAGTGATGAGGAATATACAGTAGGGGTTTTTCAATATAAGAACATCACTAACACCATTGCTTTTTTGAGGAAGCTTCAGAATGGCTATACCAGTCAGGTGGAGTTGGTGGAAGATGAGGAGATAAAGAGAATCGCTTTGAAGGCGGCCCGTTTATTTAAACTAGAAGGTTATATCAATATTCAACTGCGAAAAAGGGAGGGCAAATATTATATTTTTGAGATAAATCCAAGAATATCCGGGACAGTAAGATTTCGGCATTTGCTTGGATATACAGATGTATTGTGGTGGTTGGAGATGTTAGATGGAAAGGAGATAAAGCCATATTGTAAAAGCTACAGTAGAGCATTGGGAGTTCGGGAGCTGAATGAAAAATATTTGATATTGGAGTGAAACCATTTATTGACAGATATGAAAAGAAAACTTATAATAGAAATAAAGAAGCAAGATGGATAGCGGAGCAGTTTTGCTTTGTTCTAGACACATAAAGGAGGTGAGGACATGTCCATTTCCAATATTTCTAATGTCAACAATAATATATATACCCAGTTAAACAGCGGAAAGAGAATTAACTCTGCGGCGGATGATCCGGCAGGAAAGGCCATTGCCGAAAAACTGAAAAGCCAGGTGAACCGCTACGATAAAGGCACATACAATGCCAAGGTAGGTCAGGCGATGCTCAACACTGCAGAGGGCGGGCTTAGCAGTATAGCTGATTCTCTCCAGAGGATGCGTGAGTTAAGTGTGCAGGCAGGAAATACAGCAGTGTACACACCGTCAGATTTGAAGGCGATGCAAAAAGAGATAGACCAATTAAAGTCGTCTATTCAGGACGCTGCAAAGAATACTCAGTTTAACACAATGTCACTGTTAGATGGCAGCAAGGCGGACTGGAATTTGGCTGTGAATCCAAACGGAAACGGTATGACGATTCAAACTGCCAATTCAACATTGGATGTTTTAGGAATTGCTGATTATGACATTACAGGCAGCTTTGATATCAGTAAGTTAGATGAGGCGATTCAGATGGTCAGCGATGCGAGAGGCTCCATAGGGGCAAGCAGCAATGCACTAGACCACACCATTCGTTACAATGAATATGCATCTTACAATTTAACAGCTTCCCAGAGCAGTATAGAGGATTTGGATATCCCAAAGGCGGTATCGGAGAAAGAAAAGAACCGTGTTTTAGAGGAGTATCAGATTTTCTTTATGAAGAGGATGATGGAGGATGAGAGCAGAACCAACAAGCTGCTTCAATTTTAATTATTAAACTGCATACAAGTGTTACAGCCAAATTTCATATTTATGATATTTGGCTGTTTTGTTCATAATGATTTTTTATAAGTAAATTGTGTTGAAATTTAGAATGGAGTCAAAATGATAGGAATTCGCGCTGACGGTAATTCTGTCATTGCCACAGGACATATTATGCGCTGTATGGCCATTGGTGACAGATTGAGAGAACTGGGGGAGGAGGTACTTTTTTTTCTTGCAGGAGGGGAGATGAGGGAATTGGTGGAGAGCAGAGGTTTTCAAGTGAGGGTGCTGAATACGGATTGGCGGAATATGGAGGGGGAGTTGGATATTTTTCTTCCTCTGTTAGAGTTGTATCATATTTCCCATCTTTTGCTGGATTCTTATCAGGCAACCATTCCCTATCTCAATAGGTTAAATGAGAAAGTAAAGGTTACCTATATTGATGATCTTCAGCTTAGTAATACGCCGGTGGACAATGTGATATGCTACAGCGTGTACAGTGAACAGGATAAAGAGAATTACCGTAAGAATTACAATGAACATCAAAAATTATATTTGGGGCTTAAATTTATTCCTCTGCGCAGAGAATTTGAGAAGGGAATCTACCAAAACGCCGAAAAAGAAAATGACTTAGATGAAATAAAAGATATTTTAATTACAACAGGGGGAACGGACAGCTATCATATGGCGCTGGGTGTTGTAGAAACTTTGATGCAGTGTCATAAAAAATGGAATTTTCATGTAGTAGTCGGAAAATTTCACAGTGATAAGGATAGGCTGAAAGAAATGGAACACTGCATGTCTCATCTTCATCTGTATGAAAATGTAGTGGATATGACATCTCTGATGAATCACTGTGATGTAGCAGTTTCCGCCGGTGGGACTACTATTTTTGAGTTGTGCTGTGTGGGAGTGCCCACGTTGGCTTTTATGATGGCTGATAATCAAAAAGGGATTGAGGATTTAGGCAGGCTTGGCCTGCTGCGGTATGTGGGAGATGTTCGTTTTTCGAGAGAACAGGTGTTGGAGAATATTGAAAGGTGTCTGCAGGAATATGAGGATAATCCAGCTAAACTATTAGACATATCTAGGCATCAGCGTTCTATGATAGATGCAAGAGGGGCAGTTAGAATTGCCAATCTTATTTTGGGGAACAAAGAGAATATATAAATTTGGAATTTTGTTTAAAAGAGGCTAAAGGATGAAATGGATTAGTGTGATTGTACCTTGCTACAATGTAGAAAAATATATGGATAGATGTGTAAGCTCTCTTGTAAATCAAACCTTGGGCATAGAAAATATGGAGTTGATTTTTGTGGATGATGCATCTAAGGATTCCACTTACAGAAAGCTTTTACAGTGGGAGCATATATATCCAGAATCTATTATGGTAATTCATTGCGGGGAGAATAGAAAACAGGGGGCGGCAAGAAATGTAGGTTTAAAATATGCCAGTGGGAAATATATTGGCTTTGTGGATTCGGATGACTGGGTTGAGCCTGAGATGTACGAACAAATGTATGAGATAGCTAAAAGAACCAGTGCGGACATGGTAGGAGTTTTGTATCAGAGGGAAGGGGAAGATGGAGAAATCTATTTTAGAAAAAATCATTATGACGGAAAGCTCAATACGCTTTGTAATACAGCAAAAGACGGATATTGTGGTTTGCCCGGGGGAGTGTGGAGCGGGCTGTTCTCCAAAAATATGATTGTGGACAATCATGTTTATTTTCCTGAGGGGTTGGCATATGAGGATAATTATTGGGGCGCCTTGGTGGGGTATTATATTAAAAGCTATTATATAATACCTAAAATTTTATATCATTATGTTGTCAATACAGCTTCCACTATTATGCAGGCAGAAGCAGCCCATCATATGGACAGGCTTGAGATTGAAATCATGAAGTTGAGGGAGCTGAAAAAACGTGGTTTTTATGAGGAAAATAAAGAAAAAATAGATTTTCAATTTTTAAAACTGTATTATATTAATACACTGCACATTATTTTTACAAGAATGGAGCAGCTTCCCATGGAGACAATTTTTATGATGCAGAGGGAAGTGCAAAAGAGGGTGCCTGATTTTATGAATCATCCATATATTACACAATTAAATTGGATAGAACAATTTTTTTTAAAAACAGCGGGAATGAACTTGTCAAAGGCAGATTGGGAAGAAATTCGTAACAGCTATTTATCGGACATCAGTTCAGCACAGCAGTGGGAAAACAAAATAGTTGAGGACTAGTGAAATGGAAAGGCAGTAATGGAAAATAAGGCAAAGAAAAATAAAAGAATGGAAAATAAAAGAATGGAAAATAAAGCTTCGGTAAAAAATCACAGAGAAAAATCACAGAGAAAAATCACAGAGAAAAAAACATTGGCTGTTATTACGGCTAGAGGCGGCAGTAAAAGGATTCCAAGAAAAAATATAAAGGAATTCTGTGGAAAGCCGATTATCTATTATTCCATTGAGGCGGCATTGGAATCGGGAATCTTTTCGGAAGTTATGGTGTCCACGGAGGACGAGGAAATTGCCCGGATAGCCAGGCAGGCTGGAGCTAATGTGCCATTTATGAGAAGCGAAGAGACTTCTGGTGATTTTGCTACTACCGCCCAAGTGTTGATGGAGGTGCTTGCAGAGTATGAAAAGAGAGGACAAGAGTTTGACAGCTTTGCCTGCCTTTATCCAACAGCGCCTTTTATCACACCGCAAAAGCTTAGGGATGGGATGGATTTGCTGCAGACAAAAAATGCATCCATGATCATGCCGGTAATTCCCTTTTCCTTCCCGCCTAGAAGGGCAAATGTATTGAGTGAGGAGGGTCAATTAATATATAAATGGGAGAAGTACCGCAACAGCCGTTCTCAGGATTTAGAGACAATGTATCATGATTGCGGTCAGTTTTATTTTTATAAGACTGCCGAATTTGTCAGGGTAAACGGGGAGATAACAAAAGGCATATACCCTCTTGTATTATCAGAACTGGAGGTGCAGGATATTGACAATGAGGTAGACTGGCAATTAGCGGAATTAAAATATCAATTACTAAAAAATGAAACAAATTAAAATCAAGCAGAAAGGATATAAGTGACTGTGAGTATATATGAGAAGTTAACCAAAAACGTGTATGTGATAGCCGAGATGTCTGCAAATCATGGAGGAAAATTGGAAAATGCTCTGAAGATAGTGGAGGAGGCCGCCAAGGTAGGGGCGGATTGTGTGAAAATCCAAACATATACGGCGGATACCCTTACGATTGACTGTAAAAAAGAACCGTACAAAATAAAGGGGGGGCTGTGGGATGGATATTATTACTATCAATTGTATCAGGAGGCTTCCACACCATGGGAGTGGCATAATCCCATTCAGGAGAAATGCAGGGAGGTAGGAGTTGATTTTCTTTCCACCCCATTTGACAGTACAGCGGTAGATTATCTAGAGGACTTGGGAGTAGAGTTTTATAAAATAGCTTCTTTTGAGGCAGTAGATATTCCGCTGATAAAGCATGTGGCAAGGACTGGGAAGCCTATTGTAATGTCGGTGGGAATGGCGTCTGTGGAGGAGATCGGTGAGGCATTGGAGGCTTGTTATCAATATAATAATCACCAGGTTGTTTTGTTAAAATGCTGCAGTCAATATCCGGCTAAGCTGGAGGATATGAACTTATCTGTGATATCTGATATGAGGGAGAGATTTCAAGTGCCGGTTGGTCTGTCTGACCATTCCTTTGGTTCCTTAGCCCCTATCACTGCTGTTGCAATGGGTGCGAGGGTGATAGAAAAGCATGTGTGCTTAAACAGGGAGATTGAGAGTGCAGATGTGGGATTTTCCATGACTATGGAGGAGTTTGCCGTTATGGTGGAGGATGTAAGAAATACGGTGAAAGTGCTTGGCAGGCCTACCTATGCATTAACAGAAAATGAAAAAAATGGTCTTGGGGGAAGACGTTCACTGGTGGCGGTAAAGCCAATTCAAAAGGGGGAGGCATTTACATTGGACAATATACGAAGTGTGCGTCCGGCAATTGGGATTAAGCCTAAGTATCAGGAGCTGCTCTTGACAAAAAAAGCATCTAAAGAGTATGCTTTTGGAGAGCCGATTTTGATGGATGAGATTGATTGCTCCATTGGTAAGGGTGTTTAGTTATTGGCATTCGAGCAATAAAAGGTTATAAATATCAGTTAGAGAGGAAAAAAGGGTGAAAGAAAAATAGAAGAAAGGGTAAAATGCAAACACATATCATTCACCCTTTGTGTTTGCGCCTCAAATGAAAATGCAAGCATTTTCGCTTGAGGCTTGGTGCAAATTATGAAATATACACCATATGGGCATCAGTCCATTTCCAACGAGGATATACAGGCGGTGGTAGAAGTACTGCGCTCAGACTATTTGACAACAGGCCCTAAGATAGAGGAGTTTGAGAGGGCGGTGTCAGAATATACAGGGGCAAAATATGCAGTTGCCATTGCCAACGGAACTGCTGCTCTCCACGCAGCATGTGTGGCAGCAGGGATTGGCCAGGGGGATGAGGTGATTGTCACGCCCAATACGTTTGTGGCATCTGCCAATTGTGTTTTGTACTGCAAGGGGACGCCGGTGTTTGCGGATATTGATTCGGATACTTACAATATTTCTCCTAGTGAGATTAGAAAAAAAATTACAAACAAGACAAAAGCCATTGTGGGAGTGGATTTTTCAGGTCAGCCATGTGAGTGGGATGAGATAAAAGATATTGCAAAGGAGTATGGGCTGATTACAATTGAAGATGCCGCTCACTCTCTTGGTGCAGATTATAAGGGAAAGAAAGTGGGAACTATTGCGGATATGACAACCCTCAGCTTTCATCCGGTAAAACATATTACCACAGGGGAGGGGGGCATGATATTGACTGACAGCAAAGAATATTATGAGGCGTTGCTTATGTTTAGAAGTCATGGTATAACAAGGGATAAACAGAAACTAACAAAAAATGACGGACCTTGGTATTATGAACAGTTGGATTTGGGTTATAATTATCGCATAACCGATATTCAGTGTGCCTTGGGTATCTCCCAGTTAAAACGATTGGATAAATTTGTGGAGAAAAGAAGAAGCTTAGCGTTTCGATACGACAAGGCATTTGCCGATTTAGAAAATATAGTGACGCCAACCCAGAGAAAAGGCTGTCACAACAGTTATCATCTCTATGTCATTCAAGTGAAAAATAAGGATAGAAGACAGGTGTTTGATGCCTTGCACAAGGCAGGAATTGGTGTGAATGTACACTATATTCCTGTATATACACAGCCTTACTACAGGGAACATGGATATAGGGAGGTGAACTGTTCTAATGCTTGGGAGTATTACACTAGAGCCATAAGCTTGCCTCTTTATCCGGATCTGACCTATGAGGAGCAGGATTATGTGATAGAAAAGGTGAGGGATGCAGTCAAATAGACGGCTTTCCATTTGATAAAAATTGCCTGTAAGGTATTTATAAAAAATGCC
The DNA here is from genome assembly GCA_910578605.1 of uncultured Lachnospiraceae bacterium. Taxonomy (GTDB): domain Bacteria; phylum Bacillota; class Clostridia; order Lachnospirales; family Lachnospiraceae; genus MGBC111451. The sequence continues at coordinate 50,006 of CAJTQG010000011.1, read as the reverse complement.
GATATTCAATATATGACTTGTTCAGAGTAATGGACAAATATGAGAAAGCGAGGAACATAAATCATGGAAGATTTAAGAAAAGAACAGATTGAAGCAGTGGAGGCTTTAGAAAGTTATAACAAAAAGATGGTAAATACAATTCCTACTATTATAGAGGAATTGAGAGGCAATGCAAAGCCAGATACAAAAGAATTTTTAAATCATATTTTAAAAGGCATGAACTGGGAAATTGAAGTAATTAACGGCTGCCTGTCATTTTTTAATGAAGATGAATTACTGATTGATAAGGAAGATGCCAATGTAAAGGTGCTGGAATTTAACAAGGCAGTGGAGAGCACAGATGATATATTGTTAGCAGATGCAATGGAAAATATTATGCTGCCATTTTTTAAAGAGTTGAGCGATATTATTGATAAGAAGCTTCATAAATAATACAATAAAAAGAATGGGTTCCAGCTAATTTATGGAATTTTCTTACGCATAAGACCTGAATATGTCAATAAACTGTTCTTTTTTTGTACAATAATTATAAGAAATTTACAAAAATATTGGTGAATTTTTGTATAATAATGAAACGTAATATTTGTAATCATCTTAATAAATGGTTGCATGGTAAAATAAAGAAACATATTAATGTTTTATATTGATTCACCATAAAATATAACCACCTGCGGTTATGGGAACTTGATAAAAGTAAAAATATTAGAAAAACGTAAGGAGATTATGCGTATGGAGAAGAAACCATTTTACAGAAGTATTAAGACGGAGATTTTGCTGATTACATTAGTGCCTACAATTTTGATTGTGTTGGTGCTAGAGATTGCCGCTGCTAGTATTATTCGCAAAGGTATGCAGGAACAAGTGCTGCTCAACTTAAAAAGTGTAGCCTACAGTACAAAAGAAAATTTTCAATCATTGGATGGGGGAGATTATACAAGAGACAGTGACGGAACAGTAAAAAAGGGAGAAATCTCAATTTTAGACAAGCAGGATATCATTGATTTTGGGAAAGCAAATTTGGATATTGATGTCACCTTTTTTTATGGGGATGAACGAATTGCCACCTCCATTAAAAATGATAAGGGAGAGAGAATTGTAGGAACAAAGGCGTCACAGGCGGTGATAGATGCTGTGCTGAACAAAGGTGAGGATTTTGATTCTAACAATGTGGATGTGAATGGGGAAAAGTTTTATGGGTATTACACCCCAATTGAAAATAATAACGGTGAGACGGTAGGTATGTTTTTTGCCGGCAGTCCTGTTGCAACAGTGGACAAGACAGTGACTAAGGCGCTGAGCAATATGACATTGTTTTCCGTGATTATTTTTGTCATCATTATTATTGTGGCATTCTTTATTGTGAGAACGCTGTCGGTAGCATTGGAGAGAGCCCTTGGAAGTGTGGATGTGCTGACAAGAGGAAGTTTGGATTTTGAGATTCGCCCACAACTGTTAAATAGGAAGGATGAGATAGGAGATTTGGGCAGAGGAATTGAAGCCTTGAAGGTCAAGCTCAGACAGATCGTGGGGGATATCACAACATATTCTAACCTGTTGGATGTAGATGCCAATGATTTACATAAGGCAAGTGTAGGCTTTAGTGAGAGTATTAATGAGATTACACACACTATTGACGAACTGAGTATGACTACTGTACATTTGGCTGACGAGGTGCAGAAAAGCACCGAATCCACCAATGTAATGGGAGAAGAGATAGAAGACATTGCAGATAATATCAATGCATTGAAAAATGATATGCAAGAGACACTGGAGGAAAATACAAAAGCCAAGAAGACAATAGAGGAGCTGGTAGATTCCAACAGCGATACATTAAAGGTAGTGGAGGGCATCAGCGCTCAGATTCAGGTGACCAACACGGCTGTGGAGGAGATGGAACAGATTGTTATGCTCCTGATGGAGATTGCAAGTCAGACAAATCTCTTAAGCTTGAATGCATCCATTGAGGCGGCGAGAGCAGGAGAATCCGGTAAGGGCTTTGCGGTAGTGGCAGATGAGGTCAGACAGTTAGCAGAGCAGTCCGACGAAAGCACCCAAAAGATTCAGGGAATTATTGACAGGCTGGTGCGGGAATCCGAGAAGACATCCGAGTATGCGGTGAAGGTGAAATCAGCGGTGTCCATAGAGCATGAAAAGCTCACGGAGACGAACAAGAGCTTTGATGTTATATATGAGAAGGTAAATGGAATCGGAAACTCTGTAGATGTGATAATGGATAAGACAATAACAATGGAGAGAGGTAAAAATGAAGTGGTTGATAGTATGTCAAACCTGTCATCCATGAGTGAAGAAAACGCAGCCTCCTCCGAGGAGGTAAGTGCCTCCTGCGAGCAGATGAACAACAATACTAAAATATTAGATGAAAAATCTGAAGGAATTAAGGATGTGTCTATGAAGCTTTCAGAGGCATTACAGTTTTTTGATAAAAATAAAATGTAATTCTTAAAGAAAAATCAGGTGTCAAAGGTCAGTTTAAACTTTTGGCACCTGATTTGTTTCATTCATGAAATAACGGATAGAATAACTGAAATAAGATAGTTAAAATACAGTCTCTAATAATTGCCGCATTCTTTTTACATAAGAATGATAAGTTAGCACTTTATTATAGCCATTCTGAGCAATCTGTTCCCGTTCTTTAGGGTGCTTCAAATAATAATCAGTTTTCATCAAAAGATCTTCCTGGCTGCTATATACCTCTAAGTCTACACCAGGTTCAAAGAAATCTTCTAACTCAGGCTGGTAATTGCTGATTAGAAAACCACCGCAGCCAAGGACATCCCAGATTCGCAAAGATAAACCGCTGCGAATTGGCTTTGCGGTTATGTTTAAATTGATTTTGCTTAGATGAAATATTTTTGGCATCTCTAAAATAGTATTTGCCAAGCCGCAATTATGAATATGGGGTAAGGAGGAGGTATCGCTTCCAGTGTACACGCTCACTTGAAAATGCTCTGACAGTGTTTTTAACAATCGATGGCGTTCTTGCTCTGCAACCTTTGTGTTTAAAAATAAGTGTGCCAAAACGGCTTTCTCATTGTGTTCTGCATAGTCGGGAAAAGGGTAGTGGCCCTCATAGGAGTTGAACTTTTCAACTATTTCGTCGGTGAGCAGCTCCTCTATAAAGTTGTATCCATAAATTTTTAACTGTGCTTCTATTAAGCCGTCAAAAAATCCCCTCATATTGTCAGGTATGTTTTTTAAATCATTGTATGGACATTTTTCCGAGTACAAGGACCCAATAAAACTTACATCATGGGAAAATTTTTGTATGTCTGCACTTTGGATTTGGCTGCAGATTTTGTTGTTTCTCTCCATGTTGGTTGCCAGCGGCATATAAAAAATACAGTCTGGATTTTTTGGATAAAATTCATGATACAATGCTTTATCAAAGAAAAAAATTCGATTGGTTGAATTTTGTATGGCATTGGAGTACAGTTCAAGAACAGGGCTGTCCACAATAAAACATAAATAAGGAATATGAAATATTTTACATACTTCGGATAGAATAGGAAAAAAGTTTACGCTGTAGACAAAGTCAAATTGTTCTTTTATAAGAATGGAACTTATTAATTGTATACTATCCTTAGGAGAATGGAGAGTGTTGTTTTTTTTGGCACTCTCCTGCCGTACAGTATGGCCAAGTGCTGTAAATGCAGCAATCATATCCTCCTCACAAATACTATTATATCTATAAAATAAAAGCTTCATGCTTTCCCTTCCCTCCTAAGTCATTTGCAGAATGAATATGCAGGTATTTTTTGTTCTAATATAGGTTGCTTAGGTTGCAAATTAAAATTTAACATAACTTATATCATATCACATATAAACAAGAAATGCACTTTAAAAGCTTATAAATATTCAAAATGAATTCTATTATAAAAATGCAAAAAGCCGATAATTATTATAGAATAAAGGCTTGCCTATATAAGCATTGCTGCATTATTGTAAAATATAATAAATGGTGATATACTTAATTTAGTGTTTCAAGCAAAAGGAATGGTGAGAAAACTTTGGAAAAAGAAAATATATACGAGGAGTTAAACGCTTTAAAAGCAGAAAATAATGAGCTTCGTGAAGTGTTAAAAGAAGTAATAGTACAGGTTCAAAAAAGTGATGAGATTTATCAATTGTTAATTAACGAATTGTCAAAATGCAAGCAATGGGAAGCTGATTTATACAATATGATTGTAAATACACCATATGAAATATTTGATCCAAGGATGAAACATAAGTATGACATACCACAAATTATGACAGAGGAGGAAACGATAGACGAAATTGTTAACAATAAAAAGTCTATCAGCAGATTCGGGGATGGGGAATTTAGTCTTATATTTGGGGTTTCTCATTGGCGTTTTCAAAAGAATGATAAAAGGCTTGCTGAGCGTTTGAGGGAGGTAGTTACTTCCAAGGAAGAAAATATTATGATAGGACTTAATAATTTTTATGGGGATTTGTCACACAGAACAGACTCGGAGGCCATAGGAATTAGAAGATATATTACGCCTAGTGTCCGCAGACAGCATATGGAATTGTTGAGAACGGACAGAGTTTATGCTAATGCATGTATTTCAAGAAATGGGACATTAAAGAAGGTGCAAAATCAAAAAAGAATTTGGGACAATAAGGATTGTGTATTTATTGAAGGTGATAAGACTAGAATGGGAGTGGGTAATGATTTATTTGATAATATAAAATCAATTCAGAGAATATTATGTCCGTCAGAGCATGCTTTTGATAAGTATGATGCCATTTTAGAGGAGTCCCTTAAAATACCTAGTGATAAAACAATTTTGATTGCTCTGGGGCCTACTGCCAGCGTGCTGGCCTACGATATGGCGAAAGCAGGATATCATGCAATTGATATTGGTCATGTGGATTTATCCTATGAATGGTTTTTAAGAACCGGCAGCTCCAAAAAGGCTGAAGTTAGTTATAAATATAACAATGAGTGGACAAATGGCTATATAGTAGAAGAAATTCATGATGAAAAGTATGATTCTCAGATAATAGCAGACTTATCTAAGTGATAGAGGGTTTATTTTTAATAAAGCAATAGAAATACATTATACATAACTAAACGTGACAAAAGGAATCCTGCAAAGCAGAATTCTTTTTTGTTATATAAGGATATTCTTCCAATTATCTATAGGATAAAAATTTAAAAAATTCGAAATAAATCTGTAGTGAATTTGTGTGTAATGCACAAAAATTGACATAAAAAAAATAGTGTTATATAATATTTTTTATCTGTTTCAAGTATAAGATTATGCTTTTTGATAGTGATTTAGAATAATAGGCTGAGGTGAAAATAAATGAATCAAGAACTGGTATCTGTGATAATGCCTGCATATAATGCAGAGAAATATATTGGAATGTCAATTGCCAGTGTAATGCGGCAGACATATGGAAATGTACAGTTGGTTGTGGTGGATGACGGCAGTGTGGATAACACGGAGAATATTATCAAGGAAGCTGCCCTTCAGTGCCCAAGTAAAATAAAATTTTCGGTGCGTCAAAAAAATGGAGGAACAGCAGCAGCCCTAAATGATGCCATAGAGCTGGCAGAGGGGGAATATATATGCTGGCTCAGTGCAGATGATCTATATCGGGATGACATGGTGGAGTCTCAAGTGAACTTTCTAAAAGAACACAGAATGTATGATGCGGTATTTAGCAGATGTGCCTATATTGACGAGAATGATAAGGTTTTAAGCATACTAGAATATAACAAGGATTTTGAAAATAAGATGGAACAGGGAATGGCATGTATCGTATCTCGCTTGTTGTGCGGGAATTTTTGGCATGGGTGTTCCGTACTTGCGAAGAAGGAATGTTTTAAGCGAAAAGATAGATTTAATGTAGAATATAGAGCTTCACAGGATTATGATTTTTGGATTAGAATGGCGGCAGATTACAATATTGGTTATTTGAATAAAGTCAATGTTTTGTCTAGAATTCACAGTGAACAGGGAAGTAAGAAAATGAATTGTAATCTTGATGAAATAAAGGTGTTCTTTCATATATTGCGCAGGGAGGACGTGATGAAAAAACTGATGGGTAAAATGGAATTAGCATATACTTTAGGTAATATCAGTCCTTTTATTCAATGCAGGGTTGACAGATATTCGGGAATGGAGGACGAGATGAATGTATTGAAAAATGAGATGGCGGAGTATGTGGATTGTATAAAATATGGTCAAATTAATTTTGAAAATGAAAGTGTTTAGCTATGTATAATTATGTATAATAGAGGGTGAAATTAGGCAAATATGCAATGAAAGATTATAAAGAAAAGGAGGGATGGCAGATGAAGATTCTTGTGTTTGGAGCAAATGGCATGGCAGGACATATGGTGGCATTATATTTGAAGGAACAAGGCTATGATGTTACTGGTTTTGTAAAGAAGAAAAATAATTTGTTTCACTGTGTGGAAGGCAACGCTTTGGACAGTAATCAGATAAAAGAATTACTGCAGACAGAGCAATATGATTTCGTAATCAATTGTATCGGGATATTGAATAAAGCGGTAGATGTCAACTTGGCAGAGGGGATATATGTGAACAGTGTGTTGCCTCATCTGTTAGAGGAGTGCGTCAGAGATAAGAACACAAAAGTAATACATATTAGCTCGGATTGTGTTTTCAGCGGCAGAAAGGGACATTACAGGGAGTCTAGTCATCCTGACGCAGATTCCTATTATGGTAAAACAAAAGCATTGGGAGAGCTTCTTGAAGGGAAAAAGAGCCTGACCCTAAGAACGTCTATTGTAGGTCCTGAATTGAAAAATGATGGTATAGGATTGTTTCATTGGTTTATGAGTCAGCAAGGACTGGTAAATGGTTTTACAGAGGTGATTTGGTCCGGTGTGACAACATTGGAATTGGCCAAGTGTATTCAGTGTGCAATGGAACAGAATTTAACAGGCTTATATCATTTAGTCAATAATCAAGTGATTTCCAAATATGCTCTTTTATGTTTGTTTAATAAATATATGAATGACAATAGGACAATCATACATGAGAATGGTTCCTTTGCAAATGACAAATCATTGGAGGATACCAGATTAGAGCTGCAGCATACCATTCCTTCTTATGAGGTTATGATACAGGAGCTGGCGGAGTGGATGAAAGGACATATAGAAATATATAAAAAATATTTTAAAACGTAGATGGGGTTACTCACCTTTAAACCAAATTTTGAAAACAGCAAAGAAATGAGGAATGCTATGAAAAAGCTGAGACTAATGACGATAGTAGGTACCAGACCGGAGCTTATACGTTTGTCAGAGATTATAAAAAAGGCTGACAGGTATTTTGACCATATATTTGTACATACAGGACAAAATTATGACAATAGGTTAAATGATATTTTTTATGAAGATTTAAATGTGAGAAAACCTGATTTTTATTTGGGTGTTGTGGGAGAAAATCTGGGGGAGACAATGGGAAACATTATTTCTAAAACATATGACTTGATGGTTCAGGAAAAACCAGATGCTCTCTTAATATTAGGAGATACAAATTCAGCGCTTTCTGCAATTTCTGCTAAAAGATTAAAAATTCCAATTTTTCATATGGAGGCTGGCAATAGGTGTTTTGATGAAAATCTTCCGGAGGAGACAAATAGAAGAATCGTAGATCATATCGCAGATGTAAATTTACCTTACACAGAGCATGCTAGGCGATATTTGATAGGGGAGGGAGTGAAAAAGGAGCATATCTATGTTACGGGTTCACCAATGAGGGAGATTATCTGTGCAAATCAAAAGAAAATAGAGGAGAGCAAAATATTAGAAGAGCTTGGAGTACAGCAAGGCAAATTTATTGTTTTATCTGCCCACAGGGAAGAGAATATGGACAATGAAAAAAATTTTGTTTCATTGATGGACGCTATTAATGGCTTAGCCCAGAAGTATCAAATGCCGGTTATCTATTCTGTGCACCCAAGAAGTGCAAAGATGATAGAGCAGCGAAATTTTCAATTTCATTCTCTCGTTAGAGAAATGCCGCCCTTTCAATTTTCTGATTATAGTAAATTGATGAGAAGCGCTTTCTGTGTCGTTTCTGATAGTGGAACAATGCCGGAGGAAGCGGCAGTTGGCAAGTTTCCGGCAGTATGTATCAGAACTTCCACAGAACGACCAGAGGCATTAGATAAGGGGAATTTTATAATAGGTGGAATAGAATGGGATTCTATTATGCAGGCTGTGGAGATGGCGGTGAATATAGGTGTTAGTCAGGAGGAGGTTCCTGATTATATGGATAAAAATGTGTCAGATAAGGTAATGAAAATTATACAGAGTTATACTAGAATTATCGACAGGAAGGTTTGGGGAAAAGAAAGTGGTAGCACCAATGGCAAAGATTAGTATAATTGTTCCGTTTTATAATTCTGAAGGTTATATAGAGCGGTGTATGAACAGTTTGTTAAACCAGACCATTGGTCTGGAATGGCTGGAACTCATATTGGTGGATGATGCTTCCACAGACGGCACCCTAAATTTGCTCAAGGAATATGAGAGACAGTACCCGGGTCAGATTAAGCTGATAGCCTGCCCTGAAAATGGACGTCAGGGTACTGCAAGAAATATTGGTTTACAGTATGCCACAGCGCCCTATATTGGCTTTGTAGATTCTGATGATTGGATAGAGGCGGATATGTATGAGAAGATGTATGAAAAAATTACCGCCTATCAATGTGATGTTGTATATTGCCGACATATTCGGGATGACGGCAGTGGAAGGATAAGGGACAATAGAGGGAACAAGGATAGTTCAGGCAACAAGGAAAAGCAGGAAAATGTGTATGAAAAAGCTACAGGTAAGCAAGATAGGCTGATTGTGATTGAGAGTGACAGGCAGAGAGAGGAAATATTTGTAGCGGATGCCATAGGTGTGGGAGTGTGGGATAAGCTGTACAGAAGGGAATTGCTGTTTGACAATCATATTGTATTTCCGGAACGGCTTGCCTATGAGGATATTTTTTTCGGCGCACTGATATATTTGTATGCGAATAAAATATATATTTTGGAGGAGCGTCTCTATCATTATTTTGTGAACTGGGAATCTACCGTGTTGAGGATGGATAAGCCTTACCATAAGGATATTTTCACAGTTAATGAATTAAAGTGGCAGGAATTTGAGAAGCGGGGGGCATTAAAAAGGTTTCCCATGGCAGTGAAATATGATTTTGTGAAATGCTATTATCTGGCAGGAATGAAAATGCTGCTGCTTCGCTACACGAAGCCATCCTATGAATTGTTTTTGCATATCAAGAACAGAGTGTGGGAATTGACGGGAGATTATAAGGAAAATCCTTATTTAAAAAATGCCTTCCCTGCCGTGTATGATAATCTTTTAGGCTTGCTGGATGTAAACATAACCAAGGAGGAGCTCTGGCAGCTGGGGGATATGATGAAAAAAATGTCAAATATTAACAATACACATAGGTGAGAGAGGTTCGTTTGTCATAGTGTATCATTGTGAATGAATAGAGAGTGCTGTAGTTTTGGTGAAGGAAGAGAGGCAGGAATGAAAAGAATATTATTTTTTCAGTGGAGTGCTTTAATGCAGAAGGATGTGGAGGAGGCTTTTTCCGCCAGAACAGATGTGGAGGTGGATATGGTCTCCTATGAATTTGCAGATTGGGACCAGGATGGGTATTTTGAAAAAAGGTTTCCTGAATTTTTGCTGAAGAAGGCATATGATATAGTATTCAGCATCAATTATTTTCCTGTGCTCTCGGATGTGTGCAGCCGCTATAAGATTCTTTATGTTTCGTGGGTATATGATGCGCCTATGCACATACGACGCAAGGAAACAATAGGGAATCCTTACAACCGTGTGTTTGTATTTGACAAGGGACAATATAAGGATTTGTTGGCGGAGGGATACAATCATGTGTATCATATGCCATTAGGGGTAAATGGGGGCAGATTAGATAGAATGGAGATAGATTCCGCACAGAGACAACGGTTTTCCTCCCCTGTCAGTTTTGTGGGGAAATTATATGAAAATGATTTTGAGTATCTCCTCTCCCCCCTTCCCCAGTATTACAGGGAAAAGATGTTGGAGATAGTCAGCAGGCAGAAATATGTTTATGACAATTATATGCTTTCGGACATGCTAACCTCTGAATGGATCCGTGAGCTTAATGAATTTTACGGTAATGCTTCCCGAAACCGGTTTCAGATTAAAAAGGAGGAACTGGAATATGCCTGTGCCACCTATATTACACAGATGGAACGCCTTGAGATTTTAGAGCGGTTATCTCAGGAGAACAGTGTGGATTTGTATTCCTACAATACCCCCCAAAAGCTGCCAAAAGTAAACTGCAAAGGTTTTGTAAAATATTATAAAGAAATGCCTGTAGTGTTTCGGTGCAGCCAAATTAATTTAAATATTTCCCTGAAGATTATTAAGGAGGGAATTCCTTTAAGGGTGTTTGATATTTTAGGTGCCGGAGGTTTCTTGATTACTAATTATCAAAAGGAAATAGAGGAGTGTTTTGACATTGGAAAGGATTTGGTGGTATATGAATCTTTGGAGGATTTAAGTGAAAAGGTGCAATTTTATCTAAAGCATCCAGAGGAGCGCTGTGCCATTGCCAAGAGGGGACATGATAAAGCGGTAAAATGCTATTCTATAGAAAGACAGTTAGAGAAAATTTTGAGACAAGTATTATAAAACAATATTTAATAATTATAGAAATAAAAATAAAGAAGTTGGGGGGCCAAGATTCATGAAACCTATAAAAATTATGATTCCCATTCGCAGCAGTGTACATCAGCTGCAATTGGCCTACGCAAAAAGACTGGAGCAGGCATTTACTAGTTTGGGGCATGAAGTGTCCATATTAAATTTAGATGCTGAGAGGAATTCGTTGTATTTGCAGGCATATATGGAAAAAGAAAACGCAGATTTGCTAGTGACGGTGGACTGCTCCGGCTTTGAATTAGAGCTTCTGGGGGATGATTTGTTCTACAATAGTCTATGTATTCCCGCCATGCACTTTCTCACAAAAGCTCCCTGGGAGTTGGGGGAATGTTTAGAGCAGAGAATGAATTTTACAATGGAATTCTACACTTTGTACGAGGAAGATGGAGCGTTTATTGAAAAATATTGCGGCAGGGTGCCAAAGGTACATGTGATACCTGAGTTAGTGTGGGAGCCATATCATGAATGTGCTGATAAAATAAAAGGGTTTGGGGAACATAGCACTCACAGTGTTGCTGTCATATGGGATTATATCAATTCTAGGGACCAGATGGCCCAGATAAGAGCATTGCCCCAAGTGTTTTCTGCTATTGCCATGGGGGCAATAAAAAAGCGGGAACAAAATGCGTTCCTGTCACCATGGAGGTTTTTGGAGGAATATCTATTATCTATTCAATTTCAAGTGACAAAGGAGGAATTTGCTGCGCTGCTGCTTCCTGTAAGTATGGCATTTGATTATCAGGAGACGGTGGAGTTAGAAAAGACCATTTCTAATCTGTGTCTTCATGAAATTCCGGTTTATCTATATGGAAGCGGGTGGAGGGAGGAAAAGGCTTTTGGGGATATAAATCATAATAAAAAGTTTTTTCATGTAAAGGCAAGCAATTCCTTGAATTTTGAGGAGATAGATAAAGTGAGCGGTGGGTATTCCAATATTATAGTGAAGAGTGGGAGAGAGCGGGGAGAAAGACATACCCCTTATACATATGGGGTTTTAGATATGAGGGGAAAGGAGTTGTTCACACCATACGTGTTTGAAACAATGGAATTTGAAAATCAATTGAGAAATAAAAAGATGAAAGCGGTTTCAAACCCAACCCTATGGACAAACTATCTCCAAGAGGAGCTGGATAGGATATTGGGGTGATAAGATTATAAAGGAGATTACTATGGCAGACCATACTTATACCAGCCGGCAGTTAGTGCGTGTGGCAAAGAGAGAAAATAACAAAAAAAGAGGATATTTGGTGGTGAATCCTCTTCAGGGAAAGCATGTGCCGGCAAATCCGGCTCAGGCATTGGAGATGATGGGAGAACTGGGGCAGGCAGTAAAACAGGCATATCCGGGTGAGAAGCTGTTGGCAGTAGGGTTTGCGGAGACGGCTACCGCTATTGGGGCTGAGGTGGCAGCTAAGCTTTCCTGCAGTTATATCCAGACTACAAGGGAAGAGTTGGACAATGTTACATTTCTGCATTTTTCAGAGGAGCACAGTCATGCAACCTGTCAAAAACTTGTGAGGGAAGATGTGGAGACAGCACTTCATAACATTGACCGTATTGTCTTTGTGGAGGATGAAGTTACTACTGGTAATACGATTTTAAATATAGTGGATGTATTGGAAAAGAAATTTGGAGAGAGTTTTTCTTTTGGGGTGGCCTCCCTTTTAAACGGTATGGATGAGAAGGCTATGGAGCATTACAGAAGGAGAAATATACCTGTTCATTTTCTTGTAAAGACCAACCATGAGAGGTTTGAGGAGCTTGCCAATGAGTATGGGGGGGATGGTGTATATAAAGTGAATCTTGGGACAGAAGATTTGACTTTATCAAAAAATGTTTCCATACACACGGTGTTTGGTTATGAAAATACAAGGCGTCTTGTTTCAGCCAGCCATTATCAAGCAAGCTGTGAAGCTCTGCACAAGCAGGTTAGTGCTCTTTTGACGCCAGATGTGAAAAATGTATTAGTTTTGGGAACAGAAGAATTTATGTATCCTCCCTTGTATGTGGCCAGGGAACTGCAGAGGCTTGGAAAGAATGTAAAGTTTCATGCCACAACAAGAAGTCCTATTTTAGTCAGCAGTCAGCAGGAATATGTGCTTCACGCTCGCTATCAGTTGTCCAGCTTGTATGAGAAGGGGCGTGTTACCTTTGTGTATGATTTGGAGGCTTATGATATAGTTTTGGTAATCACAGATACAGCTCAGGATTTAAGCGCAGCCCACCAGGGAGTGAGAGATTTAGTGTGGGCGCTGCAGGATGCCGGAAATGAAAATATTCAATTTATTTGCTGGAGGGAAGAACATGCGTAGCTCATACAAGAAAGAGGATGTAATATTGCTTCTGAAGGATATCACAGGATTAGTAAAACCACAGGGAACGAAGGAGCGTGAAAGCCTGATTCAATCAGGACATCATTACTGTGAGATGCTGCCGATTGAGTATGTACCTACTCCTCAATATATGGAAATATATAAGCAGGCCCTGAAGGATTTTGCCAGGCCCACAGCCCATGCAATCGGAGCATTAGCAGATAAGATAATGAAAAAAAGAGGCCGGAATGTGGTGTTGGTTTCTTTAGCTAGGGCAGGGATACCTGTTGGAATTTTGTTAAAACATTATTTAAGCCGAAAATATGAAATAGATGTGCCTCATTATGCCATCTCTATTATTCGGGGAAGAGGAATAGACAATAACGCTATGAATTATTTGCTGGAGCGTTATCAGCCGGAACATTTGTTGTTTGTGGACGGATGGATTGGGAAGGGGGCGATTTCCAATCAATTAAAGGAGGCGGTCAGGGCATATCCAAAGGTTTCGTCTGACTTGGCTGTTGCGGCGGATCCTGCTTATGTAACTGAGCTTTACGGAACCAGGGAGGATATATTGATTCCAAGCTCCTGCCTGAATTCTACTGTATCAGGATTGATTAGCCGCACCTTTTTGCGCTCGGATATTATAGGGGAAAAAGACTTTCATGGGGCAGTCTATTACGAGAAATTGAACAAGGCAGACCTTAGTTATCATTTTATTGAAGCCATTGAGAGAGAATTTGAATGGGAAACGAATGAAGAAACAATAAAAGAAAACCCAGACATAGGAGCATACAGAGCAGCAGAAAAAGGTATGCAGCAGGTTTTACAGTGTTGCGGGATAGAAGAAGTAAAAAGGATTGCAAAGGAATATGGTATAAGCGATATTCATTTGATTAAGCCAGGTATTGGGGAAACGACCAGGGTACTTCTTAGGCGGGTGCCATGGAAAATATTGATCAATCAAAAGAGCAGAGAAAATTATGAGCTGGCGCCTATTATTCGTCTTGCCCAAGAAAAAGAGGTTCCAGTAGAGTATTATCCTCTGAAAAATTATAAAGCTTGTGGGTTAATTAAAAAGTTAGCAGATACATAGGAAGCAAATAAAAGAGAAGAATATGAACAATGGAAATACATGAAAAACAGTTGTTTAGGAGTACAGGAAAGTTTATTCCTCTACTCCATATGCTTCTGCCTGCATCATGATACGCTTTGCCCAGTTGGAGTGTGTTTTGCATTCATTCATCCGTTCCCCGGATATACTGCCCAGAACTAAAGTGTGTGCGTCCTTCTCCCATCCAAGAATCTGTCGGGCATCATCATAATCTTTTTTTGGAACTCTGTAGGCTTCCTTTACAAGAGGAATTTGGTTTGGATGAATAATGGTTTTTCCAATAAAGCCATTTAGCCTGTCCTCCAGCAGTTCTGCCTGCAGGCCGGTGTCCCAACCTTCTCCCCTGTAGTATTCCCAGACAGCAGCAGAAATCACATAATTCATGCCAAAAACAGTCATGACATCTGAGAAAATCTGGTGAATAGGACCTATGGAATGAATACTTTCATTATTTCTTCGGCGAAAACCAAAGGCATGGCATAAGTCATTTCCGCCTACTCTAACATTTAAAACCAATGATGAAATAGTATCCAATTTTTCTTTTAATCCATATAAAATATCCTGCCGCTGCAGCATAGGAATGATATCTGGGTTTTCAATAATCGGCATCATATAAAAAGTAGAAGTATGATTCAGCTTTAATAGCTCTGTTATGTAAGCATCTGTATTCTCTAAAGAAATTTTCGGAATATTAAAACCCGTTACTAAGCAGGAGGCCTGTCCTATCTTTTTAAACATTTTTGGAATTTGTCCGGCATTTCTCACTCGGATAAAGATTTTGGGCAGAAAAAAATCATGCTCTTGTCTATAGGAATATAATTTTTGGATAGTTTCTGCTAATAAATTCTCTGCCATTTCTACATGCCTGTCTGCTATAGTATCCTCTAAGCAAAATGCCAAGGAGTATCCAGTACCAAATTTTTCTGATATGAGTGAATAATAAATGCTTGTGTTGGTGGCAGGACAGTACAAAAGAGGACCAACGCTGTAGCCTGAAAGCGAAATGCTCATTTTGATTTCTCCTTTATTTTTTACATAACCTTTTAGATGCATTAATAAAACCTCTTTATTCTATCATTCTTTGTGGAAAATAGATAGTCATTTTTTTAAACTTGTGATAAAATAGTAGCAGTTGAGCTAAATATAGGACGGCTTTATATGGGTGAATACACAAAAGGATACAGGAGGCAAAATGAAAATGGAAAGTATAAAAATACGCTATAATGTGATGCAGATTCATTCCATTACAGGTTTTGCAAATATACGGGGTGGATTTGTGAGGGATTGCAAGGATGTCTATTTTGTGAGGGGTATCGGCTGTGATAAAGAGTATTTGAATGAAATTGAAAAGATGGATGAGATGGGACGCAGTGTGGAAGAACAGAAAGGTGGATATCTGCGTTTAAACAAATTGCCTCAATTATGCCGCAGAGAGGATATTGATTATTATACTTCCTGTTATGAACAATATAAAAAAGGTGAGACAGTTGACCTGAGGGTAAAGGAAACAGGAACTGATGCTTTGTGGGACAGCCAGCTTTTGTGGGCGTGTAATAAAATAAGCCATATGTTTCAGGAGGGAATGACAAGCGGTAATTCGGGACATGCTTCTTTTGCCAGTGAATCTATGGTAAAAAATTTTATTATGAAAATATTGTACCAGACAGACCAGGTTGTCGGTGAGCTTTTTGGATGTTGGGATATACATAAAACTTACAAATTTACATACAATGGCAGCGTAAAAAAACATGAATATTTATTTTGTTATTTTTTAACTCTTCTTGGCATAGATGTGCTTTTGCTGCTGCCGCAAGGTGATGTAAGCCTGCCGAAGCTCTGGATGGATTTGTCTTTTTGTGCGGTGTTGGGAAATGAGAAGATAGTAGAAATTCCCTCCTTCAAGGCGAAGGCAACTTTAGAACCTATTCCAATACAGCGGCCTGTAATCAGTGCGGCCGCTAACTATAAAACAGAACAGAGTATAGAACAAATGCCAACTACTAATACAGTAAATGAAGGCACACAAGTGTTAAATACAAACAATTCCGTTGATACAGTTCATACAGGCAGACAGGAATTGAGTTTTGAGGAGCTGGCAGCTTTGGCGTCCTCTATTGTTATGATTGCCAGCCATGACAAGAGGGGCAATGTGACGGGAACAGGCTCCGGTATTATGGTAGGGGAGGATGGCTATATTTTGACAAACAATCACGTCATTGCCGGCGGCGCCTATTTCTCGGTGAGAATGGAGGAGGAAGAGCAAATCTATCAGACGGATGAGATAATTAAATACCATGCTCTCTTTGATTTGGCATTGCTTAGAATCGAAAGAAAATTAAAGCCATTGCCTATCTATCAGGAATCTAAAAAATTAGTTCGGGGACAGAAGGTAGTCGCTATTGGCAGCCCTCTTGGTTTGTTTAATTCGGTATCGGACGGAATTATTTCAGGATTTCGACATTTCCAGGATGTGGATATGATGCAGTTTACAGCTCCAATCTCCCATGGAAGCTCAGGGGGAGCCGTACTTAATATGTACGGAGAGTTAATCGGCATAAGCACTGCAGGTATGGACGATGGGCAGAACCTGAATCTGGCAGTGGACTACAATTATATTCTTCAATTTGGGCGGGGTATATACAGTTAAATTCTTTGTTGTATATATATTAAAAAGTGTTAAGAGTAAGAGGTAGATGAGCGGATGTTTGAACATAAAAAACTTTCTGGGCTAGAGCAATATTTTAATAAATTGAATGGACGAGAAGAAAAAGCGGTTTATTTTTACCGTATTAACGCATACAGTCAGCAGGTAGAAGATTTTTTAATGCAGTATTATGAGGAAGCAAGACAGAATGGTATTGTCATTATAGGCAAAATTCCCAATCCAGACGAGGGAAACCTTTCCTACTATGAGGAGATGATGGGATTGGATTTTCAATTAAGTCCTGGATTTATCAATGCCTCATTAAAAAAATGGCTGCCGCGGATGAATTCCACGCAGAGGGAAAATGTCACCTATGCTGTCTATGATGTTCTGCTGGATATGGCAAAGGAAGGCAAAAATCAGAACATGCAGAAAAACACATATATTAAATTTATGTGTTGGCTCTATTATAAATTTGAGAGAATTGTTAATCGACTGGGGGCGGAGGATGTTCCTAAGATTTTATATGAGGGGGAGGTCAGCCAGTACGAGTGGAAATTATTGTGTG
Source organism: uncultured Lachnospiraceae bacterium (assembly GCA_910578605.1). Taxonomy (GTDB): domain Bacteria; phylum Bacillota; class Clostridia; order Lachnospirales; family Lachnospiraceae; genus MGBC111451. The sequence goes on along the minus strand of CAJTQG010000011.1, from coordinate 32,632 downwards.
TGCTGTCAAAGGCGGGGTGTGATATTGTTCTGCTTCAAAAAAATGGGGACAGTAAATATTTGACATTGGACCCTAAGGGGACAGCCTCGCTGGAATATTCGGTTCCAGGAGGACAGCCCTTTCCACCTGATTTTAGTGTGGACAAACTGGCAGAGAGGAACATACAGCAGCAAAAAATACAGCAGCTATACGGCAAATTGCCTGCTGTCAATCCATGTACCAATGCATGGATAAAGGGAAAGGGCTTGGAGGATATACTCAAGGCAACTTATGCCAGGGGAGAGGATAAAAGATTTTTTTACAACTGTTTGTACCGCTTTTGGGGCGTTTGGGATAAGCTGACATATATAAATGACTTGCGGCATTTTTATCAGGAGTTAAAGGGGAATAAGAGACAGGTCGTGATTGTAAATAAACGAATTGAACCTCCTTCTATGGAGGAGATAGCTCTTATCAAAAGAGGAAACTACCAGTCTGCACAGCAAATGCTCATGGATTTGAAAAATAATATTCATTTTACAGCTAATCAGGAGCTTCACAACTTAATGGTAAAAGCTTTTTTGGATGTAATGCTGAAAGAGGCAGAGCAGCCTCAAGTTCATGTGAACAAATTGATGAACAAGGCAGTATATTTGCTGTGTTGGTTAAAGCGTTTTCAGTCAGGATTATTTTCTAACTGGAATATGCCGGATATAGCTTGTTTTATTTATCTTGGTGGCTGCAAAAACGAGAATGAAATTTTATTTTGCAAGATGTTGTCTGCCCTTCCGGTAGATGTAGCTATATTTGTTCCCAATAAAAATGAAAAATGTCTCTTAGAGGACAAATCTTTGTATGAATTAACCTATGAAGAATCTCTTGTAGTGGAGGAATATCCTTCAGGACAGGGACAAGTCCAGATTGGAACAGCGGCATATCATGCGGAGAGAGAATTGGATACAATGCTGTATCAGGATACAGGCATGTACCGCAATCAGCAATATCAGAAGGCAGAGTCCCTGCGGCTGCAGACTATGTATGAGGAGATAGCCATCTTGTGGGACCAGGAGGTTCGTTTTCGTCCTAATTTTGCAACAACAGACCAACAAGTTAATATTCCTGTATTGTTTGCCAAGGTTTCTGGTGTGAAGGATGGAAAGGTATCAGAGTATTGGTCGAAGATTAAAGCATTGCTTACAGAAGACACCATATTAGTGAGCAATGGGGCTTATGTGGATGTAAGTAAGCCCAATCCAATGAAAGCTTATGCCACTGAATTTTTTAAGGGCGGCAAGCTGCTGAAGAAGAAAATAAAAGAGCATAAGGCTTATTCCTATCAGGTTTTAAGGGATGAGATGCAGGAGCATTTGCTGGATAAGCTGGCATTGCTGATAGAACAAAGATGGATTCGGGGTACCTTTGAAAATGGAATGGAGTATACGATTATTGCAACTGTTCTGAATATGGAAAAGGATATGGTGCGAAGACTTCAAAGGTTTGATTTTACAAAGAAGAATCCCAAATTAATTTTTATTAATCCGTCAGAGGAAATATTGTCCTTAGAAGATAGTATTATGGCGGCATATTTTAGTCTGGTAGGTTTGGATGTTGTATTTTTTGTTCCTACCGGATATAGAAGTGTGGAGAAATATTTTAATGGAAAGGTTATGGAGGAGCATCAAATTGGGGAATATGTATATGACCTGCAAGTCCCTGATTTTGCTTCTATTCCATCCAATATCCGTCCAACATGGCGGGAAAGAATATTTAAAAGATAGTAGAAAAAGATAATCTTAATAACAAACAAGGAGGCGCAAATGGGATTAGATTTTAGCAAAGCACAAACACAGCAGCCGATGAATCAGGCGGACCAGCTACAGCCAGCACCAGCTGCAGAGGAGAGTACAGAGTTAGAGGTAGTACAGCAATATGATATTGTGGAGGACAGGCAGCAGATGAACACAGAGCTTGTGAACTCTCCTGAAGTAGATGCCCTTGTCAGTCAAATTGAGATTGACAATATGGATACGATTGTATCCTTCGGCGGTGAGGCGGCAGAGGAGATTTCTAAATGTTCGGATATCGTTTTGAACAGTGTTAATATGTCACAGTTAGACGATACAGGTGAGATGCTGAAGACTTTGGGAAAGATTATGTCCAAATTTGATATTGAAGAAATCAAGGAGGACAAGGGGGTTTTGAACAAAATATTCGGCAATGCCAAAAAGCAGTTGGATAAAATTTTGTCAAAATACCATACTATGGGAGATGAGGTGGACAAGATTTATGTCCAGTTGAAGCAATATGAATCAGAAATCAAGCAGTCTAACAGAAAATTAGATGAGATGTTTGAGGCCAATGTGAATTATTATCATGATTTAGTAAAATATATTTTGGCTGGTGAGCAGGGATGCAGGGAAATTGAGGCGTATATCGCAAAGAGACAGGAGGATATGACCAATACGGGAGATAACTCTATTCAATTTGAAATCCAGAACCTTCAGCAATGCCTTTTAATGTTAGAGCAGAGAACTCAAGATTTGAGAACGGCGGAGAGTGTAGCAATGCAGTCTATTCCTATGCTGAAAACAATGGCGTTCAGTAATATGAATTTAGTTCGTAAAATCAATTCCGCATTTATTGTGACGCTTCCTGTATTTAAGCAGGCATTGGCACAGGCAATTATGCTTAAACGTCAGAAAATACAGGCGGATGCTATGTCGGCTTTGGATGAGAAGACAAACGAGATGCTCCTTAGAAATGCAAGAAATACAGTGGAGCAGTCTAAGCTGACAGCAAAGCTTACCTCTGGAAGTTCTATTAAGATTGAGACATTAGAGACAACTTGGAGAACCATTATGAATGGTATTGACGAGACGCAGCAAATTCAGGAGAATGCCAGAAAGCAGCGCCAGGATGACAAGGCAAGACTGGAGTCAATTAAGAAGGAATTTCATGAAAAGTACAAGGTTCCTCAGGCGGGACAAAGCATGTAGCTTATATCTGCAAATAATAAGCAATTGTTGTTAAAATTATATAATATTACATTTAAAAGGAGGATATATATATGCCAATTAATTTATCAAAAGGACAGAAGGTAGACTTGACAAAAGGAAATCCGGGATTGAAAAGTATTATGGTAGGTCTTGGATGGGATGTAAATGCATTTGATTCAGGGGCGGACTTTGATTTAGATGCAGCAGCATTTATGCTTGGGGCAAATGGAACATGCCCTACAGAGAAAGAATTTATTTTTTACGGCAACTTAGAGCATGCCAGTGAATCTGTAAAGCATATGGGAGACAATTTGACAGGAGAGGGAGATGGGGATGATGAACAGATTTTAATTGATTTGACAAAGATTCCTGCCAATGTAGAAAAAGTGGCATTTACCGTTACGATTTATGAGGCGGAGGGCAGACGCCAGAATTTTGGACAGGTTTCTAATGCCTATATTCGTATTGTGGATGAATCCAATAACACTGAACTGATACGCTATGATTTAGGAGAAGATTTCTCTATTGAGACTGCAGTAGTAGTAGGAGAGCTGTATCGTCACAATGGCGAGTGGAAGTTCAATGCTATCGGCAGCGGATTCCAGGGCGGCTTAGCAGCGCTTTGCGGACATTATGGAATTGAAGTTGCGTAAAACTGAAAAATGTAAACAGCAGTGATTGTTAAAAAGGAGGAGCAGCAATGCCGATTAATTTGCAAAAAGGTCAGAAGGTAAGTCTGACAAAAGGAAATCCAGGGCTGAATCATGTGGTAATAGGTCTTGGTTGGGACATCAATCAGTATGATACAGGCGGAGATTTTGATCTGGATGCGGCAGCATATTTATTGACAGATACAGGAAGAGTTTCCCGCCAGGAGGATTTTGTGTTCTATGGCAATCTCACACATCCGTCGGGAGCAATTCAACATATGGGTGACAATACAACAGGGGCAGGAGAGGGTGATGATGAGCAGATTAAAATGAATCTGTCCTTGATGCCGGATCATATTGCCAGAATTGCATTTACGGCAACCATTTATGATGCGGAGAGCAGGCGTCAGAATTTTGGGCAGATAAATAACGCCTTTATTAGAATTTATAATGAAACCAATGGGGAAGAATTGCTTCGCTATGATTTGGGCGAGGATTTTTCTATAGAAACTGCGGTGGTATTTGGGGAGATATACAAAAACAATGGTGAGTGGAAGTTTAACGCTATTGGAAGCGGATATCAGGGCGGCTTGGCAGCTCTGTGTGCCAACTATGGTGTGGAAGTAGAATAATAGTGGGACAATAATTAAACCAAAGGTGTAAGGCAATGCATCGCATAGATGCAGGAAAGGAAGCGACATGTCAATTAGTTTACAGAAAGGTCAAAAGGTCAGTTTAAGCAAGGAGAGCAGTACAGGATTATCTAGGGTGATGGTAGGCTTAGGATGGGATGAAGTAAAGAAAAAGGTAGGGTTGTTTGCGAAGAAACCAGAGCCTATTGATTGTGATGCCTCCGCTCTGATGTTGACAAATGGAAAAATTGCAGCGAAGCAGGATATCATATATTTTGGAAATTTGAGAGATGCGTCTGGCTGTGTTCAGCATATGGGAGACAATCTGACAGGAGCAGGCGATGGGGATGATGAGCAGATTGTTGTGGATTTGGCAAGGCTGCCAGAACAATATGACAGAATTGTATTTGTTGTCAATATTTATGGGGCAGTTCAGAAGAGACAGCACTTTGGTATGATTGAAAATGCTTTTATCCGCATTGTGGACGGCGGAACAAATGCAGAGCTTTGCAAATATAACTTGTCAGAAAATTATGATGGCATGATGACTATGATATTTGGAGAGATTTATAAGCATAATGGCGAGTGGAAGTTTAATGCTATAGGACAGGCAACGCAAGATCCAGGATTGCCTGATGTAGTAAATCGCTACGTGTAGTCTTGATTTTAATTTAAAATACCATCTGTCTCATTCTCAATATTTTGCAGCGGGAATGTACAGATGGTATTTTTGTATGATATTAAATTAGAATAAATATATTTCAGATATATTGCTATTTTATTTTAAATTTTGCATATTTCATTTTTTGATTGATTACAATACCTATTCTGTAGTTCCCTTTTTTCAGTCGGTTTCTATTATAAATATTAGAGAGGGGAAAGGAGAAAAAATAATTTGTTTGTTTGGGAAAAATTAAGGCAGTGCTTCCTTTTTTTGACAAAATAGAAAACAATGGTAGGTTAATTTAGTAAAAGAGACAGAGAATGTGAAAATAAAAAGATGAAAAAACAGAAAACACTTGCCAGATTTTGACAAAAGTGTTATACTTGTTTTCATATCATTGGCAAAAAGAGTAGGTTAAACCACAATGACAACAATCAATGTGAAAATTAAATAGAATAGAGTAAGTAAAAGGGAGTAGCTGCATATTTCTTTATTTTTATAAAGTTTGTGTGAACAGACATAAAAATTGGGATATATGTGTACGATGTCGACATACCCGATTGAAAAATCCGTATCGTAATGAAAATGCAAGACTTTTATTTTATTGAAAGATGACTACATGTTATTTTCCGATAAGATAAAAGTCTTTTTTTATAGATAAAACAGGGCATACTATAGATAAAGATTGCCTGTGTTGCAAGTAATCAATAAAAAGAAAAGAGGAAATGAATATGAAAATGCAAGGATTGAATGACAAAGAAGTAAAGGAATCATTAGAAAAATATGGTTCCAATGCCATTCCTGATTCCGAGCCCACCACGTTTTGGGACGAGTTTAAGGAAACCTTTGGGGACCCTATGATTAAGATTTTGCTTGCCATTGCCGCTCTTATGATTGTTATGTTTTTCTTTGGTTATGCGGAAATCTATGAGCCAGTGGGAACCATAGTGGCAGTGCTGATTGTAGCTACCGTATCTGCAAAGACAGGAGTGGCAAGTGACACAAAGTACAGGGAGCTGAAGGACAGCACAGAGAAGGATAAGTGCAAAGTATACCGCAACGGACTTGTGACAGTGATTGAGATGGATGATGTGGTTGTGGGGGACAAGGTGCTGCTGCAGTCTGGAGATAAGATTCCGGCGGACGGTATTTTAGTGGACGGACGCTTGATTGTAGATAACTCTGCCCTGAATGGAGAGGCGGAGGAGTGCAAAAAGAGAGCCGCAGAGGGAGAGGTAGAATTTCGGGAGGATATTACTGGCGATACTTTTGTGGACGAGCACTCTCTGTTTAGGGGGGCGGTAGTTTTTGACGGAGAAGGGGTGCTGGATGTACGCAAAGTAGGCTTGTCTACTGTAATGGGCAAAATGGCACAAGAAATGCAGGAGGATGAACCAGATTCACCTTTGAAGGTTAAGCTTTCCAAGCTGGCAGGTCAAATATCTACCTTTGGATATATTGGCGCCATTGTAATTGCCATTTTGTATTTGATTTATTTTATTATAAGTGCAGGCGGTTTCTCAGAGTTTTTTGCAATGGGTGCAGGAGAGGTAATTCAGAAAATCGTGGAGGCCGTTTCATTAGCGGTGGTGATTATTGTGTGTGCGGTGCCTGAGGGACTTCCTCTGATGATTTCATTGGTTTTAATGCAAAATACAAGCAAAATGTTAGACCACAATGTATTGGTGCGCAAGGCAGAAGGTATAGAGACGGCAGGGTCCCTGAATATTTTATTCAGTGATAAGACTGGTACTATTACAAAAGGCCAGTTAGAGGTGGTAGAGTTTTTCAATGGGGACGGAAATACCATTCCTCTTGAGGATTTGGGACATCACGGTCAGGTAAAGGGATTGCTGGATTTGGCAATTGGCAAGAATACACAGTCTATGTTTGATGATGAACACCGTGTGATTGGCGGCAATGCTACGGACCAGGCATTGATGAAGTTTATTGGGGAGGGCACTTTCCAATTGCTGCAGGACAATAAAGAGTATGTAGTGAACGCATCCCAGGGCTTTAATTCAACAAACAAATTTAGTCAGGCTAGAATTGATTCCGTGGGAAAGACCTTTTACAAGGGAGCGCCGGAGAGATTGCTGGCAGTGGCAAAGCTGTATATGGACGCAGATGGAAATGTGCAGAAGCTAGATGAAAAGGTACTCAACGAAAAAATTGATCAATTGGCACAGAAAGCAATGCGTGTTTTGGCCTTTGGCTATTCCCAGCAGAATTTGGTGGAAAATAAAATAAATGAGGACACAGTGCTTATTGGATTGGTAGCGATTCGGGATGATGTGCGCCAGGAGGCCAAGGAAGCCATTCAGGAGGTGGAAAATGCAGGAATTCAGGTTGTTATGATTACCGGCGACCGCCTGGAGACAGCAGTTGCCATTGCAAAGGATGCTGGATTGATAAAGAGTGAGGAAAATTTGGCGTTGACTTCCGCACAGCTCAATGAAATGTCAGATGAGGAAGTAAAGGAGATTATACCAAGAATTAAGGTAATAGCTCGGGCATTGCCTACGGACAAATCACGTATGGTGAGGCTTTGTCAGGAAATGAATTTGGTAGTAGGTATGACCGGAGACGGTGTCAACGATTCGCCGGCATTGAAGAGAGCTGACGTTGGCTTTGCCATGGGAAGCGGTACAGAGGCGGCGAAGGAGGCAGGAAAGATTGTTATTTTGGATGACAACTTTAAATCAATTAAAGATGCCATCTGGTATGGAAGGACAATTTATCACAATATATTAAAGTTCTGTAAATTCCAGCTGGTAATCAATGTGGCTGCCGTAGTGGTAAGCGCCATTGCTCCGTTCTTTAAAGTGGAGGAGCCGCTCAAGGTAACCCATCTTTTATTTGTCAACCTGGTGATGGATGGACTTGGCGCTATCATGCTTGGAAATGAGCCGGCATTGGAGAAATATATGAATGAGAAGCCTAGAAGAAGAGACGAGAGTATTGTCAGCAAAAAAATGATGGTTCAGATTGTCACTATGGGATTGTGGATGACTGTTATCAGCTTTTTGTTCTTAAAGTGGTCAAAGATTGCCTATATGTTTGGCGGCTGGAAAATAGATGGCGAACAAATTTTTGAAGGTGTTCCAAATGCACAGCATTTGACCGCATATTTTGTGTTGTTTATATTGGCGGCATTGTTTAACGGCTTTAATGTGAGGGACGATGGCTTTGGTATCTTTAAAGGTTTAAAACAAAATACAGGATTTCTAAAGGTATTTTTCCTTATCATTGCAGTTCAGTGTGTGATTGTCAATGCGGCATTGATTCCGATTCCTGTGTTTAAGTGGATTGGAAATATGTTTAGCTGTGAGCCTTTTGCAGTCTGGGGATGGATTGTGGCAGCAACCTTTGCCGTAACTATGATTCCTGTGGATTTAATTCGCAAGACTATATGTAATGAAGAATAAGGAATGCCTTGTAAAAGTAAATGGCAATATATGTTTGTACACAATTTTCTTAGAAATCTGCAGGATGAAAAGAGTTTGCAGGAATTGCTTATAATAATAAAGAGATAAGGAACAGATATGAAGATACCAGTATTTCACACGGATTTAGATAACACATTGGTCTATTCTTACAAACATCAAATGGATATAGTAGGTGAAAAAAAGTGGGTGGAAAATTATCAAGGCAGAGAGATTGCTTTTATGACAAAATACAGTTATGAGGCGCTGCATAGACTTCATGATAAACTGCTTATCGTGCCAACGACAACTAGGACAATGGAACAGTTTAAGAGGTTTCATTTTGGTATTGATTTTGAGTATGTCCTTACTTGTAACGGAGGAGTTTTGCTAAAAAAAGGAAGGCAGGTGGAGTCTTGGTATAAAGAGTCCTTAAACCTGGTAGCTGACTGTATCATGGAAATTAAAAAAGCGATTGCTCTTTTGCAGGAAGATAAAAACCGCACAATGGAGATTCGATGGATAGAGGAGCTGTTTGTGTTTACAAAGTCCAGCAGGCCAGAGAGAACTATGGAGTATTTGCGCAATGAGCTGGATGGCACTAAGGTGGATGTGATGAATGCAGGTGTGAAGATTTATGTAGTGCCTAAGCGGTTAAACAAGGGTTATGCTATAATGCGTTTTCAGAAATATTATTTAGAAGAGCTTTACCCCAGTGGATTTTTAGAAGAAAAAAGTGTAAATAAAGTGAAGCTGCAGGTGATAGCAGCAGGGGACAGTGAATTTGATGTTTCAATGCTCAAAAGGGCAGAGCTGGCATTTGCCCCCTCCATATTAGCGAACAGGTGGAGGGGGGACAATCCCCCCTGTGTCCCTCAAGGACGAAAAGTATTTTCTGACGGTATGTTAGACAGGGTAGAGGCACTTGTAAAATAGTTTTAAAACAAAAAGAAAGAATCCCCGCAGCCTTTTCTAGAAGAAGGCTGCCAGGATTCTTTTTCTATATAAAATATAATTATATGTCCATTTCCCTTTTTCCCATATTTCTATGAAGTAGTAAGAAATTGAAATATTATATATTTTGTAATTATTTTTCTGTCATACATACCCGTTGAACATCATACCACTATACAGGGAGGTTACATAAGGACTGACAAACACCTTGGAGTGATTTGGATTAGGGTAGGAAATCAGTTTTTTATTAATGTAATCCATAGGGTTAATGGATATTTCCCTTGATTTTCTGCTTAAGTCGTTTTTGAAATCCATTAAGTCATCCAATGTGTCCCTTAAAGTGCCTTCGTTGGCAGATTGGATAATCAATGAGGAATCCATTTCCAGTTTGCCGTTGCCTGCAATATTCAGACCAGAGGATTCTAGTGCATTGCGGTGTTTCCTTGCAACTAATGTGACATCCTTTAATAATTTATTGTTCACGGCGGCATCTTCCGCTGCGTTAGATGCAAAGTCTACCACCTCATTGTATCCGTCCACTAAATGCTGTACATTTTCTAATACGGAATCCACATCTGTCTTAAAACCAATGGTGACAGGACGTTTTGGCTGTGTTACATCATGTAAGGTTATATCAAAAGCTTGATTGATTGTAAAATGGTTGGAGGAAGCATAATGTTCCATGCCATTTACTGTAAAGTTGGCATTCTGAGAATTTTGGGTTGTCTGCTGAATACCTAAATAACCTACGCTGCCGCTCGTGCCCCCTTTAGAATCCATCACTTCAAATAATTTTTTTTCTTCAGGTAATGTACCTGTAGCAGTGGAAGTAAGACGAAGGGCATATTTGTTCTCATCCTCATTGTTCACAATATCTGCTGTAATACCAATATTGGAGCGGTTTATCAATCGTGCTAATTTTTCCTGAACAGATTTGTTAGTATCCGTCTTTTCAATATCATACCGAAACTCGTATGAGTAGTCACCTATATTGATGTCAAAGGAATAGGTGCCTTTCTGCAATGCCATATTGTCAGGATTTAAATAGTTTCCTGTATTGACTTGAGGCATGGCAAGATTTTGTATCTCTAATTGATAAGTGGAGCCGGTCTGACTGTTTGGCATATCTGTGTTATATTGTACTTCCAGAATGTCTTCGTCGGAAGAGTAGGCTTTTTTTCTGGCAAAACCAGAGTTAGAACCTTGCTCATCTGCATTCAGAGAGGCCGTAACATTTTCCAAATTGCGTATATTTTCCTTTAAATCAATGGCATACTTCTGTAAATTAGGTGTATTCCGAATAGAAAATAAAGGGGAATATTTGTTCACTTTAACAATGGAATTGTAAATATTGCGCAATTCACTTTTTTTGTGGGTATCATATTTTGTAAGCGTTTTACTACCATACGTACTGATATAGTAGTTGCTTATGCTGCTAATCATATCAGCTCACCTCCTTGTAAGCAATGTTTTTATTTATATTTAGATATCTGGATTGATATGAAAAACTTCCAAAATAATTCATCCATGAATTTACAGTTGGAAAAGTTTTAACGGAAATAATTAGCCTTCATGCAATAAGATAAAAAACCTTTTTATTTATATCGGCAAAAAAATCATATATATTACACTAAATTAAGTAAAAAATAAAATGAAAGAAAACAAAAAATAATCTTGCTTTTTACCTATGAAAAATAGTATTATATAAGAAATGTAATATCAGTTTAGAGAGAAATATATGTGGGAAGATGTGCTGTACTTTTGACCTTGAACGATAATGGAGCATCTTTCGGCAGGAAAGGAGATTGCTATGGGAATTGGCAATGTAACATCAACGAACCGAATGCCTGATTTGCAGATGAATATAATGCATTCAAAAGATTCAAAAAGTAAAAATATTCAAAATGAAATTACAGGCAAGCAGCAGCAGATGAAGAGGCTGTCGTCAGAGGAAGAGCTTTCTGTTAATGAAAAAATGAATGAAGAAAAGAAGCTTAAGAAAGAAATATCCAGCCTGAATACTGAATTGAAGCAGCATCAGGAAGAGCTGCGCAGGACACAGAGAAGAGAAATGATGATGTCAGAGCTGAAGGAAGAGAAAGAACAGGCAGAAGAGGAAAAATCAGAAGACAGGGTGCAGTCGGCACAGAACTCTGCAGGTAAGTCAGAAGAGAAGAATTTGCCAGCTGATAAGACGCAGTCAGAGACGGCAAACACAAATCTCAAAGAAGATTTAGTTGAAAAAGAGTCTAAAATAATAGACAATGACAGCCATAAGGAAACAATGGAAGGGCTATCTCAAAAAAAGATGCATGCGATTGTATCAGCAGATACTTCTGTACAGCAAGCAGGTCGTCAGGGAAGTGTCATAGCCAGGATTAGAGGCGGCATTGCAATTTTTAAGGGAGAAATTAACCAGGATGAGAACCGCGGCATAGATACAGAGAAAAAACAAACAGAGCTGGAAAAGATGGAGAAAAAGGAAGAGAGAGCAAGAGCATTTCAGGCATCTGTTTTGGGGGAAGCCAATAGTACAATAAAGTCTGCAGCAAAGGCTGAGGTGAATGAATCAAAGGCTCAGCAACAAATCAATACAGAAAATAATGCATATATTAGTGCATTAAGGATATCAAGAGAAGAACAGCAGGCAGCTCAGCAAAGCTTTTATCTTTCCCTGGGGAATTAATTTGAAAGTAAAATATTATAAAATTGTGATGAACCATTTAACACTCCGCAGTTATGCTGTCAATCATGTTTGGTATGACTTTGGCTTGCTGCGGAGTGATTGAAAAAAACACAAATGAATTTTTTGTTATCTGCATTAACTTGGGGAATGAATAAGCTTTTTGTCTGTTGAATTCTGCATCTAAAAATCCTATTCTAAAATAAAAAAGGTGTTGACGTAGGCAAATGCCTATGATATAGTAATGAGGCGATGGAAGAAGTCTTTTTTTTATGCCCAAAATTATGATGGATAGTTGTTTTAAATCATGATAATAGGAGGACAATATATTATAGAAGGTTTGTATAGTGTATTCATGTATTGTCCGGGCAGCAAAGAAGCAAATAGAAAATACAGTGGAGGTGGAAGTTGTGCGCGTAAAGATCACATTGGCATGTACAGAGTGTAAACAACGTAACTACAATACGTCAAAAGAAAAAAGAAAACATCCTGACAGAATGGAAATTAAAAAGTATTGTAGATTTTGCAGATCACACACTTTACACAAAGAGACAAAGTAGTCTGATTTGATGAAGGAGGGTTGAAAGCTATGGGAGAATCTGCTGAAAAAGCTCCAAAGAAAAGCTGGTTCAAAGGCCTGAAAGCTGAGTTTAACAAGGTTATCTGGCCTGCGAAGGAATCTGTGGCAAAACAGACAGCTGCCGTAGTAGCTATATCCCTGGTCTTAGGATGTATTATTAAACTGTTGGATACCGTAATCCAATTTGGTTTAAAATTGATACAGTAAGGGTAAGGTGAAGTTATGTCAGAGGCAAACTGGTATGTTGTTCATACCTATTCAGGGTATGAAAATAAGGTGAAAGCCAACATTGAAAAGACAATTGAAAATCGGAATCTGGGTGATCAGATTCTAGAAGTAATCGTTCCCATGCAGGATGTGGTGGAGATGAAAAACGGTGCGAAGAAACAAGTGTCAAAAAAAATGTTTCCCGGCTATGTGCTGATTAACATGATTTTAAATGACGACACTTGGTATGTTGTTCGTAATACCCGTGGCGTGACAGGGTTTGTAGGACCTGGGTCAAAGCCGGTTCCGCTCACAGAAGCAGAGATGCAGCCACTTGGCATCAAATCAGAAGAAGTTCAGATTGATGTGGCAGTGGGAGACAACATCGCAGTCATCAATGGTGTGTGGGAGAACACGGTTGGCATTGTTCAGTCTATAAATGAAAATAGGCAGGAAGTGACAATCAATGTGGATATGTTTGGCCGCGAAACACCGGTTAAAATAAGTTTCGCAGATATTAAAAAGTTATAATAATTAAAAAAATTATAAGTTATCTATATATAATAATGAAGAAATACGTTAGATGGTAATCTGAGTAATGGTTTTTATTTTGTTTATTATATGTATGTACTTATAATGAAGAAAGACAAAGAGCAGGGAAACCTGCGAGAGTGGGAGGGAAGCTCCCGATAATACCACAATAGGAGGTGCCTATCATGGCAAAGAAAGTAGAAGGATATATTAAATTACAAATCGAAGCTGGTAAAGCAACACCAGCACCACCTGTAGGACCAGCTTTAGGTCAGCATGGTGTAAACATCGTTCAATTTACAAAGGAATTTAATGCGAGAACAGCAGATCAGGCTGGCATGGTAATTCCGGTTGTAATTACTGTATACGCAGACAGAAGCTTTAGCTTTATCACAAAAACTCCTCCTGCAGCAGTTTTGCTGAAGAAGGCTTGCAAGATTCAGTCAGGTTCTGCTACCCCTAACAAAACTAAGGTGGCAACTATCTCAAAGGCAGATCTTCAGAAGATTGCAGAGACAAAGATGCCGGACTTAAATGCAGCAAGCTTAGAGGCTGCTATGAGTATGATTGCAGGTACAGCAAGAAGTATGGGTATCACAGTAGAAGAATAATTCCAATTAAAAATATGAAAAAATGTGGGAGGAAGGAAACGTAAGTTTCGCCGATATTACCACTAGGAGGTTAATTGAATGAAAAGAGGAAAGAAATACTTAGAAGCTGCTAAGTTAGTAAACCGTGGAAATTTATATGATGCAGGGGAAGCGTTGGCAATTGTAAAAAAGGCTGCTACTGCAAAGTTTGATGAAACTATTGAAGCACATATTCGTACAGGCTGTGATGGCCGTCATGCAGACCAGCAGATTCGTGGTGCAGTTGTGTTGCCTCATGGAACAGGTAAGACAGTTCGCATCTTAGTGTTTGCAAAGGGTGCTAAGGCAGACGAGGCTCAAGCTGCAGGTGCAGATTATGTTGGCGGTGAGGAATTGATTCCAAAGATTCAGAACGATGGCTGGTTTGAATTTGATGTTGTTGTGGCAACCCCAGATATGATGGGTGTTGTAGGACGTCTGGGACGTGTACTTGGACCAAAGGGCTTAATGCCAAATCCAAAAGCTGGTACAGTTACTATGGACGTGACAAAGGCTGTCAACGATATCAAGGCTGGTAAGATTGAATATAGATTAGATAAAACAAATATTATTCATGTGCCAATTGGTAAAGCTTCTTTTACAGAAGAACAATTAGCGGACAACTTCCAAGCGCTTATGGATGCAATCAACAAAGCAAAGCCTGCTACCTTAAAGGGACAGTATTTAAAGAGTGTTACATTAACTTCCACTATGGGACCTGGTGTAAAATGTAACGTAGTAAAACTGGCAGGAAACTAATAAAAGTTTTTTGTTGACAATGCAAATATATTGTGTTAAAATGCACATCGTGAGTCAAGCACTCATATGCCGAAGACAGCAGGTGCCAACTATGGCGTAAATGACAATGCCTGCCGAGGAATGACTGAGTACAGTCGGTTGAAAACAACCATTTCATAGAGCGATAGAAAGTGTTTTTGAAGACTTTCTGTTGTCACGATTGAAAGCCTCCCTGTCTTTGTGTGAGAAGACGGGGAGGCTTTTATGAATTGTTCTAATCTTCCTGTTCGGCTTAAAAATATAAGAAGGAGGACAAAACATGGCTAAGGTAGAAATTAAGAAACCTATCATTGACGAGATTTCTGAATTGCTGAATGGCGCAGCTTCTGCTGTGATCGTGGATTACCGTGGTCTTACTGTAGAGCAGGATACTAATCTGCGCAAACAGTTAAGAGAAGCTGGGGTGGTATACAAAGTATACAAAAACACAATGATCAATTTTGCCATCAAAGGAACAGAATTTGAAGAGTTAGGAAAACATTTGGAAGGCCCTACTGCTATTGCAGTATCTAAGGATGATGCAACAGCTCCAGCTAGGATTCTTTTTAACTTCTCTAAAGAAGCAGAAAGCTTGGAATTAAAAGCTGGTATTGTAGAAGGCAATTATTACGATGCTGATGGAATTAAAGTGATTGCTGCAGTTCCATCCAGAAACGAATTACTTTCCAAGTTGTTGGGAAGCATTCAGTCTCCAATTACAAATTTTGCTCGTGTTATCAAGCAGATTGCAGAGAAAAACGAAGAGGTTGCTTAAGCATTTTGGGTGCATATGCAAGAAAATTATTAGGAGACAGTGTTGCAGGACAACAAGAGTGTTGTCAAAGGGCAGCCATGTAGCTGTAATCTAAAACAAAAATATTAAATAATGGAGGAATTTAAAATGACTACTCAGGAAATTATTGAAGTTATCAAAGGTTTAACTGTATTAGAATTAAATGATTTAGTAAAAGCTTGTGAAGAAGAGTTCGGTGTATCTGCAGCAGCAGGTGTTGTAGTTGCAGCAGCAGGCGCAGCAGGCGGTGCAGCAGATGAGAAGACAGAGTTTGATGTAGAGCTGACATCCTTCGGTGAGAAGAAGATGGAAGTAATCAAGACTGCTAAGAACGTATTAGGCTTAGGATTAAAGGATGCTAAGGATTTGGTAGAATCTGCTCCTAAGGTAATTAAGGAAGGTGCTTCTAAGGAAGAGGCTGAAGAGTTAAAGGCTAAATTCGAGGAAGCTGGAGCTGAAATTACATTAAAATAATATAGGTGCTTTTTAGATAATAAAAATCTTACAAAAGTAACAAAGATATATTTGAGAGAAAATAGGAAAAGAACTGTCGCATAAGTATTTCGGCGTTTCATAGAAGTTGCAGTCAATGTGTCTGTAATGATAATATGGTAGGTCAATAGCTTAATGCGGCAGCTCTTTTTTTTGTTTGCATTAATCTATTGGGAGGATATTTGTCCTGGGGCTGATTCTGTAAAAGAAAACGGAGTTAAGGATGAGGATTATTCCAAAAACAAATGAAAAATTCTATGTTAAAAAAG
The DNA here is from genome assembly GCA_910578605.1 of uncultured Lachnospiraceae bacterium. GTDB lineage: Bacteria > Bacillota > Clostridia > Lachnospirales > Lachnospiraceae > MGBC111451. The sequence continues at coordinate 16,371 of CAJTQG010000011.1, read as the reverse complement.
CTGGGGGTCTGTTTTTGGTAAAAAATAGAAGAAAAGTAAAAAAAGTACTTGACAAGCCAAATGAGCGATGTTAAGATGGAAAATGCACTATTATGGGGCATAGTATTTTTATGCCCAAAAACAGAAAATCACTAAGCTAATATTATTTTAGAGAACAGGGGTGAGATGTCAATGGAGAAAAACAGAATGCGTCCGGTCAAAAGTGATAAGAGCATCCGAATGAGCTACTCAAGACAGAAAGAGGTTCTTGAGATGCCTAATCTTATTGAGATTCAGAAGGATTCCTATCAATGGTTTCTGGATCAGGGACTGAAGGAAGTTTTTGAGGATATATCTCCAATCGAAGACTATAGTGAGCACTTAAGTCTTGAGTTTGTGGATTTTCAATTATGTGAAGATGATGTCAAGTATTCCATCGAGGAATGCAAAGAGAGAGATGCTACTTATGCAGCGCCTTTAAAAGTAAAAGTAAGATTGTATAATAAGGAGACAGGCGAGATCAGTGAGCATGAGATATTTATGGGTGATTTGCCTTTAATGACAGCTACGGGAACCTTTGTTATCAATGGTGCGGAGCGCGTTATAGTAAGTCAGCTTGTTCGTTCTCCGGGTATTTATTATGGTATTGCCCATGATAAAATCGGAAAGACACTGTATTCTTGTACTGTAATTCCTAACCGTGGTGCGTGGTTAGAGTATGAGACAGACTCCAATGACATTTTCTATGTCCGTGTAGATAGAACGAGAAAGGTGCCGGTCACTGTGCTGATTCGTGCATTGGGCTACGGTACTAACCAGGAAATCATCGATTTGTTTGGAGAGGAGCCGAAGATTTTAGCAAGCTTTGGTAAAGATACCTCCGACAATTATCAGGATGGTTTATTAGAGTTATATAAAAAGATTCGTCCCGGCGAGCCTCTTTCCGTGGAAAGTGCAGAGAGCTTGATTGCCAGTATGTTCTTTGACGCAAGAAGATATGATTTGGCAAAGGTTGGACGTTATAAGTTCAATAAAAAATTGCATTTTAAAAACCGTATTAAGAATCTGCCTTTGGCGGAGGATGTGGTAGATATGACCACAGGTGAGATTATTGCCCAGGCAGGTACAACTGTGACAGAAGAATTGGCGATTCAGATTCAGAATGCGGCAGTTCCGTTTGTGTATGTGCAGACAGAGACTAGAAATGTAAAGGTTATCTCCAATATGATGGTAGATATTAGCAATTATGTTGACTTTGACACACTGGAGCTAGGTGTGACAGAGAACGTATTTTATCCTGTTCTTGCTAATATTTTAGCTGAAAACGATACAGAGGAAGATTTAAAGGAGGCTATCCGAAGAAATATTTCGGAGCTGATTCCAAAACATATTACAAAAGAGGATATTATTGCTTCTATTAACTATAATATGCATTTAGAATATAACATTGGAAATGCAGATGATATTGACCATTTGGGCAATCGCCGTATCCGTGCAGTAGGTGAATTGCTTCAGAACCAATACAGAATTGGTTTATCGAGAATGGAGAGAGTGGTTCGGGAGAGAATGACAACTCAGGATTTGGAAGGGGTGTCCCCTCAATCTCTGATTAATATTAAACCGGTTACCGCTGCTGTGAAGGAGTTCTTTGGAAGCTCCCAGCTTTCCCAGTTCATGGACCAGAATAATCCATTAGGTGAGCTGACACACAAGAGACGTCTGTCTGCATTGGGACCAGGAGGTTTGTCCAGAGACAGAGCCGGATTTGAGGTTCGAGATGTGCACTATTCCCATTATGGAAGAATGTGTCCTATTGAAACACCGGAAGGTCCTAACATTGGATTAATTAACTCTCTGGCTACCTATGCCAGAATTAACGAGTATGGTTTTGTGGAGGCTCCTTACCGTAAGGTGGACAAAACGGATCCTAACAATCCCAGGGTGACGGATGAGGTAATCTATCTCACCGCCGACGAGGAGGATAACTATATTGTGGCACAGGCTAACGAGGAGTTAGACTCGGAGGGGTATTTTGTGAGAAATACCGTGTCCGGTCGTTTTAGGGAGGAGACATCTGAGTTTCAGAAGAAAACCGTTGATTTGATGGATGTGTCTCCGAAAATGGTATTTTCTGTAGCAACCTCCATGATTCCCTTCTTGGAGAATGATGATGCCAACCGCGCTCTGATGGGCTCTAACATGCAGCGTCAGGCTGTACCCCTTCTGACAACAGAGGCTCCTGTGGTAGGTACTGGTATGGAGGCGAAGGCCGCAGTGGATTCCGGCGTGTGTGTGCTGGCAAAAAGGGATGGTGTGGTGGAGCGCTCCACTTCCAGAGAGATAACACTGCGCTATGATGATGACAAGACAAAAGAAACCTATAAATTGATTAAGTTCTCAAGAAGTAACCAGAGCAACTGTTATAACCAGAAGCCTATTGTATTTAAGGGCGACCATGTAAAAGCAGGAGAGGTAATCGCAGATGGTGCTTCCACGGCAAACGGTGAGATTGCTTTAGGCAAGAATCCATTGATTGGATTTATGACATGGGAAGGTTACAACTATGAGGATGCCGTGCTGTTAAGTGAGAGATTGGTGCAGGAGGACGTGTATACTTCTGTGCATATCGAGGAGTACGAAGCAGAGGCTCGTGACACAAAGCTAGGACCGGAGGAGATTACAAGGGACGTGCCGGGTGTAGGTGACGATGCTCTCAAGGATTTAGATGAGAGAGGTATTATCCGTATTGGAGCGGAGGTTCGCGCAGGAGATATTCTTGTAGGTAAGGTAACTCCCAAGGGAGAGACAGAGTTGACTGCGGAGGAGAGATTGCTTCGAGCTATTTTTGGCGAGAAGGCCAGAGAGGTACGTGATACTTCCCTGAAGGTGCCTCACGGAGAGTATGGTATTGTGGTGGACGCCAAAGTATTTACTAGAGAAAACGGAGATGAGTTGTCTCCAGGTGTCAATCAGACAGTGCGCATTTATATTGCACAGAAGAGAAAAATCTCTGTTGGTGATAAGATGGCTGGTCGTCATGGTAATAAGGGTGTGGTTTCCCGCATATTGCCGGTGGAGGATATGCCGTTTTTGCCAAATGGACGTCCGCTGGATATAGTATTGAATCCATTGGGTGTGCCGTCACGTATGAATATCGGACAGGTGTTGGAAATTCACTTGAGTTTGGCTGCCAAGGCACTAGGCTTTAATATTGCTACACCAGTGTTTGACGGTGCAGATGAGTTTGATATTATGGACACTTTGGATATGGCAAATGATTATGTCAATACAGAGTGGGATGAGTTTAAAGAAAAATATGAAGATACTGTACATCCGGAAATTATGGATTATCTTGAGGAGCACTTAGACCACAGGAAAGAGTGGGCAGGTGTGCCGATTTCTAGAGATGGTAAAGTTCGCTTGAGAGATGGAAGAAGCGGGGAATATTTTGACAGTCCAGTTACCATTGGACACATGCATTATCTGAAGCTGCATCATTTAGTAGATGACAAGATTCATGCCCGTTCCACTGGACCATACTCATTAGTAACCCAGCAGCCTCTTGGAGGAAAAGCTCAGTTTGGCGGACAGCGTTTCGGTGAGATGGAGGTGTGGGCGCTAGAGGCCTACGGTGCATCTTATACATTGCAGGAAATCCTTACGGTCAAGTCCGATGATGTTGTGGGACGTGTGAAGACATACGAAGCCATTATCAAAGGTCACAATATACCGGAGCCAGGTATACCAGAATCCTTTAAGGTATTGCTCAAGGAGCTGCAGTCTCTTGCTCTGGACGTAAAAGTGTTAAACGAGGACGAGACGGAAGTAGAAATGCTGGAAAGCGTAGATTATGGCGATACAGACTTGAATTCTATTATATCAGGAGACTCCTATAACCGCCGTGATGAGGATTTCGGTTCATATGGATATCAGAAGCAGGAGATTTCCGGAAAAGAAATTGTGGACGTGGAGGAAGAGGAATCCATGGATATGATGGATGAGATGGATGAGTATAGTGATGATGAATATTCAGAAGAATAGTATGGAAGGAGTGCTGTAAATGCCTGAAAATAAAAATGAAGCTTATCAGTCCATGACATTTGATAAGATTAAAATCGGTTTGGCGTCCCCTGATAAAATCAGAGAATGGTCAAAAGGAGAGGTAAAAAAACCGGAAACGATAAATTACAGAACTCTGAAGCCGGAGAAAGACGGTTTATTCTGTGAAAAAATATTTGGACCGAGCAAAGACTGGGAATGTCATTGTGGAAAATACAAAAAAATCCGGTATAAAGGCGTAGTGTGCGATAGATGTGGTGTTGAGGTTACCAAGTCCAGTGTGCGTCGTGAGCGTATGGGGCGTATTGAGTTGGCAGCTCCGGTTTCCCATATATGGTATTTTAAGGGAATTCCAAGCCGTATGGGCTTAATTCTTGATTTATCTCCAAGAACACTAGAAAAGGTGCTGTATTTTGCATCTTATATTGTGTTGGACAAAGGGGAAACCAATCTGGAGTACAAACAGGTGCTCACGGAGAAGGAATTTCGCGACGCCTATGAGCAGTGGGGGAATAAATTCCGTGTAGGTATGGGTGCAGAGGCAATCTTAGAGCTGCTGCAGGCCATTGATTTGGAGAAGGATTCCGCTGAGCTGAAGGCAGGCTTGGAGGATGCAACCGGTCAGAAACGCGCAAGAATTATAAAGAGATTGGAAGTGGTGGAGGCATTTCGTGCTTCTGGAAATAAACCAGAGTGGATGATTTTGCAGGTGATTCCTGTTATTCCTCCTGACCTTCGTCCTATGGTGCAGTTGGACGGCGGACGTTTTGCCACATCCGATTTGAATGATTTATATAGAAGAATTATTAACCGCAACAATCGTCTTCAGAGGTTGCTTGATTTAGGAGCGCCGGAGATTATTGTCCGCAATGAGAAAAGAATGCTGCAGGAGGCAGTGGATGCTTTGATTGACAACGGACGTAGAGGACGCCCTGTCACAGGACCGGGTAATCGTGCTTTAAAATCCTTGTCCGATATGTTAAAGGGAAAACAGGGGCGTTTCCGCCAGAATTTGCTTGGAAAACGTGTTGACTACTCTGGCCGTTCCGTTATTGTAGTGGGACCGGAATTGAAAATTTATCAGTGCGGTCTTCCAAAGGAAATGGCAATCGAGCTGTTTAAGCCTTTTGTTATGAAGGAATTGGTGGAGAATGGCGCTGCCCACAATATAAAGAGTGCTAAGAAAATGGTGGAGAGACTTCAGACGGAGGTCTGGGATGTGTTGGAGGATGTGATTAAAGAACATCCTGTCATGCTAAATCGTGCCCCTACACTGCATCGTCTGGGTATTCAGGCATTTGAGCCGATTCTTGTGGAAGGTAAAGCAATTAAGCTGCATCCCTTAGTGTGTACTGCGTACAATGCTGACTTTGACGGTGACCAGATGGCTGTCCATCTTCCGCTGACCGTGGAAGCACAGGCAGAGTGCCGATTCTTGCTGTTATCACCAAATAACCTACTGAAGCCTTCCGATGGTGCGCCGGTGGCAGTGCCTTCTCAGGATATGGTTTTAGGTATTTATTATTTGACACAGGAAAGACCAGGTTACCTGGGAGAAGGAAAGTGCTTCAAAGGTGTAAACGAGGCAATTCTTGCCTATGAGAACAATGCATTGGCACTGCATTCTAGAATTAAAGTGAAGGTGACAAAGACAAAGCCGGATGGACAGGAGATATCTGGTATGGTGGAGTCCACACTGGGTAGGTTTATCTTCAATGAAATTCTGCCTCAGGATTTAGGCTTTGTGCCAAGAGAGACAGATGAGGATTTGCTGCAGCCGGAGGTAGATTTCCATGTAGGTAAGAAGCAGTTAAAGCAAATTTTGGAAAAGGTAATTAATACCCATGGAGCTACAAGAACGGCAGAGGTCTTGGATGATATTAAGGCAATGGGCTATAAGTATTCTACAAGAGCTGCCATGACAGTTTCCATCTCCGATATGACAGTGCCGGAGAAGAAAAAGACCATTATTAAGGAAGCGGAGGAGACTGTTGAGTTAATTACAAAGAATTATCGCCGGGGATTTATCACCGACGAGGAGCGATATAAGGAAGTCATTCGTACATGGCAGGAGGCCGATGATGAGATTACAAAGGCATTGCTTGGCGGATTGGATAAATACAATAATATCTTTATGATGGCGGATTCTGGAGCTCGTGGTTCCGATAAACAGATTAAGCAGCTGGCAGGTATGCGTGGTTTGATGGCAGATACAACAGGTAAGACAATCGAATTGCCGATTAAGTCAAACTTCCGTGAAGGTCTAGACGTTTTGGAATATTTTATTTCCGCCCACGGAGCGCGTAAAGGTTTGTCTGATACAGCCCTGCGTACAGCCGATTCCGGATATCTGACAAGACGTCTTGTTGATGTGTCACAGGAGTTGATTATCAAAGAGGTAGACTGCTGTGAGGGCAAGGATATTCCATTTATGGAAATCAAGGCGTTTATGGACGGGGCAGAGACTATTGAGAGCCTGCAGGAGCGTATTACCGGACGTTATGCTGCAGAGACAATCTGTGACGAACAGGGTAATGTCATTGTAAAGGCAAATCATATGATTACGCCGAAGCGTGCAGCGAAGGTAGTGGCTACAGGCAAGGAGAGTGTGAAGATTCGTACGATTCTTACATGTAAATCTCACAATGGTGTATGTTCTAAGTGTTATGGCGCTAATATGGCAACAGGTCAGGCAGTTCAAGTAGGTGAGGCAGTGGGTATTATTGCAGCCCAGTCCATCGGTGAGCCAGGTACACAGCTTACCATGCGTACCTTCCATACTGGTGGTGTTGCCGGTGATGATATCACCCAAGGTCTTCCTCGTGTAGAAGAATTGTTTGAGGCCCGTAAGCCAAAGGGACTTGCCATTATTGCTGAGTTTGGCGGTTTGGCAGAAATCCGGGATACAAAGACAAAACGTGAGGTAGTGATTACAGATTCCGAGACCGGAAACAGTAAGGCATACTTGATTCCATATGGCTCAAGAATCAAAATTCAGGATGGAGTTATGCTGGAGGCAGGTGATGAGCTGACAGAAGGTAGTGTGAATCCTCATGATATATTGAAAATCAAAGGAGTTCGTGCAGTTCAGGATTACATGATTCAGGAGGTTCAGCGAGTATATCGTCTCCAGGGTGTGGAAATCAATGATAAGCACGTGGAAGTGATTGTTCGCCAGATGTTAAAGAAAATCAAGATAGAGGAGAGCGGGGACAGCGATTATCTCCCAGGCACTTCTGTAGATGTGTTAGATTTCAATGAGGTGAATGAACAGTTGATAGCCCAGGGCAAGCAGCCGGCGGAGGGCAAGCAGGTAATGCTTGGTATTACAAAGGCAGCACTTGCTACGAACTCTTTCCTTTCGGCGGCTTCATTCCAGGAGACAACAAAGGTTCTCACTGAGGCTGCTATCAATGGAAAGATTGACCCATTGATTGGATTAAAGGAAAATGTTATCTTAGGTAAGCTGATTCCTGCTGGTACTGGTATGAAGAGATACCGTGAGGTGATTCTGGATACGGATAATCCTGTAGTGGAATTATTAAAGGATGATGATGATATTGTTGTTTTTGACGAGGATGATGACGAGACAGCAGGCGATATGATGCAGGATGCGGAGATTGAGGAGGAGCTTATCTCCATTACAGAAGAGTAAGACAGATATGGAAGGTAATCTGAATCAGTCGTATAAAGATAAAAAAGTCGTATAAAAATAATAAATGTAACAAAACAAAAACATCACTGTGGTTTAAAGGACTGCAGTGATGTTTTTATTTTACAGAATCAATCATATTTATTATAATGAAGCCATTGTTTTATATCCTATTCATCGGGGATAATATATCCTTTTGCTTTAACATTCCTATATATTTTCATAAATATAGGCAGATAATTATGGTTTAAAGCCCTCACCGAATATCTCGCTTGCAGAAGTGACAATCATAAAGGTATGGTTATCAATTGATTTTATATGGTGAATGGCAGTGGGAAGAAACTGTTTTTTCAGAGCACACATAAGAATGTTGTGGGGGGTGTTGGCATAGGCGCCTTTTCCGGAAAGAATAGTTACACCAACCTTTAACTCATTTAAGAGATAATGGGAGATTTCCTGTTCCTTGGAACTGATAACAAAAATAAGCTTTGCCTCATCAGAGCCGTACAAAATAAAATCCATTACAAGAGAGGATACATATACGGCAATGGCAGCATATAAACCGGATTCCACATTGTCAAATACAAAGATGGACAAAACTACCACCATCATGTCAAGCAGCAAAAAAATTTTTCCTGTGTGAATGTGTGGATGTTTGAGATGAATCAGTTTAACAACGATATCCATGCCCCCTGACGTGGCGCCAATCCGAAATACAAGAGCTATACTAGAAGCAAAAAGAGCGCCTCCGGCAACAGAAGCCAGCAAGCGGTCCTGGGTGATAGGGGGAAGATTGGCGGTGATATTCATCATGGTGGAGGCAAGTACAGTGGTGAGCAGAGTATAAATCAAAAATCGAGAGCCAAGCTTTCGAAATCCTAAAAACAAAAGAGGAACATTTAAGAGGAAAATAATAGTACCTGTTTTGATAGGAACAAAGTAGTGAATTAAAATAGCAATACCAGACAGACCGCCAGGGGCAATATGATTTGGGTCAAAAAATAAACTGATGGCAATGGCAAATAGAATGGAAGCAAAAAGGATATATCCTAAATTTTTAAGTTCCCTGTATGCTGTTTTCATATTGTAATTCATAATATAGTCCTTTCTTTTGGGATTTATGATCAAGGAAGCACATAAGATGTATTTTATTTACTTTTAGTATGAATTAAAAAATAAAAAAAATACAGATTAGAAGATGAGTTTC
>CAJTQG010000011.1:0-7464 GCA_910578605.1 uncultured Lachnospiraceae bacterium | reverse complement strand
CTATATATATTAATAAAAAAGAAATAAAAAAGAGTAATATTGATAAAAAAGAAATAAAAAAGATTAAAGGAAATTTAAGGAAATATAAAGAATTCTAAAGAAATCCAAAGAAATACAATAGAATGGGTTGACTTTTAGATTTTCAGTCGTTATAATGTCAAGGTATGCGAAATTAGGCATATTATTTTTTGCACATTTTTTGTGCAGGAAATGCATCATGTAATGTGATTTATGTATAATTTGGGCATACTTCAGGCATAGATGGTTGCATAATAAGAACAGTATAAGACAACCTAAAGAACAATATACTATCAGGAGGTGAAAAAGAATGCCTACATTTAACCAGTTAGTTAGAAAAGGAAGACAAACAGCTGAAAAGAAATCAACTGCACCAGCTTTGTTAAAGGGATATAACTCTTTAAAGAAAAAAGCTACCGATACTGCAGCTCCTCAGAAGAGAGGTGTATGTACAGCAGTTAAGACTGCAACTCCTAAGAAGCCTAACTCAGCGCTGAGAAAAATCGCCAGAGTTCGCTTATCTAACGGTATCGAAGTAACAAGCTATATTCCAGGTGAGGGACATAACCTGCAGGAGCATAGTGTTGTGCTGATTCGTGGTGGAAGGGTAAAGGATTTACCTGGTACAAGATACCACATTGTCAGAGGTACATTGGATACAGCAGGTGTTGCTAACAGACGTCAGGCTCGTTCCAAATATGGTGCGAAGAGACCAAAAGACAGCAAATAATAGGCTGATTGCCGCAATCACAGGTTGAATGAATTGTGCCCGGTAGGATATTGTTTGATAGGTAAAATATAGATTACAAGGATAAACAAATTGACCGTGCGCGAACACAACAAAAGTGAGTACCGTTGAATTAATTATATTTATTAAGGAGGGAAGCACCGTGCCACGTAAAGGACATACTCAAAAAAGAGAAGTATTAGCAGATCCATTATACAATAACAAAGTTGTTACTAAGCTTATCAATAACATTATGTTAGATGGTAAGAAGGGCGTAGCTCAGAAAATTGTATATGGTGCATTTAACAGAGTTGCAGAGAAATCCGGTAAGGAAGCAATCGAGGTATTCGAGGAAGCTATGAACAACGTTATGCCAGTGTTGGAAGTAAAGGCAAGACGTATCGGTGGTGCAACATACCAGGTGCCAATTGAAGTTAGACCAGACAGAAGACAGGCTTTGGCACTTCGTTGGCTTACATTGTACTCCCGTCAGAGAGGCGAGAAGACAATGGAAGAGAGATTGGCAAATGAAATCTTGGATGCATCTAATAATACAGGTTCTTCTGTAAAGAAGAAAGAAGATATGCATAAGATGGCGGAAGCCAACAAGGCATTTGCACATTATCGTTTCTAGTAATGAAGCGCCGACTTGTAAAGTTCTAGATTTATTTGTATTTGTTTGATTCTATATAATTAGATTCCATATAATTATATATGAATGAAATAATAGGGAAAACGGAATTTGAAGTCATGCAGCTTTTGACTATGAGATGAATGAAGAAAATAAATAAAGGAGGGAGAAATCTTGGCTGGAAGAGAATATCCATTAGAGAGAACCAGAAACATTGGTATTATGGCTCATATCGATGCGGGTAAAACTACATTGACAGAGCGTATCTTATATTATACCGGTGTAAATTATAAAATTGGTGATACTCATGAAGGTACTGCAACCATGGACTGGATGGAGCAGGAGCAGGAAAGAGGTATCACAATTACATCTGCGGCTACTACATGTCACTGGACATTGCAGCAGGAGACAAAGGTTAAGCCAGGTGCATTAGAGCATCGTATCAACATTATTGATACACCGGGACACGTTGACTTTACTGTTGAAGTTGAGCGTTCTCTGCGTGTATTGGATGGTGCGGTAGGTGTATTCTGTGCTAAGGGCGGTGTAGAGCCTCAGTCTGAGAACGTATGGCGTCAGGCAGATACCTACAATGTACCTAGAATGGCATTCATCAATAAGATGGACATTTTAGGCGCTGACTTTTTTAATGCAGTAGACCAGATTAAGACTAGATTAGGAAAAAATGCAATTGTTCTTCAGCTGCCAATCGGCAAGGAAGATGATTTTAAAGGTATTATCGATTTGTTTGAAATGCAGGCTTACATCTATAATGATGATAAGGGTGATGATATTACCATTACAGAGATTCCTGAGGACATGAAGGATGACGCGGATTTGTATCATCAGGAACTGGTAGAGAAAATCTGCGAGTTAGATGATGATTTGATGATGCAGTATTTAGAGGGCGAGGAGCCTTCTGCAGACGAGCTGAAGGCTGGTCTTAGAAAAGGAACCTGCGAGTGTACAGCAATTCCTGTATGTTGTGGTTCCGCATATAAGAATAAAGGTGTGCAGAAATTATTGGATGCTATCTTAGAGTTTATGCCGGCACCTACAGATATTCCTGATATTCAGGGTATTGATGATGACGGAAATGAAGTAGTGAGACATTCATCAGATGATGAACCGTTCTCCGCTTTGGCATTTAAAATTATGGCAGACCCATTTGTAGGTAAATTAGCATTCTTCCGCGTGTACTCTGGTACATTGAACTCCGGTTCCTATGTATTAAATGCTACAAAAGGCAAAAAGGAGCGTGTGGGACGTATCCTGCAGATGCATGCTAACAAGAGAGAAGAATTAGATAAGGTTTATTCCGGTGATATTGCTGCCGCTGTTGGATTTAAGCTGACAACAACAGGTGATACTATCTGTGATGAACAGCATCCTGTTATTTTAGAATCTATGGAATTCCCAGAGCCGGTTATTGAGTTGGCAATTGAGCCTAAGACAAAACAGGATCAGGGTAAATTAGGTGAATCTTTAGCAAAATTGGCAGAAGAAGATCCTACCTTCCGTGCCCATACGGATCATGAGACAGGACAGACAATCATTGCAGGTATGGGTGAGCTTCACTTGGAGATTATCGTAGACAGATTGCTGCGGGAGTTTAAGGTGGAGGCCAATGTAGGTGCACCTCAGGTTGCCTACAAGGAGACATTTACACAGACTGTGGAAGTGGACAGCAAGTACGCAAAACAGTCCGGTGGACGTGGTCAGTATGGTCACTGTAAAGTTCGCTTTGAGCCGATGGATCCAAACGGCGAGGAGACCTTCAAATTTGCATCTGAGGTTGTGGGTGGTGCTATTCCTAAGGAATACATTCCTGCAGTTGGAGAGGGTATCGAGGAAGCTGCTCAGGCAGGTATTCTTGCAGGATTCCCTGTATTGGGTGTAATGGCTACAGTATATGATGGTTCTTACCATGAAGTGGATTCATCTGAGATGGCATTCCACATTGCTGGTTCCATGGCATTTAAGGATGCTATGAAGAAGGGCGGCGCACAGCTGTTAGAGCCTATTATGAAGGTAGAAGTGACTATGCCGGAAGATTATATGGGTGATGTTATCGGAAGCTTGAACGCTAAGCGTGGACAGATTGAAGGTATGGATGATTTAGGCGGCGGTAAAATCGTCAGAGCATTTGTGCCATTGGCGGAGATGTTTGGATATTCTACAGAGCTTCGTTCTACAACCCAGGGACGTGGTAACTACTCTATGTTCTTTGAGAAATATGAGCCAGTACCAAAGTCTGTACAGGAAAAGATTATTGCCAACAAGAGTGGTAAATAATGGATAGCCCCTTTATGTATGTGTAGAAGCATTTCATTGTGTATTATATAATTATATAGATTATATTGATTATAAATAGATAGATGATATTAGGATGGTTTTTCCTATATGGCAGCTTCTGTAAAAAAAAGTCATACAAATAGGGAAAAATATAGAAATTAAGGCTTGAAATTGTATTGGTTATCTAATATAATCAATTTAGCCTTGTGGTAAAATTTAAAATAATGCCACGAATCAAAACAAATAGTAGATTATTTTAAGGAGGATTTATAAAAATGGCTAAAGCTAAGTTTGAAAGAAACAAACCACATTGTAATATCGGTACCATTGGACACGTTGACCATGGTAAAACTACTTTGACAGCTGCTATCACCAAGACTCTTAACATAAGATTGGGAACAGGTGAAGCTGTTGCATTTGAAAACATTGATAAGGCTCCAGAGGAGAGAGAAAGAGGTATCACAATCTCTACAGCTCACGTTGAGTACGAGACAGAAGCTCGTCACTATGCACACGTTGACTGCCCAGGACATGCTGACTATGTAAAGAACATGATTACTGGTGCTGCTCAGATGGATGGAGCTATCTTAGTTGTGGCTGCTACAGACGGTGTTATGGCTCAGACAAAAGAGCATATCTTATTGTCTCGTCAGGTAGGTGTACCTTACATCGTAGTATTTATGAACAAGTGTGATGCTGTTGATGATCCTGAATTGTTAGAATTAGTAGAGATGGACATCAGAGATTTGTTAAATGAATATGAGTTCCCAGGAGATGACACTCCTATCGTTCAAGGTTCTGCTTTGAAAGCATTAGAGGATCCAAGCAGCGAGTGGGGCGACAAGATTTTAGAGTTGATGGCTGAGGTTGACAAGTGGATTCCAGATCCAGAGAGAGATACAGACAAGCCATTCTTAATGCCAGTAGAGGACGTATTCACTATCACAGGTCGTGGTACTGTTGCTACAGGTAGAGTAGAGAGAGGAACATTGCACTTAAATGATGAAGTTGAAATCTTAGGTGTGAAGGAAGATGTTCGTAAGACTGTTGTTACAGGTATCGAGATGTTCCGTAAATTATTGGATGAGGCTCAGGCTGGTGATAATATCGGTGCTCTTCTTCGTGGTGTTCAGAGAACAGATATCGAAAGAGGACAGGTTATCGCAAAACCAGGCAGCGTTACATGCCATAAGAAATTTACAGCTCAGGTTTATGTATTGACAAAAGACGAAGGTGGACGTCATACACCTTTCTTCAATAACTACAGACCACAGTTCTACTTCAGAACAACTGATGTAACTGGTGTTTGTGCATTGCCAGATGGTACAGAGATGTGCATGCCTGGTGATAATGTTGAGATGACTATCGAGTTGATTCACCCAATCGCTATGGAGCAAGGTTTAGGCTTCGCTATCCGTGAGGGTGGTAGAACAGTAGGTTCCGGTAAGGTTGCTACGATCATCGAGTAATCTTGTAATTAGAGCCAAATAATAAAAATAAGCACCGCAATCCTTTGAGAAATCAAGGGGTTGCGGTTTCTTAATGTCTAAAAATAATAGAGAACAAAAGAAAAAATTCACCTGCCAATATTTCAATGAAAATGGCTTGTGGCTCTATTTTTATTTGGGAGGGGTGCGGACAAAAAGTTGGACTGGTTAAGCCGCCAATCCGAGACTTTGTCTGTACCCCCAACCATTTTATCGCTGTTGCTCTGATTTTTCTTATATTGTCGCTCCAAATGTTGTCATGCCCTGTATTTTTATGATTGTAAATGAGAGAAAATTATGGTATGGTAAAAAAGAATTTGAATATAGATGAGGTGAAAAAAATGGTAGCATTCTTACGATTAAGAAATATCTAAGTACATAGAACTGTGTCAAATAGTTTTATGTACAAACAGGATACTAAAAACTATTTAATAACGGAGAGAATGTAATGATATTTCAAGATAACGTAATCAAAGAATATTTAAAAAATGTTTATTTTATAACCGGAACACCTTGTGGCGGAAAGACAACAATTTCACGGGAGTTGGCTAAACGACACAATTTATTGGTTTATAATATTGATGAGCAGTTTTCCTATCATCAAAAGATTTCTAATTCTACTTTTCAGCCATCAATGAATAAAGTTTTTAAAGATGCAGATGAGTTTTTCGGGCGCACTGTAGAGGAATATAAAAAGTGGCTGATTGATAACACAAGAGAACAATTGGATTTTGTACTGTTGGATTTGATTCGTCTTTCACAAAATAAAATTGTATTGTGTGACTGTCATTTGACAGTGGAAGAAGCTGAAAAATATACAGAAGCATCTCGAATAGTGTTTTTGATAAAAGAACCATCAAATTTAATTGAGGATTACTGTGGTCGTTCCGACCATCAAGGGTTTCGTGATTTTATTTACAGTACGTCTGATGTTGAAAAAGCAAAGGCGACATGTAATATAACCTTAAAAACTCTCAATGAAAAAAGATGTCATGATATCAAGAGCAGTAACTACTTGTGGATAGAAAGAACTGAAAATAGTACAATTGAGGATACTGTAAGAAAAGTAGAACGACAGTTTGGATTTGCTAAAAAAGATTTTAACATGGATGCATTAGAGATAAGAAAAGTTGATAGAAATACCGATTTGGCAGACAAACTCATTCGTTTTGTTGAAGACTTTTCTTGGGAAGAAGTAAAAGAGCATATTTTATGGGTGCTTCGTGCATGGAAATTTACCGATTGGGAAACTGTATTTGTGGCAATGGTGGATGGTCAAATTGTTGGAATGACTTCTATCATGAAAGCGGATTATTATCCATTACCTGAAATATATCCATGGATTTCAAGTGTGTTTGTGACAGAAGAATATCGTGGACATAAAATTAGTGAAAAGCTGATTAATTTTGCAAATGTATATGCAAAAGAAGCTGGTTTTAGTAGAACCTATATCCCGTCAGAACATATTGGTTTGTACGAAAAATATGGGTATCATTATCTCAAAGATATTGTTAATTTTGGGAATGGAACGGACCGATTGTATGTTAAAGAATTAGGGCTATAAATAGGACTACAAAAGGGATATGGTAACTTTTTATTTTGTAAGCTACTTGAAACTTTGCAACAGTGAAAAAGTTGTCAGTGGTGTCAAAACTGTGCCATAAATATAGAACTCCGATGAAATTTGGTGCCATTTTTCATCGGAGTTTGTCTTTTTACCAACCTTTTATTTGCTTTACTTGTTCTGCCTCTATTTGTCTTTGTAGTATTGTAACTTGAATACCAAAAAAGATAGAGCCAGATTGCTGGGAGATACCCCTGAGGATAGCAAGACAGAAGATATCTAAAATCTTTCCTACTTTGAAACGATGGAATAACAACAATATATAATCCAGCAACTGAAATCAAGAAATGTATTAGACTAGTAAAGAAATTGAAAAAAGTTAGTTGCTTATTAAGGTAATGAAAAACAAATGGGGGATTACGTTTCATTACCTTTTTGCTGTGGTAAAATAATCACAGGTGACCACATCACATTGCTATGGAAGAAATAAATATTGAAAGCAAAAATATCTATGTATAAGCAATCCGGCAAAGACTTTGACCGTCAGATGTATAAAAAATTATTAAGAAAATTGAAGGAAGGAAACATGTTATATGTAAAAAGTGTTGACAGGCTCGGAAGAAACTATGAGGAAATCAAGAAGCAGTGGAGACAAAGGCATGGAAAACAGAGTATGCAAAACTGACCGCCGAGAGGAAAACACTCAATCAGAGGTATCTTGCATTAAAAGAGGAAGTGAAAG
>CAJTQG010000010.1:59211-84520 GCA_910578605.1 uncultured Lachnospiraceae bacterium | reverse complement strand
GTTAATGTCTGCTTGCACAATCTTACTTATAATATTTTAATGAAAATTTTTTTACTAGGAGAGGTAGCTTATGAAATTTTTAAGCAATCGAAAACTTGCAACACGCATTAGTATTATTACTACAATTATTACTTTTTTGGGAATGCTGTTACTTTGGTTTATTGTATCAGATCGTGTTTCCACTATGGTAGAAAAAGATATTACCAATCAAATGATTGATGTGGTAGAATCTAGAGCATCTATCATAAATGACTATGTGACTTCAGCAGAAGAGTATATGGTTGCTTTTGCATTAAGCAGTGAAGTCCGCAATCTTTTAGCAGATCCTAAAAACTCTGCTGCAGTGCAAAAGGGACAACAATATACAGAAGACTTTGCAGAAATCAAAGGTATTTTTGAGGGATTGTATATTGCCACCCCCTCCACTCATATTCTGACACATACTTCTAAAGATGCGATTGGTATGACGACTAGAACTGGAGATTCCTTAGAAGAATTTACTAAAACTATTTTATCCAAACAACAGCTGACTAATCTGGGAATTATGAAATCTCCAGGAACCGGAAGCATGATTCTTTCCATGTATTATCCAATTTTTGAGGACGGCAAGTGTATAGGATATGTTGGTTCTGGTGTTTATGCCAGCCGATTAATGGATTCACTATTAGATTTAAAAATCGAAGGACTTCCTAACAGCGAATATGTCTTTATTAATGCTGAAAACGGAGCATATCTATACAATCAAGATGAGACTCTATTGAACACCCAAACAACAGACAGTGGTTATCAAGAAATTCTCCGTCGAGTTAAAACAAAAAACGACACACAGGCTGATACATATTTCTATCAGGATGAAAATGGCGCAGACCAACTTGTGGTATATAAATATTTAAAAGACCGCAACTGGATTTTTATGGTTCGTGACAATGCATCAGAAGTCTATAAAGATGTGGAAACTATTCGTACAATGGTAGCTGTTATTTGTGCCATGGTAGGAGCATTTATTGTATTTATTACATTACTAATCTTATATCGAGAAGGCCGTGAGCTTATGATTATGGAAAAAGCTATCCGGCGTCTTGGAAATCTAGAGCTCTCTGCCGATAAGGAACTAAAACCATTTTATAATAGACAAGATGAAATTGGTATGATAGCCCAGACCATTCACCATGTTTGTGAATGTCTTAGAAAAACCATAGAGGATATTGGAAGAATTTTAGGTGAGATGGCTGCTGGCAATATTTCTGTAGACGTTGAAGTAAATGAAGAATACTATATTGGTGACTTCCAAGTTTTATCACAAAGTCTTAAACTTATTCGCACTCACCTTACAGAAGTTATGCGCAATATTATTCATATTGCTAATCAGGTAAATGAAGATGCCAATCAAGTTTCTGCCGGAGCCGCAGAACTGTCTCAAGGAACGATTCAACAGAAAGATTCCATTAATAAACTTGTTGCCAATGTGACAGACATTACTACACAAATCCAGAATAGCACAGTCCGCTGCAGTAATGCCAGTGGTTTAGTGGACAGAGCTACCGAGTATTCATCTGAAGCTGACATCAAAATGGAGCAATTGATTATCGCCACAAAAAATATTGATCAGTCCTCCGCAAAGATTGTCAGTATTATAAAAACGATTGAGGATATTGCTTTTCAGACTAACATCCTTGCACTAAATGCCTCAGTTGAAGCTGCCAGAGCAGGAGAAGCCGGAAAAGGATTTTCTGTCGTATCAGAAGAAGTAAGAAACCTTGCCGCTAAATCATCAGAGGCTGTAAACTCTACAAATGCACTGATTGGTCGTTCCATACAGGATGTAAAAACAGGTACAGAATCTACAAACCATGCACAATCTGCTATGAGGATTATCGGTGAATGTATCCAATCTATCAAAGAACATATGGATGAGATTTCAATGGCTAGTATCCAGCAATCGGAAATGATTACTTCAATAGAAAACAGAATAAAAGAAGTCTCAAAAGTAACACAAGCAAATTCCACTGCCGCTGAACAAAGCGCATCTATATCACAAGAATTGTCTAACCATGCAAGAACACTAAATCAACTGATCAGTCAGTTTCATATCCAATAAACACACTATAGGTTCAGGTCTATTGACCTGAACCTATAAACTTAAAAATCCAGCTATACTCTTGTCATATAATTCTAAATTCTACCTTTTTATTTTTATTGCTGGACTCAAAGGGAATCCTCCATACAATAACTTTACTTTCCGTTTTTTGTTTCATTTAAATTTACAAGCTTCATGGTGTCCATATCCACTCTCCTGTAAAAACAATTGTTTGCCACACCTTTGTAGGAAGTATGGCATATATTGCCACTGAGGGGCTTAACCATATAGACTAAGGAATTTTGCTCACAGTTTATGCGAACCTCCATCAATTCAAATTCATTTCCAGATGTCTTACCTTTATACCAAAGTTCATTTCTAGAGGTACTCCAAAAAATAGCTCTGTGCTCCTTCACCGCCTGCAAAAACGCCTCCTCATTTGTGTAGGCAATTAAGATTACTTCCTTCGTCTTATAGTGCTGTACAGCAACCGGAATCACCTTCTGCTCTCCTTGCATATCTGCAATTTTGTTAAAATCTATTTCTAGGTTATGTGTTTCCTCAATATATCCCATTCCACAACTACTCCTATCAAATTTTATGTCTATTACTTACTTTTTCTCCCCATCTTTTTCAGCAGCATATTTACGTCAATAGGTTTTGTCAGAAAATCATTCATACCGCTTTCTATCGCCATATCCCTATCCTCCTGAAAGGTATTGGCAGTGCAGGCATAAATCACAATATTCTTTGCATCTTCCCTCTCTAGCCTTCTAATTTCTTTTGCTGCTGCACATCCATCCATCACCGGCATCTGCATATCCATCAATATGATATCAAATTCCCCTGGCTGTGAATTCTGGAATATTTCTACTGCCTCCTTACCGTTCTGTGCATGAACAGTCTGAAAACCTTCCATGGCCAAAATTTCCAGCAATATCTCCGCATTTAGCTCCACATCCTCAGCCACTAAAATCTTAGCAGGCTTTGTGTCCTTATTCTCCAAATCCAGGGAGGACTCGGCCTCCCCCATCTCATTCCCGTGATCTCTTAAATAAGCTGGTATTTCTTTTACAATCTCTGAGGGAATACGAACTGTAAAAGTACTTCCCACATCCAGCTCACTCTCCACATAAATATCCCCGCCCATTGCCTTGGCAAGAAGCTTGCTGATTGCCATACCAAGACCGGTTCCTTTTATGCCGCTTGCGTTTTTATTTCTCTCCTGACTGAAGGAATCAAAAATCTTACCAATATACTCCTTAGATATACCAATTCCTGTATCCTGACACTGATAAATGGTAACTACATGATTTTCATCTTTCTTTTCCTGACAGACAGAAAAACGAATTGATTTGCCCTTCGGCGTAAATTTCGCTGCATTTCCCACAATATTCATCAATATCTGCTTAATTCGGGTTGCATCTCCTTGAATACAAGGCTCTGCAATATCCTTTTCCACTATAAATTCCACACCCCGGCTTTGTATATTGTCACACTGCATAGCACAAATCTCATCCACCAAACTCTCCACCATTATCGGCTCATTGATAATATCTACCTTTCCGGCCTGAAGCTTAGACATATCTAAAATATCATTCACTAAAGACAAAAGATAATTTGAGGTGCTGTGAGACTTCCTGAGCCACTCTTTAATCTGCTCCATCTGCTGCTCATCATCTATATGTACCATAATCAAGTGATTCATACCGATTAAACCGTTTAAAGGCGTGCGGATTTCATGACTCATGTTGGAGAGGAATTCCTTCTGGGACTTTGCTTTTTCCTCGATTCTAATGTTTTTATTGTGGAATATCATCACTAACAGTAACATAATAATAACTGTCACAATACTGAGCACAAGCATCGTCATACTCATTGCCACAAATGCCCGCATTTGCTCCATAAACACTTCTTCATTGACGGACATAATAAAGTACAAATCCAGTTCACTTTCAAAGGGAATAAAATAAAATAATTCTCTATACTTTTCTTCATAATGAGAATGATAAAAACCAAAAGTCTCTAATTTTTCCAGCTTTTGTTTTAATTCCTCCTGGGTGAGCTCTGAACTCTCTGACTGGGATAAATGTTCATATAAGTTATTTTTCTTGTTAAGGTAAATTTCCTTGTTAATATTGACAATATAGTTTCCGCTTCCATCTATCAATGCACTGTGTCCACGGCTCTTCCCATTTTTGATAAAACTGTCAATCACCATATTATCCTGTATAGAGTTAATAGTCCTTGTTCCCATCAATGCCGCTATCTTCACTCCATCTACCTCATAACCGTTGAGCCGAACGCCGTAAAGTATAGATTCTCTGGTGATTTCTTCTCCCTCAACCTTGTCGTCAAACCTGACAATTACCTTGTCCTTGCCCCCTTTAAAATAGGACAAAAGCTCTAAACTTTGGTTTACATCATCAGTATTGGGCGTATAGGTGACATACTTGTCTGAATAGACAGTTCCATCCTCTGCCACTAAATATAAATTATTAAATTCACAGGACGCACATTCCAAATTCATATGCCTTTCAACATCCTCTATAGTTTTACAGCCAAAGCTTTCAAAACGCTTTGCCAGAGCGTCAAGCTCTTCCCAGCAATCGTCTATATATGCCTGAATGGCAACCTTGTCATGCTCTGCTATTTCACTGATAGAGCCAATAATGTTGTCCGATATTGTCCTGTTCATCTGCCGCACATAAAAGAATGCAACAAAGCATACAATAATCACTGCCGAAAAGATTGGCAGCAAATAAATAATACTGCGTTTTTTTCTCTCCAACTTTACATTCCTTCTTTTTCAACATAACTCTTTATCTTTTTTTGACTCTTCCATAGGCTGTTAGCGTCAAATCATAATATCATATTAATATATTATGACGCTAATGTAAAAAAGTCAAGAAAGTTCATGAAATTCGGCTGTAATTAAACTGTCAATTACCTGCCATATCTCCTCCCTTCCCTGCTTTGTCAAGGCAGAGTATGGCAGCACCTTTGTGCCTGGCTTTACTTGCAATCCAGTTTTTATCTGCTTTACATGTTTCGCCACCTGACTTCTCTTTAATTTGTCCAATTTTGTGGCGATTATAATCGGCTCATATCCCTGATACACAATCCAGTTATACATTTCTTTATCATTTTGCCCTGGCTCATGACGAATATCAATAAGCAAAAAAACTGCCTTTAGCTGCTTTGAAATTCTCAAATACCGCTCTATCATTTTGCCCCACTCAGCCTTCACCGCCTCATTTGCCCTGGCATATCCATAACCAGGCAAATCTACAAAATATATATTTTTATTTACATTGTAAAAATTGATGGTTTGGGTTTTTCCTGGCTGGGCAGAGGTTCTGGCTAAAGCTTTTCTCTGAATCAATCCATTGATGAGAGAGGATTTTCCCACATTTGATTTTCCGGCAAAAGCTATCTCCGGCAAGGCATTGTCCGGCAGGGTACTTGTAATACCGCACACCGTCTCTAATTCCACACTCTTGATGATATATTTTGTTATATCACTGTTTTGTCCATTTTTACTCATAATTTGTCGTCCTTCCTATACAGGGTTACACCAATGCCTCACGCAGCACTTCCTTAATTTCCTTTACCGAAATAATGTCCAAGCCTTCCTTGATTTCATCGGATATTTCCTCTAAATCCTTCTCATTCTCCCATGGAATCAAAACGGTTTTCATACCTGCTATTTTTGCCGCCAGCATTTTCTCCTTCAGTCCTCCGATAGGCAGCACCTTGCCTCCCAATGTAATCTCTCCAGTCATAGCAATATCTCCCCTTACCGCCCGCCCTGTCACAGCCGAATAAATGGCAGTAGTCATCGTAATGCCCGCCGACGGACCATCCTTTGGTGTGGCTCCCTCCGGTACATGAACATGAACAGAGTGCTTCTCAAAATAATCATCCGATATTTCAGCCTCACGCTCCACTAAACTTCTCACAAGCGTCAATGCAATTCTTGCCGACTCCTTCATCACATCCCCAAGCTGTCCAGTCAATAGAATGTCTTCCTTTCCCGGCATAGTATTTACTTCCACCTGCAAAGTGACACCCCCAACGCTAGTCCATGCAAGACCATTCACTAATCCTACCTGGGCTTCCTTTTTTTGCTTTGGCAATGTATATTTTTCCACTCCCAGGTACTCCTTCAGATTTTTGTCTGTCACTTTAATCTTTGTACTGTTCTCCTCCAAAATTTCCCTGACAGCCTTTCTGCAGAGCTTTCCTATTGTTCTCTCTAAATTTCGCACTCCCGCTTCCTTTGTATATTGCACAATTATCTTTTCTAGTGCCTTTTTACTGATAGAAAGCTGAGATTTATTAAGGCCATTCTCTTTTAACTGTTTTTCAATCAGATAATCCTTGGCTATATGCCATTTTTCATTGTAAGTATAACTGTTTACCTCGATTACCTCCATTCGGTCCAACAGAGGCTTTGGAATGGTTTGGGCAGAATTGGCGGTGCAGATAAACATCACTTGAGACAAATCCATTGGAAGCTCCACGTAGTGGTCTATAAATTTTGTATTCTGCTCTGCATCCAACACCTCCAACAATGCGGAGGCAGGATCACCCTTTATATCATTGCCCATCTTATCAATCTCATCCAGCAAAATTAAGGGATTTTTACACTTTGTCTGCTGCAGCGCCCTGGCTAAACGCCCTGGCATTGCACCGATATAGGTCTTGCGATGTCCTCTGATTTCCGCCTCATCCCGCACCCCTCCTAGACAAATTCTGGCATATTCTCTGTTTAAAGCACGAGCGATAGAGCGGGCAATGGAGGTTTTTCCAGTTCCAGGAGGCCCCACTAAGCACAACAGAACATTGCTCTTTTTTTCCTGTTTTTTGGATTCCTTGAAAAGCTGCTTCACAGCGAGAAAATCCAAGATTCTCTCCTTCACCTTTTCCAGTCCGTAGTGGTCCTGCTCCAATATTTTTTTCACATGGACAATATTTAAATTATCCTCTGTCATTTTATCCCAAGGCAGCTCCAACAACGTTTCAATGTATGTTCTCTCCACATTGGCCTCAGAGGAATTAACTCCCAGCCGTTGAAAACGCTTAATTTCCTTTCGGATTTTTTCTTTTATCTCCTCCGATGCCAAAAGCTGCTGTGTCTTCTCCAAAAATTCATCTCGCTCTGTCTGTAAATCCTCATCCTCCCCAAGCTCCTGGCGCAGGTATTTAAGCTGCTCCCGCAGCATATACTCCTTTTGGTTTTTATCTACTCTTTCTTTTATTTTCTCTTGAAGATTTTTCTTTACCTTTGATATCTCAATATCATCCGCCAAATATTTTGTCAACAGCTCATATTGACTGACAGCATCAAAAGCATTCAAAAAATCCTGCTGCTGCTCTAAATTCATAGGAAGCTGCAGAGATAATATTTCCAAAAATTCATACAAATTCTTTGTCTTAACAAGCTGCTTTAGCGCTGTTGGATTAATTTTTCCATGATATACAATATACCTTTGCAGCAGCTCCTTTGCCACCCCTATCATAGCCTCTCTCATGCTGTCCTTTAAATCATCCTCCGGCGGTTCTATGAGCCGAACATGGGCATATAAAATACCCTCCTTTGGTTCTATTTTCTCCAGCCAGCTTCTCTCCTTCACTTCCACCAATATGCGAACCAAATCATCAGGCAGCTTTACAAGCTGCCGCACTACACCGATTACTCCCATGCTGTATAAATCCTCCATCACAGGCTCCTCCGTCTGCTCATCCTTCTGCATGGTGAGAAATATTTCCTGATTGCCAGCCAGCGCCTTTTCAATTGCCTTGATAGACAATTCTCTGCTCACATCAAAGTGTACTACCATCCCGGGCAGTGCACAGATTCCCCTTAAGGGCAACATCGGTAATCTTTTCCATTCTTCCTGATTTCTAGCTTCCATATTCATCTATCCTCTTTTGATTCTCTCCCATATTTTAATAGGAACAAAAAGAATCCCGCCTGAGGGATTCTTTTTGTTCTTAACATTTCAATTACAGCCATAGGACTTCCCCAAAGCATATAGTTATTTTGCAAGTGCCATTTTTTTATTGTCTGGTCCATACACAAGCTGAACATCACCACAGCCTTTTACCGCTTCTTCTGTGATAATACACTTTTCAATCGTCTCGTCGGACGGAACCTCATACATAGTGTCCGTCATTACCTTTTCAATAATCGCCCGAAGTCCTCTAGCACCTGTCTTTCTCTCCACCGACTTATGAGCCACTGCCTTTAAAGCATCACTTGTAAACTCCAGCTTTACTCCATCTAACTCAAACAATTTTTGATACTGCTTCACAATGGCATTTCTTGGCTCCTGCAATATGCGAACCAAAGCTTTTTCATCTAATAAATCCAGTGTCACTGTCACCGGCACCCGGCCAATCAGCTCAGGAATCAACCCAAACTTCACTAAATCCTGAGGGGTCACTTCCTTGAGCAGCTCATTCTCTTCATTATCCACTACCCTGGAGACTTCCGCATTAAAACCAATAGATTTCTTATCCATGCGGTTCTCAATGATTTTCTCCAAACCATCAAATGCGCCGCCGCATATAAAGAGAATGTTAGTAGTATCAATGCCTATCATCTCCTGCTGGGGATGCTTTCTTCCGCCCTGGGGCGGTACAGATGCCTGGGTTCCCTCCAGAATCTTCAACAGGGCCTGCTGCACCCCTTCCCCTGACACATCACGGGTGATAGATACATTCTCAGACTTCTTTGTAATCTTGTCAATCTCATCGAGATAAATTATACCCTTCTCCGCCTTGGCAACATCATAATCCGCTGCCTGTATAAGCTTCAACAGAATATTTTCCACGTCCTCACCTACATAGCCGGCTTCCGTCAATGCGGTAGCATCTGCAATAGCAAATGGAACATTGAGAAGCTTTGCCAGCGTTTGCGCCAAAAATGTCTTTCCGGAGCCTGTAGGGCCAAGCATCAAAATATTACTTTTTTGTATCTCCACACCTAAATCCTTGCCGGATAAAATTCTCTTATAGTGATTGTATACTGCCACAGACAAGGTCTTCTTTGCCTCCTCCTGGCCAATCACATATTCATCAAGAAATGCTTTAATTTCCTTTGGCTTGAGAAGATTGATGTCCTCCATCAAATCCTCCTCCATCCCATACTCATTAAATTCCTCCTCGATGATTTCTGAGCAGATGTCTATACATTCATCACATATATAGGTTGCATTGTTAGGCCCTGCAATCAGCTTGCGCACCTGATCCTGGGTTCTGCCACAAAAAGAACATCTGCATATACTTATATCATCTTTTCTGTTTGCCATGCTGTTTCCCTTCCTCTTGATTCCTTATTATTATCTTCGCATCTACACAGCGCTTCCTGGGATAAACATTTTAAAATGCCTGCAGAAAGCCTGTTATTTCTCTTCTATTTTACGACTTGTCACGATAGAGTCAATCAAACCATACTCCTTTGCCTCTTCGGCAGTCATCCAATTATCTCTGTCTGTATCTCTCTCCACATCCTCAATAGGTCTTCCAGTATTATCTGCAATAATCTGGTTTAATTTTTTCTTTGTCTTTAAAATATGCTCTGCCGCAATTTGAATCTCTGTCGCCTGTCCTTTGGCTCCTCCCAGCGGCTGATGAATCATAATCTCCGCGTTTGGCAAGGCCAATCTCTTGCCCTTGGCACCGCCGGACAGCAAAAATGCACCCATGCTGGCAGCCATACCAATACAGATAGTGGATACATCACATTTTATATAGTTCATTGTGTCATAGATTGCCATACCTGCTGTAACGGAGCCCCCTGGGCTGTTAATGTACAGGTTAATATCCTTGCTGGGGTCCTCTGACTCCAAAAACAACATCTGGGCTACTACTAAGCTTGCAGTAGTCTCGTTGACTTCCTCTCCCAAAAAGATAATTCTATCCTTTAACAGGCGGGAGTAAATGTCATAGGAACGCTCTCCCCTGCTTGTCTGTTCAACGACGTAAGGTACTAAACTCATATTTTATCCTTCCTCTCTTTTCTATTATATTACAAAAACAAAATCTTTCCATTGTTGGACGAAAAGGGACACGAAAAAAACATTTTCCAACGTGTCCCTCTTTTGTTCATTTAATAATCTAATTATTTCTCTACTGCCTTGTCCACTACAAATTCCACAGCCTTCTGTACACAGATATCCTGCTTCATCTGTTCTTTTTCCTCATCAGAAACCAATTCCTTTAATTTGTCCACTTCCATCTGGTACATAGAAGCCATATTTTCAATTTCCTTATCTACATCCTCGTCGCTGGCTGTCATATTCTCTGCCTTAGCAACCGCTTCAAGCACTAAGCGATTCTTGATTCTCTGCTCTGCCTGAGGTTTCATCTGCTCCATAAATTTCTGGGCATCTAAGCCTGTAAACTGGAAATACTGTTCCATGGAAAGTCCCTGGCTCTGCATTCTTCTGGCAAAATCATCTGTCATCTGGACAGCCTGTGTCTCTATCATAGCTTCTGGAATCTCCATCTTGGCACCCTGGGCTATGGCATTCACTACCGCCTCTTCCTTCTTGTTCTTTGCCTCATTTTCTTTTGTTGCTGTTAATTTTGCTTTTACATCCTCTTTGTATTCAGCAAATGTATCAAATTCTGATACATCCTGTGCAAAATCATCATCTAAATCCGGCAATTCCTTTTCCTTGATTTCTTTAATCACTACCTTAAACATTGCCGGCTTGCCTTTTAACTCCTCTGCGTGATATTCTTCCGGAAAAGTAACATTTACTTCTACTTCCTCATTTAAACTCTTTCCGATTAACTGCTCTTCAAAAGTATCAATAAAGGAATGGGAACCGATTGTCAAATTATGATTTTCACCCTTGCCGCCTTCAAAAGCCACTCCGTCCACAAAACCTTCATAGTCAATTACCGCAATATCCCCGTCCTTTACCGGTCTGTCTTCCACTGGAATCGTTCTGGAATTCTGCTCTCTTACTTTCTCTAGTTCTGCATTGACTTCCTCCTCTGTCACTTCCACAACAGACTTTTCTACTTCAATTCCGGTGTACTGTCCCAATTCCACCTCCGGTTTCAGTGCAACAGTTGCTGTGAATATAAAAGGCTTGCCTTTTTCAATCTGTGTCACATCTATCTCTGGGCGGGACACAATATCTAAATCTGAATTTTCCAATTCCTTTGCGTAGGCATCAGGGATAATAATATTTGCCGCATCTTCATAAAAGATAGCCGGACCATACATTTTCTCTAACATTTGACGGGGAACCTTTCCCTTACGAAAGCCCGGAACACTCATTTTGCTTTTATTTTTGCGATATGCCTTGTCCATTGCCTGATCAAATTCTTCCGCTGATACTTCAATGGTTAATTTTGCCATATTCTTTTCCTGTTTTTCTACTTGTAAACTCATTCCTTTTATATCCTCCTTTTATATGCTCTCCTGTTGGCGCTATGACCAAATTGCTGCCCTCAGCAAACAGGTAAAGGGTTATTCTCCTTCTTTTGTGCATATTTACACATTTTTGTATTATAGCATAGGTCTCAAGCCTTGTCACGCACTTTTTTCACAACTTTCACTACATGCGCTAAAATATCTCCTGTCAGAAAAAATAATTCTCAGACAGGAGACATTTTAAAGTGAGATAAATTTTTATTGGTAAATAAATTTCATCTTCTTTCCCAGTCTTTTTTTTGTAAATAACTTCTTATACGCTGCTTTCTTTGATTTTGGAAGGACAAAGGTTACTTTTTTATTCCAGGTAAATGCTTTTTTCGATATGCTCTTTATCTTTTTGGACTTTACTACCACCTTTTTTACCTTTGGCGGCACACTAAAATCATCTATTTCCTTTACATTTTTTGGAATTACAATGGTACCTTTTATATTTCCAAAACTCAAATCCCCAATGTAAACAAGGCTGTCCGGCAGTTTCAGGGACATAATGTCACATCCTAGAAATGCATCCTTCTCTATTCTTTTTAAGTTTTTGGAGAGACGCTCTATTTTTACATCTGCCAGATTATTAAACGCACGGCTTTTTATCACCCTCACACTGTCCGGCATAGTAATCTTTTTTAAATGATGATAGCCTAAGTCTATTTCAAGCATATAATAAAAAGCAGAAGTTCCTATCGTTCTTACCCCTTTAGGGATTCTGTAAGTTTTTACTTTCCTTTTTCTTGGATAGCATATAAGGTTTTTTCCGTCTTTGGAAAACAATACGCCGTCTTTGGATTTGTATTTTTTATTCCCCTTCTCCACTTTAATTGCATAGGCTCCGCTTACTGCTGTGCTGTCCTGTATCTTTGTGACAGATGCAGGAATTGTCAGTTTTTTAATGTTACAATCTAAAAATGCCTCCGTTTTAATCTCCCGCAGCCTGCTCTTACCATCCCATGTTACCTTTTCCAAGTCAAGACATTCGTCAAATGCTCGTGCTTCTATGATTTCCACACTTGCGGGGATGCTGATTTTTTTGAGTTCACAGCCTGTAAATGCCCGATAGCCTATTTTTTTCAAATTTGGAGGCAGTTTTACTTTTTCCAGATTACATCCATCAAATACATAATCTTCGATTACTGTCACCTTGTCGGGGATATCCACTTGACGTAAGTTGTAACAATCATAAAAAGCACAATGTTCAATGCGGGTAACACTGTCGGGAATGACAATGGTCTCTAAATTACTGCAATCATGGAAGGCATGGGCGGCAATACTGGTAACGCCCTCCTCTATCACTACCTTTTTCACTGTCCATTGCTGCTCCCATGTACTGCGCCACATTTGCTCATAATATTCATATCCACAAGAAGGGTCTCCCGGCCATGCTGTAGGTATTTTATTATGTTTACAGTCCAGCATATCTCCTTTTCCCGAAATGGTAAGCAGACCTGTCTCCATTTCCAGCTTCCATGTAATATTGTCCCCCAGTTTTCCCGTTACCGTTTCTGCACTGACATTTGTTTTTCCCCATGATAAAAGTATAATGCCAAGTATCAGAAACCGTATGATTGGCTGATATCGTTTCATAAATGATTCCTCCTATGTTGTTATACTAGAATATATCTGTATTCCTGTTTCCTCATGCCATCTTTTTGTTTATCCTATATAAGCCATCCAACGATTTTTTATTATTTGACGTATCCAAATATTGGGCATTTGCGGTAAAATACAGATAATCTTCCGTTGTAAAGGCAATGGATTCTATCTCAATCTTTATTGGTTTTCCTTTTGGCGGTTTTTTTAAATTTTTTGCTGATTTTATCAGCTCATTTTTATCTATCATGGCAACTCTTGTCTTGTCATATACTATTGTTGTTTTTGTGTTCTTTCCCTTTTTTTCTATAGTGCTCATTTTTTCATTCACTTTGTAAATATAGCTGTTATTGTTCTTGTTATTCCAAAAGGTAACATACAGGTATTAAGAGGAAGTGCGCTGATGCGCACGCAGGTCATAAGGAATCCTCCCAGCTAGGCTGGTTCCCTCCTTACGACAAGTCCCTTATACATACATATACCTTGATTGAACTCCTCACCTTTATCTTCCTTTACCATAAATGTGCAGATTTCCGTTACCTTTGTTCCGTTTATCTGTACAAGATGAAATTCTGTCCGTTTATCTTCTTTTTTATCTTTATTTGATTTATGCCGCTTTAAAATAAATTTATCCGCATTCAGCCAGCAGGCAATGGAGCCAACATCATAATTTGTTTTAATTGTCTCAATCTTATTTTTATCTCCACTCAATGGCATGCGTTTGATAGACCTCCCCATAGTTGCTATATATAGCTTTTTATCTGTTTTTCGGTAGGTCATATCATTTCCATGACCTAACCCTTCTAATGATACTACATCCCCGTTTTTGTCTTTTAATTGTGTTAACCCTGTTTTCTCACCGTAAAAGTAAGTACATCCATTTTCCCCTCCATATTTTAAAACATATGCCTGCCCTTTTTCTATGGCAAGTCCTTCCACAGCAGGATAATCGCTTCCTGCTGATATCCTACTTAAAAGCGTATACCCAGCGCCTGCTGCATATGCCTGCACACCTGTGCCGGCGCTCAAAATGAATGTCATTGCCATCACCATGGCAATTTTTCTTCGACTTGTTCTTTTGTTTTCTTTTTTGTTTCTGTTTTTTACACCTTTTGTGCTCTTTGCAAATAATGGCATTGCTTATGTACCTCCATATTTTTTATTGATAAATCACACTCCTTGTATTTTTCCTTTTGCTTTCTTTTTTTCGTATCAGTTTTCATTCCTATCCTCCTTTCCCTGCTTTACTTTTTTTACAAAAAAAAGGCTGCCAAGAAAAAACTTCTTTGCAGCCGAACTATCGTAGGTTATATACCCCCCTTAGACTCCTAGCTTTGCGTCCATGTGTTTTCACATGTTTGCCATTGTTTTGCTTGTGTAACTTACTGGGTATACAATAGCACTAATTACATATTATGTCAGTATTTCCTATTTTAGTTATATTCTGTTATATTGACCATTTTATAAATTCTCCTTTTATACCAAAACATTATTTAGTTGTTTGCAAAACCCCTTCAAAAAGCTTATGCACAGCAACATGGCTCATATATAATAATTTCCCCGCATGATTTTTCATCATCACGAATAATCTCCTCTACACTTGGAACATAAATATGTCCAGACAATGGATTTTTAATACTGATTATCGGTTTAGTAACTTTTGCCTCCACATCCGATTTTTCAAAGCAAAGGTCTGTATCAATCATCTCACAGTCAATCAGCTTTAATCCCTTACAGTAACAAAGAGGCTGCGTTCCTATTATTTTGCAGTTTTCAAAAGTTACATTCTCACAGTACCAGGCAAGATATTCACCTTTTATTGTACTGTTTTTTACGATAATATTTTTTGCGTGCCAAAAGGCATCCTTCGTGTCAAAAGTACAATTTTCAAATACAGAATCTGTAATGTACTGGAAAGAATATTTTCCTTTCATCTTCACATTTCTAAAAGTAAGGCGTTCTGAGCGCATCATAAAATATTCACTCTCTGCACTGCAGTCCTCCATCTCAATATCCTTTACAGACCAACCAAACTCAGGGGATATAACATCGCAGCCTCTCATTTTTACTTTACTGCATTCCCGCAGCGCCTTAATACCATGAAGCTTTGTGTCTGCGATTTCAATATTATGTGAATACCATAATGCTGCCCTGCAAAGCTCAGTCATATGTGACTTAGAAATTTTCAACTCATTATCATGCCAAAAGGGGTAACGCAAATTAAAAAAGCAATTCTCCACCTCTATCTTATATCCCTCCTTAAAAGCACTCTCCCCGTCAGCTGGTCCGTCAAAATTACACTCCTTCACTATCAGTTCTTGTTCCCCATATAATGCTCTCTCCTCGTCAAAGGTTTTATTTGAAATCGTTTTCATCATTTACCGGCTCCTTTCATTTCACAATTCTATTCCTTTTTTCATCTTATAAACTAGATAATCCAAGCAATCTATCTGCTTTTGTTCTCTGTGCAGTTCATCTAGCAGTGAGCGCCTGTGTAACGCCAAGATTCCCAGCCCCTCCTCTACTCGATTTTCTCTAATATTATCCACAAAAGACATGATAGTTTCCTGACTACAACCTGCATCCTTTAAATTTTGAATAATAACATTTTCATTTTCCTCACTCATCATAACACCTCTTTCCTATTTTTTCCATATTAATCTGCACTGCTAATTAAAACAATTTTATTTCCCTAGTCATCCAATACAGGATTACCTTCAATAACCATCCAAAATTCCATCTCCTGCTGCAATGATGCCTCCATAGCGCTCATCAATCATATGGCCGGACACCACCAGCCCTTTTTCGTTCATTTCTTCATATTGTTCTCTTTTTCTTCATGCCGTTGCTAATGCAGCTAATATTCTGTCCTACAAATCCCTCAGCGGTTCTCCTTTCCTTTATCCAAACCTTCACTAATGGCGAAGCTCTGTTTATACCTATTTTATCAATGTCCATTTTAAATAGCAAATACTTATAGTAAATACCTTGACATGCTTGACAGTTATATTAAATTCATGATATATTTTTTAAAGTTTATATATTATGCAACTATATCCCATTGAGATTTGTACATGATGGAACGAGGTAATAAGATGGAATTCAGAGTTTTACAATATTTTCTTGCTGTTACTAGAGAACAAAGTATTTCCGGTGCCGCCCAAGCCCTTCACCTCTCTCAGCCCACACTCTCTAGACAATTAAAGGATTTAGAAGATGAATTAGGAAAACAGCTGATGATTCGGGGAAACCGCCGAATCACATTGACAGAAGAGGGAATGCTCTTGCGGCAGCGGGCAGAAGAAATTATGGAATTAGTAAAAAAGACAGAGAGCGACATCTCTCTGTCAGACAATTTTATTGCTGGAGATATCACCATAGGCGCCGGAGAAACAGACGGCATTCGGTATCTTGCCAGAGCCGCACAAAATCTCCAAAAAAATCATCCCATGATTCATATGCATATTATCAGTGGGGACAGTGCCTCTGTGACAGAAAATTTAGATAGAGGGCTGATTGATTTTGGATTAGTTTTTGGAAATATTGATACTGCCAAATACGATTTTATTCCTATTCCTTATCAAGATACATGGGGTGTTATTATGCGAAGAGATGCCCCCCTTAGTAATAAAAAGACAATACGAGCTGAAGATTTAATAGACAAACCCTTGATTTTATCCCGCCAGGCATTCCAGTATGATACTTTTCGGCATTTCTTTTCATGTGGCCGAGAAAATCTAAATATCGTTGCAACCTACAATCTGTTGTATAACGGTTCACTTATGGTGGAGGAGGGCATGGGCTATGCCATCAGCTTTGATAAGCTAATCAACACATCCGGCGACAGTCAGCTCTGCTTCAGACCTCTTGAACCAGAGCTAAAAATCGGCATGAATATTATCTTTAAAAAATATCAAATATTCACAAAGGCAACCAAGAAATTTCTTCAGGAACTAGAGCGAATAGTTTTATAGGAGCATAAGACCATATCAAGGGGAAAATACATTTTGATTCGTTTTACTTAACCTTTCCCGCAGCCCGTCCACATATTGGTCTGAATAAAAAATTTTTTTAAATTCCTGCTGATCTACCCAGCGGAATGCAATAGTTTCACCTTTTTGAAGCTGCACCTCATCTTTTGGAATATCTGTCACATATAAATATCCATGATATATAGTTCTATCCTTGACGACATAGTAAAGATTTTTTAACTGGTCACAGGCATTAATTCCTGTCTCCTCCAACAATTCTCTCTTCGCTCCCTCCCTAAAACATTCTCCCTTTAAAACAGAACCGCCCGCACTGCTCTCCCAGAATCCCGGAGAGTTTGGTTTCTCAAAATCCCTCTGCATCAGGAGAATGGAACCATCCCTGTGCATAACAAAAACCTCCGCCACTGCATGTCTCAATCCCTTTGGAATTTTTTCTCCTCGAACTAAATCGCATCCAGCCAACGTCCCATCCTCATAATAAGCATCCCAAAACTCCACGTTCTGGTTATCTTCTGTGTGCCCTCCCTTTGTATCCATATATCTTTCCATATAACCGCAAGTAAATGGAAAAAAATCAAATTTTTTAGTACCCACATGATTCGCACCAAGTTTTTCATACCATGACCGCAGTTTTTTATTTTCCTCCACAATGCCTATATTCATTTTTTTACAGTTTTGGGAGGCAGCTGTCATAATTGCGTGGAAAAATAAAATTTGTCCAATATTTTTATGGCGGCATTCCGGCTTAACACATAAATTGTTCAACTCACATTCCTGATTCCCTTGTATATACAGGGAATAATATCCTAGAATCTGGTTATTATCATCAAAATATCCATACATAGGCCTGCCTTCCTCATACTGTTGATACAGCCTTTCAGGCGTAGTAGAAAACGCGGTAAACCTAGGAGCATTTTCTTTTGTAAATCCATATTCTAGTGCAACCGTTAAAAAACTTTTTTTAATCAATTCCACACACTTTTCAATCTCAGATTTTTTAATAGAACGAATCATACTGTCAACCTCCTCTACCAATTCTGTGTCATCAAATGTACTTGTTATATGGCCGGCAAATGCAATTACTAAAAAATGCCACAATAATATAATCAATTCTTTCAAAATTATAACACAGAATAAACGGGCTGTGCAATTTGATTCAATCAAATTTCAAAGCCGATTGCAGCACCTTTCCTACATCTTCACTAATACATATAGACCTATCCGATTTGAATAAAGATACTGACGATTATCCTATGCGTGGTAAAACCCTTTATCATATACAAGACAACTTGCCATAATGATGGTTACCATAATCTAAATATTTGAAATAAACGTTTTCCTACTACTTGCTTTTCCACCCCATGAAAATTTACATTATCCTTATTTGTATTCTGCTATTTAGTGAGATTCCCATACGGAACATCCGTTAATATAATATCTGCTTAAAATTCATATTATAAAATGGATGTACTATTCAAGGCTTCATCACTGATATCAGAAGCCATTATCCCTTTATTTTTCTAAATTCAAAAATCCAGTCATCAACTGTTCCTTCAGCTTATACCGGCAAAATCAGGCAACGTATATAACGCAAGGGGCAACAGTGTACTTTCCACTGTTGCCCCTTGTTTACAAACAAAATATAACAAAACCTGCCGTCTTTAATTGACCAAGTATTTTACGAATGATTACTGGATTTACATTAGTGCTGCCCGCAAGAAAATCACTTGTGACTTTATAAGTATCTTGAAATGTATCTATACAGACAAATATATGAACAGCCAATGTAAATCTGCTTGAAATCTGCATGTGAAACACCCGCCTTTATTCTTTTACTCTATATTATCTGAATTTCATAAACATTCTATATAAAACATTGCCTTACATTTATTTTACCATCCATTTATTCACCATAAATATAGACTTTGTATATACATTTTGAAACACTTCCTTTTCCATTGACCTACTGAAGCTGGGTGATAGAATCATAGCTATAACCAAGATCAGACTGCAGATCCGACAAAATCTTGGACTCCTCTAATATTACCAAAGTATCCATACCATACTTGGTTGTTCCCGTCCACCAATCTTCATACTGTTGAATAGTTATTTTTCCTGCAGCATCCTTCGTTACTTTGTCTGTTTTCACTGCATAATAGAAGGTTTTTGTGAATTTTTGACCTTTTTTAATTTTCTTTTCATTCCTTGTATCTGTCACAGTTGCGGTTGCATTTACTTTATATACTGCAATATACCCATTGGTAGAAGTGTCCTGTGTGTTGTAAGCATAATAGCCCCTATAAAATTCCGGCACTGCCGTAAAGGTATACTCAGGCCATGTATTCTCAATCAGCTTCACATCACTGTACTTGTATACATCCCACTCCTTTAAATCCTGGTTCACTTCCTGTAAAATGAGAGGGTTAAATTCTGTAAAATCTGCCGCCCCTGCTGTTGTGACATACTCAGACAGTCCCTCTACCGTATATTCCTTTGTATCCTCTGTTACTATTTTTTTATCGGAGATAAAGGTGCCCTCATAGTATTCATAAACAATCACTATCTTATCCCCATTACTCAAAGAATAATTATTCCCTTCCTTTACAGAATAATAACCGTTATCTTTAGCATAGCTGTTGCAGCCATCTGTGTTAATAGATGCCTCACCCTTTGGCGCTACACCGGAAAACGTAACCTCTATCCCCTCAAATGGGTCTATCTCTTCTGCCTCCTCCAAACCGCTGATTTCAAAGTCTTCTTCATCAGATGCTATCTTGTAAGGACAATCTTCCTCTAAATCTTCCTCCCACTGAAACTTTACAGAAATTTTATCTCCATTTTTGTGTTCCGTGGAATCGTCCTCATACTCTATTTCCATGGAACTCAATAACTCCTGCAAAAAAACAGAGTCTAGAAGAGATTTTTCATCCCTCACCTCTTTACACTTATCCCCAATTTTTTCCTTATCTATGGACAAGGTTATATTGGTATGCCCATTAAATCCATCATATTCTGCTTTTATAAAATCCACCGGATTGATTTTTTCTTTTTTCGTCCCGCACCCAACTGCACAAAAAGTCAACAGGGAACAGGCAGCCATCAACAATGCTCTCTTATATGTTTTATTCTTTTTCATTTTGTTCCCTCCTCCTACTCTTCATCCTGACTGTCATCATCAAAATCCACATTCTTTACTGCTATCAGCATCCACTTACCCTCATCCTTTGCTGTATATACAACGGTCTCAAAGGTCTCCTTGTCATCACCATTGTCCAGCTTAAATTCAACAGCCAGCGCATAGCACTTATTTGTGTCAAAGGAAATCTTCTTTTCACTGCTCATGGAATCCCTT
Organism: uncultured Lachnospiraceae bacterium; assembly: GCA_910578605.1. Classification (GTDB taxonomy): domain Bacteria; phylum Bacillota; class Clostridia; order Lachnospirales; family Lachnospiraceae; genus MGBC111451. The sequence continues at coordinate 64,055 of CAJTQG010000010.1, read as the reverse complement.
AATTGATTTTTAATTGCTTTCGCTCTCTTTTCGCTTAGCTTTTTCTTTTCTACTATTTTATAATCCGCCTTCTTAATAACTTCATAAGAAAAATCACTATTGCCTTTTGTGATGGAATATGTAAAAAGCTCATCATAATCCATGTCTGTTGTCTCTTTTATTGCTTTATATGCCTTTGGTACATTGTCCTCCACATATTTTTCCTTTTGCTTATCAATTGCCTTTGCCAAATTCTTCACCGGAACCTTATATCCCGGAAAAATAACGGTTTTCATTACTACAAATGCCGCTACAATTACAACCAAAATAACGGCTCCAATCACAGCCAATTGTTTCTTTGTCTTAGCATTCATTGGAGCTGCCTGCTGAACCGGCCCCTGATTGTCCCCTGTATTAATCTGGTAACCCTGGGACTGACTTTCTCCTGTGTTAATCTGGTAGCCCTGGGATTGACTTTCCCCTGTGTTAATCTGGTAGCCTTGGGACTGACTTTCCCCTGTGTTAATCTGGTAGCCCTGAGGCTTGGAATCCCCTTCTTGCTTCTCTAAACTAACTTTTGCTGTTTCACTCTCAAAGGATTCCTGGGTCTGGGGTTCCGCCTGGGCCTCCACTGCAGTCTCACCTTGATTTTCTTCTTGTACTTCTGCCAAATCAGATTTCCCTGCATCCTCTTCCTCAGCAACAGCAGCCTCTGTCTGTGCCTCATGTACTGCATCAGACTCCTGTGTGTCATCCTTCTGCCCTGTTTCCTCCGACTGTTCTGTGGGCGCACCGCAATTCATACAAAACTTGTCTTCATCTTCAAGCTTTGTACCGCAATTTGAACAAAACTTCATCTTTATCTGTCTCCTTTTCTTTTTTTCCTATCCCAACAGTTTATAAATATTTCTTTTCATACTACAATACATAAGGCATGTCAGCAAAGCTGACATCCACCCTTGCCATTTTCACTCTCAACTGTACACGCCTTAAAAAAAGGTAGATGTACTTCGAATTTTCCCCTCCTTCATTTTCTTCTTATTTTGGTACATCATTATGTCTGCACGCTTTCTTGTGTCATTCAAGTTTTTATCAGAGTTTGCATTATATATAGCATAGCCCCATGCCATATATACCTTTTCCTCCATACTCTTCTCGTTAAATTCCGTCTGCCTATCCTGTAAACCAACAAGCAACGCATTGCACAGCTTCACGGAATTGCTTGGCAAAATCACACAAAATTCATCTCCGCCGATGCGATAACACTTTCCATTTCCCCTGAAGGAATCATCTATCATTCTCGCTGCATTTTGTATGTACCGGTCACCTGCCTCATGTCCTAAAGTATCATTACACTTTTTCAAGTCATTTAAATCCAACATAATAATGGAAGTACTTGCCTCCACCCCAACCCTCTTTTCCATATCCTCCACAAAGGCTGTTCTGTTCCCAAGTCCTGTCAGCTGATCCCTATATGCCAATGTTTGGTACAGCTCTGCTACCCGCCCCTTCTCAATTAAACTGGCGGAATCTCTCGTGGCAAGCCAACCTAATGTAATAATATGAATCATAAAACCAATACGTCCAAATGTATTAGAATCCCCGTCTTTAAAATAATACATTGCCAAATCCAAAAAGAGCGTGAGCAAATCAACGACGACGCATACCATATTGACCTTGGCTTTAAAATTTAGTTGGCCATTGTGCATCTCCTTTATGGTCTCCCATGCCAGCACTATAACGAATATAAGCAATGTCCCATGAGTAACCCAAAGAGAACGTTTCATATCCATAATATTCGTTACCTGCATTACAAGACACAGAATGATATTTACCAGACTCGTAACTCCTACTATATACCATCCTTTGCTGTTCTGGTCTAAATATAAATCCCTCACAAACAGCATAAAGGGGATAGGAAGCATCATAAGCGCCACAAAAGACAGATAGCTAGATACTACATGCCCATGAAAAATAAGCGTTGTGATAGGTATCTCATTAATTGACCAAATGCCCATCACAATCCCAAATGTACCTATATGAAGCAAACCTCTTCCCACCACTGTTGTTCTATGTACATAAAACCAATAAAGAACCATCATAAGCCCCAGCACAATCGTAATGACGCACAGGACAAACGGTATTATATTCTTTCGTATAACCATCAAATATAACGATAATTCGCTGCCAAGATAAAAGGATGGCTGAACACCTCCGCCATAAATGGAATCTACACGAATGCTAATTTGCTTTCCCTTATATTCTTCCTTTAACTGCACAAAATTAAAAAGCCAGCCTGTTGTATTCCCAAACGAGTTATTTCCGGCACGCAAGCGATATACCGGTTCGCTTTCCACATAAATTTCTATATTTTGATGCAGAGTTTGAAATCCAAGACATACGTTATCTAAATCATAGGAGGGCAAAGTCCCTTCCAGCTGAATTCTGTCTTTCGTCTTCTGTATTACATGAATATCCGTAAATTGCTCCGCAATTGTATGGCTATTAGCCTCATATTTTTTATTATCAAAATATGAACCAATATAGAACAAAAAAATGATACAAGCGATGCCTAAAATTACATAGCACTTTGTTATTTTTTTTGTCATTTTGCTCCTCCATGTATTTTCTATCTTCCAAATATATCTTTTTTGCCACATGACCATTACAATTTATATGCTTTACCCATGTTGCATATTTCTCAAAAACACCCTAACCATTTTACCACAGCTTCCCACAAAATCCCATAGCAAGTTGTTGGGAAATTGGTACTATCTATACCCTTTTTTATGCAATAAAGTACAATAAAACGTCTCATTATTACACTATTTTACCACATGAAACATAATTTTTCATCAATAATTCATGCAAAAGATAATATTATATGCTGCATTTGCACAAATTCAAGTAAAAGCTGGGGCGATTGAAATAGAAACATATGGAAGAAAACCATAGATAGAATTTGACTCCTAGAACGCGGGACAATAAAAATTTACTTTTCCACATTGGAATGAATCATTTAAATATGGCGGGGCGGCACTTAGCAGTATCACAGTGCCCATCCCCTTATTTTTGATTTCTAAACGGGAGGAATATGCAAGAATCTATCACACCCTTGGAGCAATGGTATTCTGCATAAAATCACTTCCACTGAGCATTTCCGTTTGCAGGATTGTCCAACACATGGCCCTGGGCATCAAACCGTGAACCGTGACATGGGCAATCCCAAGAATGCTCCGCTCCATTCCATTTTAAAGCACAGCCCAAATGGGGACAGCGCTTTTTAGAAAAGCTGAGCAGATTGGAAGCTGATTCCCATAAGTTCATAAATAACCTAGGTTTTAACATATTTCTGGAAGGGGAAAACAATTGTGCGTACTCATTTTGCTTTTCCATCACAAGATCCCTTAAAATCATAGCTGCCGCCATAGAAGTGCTCACACCCCACTTTTGAAAACCGGTTGCCACAAAGCAGTCCCCCATATGTTTGGAGTATCTCCCAATGTATGGCACATCATCTATTGGTATGCAGTCCTGGGCCGCCCAGCTAAAATCTTCTGTACATCCACTATAATACTTCGCCCCAAAGCTTCTAAGCTCCTGCCAGCTGCCCCCTCTTTTGCCGGTGCGGTGTCCGCCTCCCCCAATGAGAAGATAATCCTTTTGATTGCGAAAAGATAACCCTCCCTTTGCTTCATCCACATACATCCCCCTTACATTTGATGCATTTTTTAGCGCTATCACATAAGAACGATGCTGATACATTTTCATAAAATACAGTCCATGTTTATTATCTATCGGAAAATGGGTGGCAATAATCAGCTTTTTATATGCTACCTTTCCCTTATCTGTAACTGCCCAGTGGTCCCCCAGCTCCCTCACAAAGGAATTTTCATAAATATTTAGATTTTTTGCAATGCTCCCTGCAAATTTCAGAGGATGAAATTGTGCCTGCTCATGGAACTTTACCGCCCCCGCTGTTGGAAATGGCAGCTCCAGCGTCTTAGAAAGTTCAGGAGTGTAACCAACTGCCTCTAGAGCCCTCATCTCCTTTTCCAGCTTTTCTGCCTTGTCTATAGAATACACATAGGAGGGTTTCACTTCAAAATCACAATCTATGTTCCTGCACAATTCAAAATACTTATTCACAGCAGCTTGATTAGCCCCTAAATACATCTGAGTCTGCTCTAAGCCCTTCTTTCTCAAAAGCTTATGATACAACAATCCATGTTGAAACGTGATTTTTGCCGTAGTGTTTTTTGTAGTTTTTCCGCAAATCCTATCTCCCTCCAGCAGCATATAGTCTACGCCGCTCTCCTGAAGAAAATAGGCACACAAAATACCCGCCAGGCCTCCTCCGATTATCAGCACCTCTGTGCTCTGATCACCTTCAAGCTCATCAAAAAATGGTAACTCTATACCTTCTTCCCAAATAGAATACATTTCCTACCTCCTAGCTCAGGTCTAATTCACCTGCTGCGTTTTCCAATTGCTTGTTATGTATTCTGTACAATTTTTTGATATTTATCAGGCATATCCCTATTCCACATAGATGCTTTTACTGAAAGCTTACATCAAAGAAAAACTATGGCAGTTCTTATAAAATACTGTACTTGTCAAGCGACAGGCAGGCTTTATCTTCCCAATTAAAACGCTGCTCCCCAGCAAAATATCAAACATACAATGTTATTCATTCCATTTTTGTTCCGATAAAATTCCTGCCTTCCTCCCTCGGTTTACATCGCTTGAGTTCTTTTCATCATCACAGCGTTTGCCCTGATGACATTAGTAGTATTTCTATATAAATAAAATACTCCCCTAATTCATTTTGTACAATTCATATTTATCAAGACTACGATTGCAAT
>CAJTQG010000010.1:48061-59201 GCA_910578605.1 uncultured Lachnospiraceae bacterium | reverse complement strand
GAATTATATCACATAAAATCAATGATAAATATAAACGGCAAAATCTACCAGATAATTGCTTTTATCTACCGTTGTTTATGCAATTAAAAGGTGATTGCATTATTTTTGTATGTATTTCAATGACTATTAAATATGACAAAAATTTAGAGCTAGAATATGAATTATAATGATGTTTCATTTTCCTTGCGTTTGTCAAGCCTGTACTCTAACAGCTTTACAAAGCGAATGAGAAATTCTCTCTCACTTGTTCCGGTATCAGCAAATAAATCCATTAACATATAGTTGATGGCATTTTCTTTATTTTCCAAGCAGCCCACAAGAAAATAATCCATAGGTATATGTAAAATATTGCAGATACACAACAGCATCTTAAATGACACCTTTCCATTTCCCGTCTCAATATTATTTAAGCTCTTCTCTGTATAATTGATTTTGTCTGCAAATTCCTTCAGGGACATCCCCCTCTTGATTCTCTCAAATCTTATCAGATAACCAATCGTCTCATAGTTGATATGCCCCTCCATGCTGCTCATCTCCTCAATCCTCTTTTTATCGTAGAGAGACAGCATATTATATTTCTCGCAGTGGGTATGCATTAACATTTCAATCTGCTCAGCACTTGTGTAGCCGGATATGAGTTTTCTATAACTGTAATCTAAATTCATCTCATATCCAATCATTGTAAAATAGTAAATAGGGAGATTAGAAAGCTTTGTAAGATTTTTAATCGTATGAAAACTAGGATAGGATTTTCCTGTCTCTATATTGACAATTGTACAGAAGGAGCACTCTAATGCCTCCATAAGCCCCTCTCTTTTTGCCTTCAAAACATTATTTCGATACTTCGCTATGTTATGCCCGATATTCTTTTTTATTTTTTCATCATTAAATATATTGATATCATGAACTATATACTCTACCATCTATTTTCACCACTTATCCTCTGTCCATTATCAGATAAGATGATTTTAGACAATTTCATGCCGATAAAGAACCACAGTTTAAAGGTTATTACCTTAATATTATCTCTCAATTTAAATGAGATATTCACCTTTTTTGCAAAATAATGGTAAATTATGTCGAATTATAGGTAAATTTTGCATCAAAATGTTTTTTTCAAAAATGTATGTTATGATTTTATCGTGAAAAAGTGAAAATAAAAAAGGAGGAATTTTATGAATTCATTATTATCTTTACTTGCAAATGTATCTTTATTAAGTGCTAAATTCACTGCCAATGCGGCCTGCGGCATTATTTTTTATGAACCCAAAATGCCGGCTTCCGTAAAGACACTGATTAAGTATTAAGGAAAAACTATGAAATATCAATGTTTAATTAACAAACTAATTGAACAGAAGATTATCAAGGCAGACGAAGCGGAGATCTATGTTTATGGCTTGCACCATGTCCTACTATATCTAGCCAACATAGGTATCTCTGCTTTTTTTGCATTCCTTTTTCATGGTATTCCCATCTATCTTTTTTTCCTGTTTGTGTTTATACCCCTGCGGAGATTTATGGGAGGATTTCATTTTCACAATCCAGTTATTTGTATCATAACTTCTCAAATTGTTGTTTTCCTTCCCCAAATCATGGTTCCTAGGATAATGAAAAATGAACAGTTGGTTATGGCTCTATTTATTATAAGCTATATGGCTGTTATAGGAATTACCATTATGAAAAAAGCTCCTCAAAACAAAAATCGTTACACCGACTATCAGCTTTACCAAAAATATACCCAAAAAGCTTTATACTATGAAGCCTTTGATGGATTGCTGTTCTCTCTCTGTGTTCTTTTACATGAGCCTGCACTGGCTGCCACCTTGCTGTATGCCATTATGCTGGAATGTACAGTGAATTTACTGCCTGATTTATAATTTAAAATCTTCTATTGACAAACGCCCCTTTCGGTGACAAACTATAAGTGATAATGCACTGCAATTTGAGATTTCCTTTTCACATCCCACAATTTTCACAGCACATATCAATTAAAGAAACCTTTAAGAGAGGGCATTATGACAATATCAAATTACAAATTTATTGTTTTTTTAATAGGCGAATTGATATATTACTTTTCTCTTCACCTGTTTCTCATTGGAATTTTAAAAGTAAACACCCGCAAGCACTTTGTAAGTGTTTATTCTCTTTGTTGGATTACTTTTGGAATTATCTTATATTTTATACGAGTGCCATCCTATGTATCCGTATTAGCTTCCGTTTTAATCTGCACTATGCTGAGCATGAGATATTCCCACAATGTATGCAGAAACATCATCTACTCCATTTTATTTTCTTTTTTCGGAAATATCATAGAATTTATTGTAGTGTACAGTATTGTTTTTATCTCCTCCATTCCTCTGCACACTTTAGTTTCCAATGATTATTCCTATATGGTTTCTCTGTTCACATGCCGCTTTTTATTATTGCTTATTTCTTTTCTAATATTTCTATCCAAAGATAAATTTCAAGTATCCCTAGAGACTACAAACTTTTGGGTGGTTATTGCCATTTTTACGGTGGGAAGTCTTTATATTTTTTATGTGATGGCAATATTGTGCCTGCGGGGCAGTATCAAAAATTATCCAATTATTATTTTAATTCTGTCTGTTTTAATTATTTTTAATATTACTGTTTATCATCTGTATAATTGCCAATGCAAAGATTATATGCTTCACCAGGAGAACAATCGCCTTTTAAATTATATCAATATTCAAAAAACACACCAGGAGGAAACCTCTGCCTATGTGAATAAAATATCCGTTATCAAGCATGACTTACAACATCTATTTACCGGACTTTCCGTTTTGATGGACAAAGGTGCTTACCAGGAGGCAATGTCTATTATCTATGAAAACGCCCATATTTTTGCAAAACCAATGGAGATAGTCAACACCGCTGACGCCTCCATTAACTCCTTTCTCAACTACAAAATTCCATATGCCCGAAACCACAATATCGAGGTAACCTATCATTCCCTAATTACTTCCTCCATCAACATGAATTTTGAAGATTTATGTATTCTTCTGGGGAATGCCTTTGACAATGCAACGGAATATTTAATATCACATGATGTGCCAAAGAAACAAATCAATTTAAAACTTTCTTATGATTATGGGATTTTTAGTATTGATATTTCCAATCCAGTGTGTCAAAATGTAGAAGTACCTAAAGATTATATCCTGCCTACTTCTAAACATTCTCCCAATCATGGTTATGGAATTGCAAGCATGAAAAAGATTGCCGAAAAGTATGACGGAATACTGTCTATTAGCTGCAAAGATAATATATTTGCAATCAGAGTAACCTTTATTTGTCAAAACCACTACTGATTGTATATCAAATTTCACTTAACGTTTTTTATTTTAACCTATGGTTTTATGTTCTATTACCTTCATTTCTTCTTGAAACATACTAATAAAACCATAAGTGGGCTGGAGGATATTTATGATTAATATTGCAATTTGCGATGACGATACTTCGTTTTGTCACAATTTAATGCAGCACTTTAAAACCTACTACGACGATGAAATTAATCTGTTAAACGATTACTTTAATGGCACTGAACTTTTAGATGATATTCAAACCAATCATCTAATTTATGACTTTGTATTTCTTGATTTAGACATGCCTCAGATGGATGGTATCAAAACAGGACATGAACTGCGGAAGCTTGTATCACACCAGAACACAATTATTATGTTTATCACTTCCTATGACAGCAATCCCATTCCCATTGTGGATATTCACCCCTTTGCCTATCTGAAAAAGCCTTTAAACTATGAATTATTGGAAAAGAAATTTAATATTGCACTTCAACAATATTATGACTATGAAAAATTCATCATCTTATCCAATTACAAAGCAACCTTACGTCTTGGAGCAAGAGATATTCTATATGCAGAAACCTGCGGAAGGCACTCTCTCATTCACACCCCGCAGGAAACAATTGACTTCAATATGAGGCTCTCTGAGGTAGAGCAAAAATTGTCAGAACAAAGCACCCTGTTTGTGCGCACCCATTCCTCTTATCTAATAAACATGCGCTATATTTCCAAGGTAACTCCCTCTGATATTTCCCTCAAGGACAACACTATAATTCCTTTAAGCCGAACTTTTAGGGCGAGATTTCTTGAAAAGTTTAATGAAATTTATATTCACTAAATCATAACAAGCCCCTGGTGTCTGCCACTCCACTACTCTTTCAATTTTCTAAGTACCCCCGCCCCCATAGGCAGCGCCAGGGCAAAAGCACAAATATCAGCAGCCATCTGGCACAGCTGCACTCCTAAAAGCCCCATAAAGGCTGGTAAAATAAAGATTAAGGGAATAAAGAAAATTCCCTGCCTTGCAGAGGCAACCAGCGATGCTTTTCCCGCCATTCCGATAGTCTGCAGCATCATATTACACATAATAATCCAAACATTTAATGGAAATGCCACACAATGAAAACGAAGTGCAAGCATACCAATCTCTATTACATCCCTGTCATCTCGAAACAGCGCCACCAACGGTCTGGCAAATACAAAGCCTGCCAAGGATATCACAAACAATGCCACAGTTCCCACCTTGACACAAAAATAAAATGCCTCCCTCACCCTTCTATATTTTCTTGCCCCATAATTGGTTCCGCACACAGGCTGAAAGCCCTGTCCAAAACCAATCAATGCAGAGTTGGCAAACATTGCAATCCTTGATACAACCCCCATAGCTGCAATCGCTGCGTCTGCTGCTGCTCCTCCATAATTCCCCGCCGCCGTATTCAAGCAAATGGTAGCCACACTTCCAATTCCTTGGCGGCACAGGGAAGGAATTCCTCCCTTAAAAATTCCAATAAAATAATAACTGCTTGGTGTAAAATTCCTCCATGATATTCCAATCACTGCCTTTTGATTCATCACTAGTAAAATCAAAAAGCTGATAGCCTGGCTTAACACTGTTGCCAGCGCCGCCCCTGTTATACCCATATGGCACCCAAAAATCAATATAGGATCCAGCACAATATTCAGCACCCCACCGCTCACAATCCCAATCATGGCATAGGATGCACTGCCTTGAAATCTCATCTGATTATTTAAAACAAAGGAACCCATAATAAAGGGAGTTCCTAAAAATATTATCCGCAAATATTTAATTGTGTATGGAAGTATGGTATTGGTTGAGCCAAGTAAAATGGAGATGGGATGAACAAACACAATACCCAAAGCTCCCACAGCAGCTCCTGCAATCAATGCCAGATAAAACCCTGTAGACGCCATCTTTCGTGCATCCTCATATTCCCTTGCCCCAAGTCTCCTGGAAATATAATTGCCGGAACCATGACCAAAGAAAAATCCCATAGCCTGAATCAAAGCCATCACTGAGAACGCCACCCCAACTGCCGCCGTGGACTGGGTATCTAGTCTTCCCACAAACATAGTATCCACCATATTATAGAATGATGTAACAAGCATACTGATAATGGTAGGAACTGCCATCTGACAAATCAGTCCTGGAATGGGAGCTTCGGTCAAATACTGCACCCGCTCCTCCTGTGACATTCTGTTCACATTTTCTCTTGATCTCTTCTCACTTTTACCCGCCTTTTTTTCCTTATTCAACTTACTCTCTATATTTATTTTTTTTATAATATTATTTTTCTCAATTTTTGTATTTTTTTCATTCATTGTATTGCCTCTTTTCCCCCAGAAGATAATCCATCCTCCTGTCTGTGTGAATTTCCTTTACTTTTAGTACATTCTCCCTCACTTGAAATTTCACCTCAAAGCCTGCAAACTTCATTCCATAAATTCTATCTCCATCATTGTGATAGGATGGTCGTGGATCCTGACTTAACACTCCAAGCAGGGGTGCTCTTTTTTCCTCCGGCAGCATTTTTAACCATCTATCCTCACATTCCACCTGCAATCTATAGTCCTTTGTTTTTTTTGTGAAGCCCCCCTCTGCCTGTGGTCTGCTGTCAACATAAGGTATATAAGGCTTTATATCATATATGGGAGTTCCATCCAGCAAATCAGCTCCCCGCACAAAAAGCACCACCCTCTTATCCTTTGTCTGTACGATATGATCCAACTTTACACAGGAAAGTCCAAGCTGGTTTGGACGAAAGGGACTTCTAGTGGCAAACACACCAACCCTCACATTCCCGCCTAACCTGGGAGGACGCACGGTTGGATTCCAAATATTTTCTTCTTTTTGTGTTTTTTCTATTCCCTGACTAAACTCCCAAATCAGCCATATATGGCTGTATTCCTCCAACCCTCTAAAAGCATCCATCTGAGAGTATTCCGGCTGCATTACCACCTTGGCACACAGCCCCTCCACCAGACCGCTCTGTCTTGGAATACCAAATTTTTCTGTAAAATCACTTTCTATGTAGGCAATAGGATGTATATGATGTACATGCTCATTATCCATATTTTTCACCCTTCCAACTCTACCGGCAAAGCCAGCTCAACCACTCAGACACTAAACATCATTCTAACAAAAATATTCCCTTGGCAATGAATAACAGTACAATACACAGCCTCCATTCGGGAGTTCTCCATATATTGTACTGTCTGCTCTTTTGTTATGCCAACACGCCGGCTAAAAATTCTTTTAGACGGGAGTTTTTCGGATTGCCAAAAAATTCCTCTGGCTTGTTCTCCTCCTGAATCACGCCATCATGAAAAAACATTACACGGTTTGCCACTTCTCTGGCAAAACCCATCTCATGTGTGACTACAATCATAGTCATACCTTCCGCTGCCAACTGCCGCATTAAATTCAACACTTCACCAACCATCTCAGGGTCCAGGGCTGATGTAGGCTCATCAAACAGCATAACATCTGGATTCATGGCAAGAGAGCGGGCAATGGCAATTCTCTGCTTCTGTCCTCCTGACAGCATAGCCGGATAGGCATCTGCCTTTTGGGGCAGCCCGATTCTCTCTAAAAGCTCCATTGCTTTTTTCTCTGCCTCCTGTTTCGTCATTCTTCCCAGCTTCACAGGTGCTAACATAATATTTTCCTTTACCGTTTTATTGGCAAACAAATTAAACTGCTGAAATACCATTCCAATTTTTTGGCGGATTTGATTCACATCCACCCCGTTTTGAGTAATATCTGTTCCCTCAAAAATAATTTGACCGCTTGTTGGCTCCTCAAGCAGATTGATAGAACGAAGAAAGGTAGATTTACCACAACCGGAAGGTCCGATAATTGCCAATACTTCCCCCTTTGTAATTTTTGTGGATATACCGCAAAGAACTTCATGATTATCAAAAGATTTTCTCAAGTCCCTCACTTCCACCAATACATTTTCATTGCCTTTATTTGTATTTTCAAGCATTCCTTTTGACTCTGTGTTATCTTTCATTTGTTCTCAAACTCCTTTCCAGCTTATTGACACCTGCTGTCAGTGCCATGACAATAGCCAGATAAATCAATGCCACGGCAATCAGCGGTAAAAACGCCTCATAGGTCAGACTTTGAATAATGACGCCACCCCTTGTTAAATCCGCCAGACCAATATAACCGCTTATGGAGGTTTCCTTTAACAAATTAATAAACTCATTGCCAAGCGCCGGCAATATGTTTTTTACTGCTTGAGGCAAAATAATGTTTGTCATTGTCATGGGATATGTCAGACCTAGACTCCGGCCAGCCTCAAACTGTCCTTCATCTACCGCCATAATACCGGAGCGGACAATTTCTGCCACATAGGCAGCGGAATTTAAACCAAAAGCAAGGATTGCAACTAATATTTTATTGATATCCACAGCGGCAAAGATTACATAATAAATAATCAAAATCTGAACCATCACCGGTGTGCCTCTGATTACTGTCAGATAAATCTTACACAACCCATTTAAAATGCGGAAATTTCCGTTTTTATCATGGCTGGTGCGGACAATGGCAATTAAAAATCCAAACACAATACCAATCATAATAGCAAATATAGTAATAATAAGTGTATTTACAAGACCTTTTGCCAAATATTTCCATCGGCCGTCCGTGATAAAGTTTTCCTTGATATTTTCAGAAAGAGACAGCTTTTGGGCTGTGACCTCAGGATTTCTCACAATGATTACCTGCTTGGAGGTCGTGTAGGAATCTGTAAAGCCAATAGACTTTAGCCTGTCCTCATTTACAGTCATTCCTGCCGCTCCCACATCCGCCTTGCCGGACTGCACTGCACTGATAATGGCATCAAACTCCATATCCTGAATTTTTAGTTTCATGCCAAGCCTGTCACATACAGCCTGCATCATATCCACATCAAAACCTACAATCTCATTGTTTTCATAGTATTCATAAGGCTTAAAGGAAGCATTTGTAGCCATAATAATCGTGCCGTTAGACCGCTTTACATCCTGCTTTTTATAGGGGAATTTTCCCTTTTCCTCATCTGTTCCCGTGTAGTTTTTACGGATATTATCTAATGTGCCGTCTTCCTCTAACTGGGCTAACGCTCCATTTATCTTTTCCTTCAGTTCTGTGTTTTCCTTTGCCACACAGACAGCATAGTTCTCCGTGACAAACTCCTCCGACAAAATCATTAACTCTTTATTCTTTTCCACAAAAGCCTTTGCCGGCTCCTGGTCAATAATAACGCAGTCAATTTTGTCCTGCTTTAATGCCTGAATGGCATCTGCACCTTTATTGTACTTCTCTAGAACAGTGCCCTCCTCATCCCCCTCGTAATCTTGCGCATAGGTATCTCCAGTGGTTCCTATCTGCACCCCTATCTTTGTACCTGGAAGGTCGTCTATTCCCTCCACCCGCATCTTCTCTCCCTCAGACTTCTTAGAACAACTACAAAGTCCAAATAGAAGAAAACACAACATCATAAACAATAGCAATCTTTGTTTCTTCATAAATTCCTCCTTTACAATTATGCATTATGGAAAGAATACCATTCAATTCGGAAAATGACAAGTTATTTTTCTTCCTTTCTTGACAAAAACTGCAGGCTGTGTTAGAACTTTGATAAAACAATGCAGCTTGATAAAAATTCATAGAAATGGAGGTTTTTATGGAAACAGAGTACAATTTTTATTCATTAGTTCTCATGGTAATAGCCATATCTTTTCTGGGATGGTGTTTTGAAAATATATGGCTGGCTTTCACAAAAGGCTTTGTGGACAACCGATGTATGACATTCCCCTTCTTGCTTGGATATGGCCTGTTTATTGTTATTTTATATCTGTGTCTAGGAACACCACAGACATTCGCTGCTGTGGGGGGAATTACTCTGAAAAAATCCAAATGGAAACGATATCTGACTTATTTTTGTATTGTAATGTTCGTTGTGAGTGTGGGCGAAATGATATTAGGCTGCTTGGTGGAAAAGCTATGCGGCTTTGCTTACTGGAATTATAGTTGGATTCCTTTGCATATCACCAAATTCACCTCCATACCAACCAGTATTGGTTTTGCCTGCATAATTACCTTTCTTATGGCAAAATGCTTTATGCCATTGATGAATTTGATTGTGCTGATTCCTGTACATATAGCAAAAACACTTGCCAGCATTGGTATTATTGCACTGGCAAGTGATTTTGTAATCAGCTTTAAAAAAATGTATGAAACTAGACAATTAAATATCAGATGGCACCGGGAACTGAAACACAAACATCACTGGGTGTTGGGAGAATAGTTTACTCTCCTAACATCTCTTTTTATTTCCATCTCTTTTTTATTTCCACTTGATTCATTGTTGACATATTTTATTAAGTTAAGCTACGATTTTATTTTTACCGCTGTTTTTACCTTGGTACAGCTTCTTATCTGCCATATCAACCCAAGATTGTATATCTTTAAAACTCCGATGAAACTTTGCCACTCCTCCGGTTATAGTAATCTTTAATCGATATGTACTATATTGAAAATCCTCCGACGCTATACTCTTGCGCAAATCCTCCAAAATATGTACCTGATTATTCATATTGTTGTCTATTTGCCCTACAATGAGAAATTCCTCCCCACCCCAACGGCAAACAGAATAATCCTCACATTTTTCCAGCAGCAGCTCTGCTAATCGCTTTAATACATAGTCCCCGCAATTGTGACCATATGTATCGTTAAATTTCTTAAAATTATCAATGTCAATAATCATAAGAAAATACTCCTCTGCATTCCTGGCAGTAATAACATTCTGCAGGTAATCCAGCATATGATAGCGGTTGTGCAGTCCCGTCAGCTCATCGTGGTGCGCCATTGACTTTAATAGATTTTCCGAGTGAAGCACCGCCCGAAGCACAATTTTAATATACACAACAAGAAACACAATGACAATAGCAGAGTTCAGCGCCAAGTGCAAATTAGCAATATGCTTATCAATATAATAAAGGGGCTCATGAACTCTAGTGCATATAAAACAAAATAGATACGCCGCCACCAGCATAAAACTAAAATAAAATCCGCTGTATCTTTTTCTGTGCATCTTAATTGCCATATAATCCGCATAAAAGATAACCACAATCAACCCAATACAGTAGAGATAAAATCCGTAATCCCACCCTAAACATGCCGTGGCAATACACATATACAAACTCATCTCCACATAGGTTACCCAAATATATGCTGTGTACTTATTCCGATAAATTAACCCAAAACATATTGTATACATCAATAAACTTATAAAATTCACTACCGATAAAAATGTCACTTGAAAATATGTAAACTCTAACAACATTAAAAAATGGACGGTGAACACTGATGTATTTACCAACTTGCTAAGCATTTGTACAAATTTTTCATTAGAAAACCGTTCTTCCATCTTACCCTCTCAATCTGCCACATATAGCTTTCTAATCAGCGAAAATATTGCATCGTTCTCATAAACTGCAGGTATCCAAAACCATATTTCCTGAATTGAAAGATTAGCTTTGTATGAGACAAATCTATCATTGATTATGATGCCTCATTATTTTTTAATTTAATTGTAGTATGAAAAACAAAGCTGACCCAACAATAAAAAGAAAAATGGCATAATGAGAAATGCCCACAATGCCAAAATATCATAATTACGTTGCAACTGGCTGACATTTTACAGTCCCTATAGCTTTGCGTCATAAGCTTTCGCTTATTTTGCCTAATATTTAATTTTCCGTTCTTTTTATATTTTTATATATTTTTATAGTTTATTTCTAGTACT
>CAJTQG010000010.1:5978-48051 GCA_910578605.1 uncultured Lachnospiraceae bacterium | reverse complement strand
CAACAATTCCTACCAAAAATCCGTCATGCATATTATATCCAAAGAACATTTAAATTTATCCTATAAATACATTATCAAAATGATGTTTATTGTATATACTAATGGATAGTAATTTTGTAAGCATTCAGAGCCATGCAGATTTATAGAAAGAGGACTTGCTTTCTCTTTTTCATTGGAACAGACAATAACCACATAGGAGGAATCTATGAAACTAGGCGACAGATTATATGAAATCAGAACACAAAAGAACATCAGTATTTATAGTCTATCTAAAATTAGTGAGGTTTCTGAAAATCATATCCGCAACATTGAAAACAATACAAAACAGCCCACTGTTAAAACATTGAAAGCTTTAACGGATGGACTGAATATTACATTAGCTGAATTTTTCAACTATGATGACGAAAGTCCTGTCTACCTGACAAAGCAAGAACAGCTTATGTTGAATTACTACAGACGTTTATCCGCTGATGTGGCAAATAATATTGTGGAGCTCTGCAAAAATATTACAAAAACAAAATAAACATAACATAGCCAGGGAAATTATAATGGCATAATCTCTCCTATATTTTGACCTATCTGTTCCTTTCCTTTATTTTTTTTAACCCAATTCTCCCCCAATTCCTTTGATAATTGCTTTACCTCTGCCTCCAATTCTTTTGCTGAGAGCAGCAAACATCCCTGCCCCCGAATAATAATCTGTTCCATTCCATCTGAAGTGGCTACCGTCACAAAATATTTTTTTCCATTTTCATGAGCAAACCTTTCAATGTAGGCATCCGCAGTCTGGGCCTCCTTTGTGTAGACTACATGAATATTGTGATAATCCATCATGGAAGCATTTCCCTTCACTCGATACGCATCAAACACCACAATCACTATGCTTTGCTTCATTCCTTGATAGTTGCATAAAATATCTAACAATCTATCCCTGGCGCTGTCCATATTTTCCTTTGCCAGCTCTCTTAATTCCTCCCACGCATAAATGATATTATAACCGTCCACTAGCAAATAGGACTTTTTATTTTTTAAAACCGGCTCCTTCCCCCTATATAAAGGCTTTTCACCGTACATTTGATGCACCTGGCTTGTACTTCTGCCGGATACTTTCTTTCCGCCTTTTCCATCTGCTTTGCTATTGGCAAGATGAGCCTGGCGCAAAATAGCATCCACCTCATCTGTTCCCAAGGACTGGTCTGACTCTCCATTTTTTCTTCTCCCCCTAAGCGCTTCCCCCTCTGATGGAATCTTTGCCAGTTTATCCCGCTTTCTCCGCCTCTCCAACACACTTTCCAAATGCATATAATCAAATACATGATTCCATTTTACCTGAAATCCTGCCCCATGTGCACAAAATACAGAGTCTGACGTATTAATTGTATCCCGCTCCGGCTCATAGCCAATCTGCTCTATCACATCCTGGGCATTGTGACATGGTCTGTATCCCTGCAGACGGCAAATTAACTGTCCATGCCCCTTTGTGTACTCAACCACTTCCTTTTGGTAATCTCCAAATTCTGATACAGGGACACTGCCGGTCAGCACAGCCTCCTCCCCTTGCTGCTCTAGTGCAAATTCCCCATGCATCCTCTCCAAATCTGTCATGGCACGTCCCACATTGCCAGAAGGAACTGTTAAACGAATTTCATAGTAGGGCTCTAACAAAACGGATTTTGCCTGCATCAAGCCCTGACGCACCGCCCTGTAGGTTGCCTGGCGGAAATCGCCCCCCTCCGTGTGCTTCTGATGGGCTCGTCCGGCTGCCAATGTTATTTTAACATCTGTCAGAGGAGAACCAGTAAGCACTCCTGCAAACCCTCTCTCATATAAATGGGTTACAATCAATCTCTGCCAATTCCTCTCCAGCATCTCCTCACTGCAGTCTGTCTCTATTACAATGCCGCTTCCCCTCTCTCCCTGCTCCAGCAGAAGATGCACCTCCGCATAATGCTTGAGAGGTTCAAAGTGCCCTACTCCCTCCACTGTACCTTCAATAGTTTCCTTGTACAAAATCTCACCTGTTCCAAAAGAAGCTTTCACCCCAAATCTGCTCTCCAGCAAGCTTTCTAATATCTCAATCTGAACTGCACCCATTACCTGAACCTGAATTTCCTGCAAATAACCGTTCCACTCCACATGCAATTCAGGTATCTCCTCCTCCAGCATGCGAAGCTTAGGCAGCACCAAAAGCGCATCCATCTCCCCTGGCAGCTTTAGTTTATAATGAAGCACTGGCTCTAACAGCGGCATCCTTGACATTTTCTCTATTCCAACTCCTTGACCTGCCTTTGTAGTCTCTGGCCCCACAACTGCACAGATTTTTCCTGCAGACACTTCACTGACCACCTTATATTTTTCCCCTGTATAAACTCGAATTTGATTGACCTTCTCCTCCTGTGACAAAATCATTTTTGCCTTCAGCACACCGCCGGTTACTTTTAAATGGGTAAGCCTTGTCCCTTGGGCATCCCTAACTATTTTAAACACCTTAGCCCCAAAATCTGTAGGATAGCTTTTTCTTTTTGTGCAGCTTGCCAGGCCTTTCATCAATTCCTCTATACCTTGCAGTTTTAGCGCAGAACCAAAAAAGCAAGGAAATACCTGCCTTTTTGCAATAAACTCCACTATAAATTCATTGTCAATTTCCCCCTTCTGCAAGTATTGTGTCATAAGCTTCTCATCACACATGGCAATTTCCTCCATGTCTGGCACAGTAAAATCAATGCAGGCGTCAGAAAGTTGATTTTTCAACTGTTCCATCAGCCTGGTACGGCTTGTTCCCATCTGATCCATTTTATTCACAAACAAAAAAACAGGCACATCATAACGCTTTAACAAGCGCCACAAAGTCTGGGTATGGCCCTGCACACCGTCAGCCCCACTAATAACAAGCAAAGCATAGTCCAACACCTGCAGTGTTCTCTCCATCTCTGCGGAGAAATCCACATGGCCTGGTGTATCAAGCAATGTAAACTCCACATCCCAAGTCTGAAATTCTGCCTGTTTGGAAAATATTGTAATCCCCCTTGCCCTCTCTAACTCCTGAGTATCTAAAAACGCATCTTTGTTATCTACCCTGCCAAGCTTTCGAATCGCCCCCGCTGTGTACAACAGTGCTTCCGATAATGTTGTCTTTCCTGCGTCCACATGGGCCACAAGACCTATATTAATATGCTTTTTTGGTTTATTTTCAGATGTAATTCCCATCTAAAATGCCCCTTTCTCTAAATTATATGGATTCTATTCTCTATTGTTTTATATTTTCAACTCTCACTTTTCAAATATGCGCTGCAAGCCAGCCCAATGAACCTATGACTAATTTTCATCACATTTTTTTCTATTATAATTTACCACTCCAATGCCGATACACACCAACAGCAAGGCAAGAAAAGTGCGCAACCCCCACGCCTGCTGTCTCTCTCCCAACCACCATGCAGACAAAATTACTCCAAATACCGGATTCATAAATCCAAACACCGCTACCTTTGACACCGGATTGTGGGCAAGCAAAATCCCCCACAAGGTATAGGCTACCGCAGATATACACCCTAGATACAAAAGCATTAAAATTCCTTTTGGCTCCACATAAGTAATCCTGCCTCCTCCAAGAAATCCAGAAATTGTTAATACTATTCCTCCAACTAAAAATTGATATCCACTGAGCATGACGGTATTGTCCTTTGTTGAGAATTGCTTAATGAGAGAAGAGGAAACACCATAGGCAATGGTGGAAATCAAAATAAATCCCTCACCGGTCAAGGTCATATGCATATCCATTCCTTTTCCTGTAAGATTCACCAGCACCACACCTACAAATCCTAATAAACATCCAACTGACTTCTTAACCGTCAATTTTTCCTGGCGAAATAAAAAACAGGCAATTAAGATTGCCACAAAAGTATTGGCTCCCTCTATAATAGAGGATTTTACTCCGCTTGTTCTGGCAAGGCCAATATAAAAGAAAATATATTGTATTATAGTCTGAAACAGAGCTAGAATAACAAGCCTTCCCCAGGAAGTTTTGGCGGGAAGAAGCATTTTCCCCCCAAGAAAACTTCCCATAATAATGACAAGAACACCTGACAGGGCAAAACGAACCCCAGCAAACATTATCTGTGTCCACACATTATCGGAGGATATACGAAACAATTCATATCCTATCTTTACACAGGGAAAGGCGCTTCCCCATAAAAATGTGCACACTGCAGCAATCAAACATACCACCACTGTTTTCGTCAGTATATCATGTGACATTATTCCATCAAAAAATTTAGTTTTCTTATTTTGTTTGTTCTGTTTCATCGGCTTTTTGCTGTTTCCCTCCCAAAATACTAAAATCTACCTGCCATAATACATTTCTGCATATAAATATATAATGAAAAGGTATTTTTTGTCCATGGCATCATTGTATCATATTATAGATAAAAAGAAAATTTCATGTTCCATTTTTTCATTTCATGATATAATAAAAATATTACTTATATTGTTATTCTTTTGTTGAAATTGTACAAAAATTGTTTTTGCCAATTGCCAATCCAAAAATAAAAAGGAGAAATGAAAAATGAAAAGATGGAAGCTATTCAGTACTCTGCTGCTGTCTGGTCTATGCGCATTGAGCCGCCCTTGGGCAATATATGGGGCAGACACTTGCATATCCTACTCTGGCAGCAATTACAGCAGACAAAATTACACAGATTACAGCAAAATTCCCAATTCCTACCTGACAAGCTGTGACGACGGCAGAATTATGCGCGTGCAAAACGGTCTTGCCAGCGGCCCAGACCCAGGTATTCAAATCGAGTATTATGACACCCTGTACAATCTTCTGGATTCCAAAACTATTCCTTCTGAGCTTCCTATATTCGGAGGCTTCTACGAAACCCAGGACAGCTATTTTATTTTAAGCGGTCAGTCAAACACAGCCGAATCTAATACTGTAGAATGTTTTCGCATTACCAAGTACACTAAGAGCTGGACAAAAGTATCCTCCTGCAGCTTAAAAGATTGTAATACTACTTATCCTTTTATGTATGGCTCCGCCGATTTTGCTCATGAGGGCGACTACCTGATTGTGCGCACCTGTCATGAAATGTATGCCAACGAAGATGGCTCTCATGACCAGGCAACTCTTGCCATTCAAATAAATATGAAAACTATGACAGTAACCGACTCTATGACAGACAGAAAAAATTACAGGGAGGGCTATGCCAGCAATTCTCTCAATCAATTTGTACATATTGAAGATGGTCATATGATAGCATTAGAACATGGTAATGCTTATCCCCGCTCTGCCGCTCTTTTCCAATATAAAACAAACATCACTGCCGGAACCTTTGTTCCAGCCCAAAACAATCTATGCACAGTGGTAGATATGCTTCCTTTTCCAGAGAATCCTGATAATTCTCTAGTGACAGGGGCTTCCATCGGCGGCTTTGAAATTTCCGACTCCGCTTACCTTGTGGCAGGTAATTCCATCGACCAGACAAACGTAAATTTCAGCAACAATACAAGAAATATATGGATTGCCTCTGCTGCCAAAAATACTGACGGAACTATTGGCTCACCTGTTGTAAAATGGCTCACCTCCTACAAGGAGGAAGAGGAAAATCCAACCACTCCCCACCTTGTAAAGATTTCCAACCAGCGCTTTGCCCTACTCTGGGAGGAAGGCACACAGGTATGCTATGCTGTTATTGACGGAGAAGGCAATCAAATAGGCAGCACCTACCAGATGAACGGCAATCTGTCAGATTGCGCCCCTGCAGTGATTCACAATAATATTATCTGGTATACATGGAAGGATAACACCACAACCTTTTATGAGATATCCTGTGATGATTTCTCTCAGCATGCAGCAACTGCTGTAGAGCGGGAAGGACATCACTATGAAATAGTACCTGGTACATTAGATTATGATACCGGCTATGCTGATTTAGCCTGTTCTCTTTGTGATGCAGAAAGTTATACATATATTCCACTGGAATGGACGGCAACATGGAATACCCAGGAGACAGGAGCATATGAGGACACCCATGCTCCGTCCTTTGATGTCAATGAAAATTTATACTTAAAACTAGACGTTATATCGGAATACACCCACAAATACAACTTCAACATTATAGTGGCAGACCCTAATATTTTAACCACCGATATTTCCGGTTCCCTGATTGCCATCCATATGCTGAAGGCGGGTACGACTACTATTACCGTACAGGCCGCTTACAAACCGGATATCAGTCAGACCTACTCCATCACTGTGGCTCACGATTTTACTACTACTATTACCAAGCCTGCCACATGCTCTCAGGAAGGTGAACAGCAGTCTCAATGTAAAAAATGCGGGTACAGGGAAACTACAAAAATCCCAAAAACCGAACACTCTTATGGCAAGTGGACTATCGTGCAGGAAGCCACCTGTTATCAGGAGGAGCTGCAGAAAAGTACATGCAGCATTTGTCAGCAAACTATCCAAAAAAAGACAAAAGATAAACTAGAACACCAATATCAACATTCGGTTACTTCTCCAACATGCACTGAGGGCGGCTATACTACCTACACCTGCAGCACTTGTCATACTGCCTATAAGGACAACGAAACAGAGCCGCTGGGACATAATATAACCAACTATGTGATTACTACGGAATCTACCTGCACCCAGCATGGAGAAAAGACAGGCACATGCAGCCGATGCAGCCAGACCGCCTCCGAAGCTCTTCCCTTGGCACCACACAGCTACAAGGATACTGTTGTTCCCCCTACATGCACTCAGGAGGGTTACACGGAGCATACGTGTGTAAACTGCAATACTACAATAAAAGATACCACTACTGCAAAGCTTCCCCATCAATTTACAGAATTTACTATCACAAAAGAATCCACCTGTACCCAACAAGGAGAAAAAACCGGATATTGCAGCAGCTGCAATCAAACAGTTACAGAGCTGCTTCCTCTGGCAGAACATCAATACCAAGATACCGTTATCCCCTCTACCTGCACTGAAAAAGGCTATACTTTACATACTTGTATTTATTGTAAGACAACAAAAAAAGATACATACACAGAACCGCTAGGACATAATGTATCTAATTACACTACAGCCAAAGAGCCAACCTGCACCCAAGAAGGTGAAAAGATTGGTACCTGCAGTCGATGCGGCTTACAAGATACCGTAACTCTTCCTTCTCTAGGACACGATTATCAAAATACGGTTATGGCTCCTACATGCACTCAGGAGGGGTATACCATACATACCTGTACACGGTGCGGCAATAAAATTACAGACAGCTACACCCAAAAGCTGCCTCACAATTTTACCAATTACACCATTACAAAAAATGCAACCTGCACAGAAAATGGTGAAAAAACAGGGACTTGTAACGACTGCCAGACCAAGGATGTACAAATAATCTCCAAAATACCTCACAGCTATGTGAACAAAACAGTAAAACCTACATATGGCGCTCCGGGATATACACTGTATAGTTGTAAACTATGTGGTGCTTCCTATAAAACCAACTATAAGGCTAAGCTGACAATAAGCATCCCTTCCGGCTTAAGGATGAACAAAAACAGCACCAAAACTGTTTCTTTAACATGGAATCCGGTTGCCGGTATTTCCGGTTATGCCATCTTCCAATATAAGGGCGGCGCATGGAAGCTAATTGCCCGAACTGCCTCCAACCGATATACGGTCGCAAAACTTTCTCCTGGTAAATCCTATCAATTTCGTATACGAGCTTATAAGCTGGAAAACAAGCTATTCTATTACGGCAATTTCTCCAAGCTAACCGTTGCAAGTACGAAGCCAAAAACTGTAAAATTAAAAAATCCCAAATCCCCCAAGAAAAAAACTGTAAAGGTTTCTTGGAAAAAAGCGGCATGTAAAGGCTATGAAGTACAATTATCCACCACAAAGAACTTCAAAAAAATTCAAAAGAAGGCTTCCGTTAAAAAAAGTAAAACAACAACTTTTACTTTTAAAAAATTGAAGAGAAAGAAGAACTATTTTGTTCGGATACGCTGTTATATTATGATTGGAAAGACAAAATACTACAGTGATTTTTCCAAACCAAAACGAGTAAAATGTAAATAAAGGATATGATATGACAAACACAAATCTAACTCACATAAAAGAAAAACTGAAATCAACAGAATATGATTTTTTAAGAACCCAGCCAAACTTAGGAAATCAAATTATCCTTTTAACTTTAGGAGGCAGCCATGCCTATGGCACAGCTACTGAGCATAGCGATATAGACCTTCGAGGATGTGCTCTTAACAGCAAGAGGGAAATTTTAGTAGGAAAAGATTTTCAGCAATTTGTCCATCAAAACACAGACACCTCCATCTATTCCTTTAACAAACTTATATCCCTGCTGACAAATGCCAATCCAAATACCATGGAACTGCTTGGCAATACTAAAGAATATTATCTTTATCTTTCACCTATTGGTGCAAAACTGCTGGAAAATCGCCATTTATTTCTATCTAGAAGGGTGATTCACTCCTTTGGAGGATATGCCGCCGCTCAGCTCCGCAGGCTGGACAATAAAGCCTCTCGATTATCAGACCAGTCAAGGCGGGAACAACATATATTAAACAGTGTTAAAAATGCATTTTTTACCTTTCCGGGAAGATATTTTTCCTTTCCAGAAGATGCTATCTCCCTCTATATTGATAAATCTGTTCAGGAGGAATACGACACGGAAATCTATATGGATATCCATTTACATCACTATCCTCTTCGGGATTACAACTGTATGTGGGCAGAAATGCAAAATATTGTGAAAGAATATGCAAAAATCGGAAAACGCAATAAAAATGCAATAGAACACAACAAATTAGGCAAGCATATGATGCATTTAATTCGACTTTATATGATGTGTATTGATATTTTAGAAAAGGAAGAAATTATTACTTATCGTAAAGAAGAACATGATTTGCTCATGTCCATACGCCTGGGAGAATATTTAGATGATAACCGACAGCCAACGGCACAATTCTATGAAATCCTAGATACCTATGAAAAACGATTGGCTTACGCTGAACAAAATACCTCCCTGCCCGAAGAACCAGACTATAATGCAATACTTGATTTTACTGCCAGCGTCAACGAATATATAGTAAAAGAAACTATCTAACAGTAAGCAGTGGTAAGTAAAAGGTATCAACATAAATCAAACACTAAACAATATGGGCGGATTGGTGTAAAGAACTATCATTCACACCAATCCGCCCCAGCTTTGTTCATAGTATTTTTATTGTAATTAAATTTTATCAGCGATTATCCCTATTTAAGAAATACATTTTTCCTGTTTCCGGCTCTCTCACCACCCTAGGTTTTTCTCCCATCTCCTCCACCAATTTAGACTGCAGACCTCCTGAAAGCTTTCTGACACATTCTGGACAAAACCTACCAAACTTAATATTACAGCCGCACTTTTCACATTTAATATAGCAGTCGCTTCCCTCTGGAATCTGAACCCTTCCCTGCTTTAAAAAAACTTTTATTGTGCGTTCTCTCACCCCTGTTGCCTCAGAAATTGCCCAAATCTTTGCCGTGCCATGCTCCTCCAAATACTGCTTTACCTTTCCAAAATCATCCAGAGTTTCATATCCGCAATCTTCGCAGCGATATAACCCTCCCCCAGCAAAAACCATATTGCCATGGCAATATTTACAAAACAGCGGTCTTTGACTTTTCACTAACCGCTCCAGATTTTCTTCCACTCTATCATCTTTTGATTTCTTTTCTTCCATAATTTCTATCCCTCCATTACATTGCTATAGCAGCCAAATGCAGCTGCATTGATTACAATACTATCTTATAGCTTGTAAATAAAAAGCATCCTCTTTAACATGTCAGCATAGTCATTTACCCACAGTAAACAGAAGTATAAATGGTTGGTAAGATAATTCATGAAATATCTGCAAAAATATCAATCAATGTATTTGCCTTCCAACACATCCATTAAATATTTGCCATACTGATTTTTCATTAAAGGCTCCATATCTCGAAGAAGCTGCTCCTTTGTAATCCAGCCGTTAAGGTATGCTATCTCTTCCAAACAGGCTATTTTTCGATGTTGATGGGTCTCCACAGTCTTGACAAAGTTAGTTGCCTCCACTAAAGACTCATGGGTTCCCGTATCCAGCCAAGTAAAGCCCTGACCTAAAAGCTCCACATTTAATTTGCCCTTCTCTAGATAAATGCGATTTAAATCTGTTATCTCTAGTTCTCCTCTTGGAGAGGGCTTTAAATTTTTCGCATATTCCACCACCTGATTATCATAAAAATACAATCCCGTAACACAGTAGTTACTCTTTGGCTTTACTGGTTTCTCTTCTATAGAAATCGCCTTTCCCTCTCTGTTAAATTCAACAATACCAAAACGCTCAGGATCATCCACATAATAGCCAAACACAGTTGCACCCTGTTCCTGAGATGCTGCCTTTACCAAGCGTTTTCTCAAACCATGTCCGGCAAAAATGTTATCACCTAGAACCATCGCCACGGAATCATGCCCTATAAATTTCTCTCCGATAATAAATGCCTGGGCTAATCCGTCAGGGGAAGGCTGCACAGCATATGTAAGAGAAATTCCAAATTGATGTCCATCCCCAAGAAGCGTCTCAAATCTAGGGGTGTCCTCCGGTGTGGAGATAATTAAAATATCCTGAATCCCTGCATTCATCAACACGGATAATGGATAATATATCATAGGTTTATCATAAATTGGTAATAACTGCTTAGATGTAACCATTGTAAGAGGATACAGTCTCGTTCCTGATCCCCCTGCTAAAACAATGCCCTTCATAAGTTATTTCTCCTTTTATTTTATCATATATTTTATGTTTGGGTAAAGGTATTTTTATACCAACTAACTTATTCAAATATTCAAATAATTATTTAAAATGAAAAGTATCTGATAAGCCCTTCCACTGACTGTCTCTGTCATTGAGAGTCACTTTCATTCCCTCCTCAATGGGCCATTGTACCCCAATCTCTGGATCGTTCCACAAAAGTCCACCCTCGTCACCTGGATGATAAAAATCTGTACATTTATAGCAAAATTCTGCTTCATCGGATAACACTAAGTAACCATGAGCAAAACCCTTTGGCACATAAAATTGCTTCATATTTTCAGCGCTCAGTTCCACTCCAAACCATTTTCCAAAGGTTTTGGATTGTTCCCTCAAATCTACCGCCACATCAAAAACACTTCCCCGAATTACCCTCACCAGCTTCCCCTGAGGATATTGCTTTTGAAAATGCAGACCCCTAAGCACTCCCTTAGAGGACATAGATTGGTTATCCTGCACAAATTCCATATCCAGACCTGCCTGTTTCATATCATTTTGATTGTAGGTCTCCACAAAATATCCTCTTTCATCTTTAAACACTGTAGGCTCTATAATACAAAGCCCTTCAATCTCACATGTTGTCACAGTAATTTTTCCCATTTTATCTTTCCTCTCTCATCTATCTAAATTACATCCATAGTATATCGTATGAAGCATTTAGCATTAAACCAATCAGCATTTAATCTATTTCATCTTCTATCTCATGCAATGCCAGCAAATAACGGTGCAGTGCATCCTTCCAATCCGGCAGCCTCTGAAATCCTCTGTCCTCCAGTTTGTCTTTGTTCATTCTGCTGTTAAAGGGCCGTCTTGCCTTTGCCTGGTATTCCTCACTATTCACCGGTTTTACCTCTACTGCAATTCCCGTTTGTCTGAATATCTCACAGGCAAATTCATACCAACTGCACAATCCCTCATTGGTGGCATGATATTTTCCGTACTCCTCTGTCTGTACCATATCTACTAACAATTTTGCCAAATCATAGGTATAAGTGGGAGAACCAATTTGATCTGAAACCACTGTAAGACTATCTTTCGTTTTGCCTAAACGCAGCATGGTTTTTATGAAATTATTTCCATTCAGACCAAACACCCAAGCAATGCGAACAATAAAATATTTGTCCAATAACTTCTCCACTGCTTCCTCCCCCTCACACTTTGTCTGCCCATACACATTTAACGGGCGGCGCTCATCATCAGGCTCCCATGGCCTTACCCCTTGTCCGTCAAATACATAATCTGTGCTGATATACATCATTTTACAGTCCAATTTCCTGCAAATTTCTGCAATATTTTTTGTCCCCTCTGCATTTATATTTCGGCACAAATCCACGTTATCCTCAGCCCCATCTACTGCTGTATAAGCGGCACAGTGAATCACCCCATCCGGTTTTTCTGACAGCAGAACAGTCTCCACTTCCTTTTTGTCAGTAATATCCATCTCCTCCACATCTGTGCCCACTGCTTCTATTCCACACTTATTCAACTGCTCCATCACATCAAATCCAAGTTGTCCCTTAACACCTGTCACTAAAACCTTCATGTTCCAAACCTAACCTTTCCACCTACAGCCTTTCACCATACATTTTTTCAAAATAATTTTGGTATTCTCCACTCAGTATATTCTGCCACCATTCTTTGTTATCCAAATACCATTGTATTGTCATTTTAATGCCATCTTCAAATTTGGTCTCCGGCAACCATCCAAGTTCTCTATGAATCTTTGTAGGATCAATGGCATATCTCATATCATGTCCCGGACGATCAGTCACATAAGTAATCAAGCTTTCTGGTTTTCCTAGCTGCTGTAAAATTGTCTCTACCACTTCCAAATTAGTCTTTTCATTATGTCCGCCCACATTGTAAACCTCCCCTACTTGTCCCTTTCTCATGACCAAATCAATAGCGGAGCAATGATCCTTCACATAAAGCCAATCACGAACATTTTCACCCTTTCCATAAACCGGAAGTGCCTCATCTGCCAGTGCTCTGCTAATCATAAGCGGAATCAGCTTCTCCGGAAAATGATATGGTCCATAATTGTTAGAGCATCTTGTAATAGAAACCGGCAGACCATACGTGCGGTAATATGCCAGTACAAGCAAATCGGCTCCTGCCTTGGAGGAAGAATATGGGGAAGATGTATGAATTGGAGTGTCCTCCGTAAAAAACAAATCCGGTCTGTCCAAAGGCAAATCACCATACACCTCATCGGTGGATACCTGATGGTAGCGGGTAATCCCATACTTGCGGCAGGCATCCATCAACACCTGTGTTCCCATAATATTGGTCTTTAAAAAAATCTCTGGATTATCAATAGAGCGGTCCACATGGGACTCCGCCGCAAAATTTACTACTATATCAGGCTTTTCCTCCTCAAACAGTGAAAACACCGTCTCTCTGTCCGCAATATCTCCCTTTACAAAACGAAACTGAGGATTTTTCATTGCCTCATCCAAAGTAGCCAAATTGCCACAATATGTCAGGGCATCCAAACATATGATTCTATCCTCTGGATGCTTGTCTAATTCAAAATAAATAAAATTACTGCCAATAAATCCGGCTCCTCCAGTTACTATAATATTCATTGATTTCTCCTTTTTCAAAAATTATTATTTTACAGCATTCTCCCTGCTGCTCAGGTTATTTCTTAAGACATATCATACCATACTATACTGCTTTCATACAAGATTTATATTATTCATACCCCTAAAATACTGTTAATGTTACATTATTTTCTAAATTTGGCAGGAGTCACAGTCATTACCTTTTTAAACTGCCTGATAAAATGCTCTGTATTGTGATACCCACACAACCCGCCAATTTCCTCCACAGATTTAGAAGTGGAGGTCAACAGCTCACAAGCCGCCTGTATTCTGCTCTGTATCACATCTCCAATGCAGGTAACACCAAAGAAATGTTTATAGAGGGTATGAAGATAACCACTGCTAATGTGCAGTTCCTCCGCCATTCTATCCACACTCCAGTCCTCCTGGGGAAAGGAATATATTTTTTCCCGAAGAGAGACAAGCTGATAATAAATATCAGGAAATTCCTCTGTTCTGCTTTCATCTAACAGCTTTTGCAGTAATGCGTTGGTCAGGGCATCTATAATTGTATTTTTATGGGGAGCTGCGCTGTAAAATTCACTGTAAATTAAATGAAATAAATGGTAAAAGGCCTCTGATTTATGCAAAAGAACCGGTTTTCCATAAGGAAAATGTTCTGTAAGTAAGGATGTATGACTTTCAATATGCATCCAATCATCTACATAGGCCGGAAAAATATCTGCATTCTCATTTGCAGCTGGGCCATATAAATGTTTTTGCCCTGGCTTAAAAAGGACAGCTATATGAGCAGGAGTATCCTGCCATTCATTCTCCACATAAAATCTTGCCTTAGATTTCACCAAAAGCAGCAGATAGACCGGATGGCCTTGAGGGCGGTCCACGAAAAAAGTACCGTCATGCATTGTATTCTCTCCTATTTTTATCACTCGCAACATAAAAACTGCTGATTCCCTCCTTATAACTCATTTTACTATTATATTATCTCATATGAGAATATATCAATTTTAAGTAAGTATACTCCATTGAAAAGTCGGGGTCAACATGGTAAAACATATTTACATAAACCATGATATTCCATGTAAAAATCTGGAATAATAAATTTTTTACATTTTTAAACATAGAATTATTAACAAAGAAGGAGGATATTATGATACGAGGATTTTGCACCCATGAAATCAGAAAGGAAAAAGAGTTGACAGGCTGTCTTTGGGATTTCTCTCCACGTCAAGGGGAACATGCAGGCCAAATCTATCAGGTTGCCACTCCCTGCTGCTGGGAAAGCCACCCTGATTTTAACCACTATAGAGGCGAGGGGGATTATACTACCTCATTTTATGCGAAAGGAAATATTCGCTTGGAGTTCAAAGGTGTCAGTCATACAGCATCTATCTTTTTAGACGGGAAACAAATTGCCTCCCACTATAACGCCTACACGATTTTTGACGTAATTGTAAGAAATTTGGAGGAAGGGGAACATACTTTGACCGTCCGAGCAAACAACCGTTTTAGTAAAAAAAGCGCCCTCCACATTCCTAATGACTATATGTCCTACGACGGCGTAAGCAGACCAGTAATTCTCCAAGAGCTTGCAGGCGCTTACATTAAATGGATTCATGTAACACCATCCAAAAACCAAGGAAAATGGCAGGCCGAAGTTGAAGTCTGCATAGAAAATATAGAGAACTCTCCTACTTGCCTCGCTGTACAGGCTGAACTTGGGGACAACACCATTCTATGGGAGAATGTCAATCTTGATGCAAATTCACAAATCACCTTAAAAAGCACGCAAATCTTCGACAATGTAATACCTTGGACTGCCGATTGTCCAAAGCTCTATAAAATAAAAGGTTATCTTCTTCAAAATGACAAAAAGATTGATGATACTATTGACCGTTTTGGTTTTCGGGAAATTAAGATTGAGGGAAAACATATTTTGTTAAACGGCCAAAAGCTAAAAATCAAAGGACTTTGCAGACATGAAGACCACCCTCAATTCGGCTGCGCACTGCCCTATGCTGCCATGGCCGCAGACTTGGAATTACTCAAACATCTAGGAGCCAATTCCGTCAGAACAGCACATTATCCCAATGATGAACTATTTCTGGATTTGTGCGATGAGCAGGGAATTTTAGTGTGGGAGGAAAACCATGCCAGGGGCTTAAGCGAGGAGGATATGCGAAATCCTTATTTTGAACAGCAGGCAGAGCAAGTAATTCATGAAATGATAACCGCACATTACAACCACCCTTCCATCTATATCTGGGGCATTTTAAATGAATGTGCCAGCGAGACAGAATATGGAAAGATATGCTATGAAGCACAGCTTAACCTTGTAAAACAACTTGACAGCTCCCGCCCTCACTCCTTTGCCAGCTGTAAATTTAAGACAGATATTTGCTTTGGACTGCCGGATGTGGTTTCCTACAATATCTATCCTCTCTGGTATCACGACACGCCGCCGGAGGAATACCTAGATGACTTGTACCAGTGGGTGCAAAAGGAAACCGAGGGGGCAGGAAAACCATTTATGATTACCGAAATCGGCGCCGGAGGAATATATGGCTGCCGCAATGCCTACCACTCTAAGTGGACGGAGGAATACCAGGCGGAGGCTTTAGAGCGTCAGCTTTCGGCCGTACTTTCCTATGAGGACTGTATCGGCGTTTATATCTGGCAGTTTTGTGATATCCGCGTCAGCGATGAATGGTTTGGCGGACGGCCGCGAACTATGAATAACAAAGGTATTGTAGATGAATACCGCCGACCAAAGCTGGCCTACCAAACTGTCAAAAAAATGTTTGCATAATACAAAATATAATTCTGAAACAAAAAGACACAAATCTATTTTTTACATACGGATTTGTGTCTTTTTGTGTCTATGGCTTCCCAAGCTTTTCGTGACTTTGAAACGGATGCTAGTTTTCTAAAACCGCTTCCAATATTTTATTTTTCATACTATCGTACACATACACGACAAATTCCAACTGTCCGTCACTCAGCTTGTATCCATGTTCCTTGAGCCAAGTGTCAATATGGCTCACAAGCTCCTCCAAAGACTCTCCCCCCAAAGAAAGCGTAACCGGCATTCTCATCTGCAGTCCAATCTGATTATCCGTCACATCATAGCAAAAATTGACCTCCATATCTGCCTGAAGCGTCTCCTCTGTAAGACGAAGGGTATCCCAGACCTGCTTTACGGCTCCCTCCACAGACTTTTCTTCTATCTTTATCCTATATTTCGGCAGCATCTTGATTGCCTTTGTTCCCACTTCCTGGGAAGTAACGATAAATTCCTCTCTTATATGCAGCCCATTGTCAGGAAATAAATTTTCGTTTTGAACGATATAGCCAAAGGATTGTATTTCATTGTATTGATAAATAGAAATCCCCTCCAGCGTCAAGAGAAATGTTATCTTATCTCCTATTGTATTTTTCGGCTTCTCACTTATCTTTGGCAAAATCTTTAGCCCAGACAGTACAGAAGTCACCTCCTCCACAGCAAGATGAAATTTTCCGTTCTGATAAAACGTCACAGCAAGAACCGCTTCCTCTTCAGCAAAACCATTTTCCGTCTGTATTTCATTAGGCAATGCAAACGCCGCTCTGTTTGCTATAGATACCATGCTGCTATACAATGTTTTCCAATCTTCTTTCTGCAACTTCTCCAAAATTTCATCTCTCTGGCAGTCATAAGCTGCCATCACATCAAATAAATCCTCTTGCCGGTTTCTCAGCATACTCGTTAATTCTTTTCCAAGCTTTATTTTTATATACAATATATACTGTTTTCTTGGAATGCAGCACACCTCCAAATAATACTCCCAACAGGGAAATTGCAAAGACTCCATACACCACTGCCTTACCAAGGTAGGGCCATCTGGACATTGCATCAGAGGATGAGGTATCCCATAATCTGCCTGTAAATTCAAATCTTCAGAGGTAAGGGGCTCATTGAGCCGAATCCATTGGGAACTGTCGTATTTTTCTTCTGATTCAATATTGTATTCCAGATTCTTTAACCCCATCCTTAATTGCTCTTTCGTATTCTCCTGCTGTGAGCGATAGGAATACAAACAAAATTCAGATTTTTTATCCAGCAGCTTTTCCGGATACAGCACATCACTTCCAAACAACGCAATTTCTGCCCTGCACTTCTCTCTTGTCTGAAAATTTGATTGATAGGAAGCCACTAAATCCATTTTCTGTACATTAGTCAAATCCCCCATATAATGTTCCCGAAACATATCCCTTGCCTGTTGGGATTCCGTAAATTCCTCACACACAGACTCTACTCTGTCTGCGCAGGCATCTCCTAGTCTTCTTTTTGCTTCCACCAATTCATCTAACTCCTTCGGACATTCCATGGCAGCATGACAAACCTCACTGCCTCCTAAGAGCCTTTCCACATCTTCTAAAAATCGGAACATCCATGCATTTAAGTCACAGTTCTGATAGGTACACTCCTTTGTCTCGCCGCTAAGCAATGTAACCGTAAGATTTCTTGTCACCAAAGATGTGGCAAAGGGCTTTATAGCATAAAAATGTGGTGTTTGTTTCTTTTCATACTGATAAGGCGCCACCCACAATTTTTGAATAAAATTCGGCGGGATACAATAAATGCCATTTCCTCCCTCACCCAATAAGGTTTCGCCGATTTTTACAGTTTCATGCATTTCTTCCGACGGGGGCAATACCGAAGTCACACAATATATTCTCTCATCCTCCAGCAATTCACAAAACGACTGAGAACAGCTGGTTCTTTGTATTTTCAATTGAACGCTTAAAGGATAAATCTTCTGTGTTTCCTTCTCTTTTAATAAAATATCAAACTCTTGTGTTTCTACCCCATTGGTGTTATTGGTCTCTTTCTCCTTTCCTGATACTTTCCCTAATAATGTTTCATATAACTGTCTGGTGTATATCCGCAGTCTGCTCAACTGCTCCTGTGAAAAATCATATTCGTTATCATCCAAAGAACATTGCACTGAAACACCAATATCTTTACATGCCAGCTGCTCCATGGCAGTCTGCGCCCTAGCCAAAGCCTGCTCCCATCTCTCCTCCTGTCCTTCTGCCCCTGCTATACCAGCCGCCTTTTTGTGAGGCAAACTTGTTTGTTCTTTATATTCTATGGTAAGTTTTAGTTTTATCCCCTCTTTTGTATCCACAATCTGATAACATGCATTAGTATATGGAAACTCGCCAACAGATAACAATTCATCATTATACTCGCCTTTTATTGTGAGTTCTCCTGTTTTTACATAGTTTCCCAACACATCCCTAAGACCAATTTCCAACAAAAATTCTTTACCTACCCCGCTGTATACATGATTGCCGTCCACCAGCCTATAGATAGGAATACAAAAAGGATACACCATTTTTTCTCCCTGCTTTTGAGGCAATATAGGAGCGGATTCCATTTTCTCACCGTCAGCCCAGACCACATAACTCATCATCTGGTACAGTTCCTCTAATTCCTTTTCCTGGCAAAACTCAGCCTCCAAGCCCACACAGCCTGGGGGATAAGCGGGCACATATACCTGCTTTTCCTCCTCCCAAAATGCATAACTGTCATATTTTCCCTCTGTAAATATACCATTTGCCGCCTTCTTGGCCCCTTCAAAATCTGGCAATTGGGCTATCAGCTTTAAGCAGCCTGCCCCCTCTGCCCCAAACACCTCCGCCGGCATTCCCTCACAGTACATCCAAAATCCCCCGCCAATCACCGAGCACTGCCACAGCAGTTCTAAAAATTGTTTTTCATTCTCCAATCCCCCACTGTATTCATACGAAGCCTCCCTCTCACCTTTTTCTTCTCCCGCATTAGATAAATACACAGGCCCCATATGGGTCTGCACGGATAAATTCGTTTTAATAAGCCTGCAGTTTTCCTTCGGCACACAAAACAGCTGATTTTGAGTGGAGGACAAGGCGGAGGGATAATATGCCATATCCAGCTTTGTTATCTCGATATTTTTTAATTCCCTCAAGTACAATCTGTCCCCCGCAGCTGCCCCCTGAACCTGATATATATTTTCATCTATCCGCTTTACGGCTATATCCACTGTAGAAATCCACTGATAATCTATCTCCTGCTTGCCGCACAAAAGCTTTGGCTCCGCCCTCCATTCTCTCATTTCCTCTCTAAAGCTCTCCGGCAGCCATGCCAAGGAATCCTTCTCATCCAAAGTACACACATCAAATAAGCTTTGACAGCGGCATTGACTGACACAATGGGGCATTACCTCTGGCATTTTAATTTGGGGCATTACCTCTGTTGGAAGCAGTTTTTCAATTTGCTCCTGTGATTGAATCACTTCCTTTGTATCGGGAAAAATCCAGTCACATAAATCATTCTCCAACCAAAGCTTCATATGCAAGCTATGGTGAATATCCAAAGTAAACTGCTGCTGCAGAAGCTTATAGATAGGCAGAAGCTTGCGTTCCCCTAGATTCTCTGTCCTCCAAAGCTCCCCTTTATTCTCCGGTTTCCAAATCCTAAGCCCCTGCAAAAAGAATCTAGACACCATTGCTCCTATTTCCTTAGCCCATGGCATTATATTTTCTCTGACCAGCTCTATGGGCAGCGCTTTTGGCAGTAAAATGCTAACCTCCTGTTTCCCCTTTAATGTAATACGCTCCTCCATAGCTGCACCTATCACAGCCTCCTCCCCATAAATATCCATAAGATTTTTTAAGTTTCCCTCCCCTGTGGTCACCTCCATAAGCACAATATCCCGCATTGGCTGAAATATAGTTTCCTCCCACAGTCCCCGCTTACATGGTTCTCCTTGAAAATCAGGATAAATGCGGCGATACAGGCTTTCTATATTTTTATCCTCCACAATCATGGTGCTGCAATGAACATGGTATTTCTCTAACACCTGATTTTCCTTCTGTCCGTTCTCCTCCAAAAACTTCCGCCGAAAGCTTTTCCAATCCTCACTGTCATATGCCCCCTCCAAAAGAGCCAGCATCTTGGCAATTCTCACTATTGTATCTCCCGCTAAAACTACATAGGGGGAGGGAAGTCCCAGATTTATTTCCATAGAAAACGGCACCCTACATTCCCACTCTGCAGCCTCCTGCATTTTCTTCCCTTTTTGCTCTAACTTTTTTTTGACTTCCTCCGCTACCCCTTCTGCCTGCCTTAAATAAAAAATATCCTCTGTGGAGCAGCGCACATAAAATACTGCTGCCGCCTGTTCCGCCGTCATCCCTGCCCTTTCATTGTCAAACTCCACATCCATTTCCAATGATTTACCAAGACACAGCAGACTGCTTTTGTCGGATAAATTATCCCAGACAGAGACATTACACAACTCCTGCAACCCCTTTAAGGTATCCTCCTTAGTTAATAGGTAATTTACCTTTGGTAATATGACGGAATTTATTTTTAAATCAGGGTTTTCCTTCAGTACATCCCTTACATTCCCGCAATACAGTAAAATACACTCACTCAAATTATTTGTGGGAACAACCACCTTTTTAAACAGCATCTTTAAGCGCGCCAGCAGTTCCGACAAAATCATACAATAGTAATCCAATACCATACAATCATTTAACACAAGCTTTGCATTTTCATTGTTTTCTATTCCTTTCGTATTTATTGTATTTATACTGTTTTCCGGTTTATAGCTTGGATCTGCATTTAGCTTTGCAAAATAAGCTGTCAGTTCTTCAAAATAGCTTTCCTCCACAAATATATTCCCATAGGAAACAGTGGTCTCGTTTACTTGTAATGATAATTGGGATGGCATAGGATACGTCACGCCGCTGCTATCTTTTCCATTTGGCATGATTCCTATATGAAGCTTTATATTTTGCTGTAGGAATCTGTACAAAACATCTAAAGGCAGCTTCCAAATATCTTCACTATCCAGACCATTCACCATGTCTGCATAAACCTTTCCCTCCTCCTCTATACATAAAATCCACTCCAAAAGCATCTCCAGGATTTTTTTGAAATCCTCATCCTCCATTGTTCCAATAAGGGCCATACAATATTCTCTTTGCAGTTCTGTTGGATTGGTAATAGAAATTAGGGGAACTAGATGTACACTTACCTCCCACTCCCCAAGCTTTTTTACCGGAAATAATGATTCCCTTGCCGCCGCTGTCTCAACGCCGTCACCAAAAAAACGCTGACGAAGCTTTACATCCTGCGGATACTCACGGGCAAGCTCCCACGGAGCCTTTGCGGAACTTGCAATGCGAAAGGATGCGGTCTGGTGAAAAGAAAAGGAAAATTCAATTTTGATAAATAAAATCTTAATATAAGCTGAAAGCTCTAATTCCAACTCAACCTCCACCACGCTGTCCTGATAACTTTCCAGCGTAACCATGCAGGCCGCACTGATTCGGGCAGATGCACGAATTGTAATAATTTTTAAATCCACACTTAAAAATAAGGAGCCGCTAATTCCCGCCATAGCCTTCACATAATAATAGATATCTTCCCCCTTATCTCCTGTCTTGTCCCCGGACGGATGAAAAATCCCTAAAACTCCCTCAAAAATACCAGTGAGCATAAGGGACACTCCTCCCTTTACAATACCAAGATCAAAGGAGCGCCCAAGTCCTGCGGATATCCCAATTCCCACTAAAATCACTGGGGAAAAGCTGCCGTTTTTTACCTTTGGAACTTTTTTCACCGCATCTCCCTTTAATACCCCTATGTAAAATCCTCCCCGCCCTGTGTAAATTCCAAACTCTAAACCAAAAGATTGGGAGAAATCTCCATTGTGGGGAAAGCCCAAATCCACCAAAAAGCTGCCATTTGTGTAGATTTCCACATGAATTTTCCCTATGTAAAACGTTACCGCTCCTAATTGTATCACGGAAAATTTCTTAGGTACAATGACCGTACAGGCGAACATTCCCACATCATCGCTG
Organism: uncultured Lachnospiraceae bacterium; assembly: GCA_910578605.1. GTDB lineage: Bacteria > Bacillota > Clostridia > Lachnospirales > Lachnospiraceae > MGBC111451. The sequence goes on along the minus strand of CAJTQG010000010.1, from coordinate 25,723 downwards.
ATTTTTTTATACAATAATTCTAACTGTAAACCATTTAACATTGCAATAGGAGAATCCTTGGATGCATTGACAACAATCTGACCTCCATAAAGCTTGGGATCTATAAAAACCGCCCTAAAACGAAACATATCTGCAATCACAAAATCCAGGGCAAACAAAAATCCGTTTTCCTGGCAATACCCTACAGATGGCTCTTGAGAATTTAACTGTTTTGATAAGTTCTCAATAATCTCTGGTATACTATTCCCCTCCGTCTTGACATCCAGGTGCTGTCCCATACACACAAAATAAAGCTTCGTTTTCTGAGTGCTGGGCACAGGCGGAGCACTGTTTATGGCATCCCACCTCAAAGGTTTCTCCTGATATTTTTCTGATAGGACAGAACCGGTCATCACATAACAAAGATGATTATCCTCGTACTCAAGCCCTATTTTGTCTATCTGAATAATACCTGCAATATTCAATCCAATCTCTATCCAGAATGTAATTGTTTTTTTCGTCACATTAAATGTCAGGGAAAAAGCAGACAAGGATATTTGATACAGCACGTCCCACGGCTTTGGCAGACGGCTTTTACTGTTTGGATTGATAACCCGAAGCAGCGACTGTACTATCTCCCCCAGTGTAATTCCTCCCATAGATATGGTGATAATTTCATCACCGGCTTCATTTTTCCAGTAAACACCCTGCAAATACTTTTCATCCAGCATCAGGCGAAACAAAAAACTTCTTGCTTTATCATTGTAAAAATCATCTGCCTGTACAAGCAGTTTGAATTTGTCAATCTCCAAATACATGGCAGCGGATGCATTTAACGCATGGCTCTTCTCTTCCTTTAGCAGACGAATGCTCCCGCCCAATTCAGGCTTATACCCTAAAATTTCAAACCAACAGGTGCGAAAAGACGCATACAGCTCCAACTGACCTGTACCAGTCTCATAAGAAAGAGAAAAACCATCCAGTTCAATATGGATTGCCTTATCACTAATAACTTTTTTGTCTATTTGAAACATTTGCTCTAAAAGAGCACCTATTTTGACTGTCCCCTGCTCTAAGGAGCCTTGCAATCTCCATCCCTTATTGTAACAGGCTGATAAAAATAAAACAAAATAATCATTACCGCTTCCAAAGGAAACAATGCCGTCTATTCCAAAGGCAATACCGGATGGGGCAATAGTAACATTAGCGCCAATGCTCTCTAAACGAATGGGCAGATTTCCAATGTTGATTGTCAAAACATTTTCTGCAAAGGAAGATATTTGCAGTATATGCTCCTTAGCATCACCGCTGACATAAAGTGAAGCGATAAGATTATTGCCTGTCCATTTTTCAGGAAGGGGTGCATTGCATGTGTGGGCAAGCTCTGCCAGAGACAAATTCTCCTCCCCCTGCTCTGTGAGGTTGGAGCCCTGCCGAAAAAGCGCCAACTTCCCCTCAAAAAGCATCTGGGGCATGTAACCCTTTACCATGCCTGTTAACATATATTTTCCCACTGTTACACTGGCAGCAGCAAAAACAGTTCCTGTTACGATTGCTTTCTTTTCATCCGGATTCCATCTAGACGCCTCCAAGGTCACTTGAAAGTCATCTAATGTCAGATTTGGTATGGGAGTGTTCCAAGGCTGGCTCATTGCAAAGGCACATTCCACCTGCTTAATGTCCATAGGCCTTTCCCAATTGTTCTCCAAATAAATTCCCACATACTTTAAGCCAAAGGAGGACAAAAATGCATCCTCCGGCATAAGATTTTTGACATCTGCCATTTCAATGTGAAATAAATCAACGAGAAAGTCCACTACATTTTTTACGGATAAAACAGGGGAAAAATACGCACTTGCTTTGATAAATGGGCTATTTGTAAACATAGGTATCTGAAGCTTCATCTCTGGCTTTTTCATCTCCACAATACATAGAAAAAAGGAACTGGGCTCTTTTGAAAATTCTCCTTTTTTCATGCGAATGGAAAAACATAGGGAACAGGAATCTTTTGATAAATCCTTATGCAGGGAATTTACAATATTTACAGCAGAAAAAATACCGGAGCTGTCTATCTGAAAATCTATATTTACCAATCCGTTCCCCCTTATATCCTCAAAGTAAAAAGCATGAAATTTTAAATGGTTTCCCAGCAAACCCTTGTATGGCACCCAGCAATCCCCTCCATCGCTGCTCTCTGCCGTTCCCGTAACCTCCATCCCCCGCTCTATAGACTCCAATTCACCGTAAATCACCGGATAGGAAAGCTGAAATTCGCTGTAGGGACAATGGGCCAGCATAGGTACCTTAGGGAAAAAATCTTTTAACATATAATTTCCAACACAGGATAATGCAACTGTACCATTAAACCGTCCATCAGTTACCGTTACAGACACTTTAAATGTGCCCATAACCTCAGGGCTGTCAAGGCTGATGCTGCCGCCAAAGTTTACCTGCTCTTTCTCCTGTTCCACTGTGCAGGCACGCAAGCAAAGCATCTCCGTGTGAAATGCCCGAAAAATGCTGTCAAGTTTCCCTTCTGCCATTCCCAGCCTTAAATGCAGCATATCCCCTGTAACCCTCTCCTTTAATTCCTTATATAACTGTGCTGCCGTCATTTATCCTCCTTATCCAATGTATTGTAACTCATGTACCATCCAAGCTTTCCCTTCTCCCCAATTATATAAAGGTCTGCACTTTTAGGGGGCACCGTAAAGTTCAAAAATTTCACACCAATATTACACATTTTTATTTGAAAGCTCTGCTGCTCCTGATTTTTGCTAATCTCCATACCCCCAAAACCAATCCCCAATATACCAGACACGGATATAGCGTCCAAATCCTTCTCCCTTACTCCCACATAAACTGACTTACCCGTCCATGCCATAATAAGCTGTATGCTCACCGGCAATTCTCCACCAAGCTTTCCTCTTGTACCCGCCTGGATATTCCACAAAATACCGTTCCATTTTCCCTCTGGCACCGCCTGATCTACTGGTGCAGTGATAGAACGGTAACCTATATCATCAGGAGAACCAGTCCTTCCTATCATCAGCTTTTCTGGATAGGCGCCAAACTGGCAGGCAAAGGATTTTTCCCGAACAATACAATTTCCCGCCTGTATCTTCACAAGGGAAGCATCCTCCGTCACAAAATTTTCCTGATCCAGCCGCCAAAAAAGCTCCTCAAACCATAACTGCTCCAATGAAAATAAATCTCCCTTGGGGCAATTTTCAAATTCCAAAGTCCCTGATACGGAAAATGCACTGCACCCGCTTTCTGCATGGATCTGCATATTTTTCATTGCAATCCGGTTCACTATACTGCCTCCAATAGTCCACTCCACTTCAGATGCCGGAAAAAATCTGTAGCTGCCCTGACCTGACACCTTCTCATACACTCCATTTATGACGATACAGCTGTTTCCAATACTTTCCCCTAAGATTTTCTGAATATGAAGCTCTGACTTACTGTAAAAATCCACCACCTTGGAATTCTGAAATATGACAGATACCTCCACTGTCTCCAACTTTCCCTTATCCTCCGCCATTTGGGTTTCCATTTCCTGTTCCAGCGCCTTTTCATAATGAACAAAGGAAGAAACTGCAGACGCTTCCGTTTTTATCCTTCCGTCCTCCACAAAAGCTTTCCCGTTTTCCATCATAATATATGCTGCTGGAAGCTGTTTTATGGAGGATATCATAATAGAAACTTCCGGTGAATTATCCGGTGCCTTTGCCACACCGTTTATCATAAGAACCCCTTGAAACTCTCTGTCATCTATTATTTTCATCAACCTCTCATATCCCCTGCGAATCTTTTGGTCTCCCTCATATGCAGACTTTATCACTCTGTCAAAAACTTCATTTCCACATAATTTTTCCCTTATGGAAACATTTTTCGTATATTTCACCAGAAAAATTTTATTATCTTTCTTAGACCATTGTTCCGTCAAAAATTCAATTTTCCATCCATCCAATCCCATACTAATGCTGTCCGTCTCCCACAGCTCTTTAAACTCCTCCCCTGAAAAGACAGCAATCAGACAATCTTTGTTCAAAAGAGCCTGTCTCCCCCTTGGAGTAATATTTTTCAACCGCACATCCGGCAGCCCACCCCCTGAAATATTCCCTATCCCAACCCAATCCCACTCATCTGTATCTGTGTTAATTCCTACACACAGGCCATTGGCTGCTATGGCAACCTCACTGTTATTACGATAATCTGCTGAATTTACCAAATTATCGCCTATTGCCTGAGCTGCTGATTTTATATCTATAGATGCTTTATTTGCAGAATGGATTTTTGACATATGGTTTAATGTATTTTGAAACAAACTTTTGTATCGTTTTTCATATAATAAATTCTCCCCCCTTATTCCCTCCTCCTTTGATTCTAAAATTGTATTTTTCCAAGGCATATAGGGAAACGGAGGGGAATACTCCTCATAAGCTGCCGCCAAGGGATGATAGGGATGAAGAGCGCCATTTTGCATTTTGTACAGCAAAGAACCGGAGGGTGAAGAATAATACAAGCCCTGCACTCTCAGCCATGCCGTTGTTGCCCTCTGGCTGCCTTCATAGGAAATGTCCTTATCTAACAACAGCGCATCCTGTCCTGACACAAACCGAAGGGAATTATCATGCTTCACATACTCCCCTCCATGAAGCCCCATCACAATGCCTTTGGATTCACAGTGAAAGTCCCCCTGTACACCAAGATAATAATCCCATGCTCCAAGGGACTCTTTTTTCCCCTCCTGATAACACTGCCTTGCTGTCCTCTCAAAGACAAGACTTGCACCATTTTCAGGAATGCAAACCGCCTCCCCTTTATCCACTGTAAGAAAATGGCACGCAAGCTCCTCTTTTGGCAATAAAATATAAGAAACATGGGGATTTGTAATCTGACATAAAGAAAGTCTTGCCCCAAAAGCTGCCTTTCCCCAATAAGAAAAGGGCTGACTGGATAATATAGATAAACTGTGGCAGCTCTGTGATTCCCCCTGTTCTCCCCATAGTTCTTCCTCCTGAATTTCCTCCTGCTCTATAGGCTTGTCCCACGGCATTAAATATTGAATACTCACTCCTAACTTGCGGAGCACATCTCCATCTGAACAAAAGGAAAATGTCAGTACGCCGTCAGGGGAGGTAAGGTCTAATGAAAAACTCTGGCAATCTAACTTCTCCTCCCCACAATAAAAACTTCCCGAAAATACCACTTCTGTATCGCTCTTAGAAAGCACACTGCCAAAACAGAGTCTATATCTGCCTACGCAGATATTCCCTGTTCTAAACAAGGATGCGCAGTTCCATGCAGTATAAGGCTCCCACGGATTGGATATCCACAGATAACATGCATTTTTTCTCTTTAAATACTCCGCAAGCTCATTGGAAAATTTATTTGTTTTTTCAAAATCCTGTGGTACAAAAACCTTTGTCATACCTTCCTCCCTTTTGCTCCAAAATATTGATGGTTAATAAACCTCACAGCTCCATTCTATCTCCGCTGATTAAAATGATTCCTTCTATCTCTCCAAACACAGGGAGCAGTGTACCATCATAGGCCCTGCGGTACAGCCCAACGTTTTGCATTGAGGAAACGCCGCATTTGCTAAGCGCCTGCTCTACACTGCTTCCCACAGGCACATGAACTTTCCTTTCATTGATGTAAATTTCCATCATAAGCGTCAGCATTCCCCTTCCCCGAAATACGACAACAGGAATGGAAAGAGAATTAATATTTTCCGGCCTTTCCTTAATATCCTCACATGCCTTTAAAATTTTCCCATAGTTATCCGCCGCCATAAGAATTACATTGTTTGACGGATACGGCGGGGCTGTGTCCTGCTGGGGCATATCTATAGGATACATCATTCTAAAATATGGCTGCCTCAATGCTGGTCTTAACAAATCTTCTATTCCCGCCGCATAAATTACTTCTGTATTTTCCAGCGTTAAAGAGGAGGCTGCACTTTTTAACATCTCCGCCGCAAAGCTGTTAAATTCCAAAAAATCTCCCTGCTCAGTAAATGTAATTTCACATTCTGCCGTGTTGGCCCACACAAATCCATCTACGTTTTTTAATTTAACATTGTAGGGCGGCAAATACAAAGATGTCTCCGTTTTCATAAACAGCCCTGGTCTAAGGTCTGCAATTTTATCCTCCGGCGTATAACTGCATAGAAAGTGAGCCGTATCCGAAAAAGCAAATGCTCCCATTCTTAAAATCCCTTCGTTTATTTTATAAAAAACTTTTGGAGCAGCTATATCTTTTATTTGAGATAGAAATGTATCATAGGATTTTACATCAATCCCTTGATCAGACTGTATTTTCAGTTCACATTCCTTCTCGCCAAATGTCAATGAAATTCCCCCGCTTACAATCGGCTCGGTTCCGGGATTGACAAACCACTCCTTTGGAAAAGTACACATATGCTCCTCTGGCCCTAACGACTTTTGCTTATAGGAAATAAGCTGATTTTCGGCATAATAACAAGTCACAAACCCATTGGCAGACCAAGGCCCCCTCTGTAATACTCCGTTCATGTTATAGCAAGCCCTTGCTGTAAAATCAGCCGGACATTTGCCCCTGGAGCTGTTTATTATCGACTTATCCGTAAATTCATAGCCGGAAGGTATTCTCTCCCCCTCCATAGTAATATCACACTGACATTGTTTGCCCAAAGCCAAGGGCTGCACCTTAGGTATGGATAATGACAGACTGTTAAAAGCTGTGTCCGCCTTTGTAAGCGCATGTCCGTTTTTATAATAGCAGTACACTATACACTCCCTGAGCACTTGGGGCATTACCTTATCATGAGGTATATCCACCGTCACCTTGCACACATTTTCTCCCCACAATTGTTCTTGGCACAGCTCATCCCCCTTTGATTTATCTGACTTGGATGTATTTTCCATTTGTTTATCCGTCTTGCAAATCTCAGCCTCCGCCTGAAATAATAAATAACTTCCCTTTTTGAAATGCAGGCACAATTTTGGAATATCCTCATACAACTGAGCAAATGTCAATACAAGGGTTTCCGAGGCTTGGGAGGAGGAGATATCTGCTGTCAAAATCTGCACGCCCTTAGGATAAAAACACAGTTCCTCGCTGGCAGGGCCATCACACACTTCCCCGTCACTGCCAACAAAGGTAACACCTATGGGATATTCCCCCGAATAACGTATTTTGTCTGTGTTCCAATACCCATAATGAGGGTTTACTGTGAAATCCACGGCATTTCTTCCCGATACATCTTGTATCATTTTTGTCTTGTTATGAATATTTGCTTTCACTTTCTCCTCTATATGACAATATCCTCCTGGCAAAAATCCTTTGGAATCTATTTCCCACTGAAAGGTAAAAGCGCCCCCCTTATAGGTTCCCTGCAGTTGTGTAAAGGTATCTACAATTAATGTACAATATCCGCTGATACCGCCTAAAATCAACTCAGCCCTATAAATTTTTCCCCTTGTATATTTTGAAAACTCTACTGAATGTTTTGTACTTCCCTCCTCCGTCGTAAATTGTGTGTCAAAAAAATCAATGCCATCCTCCGTAATGCAAATACGATACTCACCGTTATAGAGCGGTATATCCCCACCATTTAACAGCCACTCCAATTTTAGGATATCCTTTTCTACCTTTGCACTGGTAATTGTAATTTCATTGATAATTTTACTCATACTTCCCTCACATTCCGTTCTGCATTTCAAAATCACCGCAGACAAATCCATTTGCAATCATCGGTTTACCGTTTAATGTTAGATTATATACCATTACTTGCTCCTCCCTTTTTTCTATGGAAGCCAACTTCTCCCAACCTGACTCCTCCTGGAGGAATCCTATCTTCTCCTTGCTTTCTCCCTCAGGCACAAACATGCCTCTCACCTTCATGTTATCCCCTATCTTCAAGTCAGCTGCCGTCTTCCACCCTGTCTCTGTCAGGAATGGATGGGAATAGGATGCTCTGACCTTCCTCCCCGATTGGGTTTTTAAAATATAATAGCATTCCTCCTGACCGCTCCATACATTTTCCACCAAATTCTCTACGCCGTCTGCACCCGCAACCTTTTCTCCTATATGAATATCCCGCAATTCCTTTTGGCTGCCGCCTGCCATACAAATCAGCGTATCTCCTAAAAGACAGCCCCATTTTATAATGATATTGGGAATTTGATAAATATAATTTTTTTCTACCGGTTTATTAGATATGTACAGGGCATGAATTTGTTTTTCTCCCTTTCTTTTATAGGTAATTAAAATATTGTACGAAAATTTATGTTCTATTAATCCATTTCCCTCCTGAAAAGGCTTATCCCACACATGAAACATGCTATAAGCGATGGACGTTTCGTGGGCCTCCACCTGTATATCATGATTTTCATACTCAGGCACTTGGGTTTTTGATGCATTGACCGCCGCCACTATCACCCCCCTGCCTTTTGTATGACTTAAATTATTTAAGTAACAGACTACATGAACGCTGGATGGTTCAATCTTTGCATTGACAAAAGAAACTGTCCCCTGTCCTGGTACCATAAGATAAGGCCGCCTCTTACTGTCCCATCCATATTCGCACAGATAATTCAAATCACTTGTATCCTCCGGCTTGCGGTACAACGCAATTACAATCTCCTGCTTTTCTTCCCTCACTCCGTCATCCTGTTCTAACGCCTCTGGAAATATATATTCATTTGTTTTCTTTTGAGAAAATGTTTGGTAAGGTTTACATTTTACCGGATGAACGTGGTGGTATTTTACTTCATCATAACCTGCCCCCTCTAAAATCATGGCAGAACCATCCGGCTCCTCCTCATTACTCCACTCAGCGTAGACAGCAACGCCAATTTCCCCCTCTTTTATATCTGATGCTAATTGTGACGAAACATGATATCCCATATTGGAAGCATTTTTCTTATCCTTAACCTCAAATTTCTTGATTGGCGTTTTGGGCTGATTCATATTATACAGCGCTGCCTGCAGCTTAATGTCATCACATGTTTTGACAAATGAAATCTCCGCATCTAGCTCTACCTTTCCCTTCTCCAAAGAAAATTGTGTGATTTCAAAAAAGTTGCACCATTGCCCTGCTTTCAACCTATTGGTTTCCTGCAAAAACGGCGTATTAACAATAGTATTACTTGTTGCTTCTCTTACAGATCGCCTCCGTAAAACCCCATCATTTTTTGCAGTTCTAATGAATCGTTTTTCCAAAAAATCCTCCCCTGTTAATGTTATATTTTTTATCATTTACTTTACCTCCTTGTATTATAATTATAAAGTGATCGTGATTATATGGAACTATTTGCAAAACTCCTTCAAAAAGGGAAACATTGCACAAAATTAGAAATACTGCATTTTGCAATGAAGTATATTGTTTATACAAAGACATTCCTGCCTGGCAGCAGCCTTTTGTGTTCTGCCCTGAGGGCTTCAGCCTGCTGCTCCGACTTGCAATGCCATTTCCTGCCGATGGTCCTCATCATTTCTGTACAGTAAATTCCTTTCACTTCATTCTCCACTCTTTTTCTGCCCTCTTCAAAATAACAAACGGCGTGAGCAGGAACTTCTGGATGATCAAATCTTACATAATCCCTCATATCATCTATAAATCTTTTATTTGGATGATTAAAAACTTCCCCTAAAGCGCTGATAACACAAGTGTTTAATTTTAATGTCTTATTTCCTGTTAATTTATCCAGCAGCTTATGAAAAGGCTGCTGCTCCCCGCCGCAATAATTCGTATGTAAAGAACCGTGATGGGGTGCTATAAAAAAAGTACCTCTAAAAACATCCGGTCCGGATAACGCATCAGCTAACTGACCAAAAACGTGGACTGTGGCATCCCCTGGATAAATATTTCTCCTTCTTATCTCTGTGGTTGATTTATCAAATTCCACAATCAGCGAAGAAGCATTATGGGCAATAGCAGGTGTAATATCTCCAACTTTATTTGAAATGCAATCCTTCAGATTAGCATCAATGGTAAATGCAGATATTTCAATATCATCCGAACAGATTGTTGATTGGTCTACCTGCATCAGTCCGCACATTCTTATGTTGTCCCCGTCACCCTGAGAGCTGTCCTTTGTGAAACCATTTACATTATAAACTAAACCTATTTTGACCAGCTTCGTCAATATAGAATACAATCTTTTGTATCCTATCTCCCAGCAATCTCCCCCTAACCATATTTTCCCTATATAGCAGCCTTGCATATTAAAGTTTGTCGATTGTAATAATGTAGTATATATATTAGTATATGAAAACCGAAACTGTCCAATATAATCTAAAAATCGATTAAAACGAAATTTAAATAATTGCTGATATCCAATTTCAGCTTCTATTTCCTTATATTTTTCTTGCCGTTCAATCTCTTCTCTTACCCGTCTCCAATTGCTGCTGATGAATTCTTCCCATTCAAAATCTACTTCTAGTATTTGATGATAAGATTGATTGATATAACTACCAGGTTTATCCTTATCGGCCACCATAATAGAATCAATGAAAATCTCCAACTCCATTTGTGATGCATCACAACTCCAACGCAGCCAAAAATTACACTCTCCCAATCCTGGGCATTTTAAAAACTGACCGAATAATTCAAACCTCTGTATTACCTCCTTCTCATCTACCTCCGCCCAAAAATTGCTGTTATATACATCACCCACTTCCACTTTTGAACACTCCATTGTTCCCGCTTCTGTCGCCTCATATATGATGATGCTATTTCTAGTCCTGTTTAAATAAAATTTATATTGGTAAATAATATGACTGGTTTCAATTTGATAAAATTTCCAAATAATATCTAACAACATACTCCAATGATCAATATCCTGGTGGGATATTACAATACTGTCAATATGTCCGCACTGGTGTGCATAATCTGCAATATTTTTAATAACAGCCTCCTTATTTCTCTCCCTCAAGGAACCACAGTCAAAGATGCCTAAGTAATCATCCTCTCCATCAAGTTCTGTTCTCAACATCGTACATAAACCTTGACCTATATTGTATACATGAGTATAATGCTTTTTCATTTCCCACCTCCATAGCTTATCTTAAATAAATATTTGTGAGCGATACTCACCTGTGACCGCCTTTACCCTCTCATAAGCCAATTCATTATAATCAAAAAATTCCTGTGTTACATTGTTTAGGCGCACTTGACAGCCGTTTCTATGCTGATTGCCCTCACAGGAGAAGGCGTCCTTTAGCACCTCCTGGGCTACTCTCTCCCTTGAACTGTCCAATAATAATCCCTCCATCTCCTCCACTATCATATCTAACATAAAATAAATATTTTTACTGTACTCATAGGAAATATCAGGAAAGGTTTGACTCCATGAGGGTGTCAAATATTTTTTCTCATCCTTTTTAACTGTCTGGGCCTTTATCAATTTTTCCCTCAACTCATTCCATTCCCTGTCATCTAAAACTTTTTTGCCGGTAATCGTACAAAGCAGATGAAAAATATCCCTGGAACACTCAGAAAAAAACTGTGCATTATCTCTCTCTACTATATAATCTAAGCCGCTTTTGGGGCTGCTTTTCATGGCATAGGCAATCCGATAAGTACAGATATCCGGCACAGTTCCTACATTACCATGACCGATAGACGGCAGCTCTTTAAAGAAAAAGATTTCCGCCTCGCTGATTCCCGGGGAACCATCATGCTTCCAAGCATTCTTTACTTTAGCTTCATTTTCATAACCGTGAAATCCAGAAAAATTACAGTGGGCATAAGTGTCCGCAAAGGTATGTAAAATCATGCCAAGTCTCATCAAATTCTTATGACTTTTCTCTTTTTTGGCTGCCTCCACCGCTTGATACAAAAGTTCTACAATCAACATATCGTAAGACAAATCTGCCTTTTGACAGCGGTAAGCAAGACGGTCAAAGCTTCCTACAGACTGCATTTCCCCATTGCTATTGCTCTGTTTTCTTTCAATGTCAGGAAGGGTAGTGATAGGAATAAAATGAAAGGGCACCAATGTATGACGCTCATAATTATGAGAAACGCTTTTTATCATATCAATTCCCGTAGGGCAAGGCCAAAACAGCCACTCCTGCTCTCCCACCTTTTTTGCCAGATTATTTTTCAAAAAGAAATCCGGCGGACAAGAATTCAGCAACAGTACATTGGACAAGACAAAGTCATCTATCATCTGGGAATAAAATGCAATTATCTGTGCCTCCTCCTCCCCGAACCCTGCTCTCACTGCAAGAGTTTTGATTGTGTAATAATGATAACCAATATTCATCCTCTTCCTCCTTTTTCATCCAACACTTTACCATTTTATTTTTTCTCATGCTTATAAATTTTTTGTATTTTTCCTGCTTGACTGCACCATTTGATTCCAGTCATCACCCTCATTTCTTATGATGTTTTCCGTGTTCTCCACAAACAACCTAAAAGCGCTCTCACTGTCTTCCTGTCCATATACTCCAGCGCTGGTCACATATTTTCTCTCTTCACACATCAGGGCATTCCCCACCTTACGATAAAGAATCCATTTATCCTTCATATTGAACAGTGCCATAACAGACTCCAGCAAAATACACATGGAGGACGCCAATGCGATAACCCACGGAACCCCCGCCAAATAATCACAAGCCTGACTTACAGGAATAAAAGCCAATATTATTATTTTTAATACACTGCATACTTCATACCCCACCTTATATTTTGCCGCCCTTTTGTAATAATACTGAATATAGTGGTACACAATGCACAAATATTCCTTTTCCCTAGCCTCCCCAACTAATTTGGCCTCCTTCCTTTTGATATAATACAAATCTGCAGACGACCTATACTTTTCCTTACATAATTGCATGACAGTTCCTCACTTTTTATTCTTTCCTTGTTACACACTACAATAAAAAACACCAATATAGACCTAACAGGCCTATATTGGTGTATATTTTTTTTACTAATATAGATATCCCTTACACTATTTACTCCTGTATTCCTTACGACTTATTTTACCATTTTTTTACACAAAGAACAATTATTTTCTCAAATTATTTTCTTGAGTAACAAATGCTAATTTCTTTATTTTTCCAGGTCCCTTATTCTCCATTATGATTTGTAAATTCATTTTTCACATTTCAAACCCAGAACCCGTCTATTATCCTTATGATATACCTTAGTCCCCGTCATCAAATTGCCATGCAGATTTCAGCAAAAGATATCCTATGATTTTCTTTAAAGCTGCTCTATATACTCCATAAAATTGATCTTATTCTCTATAGTAGTAGTTGTGGGCCTGCCCAAATCTTTTCTTGAACCTATGGCACACTTTACCTCTATAAAACAAAGCTCATCTGTTTTTTTTGCTTTCAGCAATTCCCTATCCAGCTCCTGGAAATTATGTACACAAACGCTGTTGGGATAACCACATGCCTTCGCGATTCCTACAAAATCTATTTTACCAGCTACAGTGGGCATCCCTCCCACCGTCTCGTGGGCACCGTTGTTAAGCACAATATGACTCAGGTTTTTAGGTTTATGTACACCAATTACCGCCATTGCTCCCATATGCATTAAAGCCGCCCCATCCCCATCTACACACCAAATTTTTGTATTGGGCTTATTCACTGCCACCCCCATTGCAATTGAAGAGCTATGTCCCATACTTCCCACTGTGAGAAAATCATATTTGTGGCTCTTACCTTCTGTCATTCGGATTTCAAAGAGCTCACGGCTTGCTTTTCCTGTAGTAGAAATAATTGGATCTTCCCCTGATGCTTTAACAATATGTTTCATCACATCCTCTCGATTCATTACATGAGCATTTACATATTCCACATCATTGTCATAGGATATAGCTCCCTTTCTAATAACAAACGCCACCTGTTTTCCAACCGACAGCGCTTGGCGAAATTTGTCCATCGCCTGTTCTATATCTTTATATGTTGTGCTTCTATCAATAATACAAACTTTAATATCCATATCCTCCAACAGCTTCACTGTCACCTCCCCCTGATAGATATGCTGGGGTTCATCATGGATACCCGGCTCTCCCCGCCATCCTATTATAAAAACAATAGGAATTGCATAAACCTTATCATTGCAGAGTGATGCAACGGGATTTATGATATTTCCTTCACCACTGTTTTGCAGATAAACCACCGGAATCTTGCCGGTTGCCAAATGATACCCCCCGGCCAATGCAACACTGTTGCCTTCATTCGCAGCAATAATATGATGACATGTATTGATGCCATATTTGTCCATTAGATAATTACATAACGGCTTTAACTGTGAATCCGGCACTCCAGTAAAAAAATCCGAACCTATAATGTCTATCAATTGTTCTATCTTCATGATTTCTTCCCCATTTCACTATGTATAATTTCTATTATTTCCTAAACTATAAAGTTAGCTGCCCTTTATTTTCATCAAAAGGATTTCACTTCATCAAGTCTGCACCAAAAGCTATTTTCATAAATAACTGATAAAATCAAAACTTTAATTATAAATCCTCCCCCATCTGACAAGTACTTTTTGCTCCCTATCATTTTTCTCCACAAAATGCATCAAGGTGGCAGATTTTCCGTTAGGATAAATCGCCACCATAGATAAACAATATTCTATTTTCAAACAACAATTCTTTAATTCATCAACAACTCTTATCACAAAAATCTATATTGTATCTTGTTCCATGTGAGAACAAAACACCGTCCGTCAAATCAATGCGAAGAATACAAGTATTTTCATCATCAAAATTGTTGTGTCCATTGTCAATCCACTCCTTAAAAGCCTCTCTTAGTTTCTTGGCAATGTTTCTATTTTTGTCTGCGCAGAACCAACCTAAGTTTACTCCCTTTCCATGGGCTGTAAACCAATCGCCACTAATCGCCACATATGGACTTTTTTCTATTTGTTTCATTTTATTGGAAAGTGCATATGTAATCACATAGAATGAACTATCCTCATAAAATCCATTCACATTACGGACATATGGTATACCATCTTGTACGGTTGCCAGAGCAATTATATTGTCCTTGTTAAATCGATCGTTCATTATTTTCTCTGTTTCCAAAGTTAGTTTTTCCATTCTAATCCTCTCCATATTTAATAAATACTAATTTCGTCAATCAACAATTTAAAAATAACAAGAAACATTTCTGTTTTAGCAAAGGGCATTAGTTCATCTTATCCTATTCTAACAGCTTATAAGAAGATTTTCCACTATAAAATCAATAAATAATATACTTCATTACCCAATCTCCTTTTACCAATTTATTTTTTTATTTTTCTATATATACTTCCCCTATATTTTTTCGTTTAGAAACTGCATAATCAAATTCTTCTTTATAATGTCCAACTGCCAAAAACATAATAACACGCTCATTGGAAGGCAAATTTAAAATACTTCTCAAATTTTTATCTTTTTCTATCGTTTCACTATTTTGTAATGCACAGCTTCCTATTCCATAGTAATGCAAGCTTAACATTAAAGTCATTGCAAAAAGAGAACCATCCACATACATTTGATTGCGCTCATATGCACTTGTATAACTTGAAACATCTGAAGAAATAATCAAATAATTTTTTGCTTCTTCCGCAAAGCCAGTATTTCCGTTAATATATTTATCCAATTGTTTCTTAATATCTTCCTCTTTAAAAACATACACTTTTACTGACTGCCTATTACATTCCGAAGGAGAATACATTGCTGCCTCAACAGCTTTTTTCACTAAATTATAATCTAATGGTTCCTTTGAAAATTGTCTCATAGAATGCCTGCTTTTTAACACCCCTAAAAATCCCTCCTGACATTCTTCTTCCATTTTCTTTTTTGTTCCATGACATATTCCACATTCAAATTTATTTTCTTGATTTACCTTATATTTCTGCAGTTTTTCCTCTAATGAGCTTATTTCCACCCCCAATTGCTTTTGAAAATCAATATATTGGTACAAAACATGTACTGCGTTTAAAAATACAGTGGCGTTTTGAGAATATCCAAGTTCTATATACTCGTCTAAATACATAAGCAACTGTTTTATTTTTTCTTTGCCAAAACCTTTTCTAGGATGACTCAGCGACATTCCTTTTTCTATAATGTGTGTTTGTCTAAATATTTTTCCCTGGCTTTTTTCAAATGAATTTCCTTTCCCGCTATAATGACTTTTAGAATATTGTTTATAATCATTATAATAATTAGCAAACAAAGCTATATTTGGAAAATGTTGTGCAATTTTATCTTTCAGCTTCATCATCTCTTCACTCCTTTTTATACAATTTTTCATTTATTTTTTGCATACAACAAAATATACATTAACAAATATCCTGCGCTTCCGCAGACAAGAGCTGCCAACCCTAATGAAAACCAACTGTTTATCACAAAAACTTTTTTAAGCAACGCAATACAAATGAATAAAACTGGTAAACAACAATAAATTTTATAGGAGGCCTTATAAAAAATTTTTATATCCATATGAAGAACATGTGCTGCATACCATGGATTAAAAAACAAATATCTAATAACTAATAAAATCGTACTTACAGAGGCAATTGCAAACACCCCTAAATCAGTAAATTCCAGTAAAACCAGCACAATAATTGTATTGCTCATACCTACGCCTAAGCTAACCATTACCGGCAAACGCATTTTGTTCGTCACTAAACTTAACTGCGCTAAAGGAAATGAAATCCCATTAAAAAATGCTTCTATTACCGTTATATTAGACAAAACAGTTATCAACATAATCTCTTTTGCAGATTTTTGATTTAACCAAAGAAAATAAAAATCTTGAGAAAAAATCATAAAACCTGCTAATGGTACAAACAAAACAAAAGCAATCATTCTCATAGAAGAAAATATTTCTTCTTTTAAAAGCTTCATTTTATTTTGAGAATATAAACTAATAAATGTTGGCGTAAATAAGGAAGCCACAACAATAACTGCACTTGATAAATTATTGGGTAATGTTTTGGACGCAGATAGTAACCCCATATTATATGAACCCAACAATAAATTAGCAATTAATAAATCCAAACCCGAAAGCAAAACACTGCTTAAATTTGTAATTGCCAAAAGCCCACCAGAAGCTGCCAATTCCTTTACCGCATATATCTTAAACTTTTTTACATTGATACTTACTTCCGGCATAAACCTTCTAAAAACACTTACATCAAAAACAGATATAAACACGGTGACAATTAAAGTGGCTATACTTAATAGGTAAATTCTTGGCGGCAGAAAAACAAATAAGCTTACAACACATATGCCTCTTAATGCATATTGCAGAATATTTCTTACACCTTGTATATCCAGCCTATCTTTCACAAATGTAGCAGTTGTATATATGGAAATCATAATATTCAAAATATAAGTAAGCAATGTAAACAAAAATGTAAGTTTTACATCATTTACCAAGTTTGATGGCACATCTAAAAAATGTTGTATATTGGGTATAAATATAATACCAATCACTATAAATATAAAAGACAAAATAAGGTTAACAAACAATACAGAATTAAAATATTCATTTGCCTTTTTCACTTCGTTTTTGTATAAGGCAACAGCAATAAATCGACCTGAAACAGAATTTAACACAGTGGTTACCAATGATAAATAAATAATAAAATCATTTGCCAAACCGATAAAACCAAACGCATCTGTTCCTACCTTATGCATAATAATCGGCGTTACAAAAAGGCTGATACATAATTGAATGCAAAACGAGAACAAATTTGTAATGATACTATTTATCTTAGTTTTATTCATTATTACGAATCCTGCCTTCTAAGTCCTTCTTCCTCAATTCCTCTATTACACCTTTTTCTTCATCTATCTGAGATGTATATTGGGGAATAAATTCTATAAGATGATTTTTTATTTCCAGTTCCCGTTTTGATAAATGATCAAATATATGAACTAAATCATGAATTTGGGTATTTTCATCTATCTTAGCTACATATCCATCTTCCTTGCCAAAAATATCTTTCGCTATCCCTCTAGATTTTTTTGAATAGCTAAAGGCAAATGCCGGAACACAGGAAGAATATGCTGCAATAACAGAATGGGTTCTTGCCCCCATAAAAATATTACATTTTGAAATTATATATTTAAACTCATTGCAAGTATATTCTCGCTCTACAATATATAATTTTTCTTTATTTGATATTTCATCATAAATTTGACGCAGTACATTTACATCATTTTCACTTTCCCAAAATACATGTGGTATTAGTATTACAGAATACGGCGTATCTTTGATAATATACTCTAAAAATTCAACAAACAACTTTAATATCTTTTCATTTTTTACAACATGTCTGCTTAAATTAATGCCAACAATCTTTCCCATCTTGCTCCATGGAAAAATATCCAGCTCTTTTTTTGGTAATTTAAATGCGGGATCCGGAAATAATCTAACATTGTCCTTAATTCCAGCCTTATGAAGCGTCTCTAATGTAATAGACTCCCTCACAGTTATCAAAGAATAATTGTGTAAATCTGCTATTACTTCCTCTGTTAACCACTCCTCATCAATTGAGCATCCCCACAACACTGTGACTGCTCCTCTTTTTCGTGCTTCTCTATTAAGATAAGTAAGCCAATCACTTTCTGGATAACAATAAATATCTCCCCCTGTGGATAAAGCCAAAGTGTTTTCATCAAGTAAAGATAAATGCCTGGCAAATTTATATTTCCAGGCTCCATCCTTGTCTATTCCCAATCTTCTAAGAATTCTATAAGGCAATGACATAAACGGCTTAAATCCATTTATTTCATTAATCTTCACTAATTTACCTATTTGTTCTACTCCACATTTTTTATCTAATTCTACATCCGTGCTCCAATAATAATTTTCATTATTTTCTAATGACAATATATCATATGTTGATTTTACTATTGCTTCACATCCATGATTGCCAGAATTAATATGGGAATAAAAAACTACCTTTTTAAAATTATCCATAGACTATCTCTCCTATTTCATCTTATACACATTCCACTTCCATCCAAAATATTGTACAGTTTCTTTACTATCCACTTGCCTTCCCTCCAAGAAATTGTCATGATTAAATTCGGGATCAAAAGGAAGCGCTATATAGTATACATTTTTATAATTCTGCATCTCCTGCTGACTTATTTCACTGATTTTATTGACAATTCTATAATTCAATTTTTGATATCGACTGTTATTTTTCATTCGTTCCATATCATCCACACAATTGATATTTAATTGACTTCGTTTCGTATCCCAATAAAATTCTCGATACCCAAGAACGTTCACTCCAAAAATTGTCGCCAATGTTCCGTATTCATCTCTATATTGACTTGGAATTATGATGATACTATCTTCTTTATAATCTATTTTTTTTAATGTCTTATCAAAACAGATACTTAAATAATGACTTTGAAAGTTATACATTCCACTGGTATTGATTGTAGCACAAGCATAATCTTCCTTGTTGCCAATAATAGCATTTTTCTGTTTATCAGTGTACATAGTACATGGTATCAAAATGCTTCCTGTCCCTGTTCCCTGTTTCATAAAAATATTTTCTGCAATGGGATCTAGAGAACAGAAATTTGAAATAAAAACTACACAAACCAGACATACAGCAATTATTTTTCTTATTGTATTTCTCCGTATCAATATCATTAATGATATTGATACGCCTAGTGATAAAAAAAAGGCAAATGGTAATAAATATCTATAGTGGTTATATGTTACATATAAAAAATTATATATTAAAAAAGCACAAAAAGAAAAACTTGCACCAATTAAAATCTCGC
>CAJTQG010000010.1:0-5968 GCA_910578605.1 uncultured Lachnospiraceae bacterium | reverse complement strand
GGGCAACAAAAATAAGCGGTATCATCTTTGATCTCTTTACTTTCGTAAATTCAATTCTCAGAAGTTCCAAAAAGCTCATATAAAATTCCTCCAAACCCTGCAAATTCGGCAGGGTCTCTCTCCTACAATAAAATTTGCAAATATCGCAATAAAAACAAATGTATATAAAATCCAATTACAATTAATATATAGTAATTGCTGAATTTTTTTTAATATATAGTAAGGAAAAAATGCAATGGTATTTATTTTTATTCCTATATTTTGGCTAGTTGTATCAACTGTAGAAATAGTTGTACTGTCAACCCAGCTTCCACTATTATTCAATAGATAACTAATTCCCCAAAACACTCCTCCAAAAACAAAAAGAATCATATCTGTACTTATAATACTTATATTTTGCTTTCTATTTTTTATAATTCTAAAAATGATACATCCCAAGATATAAGAACCATATAATAAACATCCTGTTTCTTTTGAAAAGCATAGCAAAATCCCACATAATGCCTGTCTAATATATTTTTCTCTCACACCACAGCATATCATCCATGTTAAAAAACATAAAGTAGGAAAATCTGTATTCACTTCCCCAATTAATCCTAGAAGCATTGGAGAAAATGCAAATATAGCTGTATATAACGCTGCCTCTAACTTATTTTTATTACGCATAATTGTATAGACAATTAAATAGAAGCAATATATGGAAATAAGGGCCATAATACAATGGATTATTCTTACCCCAAATGGATTGTTCGGAAATAAAAATTCGCCAATCATCAAAAATAATGTATATCCTTGAGACATATGACCTGCCAACATCAATTTATTCCAAGTAAAATCCCACTCTTTTAAATCACGTACATAAGAATAATAAATATGTCCATCTAAATTCAACCATGATTTTAATATAGTAGAAAAGCATACAACAAATATAACAAAAATTACAAATACGTAGGGATTGATTATGGAATTTTTTATGTCAAATTTATCTTTTTTATCTTTTCTTTTACTTATAATACATAAAATGGTATAAATAAAAACGATATGAATAAGCACAGTTCCAATTACTATCCATAAAATATTTTGTTTGTCTGTATATTTAGAAAATAATGCCAGATCCCAGAAAAGAACAATCAGAATTTCAAATGGAAAACATTCCAAAAGATACTCAGCACTTTTCTCCTTAAACTTATTGAATAAATTCATTTGTTTCCTCCAATGCTTTTTTCAAAGCTTCCAAATAACCAAATCCATACTTTTCGTCAGGCTCCATATATCCTCCCTCTGCCCACTCATTCCATGCAAATAAAAACAACATATCCTTCTTGTAATCTTCCCTGGCATGTACGATTTGCTGTCTCATATATTGATAAAACTTTTCTGGAGAAGCCCCCTGTATTACCTTTCCCTTTTTTCCATAACGGGGGGTGTTATCCCAATCTACAAAAGCTCCTGGAATCATTTTTTCACTGTCTGGCTTTCTATTTAAAACTGCCCTCCATACTTTATCATAATCAAGAACAGTTAAATTTTTCATTTTCTTAATGGATATCCCCAAGTATTTCTGGGAAAACAATATAATTTTTTCTTTTGTCTTATCAATAGCTCTGCGAAGAGATGATTGTAAATCATACTGTGCAAAATCAGGTTGATATTCAATTTTATACTGAAATCTACTATCATCAGAATTTTTTTTGATATGAAAATCCTTTTGCTGGGATGCAAACTCTATTCCATCAAATCCATTTTCTATTGCTAATCCTTGAAAAAAATCTAACATCTCATTCAGACAAGGGATTTGTTCTGGTCTGTATATCACAAACAATGGCTTATTGTCATTTTTAATATATCTTTTATCTTTAAAAAAGGGCAGCAAATATTCAAAATGCTTTTTCCATGCTTCCTTCTGTCCATATGTCTGCTGCATTAAAACCTTAGGATGCTTAGAATCCGTTGCCCATGCCGCTGTCCATGTCTCATTCGCCCAACAAAAACAATAGGGAAAGTCTATTTCTTCACTCTGCAAATAATTTTCCATTGGCTTTTGAAGCAATTGCTTTCCCTCAAACCAATAATGATAGACACAAAATCCGTAGACGCCATGTTTTCTAGCAATATCTGCCTGCCACTTCATATTTGAAACATCTGTTAAATCGTAATAATTATTGTGTAATGGTATACGGGGCTGGTAATGATTTTGAAAAAGCTTTTTGGCTTTTTTCATGTTAACCCATTCGGTAAATCCTTCCCCCCACCACTCATCATTCTCTTTTGTTCTGTGAAATTGGGGTAAATAAAACGCAATCACTCTCATATAGTTTTCTCCTAAATTTTACTATTGTCTCTTAGATTCTTTTTCTATCTTATCAAAATCATTCTATTGTAATTTTATTATATTTTATTGAAACATAACATATTTTTTTGATTTATAAGAAACATATCCCTTCATTAAAACCAAAAATAAAGCCGGACAACACACTGCAAATACACTGCATAATTTGTACATAGCAGATAATTCCTTTAGTTTCATACAGCCACGAAAATACTTACGTATATCTTGGGACAAAGTCTTCACCATTGCCTTATCATATACTCTATTTTTTGCCATGGCAGATAACATTGCTAACTCTTCCACCATGCAATAGGATACAATCTCTTCATGAATCATAGGATACTCCTGCACTAATCTATCCCTGGAATTTTGATAAGCCTTAAGAACAACAATATATTTATCTGAAAAGCCTACATTGCAGACACTTGTCCTTCTTTGTCTATAATAGTATAATGCTTTTCTCACTAGTGCTACCTTAGAGGAACGTTTTATCGCCTCCACTAACAACTTGTAATCCTCTCCTATAATAATTTCATCCTGGTCTACAACAGATATTAAAATTTCTCTCTTAAATATTTTATTCCAAAGGTAGGGATACACCCCCTGCCGATTATGGAGATTTTTCATTGCTTCTTTCTGGTTCAGAATGATAGACTCCCCTGTATTCTTGGTCATAATTGTTTTGTTAACATATTCTTCTATATAATCACAGCAGCACATATCAGCATTGTGCTTTATTATTTCATCATACAAAATTTCATACATATCCTTTGCAATTCTGTCATCTGCATCTACAAAGCCTATATATTTCCCTCTTGCTGCACACAATCCGGTATTTCTTGCTTTTGCTGCCCCCTCACGCTGTTTTTTATGAATTACTTTAATTCGGCTGTCCCTATTTGCAAAACTGTCACACAGCGTTCCTGAACTATCTGGTGAGCAGTCTTCAACCAATATCAATTCAAAATCAACCATTTTTTGATTTAATATACTCTCAATACATTCTGGTAAATATTTTTCTACCATATACACCGGCACTATAATGGATAATTTTACATCTGTATCAAGTTTCATAAGGCTCCTCCGAAATTCACTCTAACCGCTCAAAATGCTCCAAATTTTCAAAAATGTATTTTATATATTCAAAAAATAGAAATAAGATATATACTTAAGGATTGTTGTAACAACCCTCACTCATTATATAAAATCTTTTAAATAACTAACGTTTATAATACCTATTTATTATCATGGTGTCAAGACAAATTCTTTTGGAATTAAATAACTTTAAAATATGGAATTGACTAATTCTATACACTTTCGCTTTTGTTCTATGCCTGGATGTACATATAAATTCAGTGTTGTGTTGACACAGGAGTGCCCCAGCAATTCACTTACTGTTTTATAATCTGCACCAAATTCTATACATCTAGTGGCAAAGGTATGCCGCAGGCAATGAAAACTTAACTCTCTAATGCAGTTATTTTTGAGAAACTTAATATAGTAGTTTCTGTAAGTACGAGGTTCAATATATTTTTCACAACATGTAAGCAAGTATGTATTGCCGTTTTTAGGACGGTAATCTTTCAACAGTGCTGATAACCCAGAGGATAATGGAATTTCACGTATGGAAGACATGGTTTTTGGTGAAGTAATGGTTATTTTTGTAGTTCCTTTCCCCTTTTCATTGTTAAAATATAGTCTCTGAATTGTTTTAGAAATAGATACCACCTCTCTTTCAAAATCAATATCTGACCATTTCAATGCACACAATTCACCTATTCTGATACCAGTATACAAACATAACAAAATACCGTTTGTTTTACTGTCTTTTTTCCTTTTAACTGCCTGTATAATTTTCTGCTGTTCTTCTATATTAAAGGTTTTAATTCTAACTGGCTGCCGCTTTGTAGGAAATACAATTTCATAACTGAACTGTTTTATATATCCCTTTTTCTTTCCATAGTTAATACAAAGCTTTAACAGCATTACAATATCTCTCAACGTTTTATCCGCCAATCCCCTCATTTTATTTTTGTGTCCCCTAGTTGCCCAATATACTACCGTATCCTGCAGCATTTCCTCTGTTATTTCTGAACATCTCATATGCCCCAGTGCAGGAACGATATGATTGTTTAAGTGACACTCATACAATAGATAAGTAGATTCTTTAATAAATGGACGTTTTTTCTCTAGACACTCTCTACAGATTTTTTCAAATGTAAGTATTTTCATTTTTTCTTCCTTTCGTAATCCCATTTGTTTTTCAAAATATATCAAAACAATCCTTAAGTATATATCTTAAGGACTACTATATGAAGCAATTAGTTATAGAGAGGATTTATTTATGACTTCCATAAATAAACATAAATTATTTTTTAAAAATTTTAGCTGGAGCATAGCTGCACTAATTGTTGTAAACGGAATAACACAATTTTGCTTATATCCTATATTAAGAAAATTACTTGGCGCTGAAGAATATGGAAATGTATTGTTTTTAATTGGAATTCTCAATGTAATTGCTATCTCTATAGGTATTAGCGTAAATAATTCAAGGTTAAAACATATCACTACGCAATATATAGCCCCCAAAAAATATGAGCGGCTGTTAAGCGCCATTTTTGTTTTAACCCTTCCGATTGCACTTATTTCTTTACTCCTTACAGGAAAGCCCGTTTCATTATTGGATGTTTTACTATATTGGATTCTAATGTGCAGTACCACATACCGCTACTATGCTGATGTGGAATATAGAATATCCTTAAATTATCACGGATATTTTAAATACTATTTCATTATATCTATCGGATATGTGTTGGGCATTGGAGCTTATTATTTCTTAGAACATTGGCAGCTTATTTTGCTCACAGGCGAACTTGCCGGCTGTGCATATGTGCAGATGGAAAAGAAGAAAAATATTTCATTCACGTTAGAACCTAATACTTATGAAGCGGACAAACAGGAAGAACATTATAAATTCATTATAAAATCTGTAATCTTCCTGCTGATTGCACAAATTCTAGTAAATGTTGTTTTAAATGCGGACCGCATCCTATTAAAAACAATTGTAAACGGCACCGCCGTTACCATATATTATGTAGCTTCATTAGCCGGAAAAATGCTTGCTCTTATTTCTTCTCCTTTCAATAATGTGTTGATTGGGCATTTATCCAAGGAGGACGGAACAATGAGCTCAAAACAATATTTTAAAATATGCATTTTATTATTTTGTATTAGTTGTTTGGTGCTATGCGCGGCTATTATGGCTTCCATAGTGTTTGTATACATTTTTTATCCTCAAGAATACCAAACTGCTAAAGCTTATTTTTTTATCGCCAATACGGCACAAGTTATGTACTTTTCAACAGGCATCTTAAATACTGTACTGCTGCGTTATATAAACGAAAAGTACCAAATGTATATGAATATTATCTATATTTCATTTTTTTTGCTGATAGCCATTCCCGGCACCTTATATGGCGGACTAACAGGTTTTGCTTACACCATTGCATTTATCAATATATTACGTTTCTTGATTTCTATATTTATTGGAAGTGTCGTCCTAAAAGGTCAAGAGAATTGATAAAAGATAACTTAAGAAAGGGATTGTATAGCGCCCCTTTTGCTGGTGTTATACAGAAA
>CAJTQG010000009.1:68081-86888 GCA_910578605.1 uncultured Lachnospiraceae bacterium | reverse complement strand
GAATATAAAGGTGATTTATAAATAATAAAAATTCCACATAAAAATAATAAAAAAATTTTTAAAATTGTTGTTCTAAAATGGACAAAGGGTGCATATAATATAAAGATAAATGATATTATATTAAAATACACTAGGTCCCAAAGAGGTGACCGGTTACAAGAAGGGAGAAATACAAATGGTAGATAAGGTGATTGAAAACAACAGAGTAGGCATTATTGGGGAGATAGTGTCAGATTTTCAATTTAGTCATGAGGTGTTTGGAGAAGGTTTTTATTTGGTGGATGTATCGGTAAACCGATTAAGTGATTCAGTAGATATTATTCCCCTTATGGTTTCAGAACGTCTTGTGGATGTGACGGAGAGTTACATTGGAAAATTGGTGGATGCATCAGGACAGTTTCGCTCTTATAACAGACATGAAGGTACTAGAAACAAATTGATACTTTCTATATTTGTAAGAGAATGGGAATTTGTGGATGAGAATCAGGAAGTGGGCAAGACCAATCAGATTTTCTTAGATGGATTTATTTGTAAGCCGCCGATTTACAGAAAGACACCATTGGGAAGAGAGATTGCTGATTTGTTAGTAGCAGTGAATCGCCCTTATGGCAAGTCAGATTACATACCATGTATCGCATGGGGACGTAATGCCAGATTTGCTTCAGGTTTTGAAGTGGGAGGAAGAGTTCAGCTCTGGGGAAGGGTTCAGAGTCGCGAATACATGAAAAAAATCAGCGAGGATGAAGTGGAGAAGCATGTAGCTTATGAGGTATCCGTAAGTAAATTGGAATATGTAGAGCAAAATATATAATGTAATAAATAATCTGCCGATAGGCAAAAAATGAATTATTAAAAAAGAGGAGCTCTCCCTTAAGAGTTCCTCTTTTTTATGTTTTTATGGCCTCAATCCACTACCACCCTGCATAGTAATTGTTTCACCTGAGATATAGGAGGCAGCATCGCTGGCTAAGAACAGACATGTACCACCAATATCTGACTCGGCATCTCCGAATCTTCCAAGAGGAATTCCTTTGATAGTCTGTTCATAAACATCAGGGTACGCTTCCTTCCATTGTTTCAGTTGATCAGTCATAACAAGAGGACATATTATATTTACGTTGATTCCAAAAGGTCCCCATTCTGTGGCAGCTACTCTGGATAATCCACGGATGCCTTCTTTTGCGGCTGCGTAGGAGGATTGGCCCGGCTTGCCGAACAATCCTGCGCCTGATGCAAAATTGATAACAGAACCTTTTGTTTCCTTCAAGTATGGGAATGCATGTTTCATATAGAAAAATACAGCATAAAGTCCGGAAAAAATAGCACGGTCAAAATCCTCCTTTGTGTGGTCGGCCAGCATTACACCAGAAGCAGAGTTCTGTGCGTTGTTGATTAACACATCTATTTTTCCAAATTCGGCGATAGTCTTATCAATCACATTTTTAACCTGCTCCTCCTCGCCGCCGTCGGCCTGCAAAGCCAACACTTTAATAGAATATAATCTTTCTAATTCTTCCTTTGCATTGTCCAGCTTTTGTGTGTTTCGACCGGTTATTACTAGATTAGCCCCCTCTTTTGCAAATGCGGTAGAGATGCCGTAACCAATACCGCCGCCTTTTCCGCCTCCCGTGATAATGACGGTTTTTCCTGTCATAGTACCCATAAATCAAACCTCCATTTCGTTATTTTTGAATGCTGCAAGTCCATTGACTTCACAATTTTTGAATTTTGCAATGCTGTTTATGATTTAGAATAAGTGTAGCACTTAAGAGGATGCAATGCAAGGCTTAAAACAGGTTTTAAACTTTATTCTTGACTTTTTATTTAGGAAATGCTATCCTTAAAAAAGATTGAATATAATAAAGGTAGAGGTTGCGTTTTTTAAGAGTAACGGTTTGGATGTGTCAGGCACAGAGGAAGAGCCGGGAAAGGGAAAAACGCCGAAAGACATGCAGCCTGCATCTGTATGATCTTGGGCAAAGGCTTAATAGGTCTTTGACTGTCATCTGTTTATGAGATGGTGAGCTGCTTAGATATTTCCAAGTGACAATTGCCAACTCACAGTAGTTGGTTTTTTATTTTTTAAAAAGGAGGACATAGATATGTCAATATTTACAGGAGCAGGAGTTGCAATTGTAACGCCAATGAATGATGATTTCAGTGTGAATTACGAAAAATTAGGTGAAATGATTGATTTTCAGATTGAAAATGGAACAGATAGTATTATAATCTGTGGAACAACAGGAGAGGCATCTACATTAACTCATGAGGAACATATAGAATGTATACGTTATTGTGTGGAAAAGACAGCAAAGCGTGTACCAGTTGTGGCAGGAACAGGCTCAAACTGTACAGAAACTGCTATTTACTTATCTAAGGAAGCACAAAAAGCGGGAGCTGATGCTCTTTTAGTAGTTTCCCCCTATTACAATAAGGCAACACAGAAGGGCTTGATTGCTCATTATACTGCAATTGCTGATGCAGTAGATTTGCCTATTATTATGTATAATATTCCTGGCAGAACCGGAGTAAATATTTTGCCCAAGACAGCCGTGGAGTTAGCCAAAAACGTGGAAAATATAGTGGGAATAAAAGAAGCCACAGGTAATCTTTCCCAGGTAGCAAAATTGGCGGCGTTGGCAGATGGATGTATTGATATCTACTCAGGTAATGATGACCAGGTTCTTCCTATTTTATCCCTCGGTGGAAAAGGTGTGATTTCCGTACTGTCTAATATAGCTCCTAAACAGATGCATGATATGGTGCAGAAATATTTAGATGGGGATGTGAAAGAAAGTACAAAGCTTCAGTTGAAAGCAATTCCACTGATTGAGGCTCTGTTCTGTGAGGTGAATCCAATACCTGTGAAGGCGGCTATGAATATGATGGGCATGGGTGTTGGGACATTGAGAATGCCTCTTGGAGATATGGAGCCGGAAAATCAAGAAAAACTAAAAAAAGTGATGATGGAATATGGTTTGGAATGTAAATAATAGAAATGCTGTTAGCAAGTGGCAGTATGGCATAAGAACGGAAGGGCTAGAGAGTTTTATAGATAGAAAAAATTGTAAGGAATAAGCGAAAAATCATAGAAAAACAAATGCGGTAGTGTTTGCCAAAGGTGTTCAGCATATGTGATATAAAAGTTGCTGTGGGTGCCTTGGGGAATGGAGGAAAAATGACTAGAATTATTATGTGCGGCTGTAATGGAAAGATGGGTCAGGTAATCTCAAATATTGTGAATGAGGATGAGACAACAGAGATAGTGGCGGGAGTAGATTTGGTGGATAAAGGAACTAGCTCTTATCCAGTATATTCTTCATTTAAGCAGATTCAGGAGGAGGCAGATGTCATTATCGACTTTTCTTCTCCAAAGGATTTAGAAAACAGGATGGATTATGCCGCAACACAGAATATACCGGTTGTGCTCTGTACAACAGGTTTGTCCCAGGAACAACTGGATTATGTTACAAAATGTTCCAAGAAGGTAGCAATTCTTCGCTCGGCTAATATGTCACTTGGAATCAATACAATATCCAAGCTGCTTACACAAATCTCAGGTCTGTTTAGTGAGGCAGGTTTTGATATTGAAATTGTTGAAAAGCATCATAATCTGAAGGTGGATGCGCCCAGCGGAACGGCATTGGCGTTGGCCGATGCCGTAAATGCAGGGTTGGAGCAAGATTTTGAATATAAATTTGACAGAAGTCAAGAAAGAATCAAACGTCCCAAAAGGGAGATTGGTATCAGCGCTGTGAGAGGCGGATCTATTGTAGGTGAACATGAGATTATATTTGCTGGAAGAGACGAGGTGATTGAAATTAAACATACTGCCTACTCAAAGGGTATTTTTGGAACTGGTGCCGTGGAGGCGGCAAAGTTTTTGGCAGGAAAACCTGCAGGAATGTATGATATGAGTCATGTAATTGGATAGAAAAATAAATATAGAAAGAATGATTAAAGATGGCTTTCTCCTTTAGATAGGCAAAATGAATCTGAAGGAGGGGGCATTTTTTCTTTTTTTGGGACATTCATCTATGTGAAAGTGGATTGCTCCGTGCTGTGCACTTTCGCAATCGCTTGCACATATTCCCATTATCGGGCTTTGCCCTGCATGCTCATATCATCTTGCCCATCCAATGTCAGAATGAATAGGCAAGCAAGCTTTCCATTCATTCTGCCGCTGTCTGGGACTTTCACAGTAAATTACAAAAAGGTGGTTCACCTAATAACAAATCTATGTTATGATTAAATGCGACGGAGGTGTGATTATGTATCGCGGATGTATATTTGATTTGGACGGAACTTTATTAGATACAGTGGCATCAATCGCACATTGTGCTAACGAGGCATTGTCATGTTTTGGATGGCATAGGAATCCTGTAGAAAATTATAAAAGATATGCAGGAGACGGGCAGATAGAGATGCTGAGACGCAGCTTATATGATGCGGGGGACAGGCAGGGGCAAGATTTAGAAAAGGTATTAAAAGAATATGAACAGCTTTTTGAGAAGGGCTGTCTGTATCAGGTGACTCCTTATCCGGGTATTTTGGAGTTGTTAGAAGAATTGAAAAAAAGAAAGATAAAAATAGGTGTTCTTTCTAATAAGGAACACCACAATGCAATATACATGATAGAAACAATTTTTGGA
This sequence comes from uncultured Lachnospiraceae bacterium, assembly GCA_910578605.1. Lineage (GTDB taxonomy): Bacteria > Bacillota > Clostridia > Lachnospirales > Lachnospiraceae > MGBC111451. Next base: position 82,236 of record CAJTQG010000009.1, on the reverse strand, counting down.
AAAGATTACTTTGATATGGTTTTGGGGCAGAAGCCAAGCCATGAGAAAAAACCAAGTCCCCAGGGGGTAAGATTAATGCTGAAGGAATTTGGAATTTTGCCAGAGGAATGTTTGTATATAGGTGATACGAATACAGATATGAAGACGGGAAAAGGTGCTGCATTATATACAATTGGTGTCACATGGGGATTTCGTGAGGAAGAAGAACTGAGACGGGAAAATGCAGATGCGGTTATTTCCAGACCGCTTGATATATTGAATTTCTTGTAAATATGGAGTTCGATTGGCTTTGGTGAGGAAGGATAAGCTACAGATAGGAAAGGTACGAAAGGATATGGTAGATTTAATTGCAAGTGACATTGATTATACATTGTTGCAGGGGGGGCAGACCGAGATTCCTCCCAGTGTGTTGGAGGTAATTGGAAAATTAGCGGACAGAGGGGTTATGTTTGTGGCATCCAGCGGCAGACAATATTCCAATTTAAAAAGATTATTTGCGCCGGTAGCTGATAAAATCAGTTATATCTGTGAGAATGGTGCGTTGATAATGTATAAGGATCAAGTGGTGGCAAAATTTCCAATAGAGAGAAATTTGGGAACACAGATGATGGCTGATATTTGGGACAGAGGAAAATGTGAGATTTTATTATCTGGCATGTACACATCCTACCTCTTTCCAAAGACAAGAGAATATGTTTACTACATACAAAATAGAATGAAAAATGATGCGGAAATAGTTCGCAATGTGGCGGAGGTGGAGGAAGACTTTTTAAAGATTTCCATATATAATAAACAGGGAATAGAGGAATGGTCAGATTATTTTATTAAGAGGTGGGGAACTCTAGTTAGACCTGTGATTACAGGAAAATGCTGGCTGGATTTTAATTCCAGGGAGGTGAGTAAAGGGAAAGCATTGACCATTTTGCAGGATTTATTTGATGTGACAGAGGATAAAACCATGTCATTTGGCGATAATTATAGTGACTTAGGGATGTTTAAGCATTCTTATTTTAGCTATGCCATGTCCGGCGCGCCGTCAGAGGTGAGAGCACAGGCAAGATATGTAACCCCTACAGTGGAATCTATACTGCTGGATGTGCTTCGCATGATAATATGATATGGGGTTAAAAGGTCAAAATGCTGTTCATACATAAGCATTTATGATGAGAAATGTAAATGAAAGAAAGGTATATAGAGATTATGATAACAGTGGAGTGTGCGGAAGTGTTTTTGCTCAATCAGGAGAAATTATGTGGTCATAGGGTAGTGGATACATTGGAGGAGGCAGCAGAATTTCTGGAGGAAAACATGGCATATGTATGCAGGGATATAAAGGAGTTAAGGGAGTATATGGAAGAGAATATGGATATAACAGGGTTGAGTGACCAAGAGTTGATACAGGAGCTAGAAGTATTTCCATTAAAGGGACATGGATATTTAGTAGTGGAAGTTTGACTGAAGAAGTGAGAGAAATAAAGAAAGGAATGCAAAGCTGTTTGCTTGAGAGTTGGTGTTAAGGTTGAAAGAAATATAGGATAAGAAAGGATAATATGTATACTGCCCCTTCTTTCAACCTATTTATTTGGGCAGTATCACAAGCAGGCTTGTGATATGCATAGGTATAAAAATGAAAAAAGGATTAGTAAAGATAGCAGCTTGTGTTGCCGTGGGTGCCTTGTTATTCTGTACCTGCAGTTGTCAAGGGAATAAAATGTTTGACAAAAAATTAAAAGAGAATGAAGTAGTTGGGATTGGGAATAACACCTACTCTAAGCCCCAGGCAATGTTGTTTCTTTTAACAGAGAAAACAATTTATACGAACAGCTATGGGGAAGAAATCTGGTCTAAAAAGATGGGTGAGCAGTCTGCCCAGGAATATGTGAAGGATACAGTGAAATCTCAGTTAGTTCAATTGAATGCCATGTATCAGATGGCGCAGGAAAAAGAGATTACTTTAACAGATACCCAAAAGGAAAAGATTAAAAATAGTGCCAAGAGTTATTATGATTCCCTGACAAAGGAGGATATCAGCCAGCTTGGCATTGTATTGAGTGATATAACCAATATGTATACCCAATATGCAGTTTCCCAGAAGCTGGTGGAGACAATGACAAAGGATGTAGATGTTGAAATTAGTGACACAGCTGCCAGAGTGATGAAAATTCAATATGTATTTTTGTCAAATAAAAAAAAGGGCGAGAAGGGAGAAGAGATAAGTCTGTCCAAGAAAGAAATAAACAATCATATAGACACATTGGAAAGTATAGAAAGGGCAGTAAAGGAGGATAAAAAGGATTTCTCTACTTTGGCCCGCAAATATTCGGAGGATGATGTGGTGGAGATGGAATTAACACAAGCCGATATGTCACCGGAATTTGTGGAGGCGGCGTTTGCTCTGGAAAAAGGAAAATTCAGTGATATTTTAACATTGGAGAACGGATATTACTTGATATATTGTGTGGAGGATTATCTTGTTGAAAAGACAGAAAAAAATAAAGAAAAAATGAAGGAGGAGAGATTGCGGGAAGCATTTAATAAGGAATATGAAGAGTTTTATAAGCAGCAAGAAATTTTGTTTAACGAAGCTCTTTGGAATGATATTGATTTATCGGAATTGTCAGATTTATCTGTTACAAGCTTCTATACATCTTACACAGCTTCCGATGTTGAGATAAGTCAATAGTGATAGCATAAGAGGAGGGAAGATTGGAAAAACTATAAAAATAAATGGTGCCACTTGACAATAGAATAAAAAACGTATAACATAGTATCGAAAACTACATAGAATAATATGGAGGTCATCTGAAGATATGAAGGAGAAAATAGCAGTTTTAGTAGATACATGTATGGATGTTCCGGCGGAATATCTGACAGGGGAAGATATATATGTTATACCTATGATCATTCAGTATAAAGACAGGCAATACATTGATAAGGAAGAGATTAGTGTGGAGGAGGTCTGCAGGCGTCTGCCGGTGGAAGTGCCCACTACTTCATTGCCTTCCTTAGAAACAATGCAGAATACCTTGGAGAATATTAAGGATGCCGGATATGATAAGGTTATTGCCATTACAATATCCAGCGGTTTAAGCGGTACAAACAATGCACTTCGCATGGTGGCTGAGGAATTTAAGGATTTAGAAATAGCGGTAATTGACACGAAAAATATTGGCTTTGGCGCTGGATTCAGTGGGATGCTTGCCATTGATTTGCTGCATAAGGGTTTGGATTTTCATACTATTGTGAAAAAAGTAGAAGAGAATATTGCACATACAAAAATATTTTTCTGTGTAGATACATTAGAATATTTGAAAAAGGGCGGAAGAATAGGACTTGTAACAGGCACCATTGGAACGCTATTGGATTTAAAACCAATTATATCTTGTAATGAAGATGGAATTTACTATACAGTTGGGATGGCAAAGGGCAGAAAGCAATCTTTAAAGAAAAATAGATTATGTGCCCAGGAATATGCATCCCGGTATGATAAATATAATGTTGTGGTAGTAAATGTGGCAGCTAAGGAGGAGGCCGCTCAGGTAATGCACCTCTTACAGCAGGAGCTGCAGGGGATACAAAATTTATATGAGGGAACATTGAGTTCTGCCTTGGCAGTTCATACAGGGCCTGGAATTATTGGTGTGGGAATCCAAAGAGTGGTGGAATAGCAGCAGCTGTAAGTAGGAACTTGAAGTGAAAAATGAGTAAAAAGATGAAACGATAAGTTGAGTATGAAAAAAGAAATTAGGTGAAAAGATTGGATAGGACAAAAGTAAAAGACATCTGGAATAAGATGGATAGGGGAACAAAAGTTTTAATTTTTATTATCATTGCTCTGCTGGCAGTGATAATAATTGGTTTGATTGTGTTGAAGGAGAGCAAGATTACACAAAAGGAGGAGGAGAGGGAAAAACCTATTATTGAGGTGGAAAAGCCGGAAATTATAGAACAGTTGCTAACTGTCAATCCCTACTCCAGACCTAAGACGGCATTGAAGAAGGTCAATAATATTGTAGTGCATTACACGGCAAATCCAGGGACTTCAGCAGAAAATAACAGAAATTATTTTGAAGGACTTGCCGATTCGGGGGCAACATATGCCAGCAGTCATTTTGTGATTGGATTGGAGGGAGAGATTATTCAATGTGTACCTTTAGATGAGATTTCTTATTGTTCTAATCATCGAAATGAGGATACTGTTGCAATTGAAGTATGTCATCCAGACGAGTCAGGAAAATTTACAGATAAGAGCTATGAAGCCTTAGTGGAGCTTACTAGCTGGCTGTGTTATAAGTTTCAGCTTCAGGAAAATAAAATTATTCGTCACTATGATGTTACAGAAAAAATATGTCCCAAATATTTTGTTGACAATCCGAAAAGTTTTGAGAAGTTTAAAAAAGAAGTAGGAAAAAAAATCCATGCGCCTTATGAAGAGTAGGGCATGGATTTTTCTTTGTTATCTTTTAGGGTGCTATTGACAAAATAAGTAAATGTGCTATTATAAAATGTAGAATTTTTGTGGAAAGGGAAAGGTGCCAAGAGGCGTCGGGTGTAAAGATGCAGAAGATGGTATTATCTATTCTTGTTCGGAATACATCAGGTGTATTGACGAGAGTAGCTGGCTTGTTTGCCAGAAGAGGATATAATATTGACAGCTTGACAGTAAGTGAGACGGAAACACCAGGTTATTCCAAAATGACAGTAGTGGCAAGAGGAGATGCTGATGTTTTAGAGCAGATTGAAAAACAGTTAAGAAAATTAGTGGACGTAAAGGAAATTGTGGAATTAAAGGATACAAGCTCTGTGTGCAGAGAGTTGATTTTGTGCAAAGTGGCAGTCAGTGCACAGGACAGGCAGCAGGTAATGGCAGTGGCAGATATTTTCCGCGCAAAAATTGTAGATGTTGCCAATGATTCCATGATGCTTGAGCTTACTGGAAATCAGACAAAGCTGGATGCATTTATCAGCTTGCTGGATGGCTTTAAGATTTTAGAGTTAGTTCGCACAGGTATTACTGGTTTGTCCAGAGGTACAGCAGATATGTTGTCTGGTGAGTTAGAATAATAATATAACGAAGATGAATAATGAAATCATAAACTAGTAAAATGATGAGATATTAATTGCTGCATGTGCGGCTATCAATATAAATATAATAATTTCAGTAGAAAGGGACGAAAACAATGACAGAAAAAGAAATGTTAGAAAACATGAAGGCAAATATTTATTATCAAAGTGATTGTAACTTATCTTTATTGGATGGCAAGACCATTGCAGTAATCGGATATGGCAGTCAAGGTCATGCCCATGCGTTAAACGCAAAGGAATCTGGATGTCATGTAATTATTGGTTTATACGAAGGAAGCAAATCCTGGGAAAAGGCTGTTGCACAGGGATTTGAAGTATATACAGCAGCTGAGGCAGCTAAGAAAGCAGATATTATCATGATTTTGATTAATGATGAAAAGCAGGCTGCTATGTACAAAAAGGATATTGAGCCAAACTTGGAAGCAGGAAATATGCTTATGTTTGCTCACGGCTTTGCGATTCATTTTGGACAGATTGTTCCTCCGGCAGATGTGGATGTGACAATGATTGCTCCAAAGGGACCTGGTCACACAGTTCGCAGTGAGTATCAGGCAGGAAAGGGTGTTCCTTGTTTGGTAGCAGTACAGCAGGATGCTACAGGAAAAGCAAAGGATATGGCTTTGGCATATGCTTTGGCAATCGGCGGTGCGAGAGCAGGCGTGCTGGAGACTACTTTCAGAACAGAGACAGAGACAGATTTGTTTGGTGAACAGGCAGTGCTCTGTGGCGGCGTATGTGCTTTGATGCAGGCTGGTTTTGAGACATTATGTGAAGCTGGATATGATCCAAGAAATGCATATTTTGAGTGTATCCATGAGATGAAGCTGATTGTGGATTTGATTTACCAGTCTGGTTTTGCAGGAATGAGATATTCCATTTCCAACACTGCGGAATATGGTGATTACATTACAGGACCAAAGATTATTACAGAGGATACTAAGAAAGCTATGAAGAAAATTCTGTCTGATATTCAGGATGGTTCTTTTGCAAAAGATTTCTTGCTGGATATGTCACAGGCAGGCGGACAGGCACATTTTAGAGCTATGAGAAAGTTGGCTGCTGAGCATCCGGCAGAAGTAATCGGAGAAGAGGTTCGTAAGTTATACAGCTGGAATGGTGAGGATAAGTTAATTAATAACTAATTCTGGCAAAAGTGTTTTATATGATTAGGCTCCAAGGACAATGTATTCCTTGGAGTCTTTTTTGTGTAGGAAATTTCTCCTGTACAATAAAAAGACTGGCAGGATGTGCAGGGAGGTAAAGGGGGCAATATGTAATAAATGTAAACCATAAATAAAAAATAGTTGACATATATAAAGGACAACAGTATACTCTTTTTGAAGCTGTTATTTGCGTAGAGTTTACTAAAAAGCTGTTTCAAAATGGAAAAGGATGGGGAAAGAGTACATATACTGGGATTTGGAAAGGGATAGACATGATAGAGAATACCGGTCGTCTAAAAATATTTTATCAATTAATTTCTAAAATATCAGAAATTCAACAGGAGAATTTGCAGGGTTGTATTATGACCACTGCGAAATTTGTGTGGAAAGAGGAATTACAGGGTGGGGAGTATAAGGTTCAAATAGTGCATGAGAGTGAAATGGGGGCGGCTATTAAAGCATGGGGAATAAAAAATACAGGGGAAGTAGTACAATCTCTCCATGTGAAGTTGATGAAAAAAAGATGGTCAGAGAAATTTGGGGGAGATGGGAGAGAAAAACAAAATGAAAAATGGGAGCCTATCATTGGGCAGTATAAGGAATGCACGCAAATCCAGGGGAATGAGGCGGAGTTGGAGGAGTATTTACGAAAGGTAGGGGATACCAATGAGATTCACAGGGGTAAAAAAGCTGTAATGCCGGGGCTATACATAGTATGGATTTGTCTCAAAAAATGTGAGGCGTTTTTTGAAAAATATGAAAGAGTTCATGTGAGATTTATAAAGCCTGTATATGTAGGAAATAGAATTCAAGTATACAAAAAGGAGGGTTTGATGGAGGAGCAGGGTATAGAACGATACAGGGAGCAATTATTTTTGATTGTAACTAACCAGACAGTAGCAGCAGAAATAAAATTAAAGTAGTCTGTACATAAAAAGAGGTCAAGAAAAAGCATATTTGATTTGGCAGAAAGGACATAAAAAGAATGAAAGTAAATATAAAAAACACAAAAAATACAATGGATATTAACCTTCAAGTAAAGCATAAAAATAAGACGAGAGAGTTGACAAAGGTGGCATGCATGGCAGCTCTTATCTGTGTGGCGTCCTTTGTATATATTCCTCTTCCCTTTACAGAGGCAAGAATTTCACTGATGCCTTTTATGGTGGAGTTGGTAGGGTTGATTTTGTCACCGGTCCAGGCGGGGGTTTCCATTCTAGTATATTTAATCATTGGTATATTGGGGCTTCCTGTATTTGCTGGGGTTGGGGGCTTAGGCAAGATTCTTGGGCCGTCTGGTGGTTACTACTGGGGGTTTGTTCCGGCAGCAGTTGCCGTTTCTTTATGTAAAGGGAAGAAATATAATTGCGTGAGATATATTTTAGTGTGTATTTTTGTGGGTATTACTATAATGTATGTTCCGGGCGCCATACAAATGAAACATCAGCTTCATCTTCCGTGGATGGCGGTATTAATAAAATCTGTATTTCCTTTTATAGCACTGGATATTGTGAAAGCGGTTGCAGCGGGAATCATTGCAAAACCCATACAGGCAGCACTGCATAATATGGAGGAGTGATACAAGATGGAGGAGGTCTATATAGCAGGAGGGCTTCGCAGCTATGTGGGAGTCGAAAACGGTATATATCGCCATGTGCCGGCAGAGAAGCTGGGGGCAGCGGTAATAAAAAAATTAATGGAACAGTATGAATGGATGGGGGAATGTGTTGATATGGCAGTCCTGGGGAATGGAGTGGGAGGAGGAAATATTGCACGCCTGATGATGTTGGAGGCAGGGTTAAGTGAGAACATTCCCGCAATTACAATAGATATGCAATGTTCCTCAGCGATGGAAGCCATAGGAATAGGGGCGGCAAAAATCCGGTGTCGGGAGGCAGACTGCGTGATAGTAGGCGGATTTGAGAGCGCGTCAACTCAGCCGGTCAGGGCATACAATAAAAATCATCCAGAGTATGAGCAGGGGAAGGTTTATAAGGTGGCAAAATTTACCCCAGGGGAGCATTCCGAGTTAGCCATGCTGCAGGGAGCAGAGAAGGCCGCCCAGCAAGAAGGCATATCTTTGGAACAGATGAATAGATGGGTGTTAGAAAGTCATAGGAGAGCAGTATATGCCAGAGATACCCATGTGTTAAAGGACATAATCTGCTCTGTCTATGGCAGTGAGAAGGATGAAGGGATTCGTGACAGAATGAGTGAGAAGCTTTTGAGCAGACTTCCATTTGCTTTAGAGCATGGACAATATATTCATATGGGAAATGCCTGTCTGACTAATGATGGGGCAGCTTTTCTTATATTGGTTTCCGGCAGGGGAATAAAAAAATGTGGAATAGAACCCCAAGGGCTCATAAAAGGAACAATCACATTGGGTGGAAATGGGAGTATGAGTCCGGTGATGGCAGTGAAAGCCATAAAGGCAATGATGAAAAGGTCAGGGTTAACCCCTGGTCAGGTAGACCGATTTGATACCAATGAAGCCTTTGCGCTAATAGATGTATTGTTTGAAAGGGAATTTCCTGATATGGTTTCTAGGTATAATACATATGGAGGCGCCCTGGCATACGGACATCCATACGGGGCTTCAGGAGCTATTATACTGCTGCATCAAATTTGTGCTCTGCAGAAAAATAAAGAGAAGTATGGCATCAGCTCTGTAGCGGCAGCAGGGGGCTTGGGCAGCGGGATGTGGATAGAGAATCTAAAAGTATAATGGATTGTTTTTCATGCCGCTGGCGGTATGATAGGAAGGTGGAAATGGAATATTTAGATTTGATTGCAAAATGGGAATCTGAGAGAGCGGCGTTATTTATAGATGGGAATTGCATTACCTATGGAAAACTTGTAAAAATGGTAATGGATAAGAGAAAAACAGGAAATGAAAAGGAATTGTTTTATCCTATATTAAAGTCTGGGGTTTTGGAGCAGTTAGTTTGTTTTTTGGCTTTCAGTGGTACTAGACAAATACCTGTAATTGTGGAGGAGGGAAATCAAAAAGCTCAGCTTGCTCTGCTGCAGGGTATAAAAGCAAGAGATATTCCAAAGGGCTGTTGTATGGCAGTGTTTACATCAGGTACTACGGGGGAGGCCAAGCTGCTTTACCGGGACTATCAAAGCTGGGCTGGTTATTTTCCGGTACAAAATGAAATATTTAATATTTGGGAAAATACAAAAATTTTTATGCATGGAAGCTTATATTTTACTGGTAATCTAAATTTATATTTAAGTGTATTGTATGCGGGAGGAACTATCTATACAATTTCACAATTTGCACCAGATCTTTGGAAAAAATGTATTCAGAGGGAATGCAATATGATTTATCTAGTACCTACCAAGCTGGAGGCATTGACGAAGGTTTTAAAAACGGAAAAAAATGAGAGGGTGAAGATGATTGTGTCAGGTTCCCAGAGCATGGGGAGAAGTGAAGCACAGAACCTGAAAAATATTTTCATCAATACAGATATTGTGTTATATTATGGTGCCAGTGAATTGAATTATGTTTCCTACGTTTCTTTTAAGGATATGACAGAAGAAAAAAATTTAATTGGCAGGGTATTTCCACAAGTAGAAGTTACCTTGAGGGAGGGAGAGATATATGTCAATACGCCATATGGAGTGCAGGGACTGGCTATGCCATACTCTGTTGGGGATTTGGGAAGTATGGACAGTCAGGGAAATCTTTATTTTATGGGAAGAAAGGATGATAGATATTCCATTCATGAGGAGAAGGTATATGGAACAGTGGTTGAGGAGGCATTATGTAAGATTGAGGGTATCAGGGAGGCGGCAGTTGTGTGTCGGGGAGGACAGCTTCAGGCCCATATAGTGTCAGATAAAATTTATGGTAGGAGAGAGTTGGTAGGGCTCCTTTCTGCCATGCTGCGTCCAGTGGAAATTCCAAAAAAATTTATGTATCACCAATATTTTCAAAAAAATGAAGGTGGTAAGATTAATAAGAAGAAATTGTAAAATAGTAACAAAATAATGATAAATTTCAAGAAGAATCTTGACTAATACTACCAATATATTATAAGATATGATAGAATGATTAAGAGCATATAAAAAACAAAAAGGGAGGTTCTACTATGAAAGGTGGAAAGAGAAGGCTTACAGCCTTAGCACTGCTGTTCTTAATGATTGTAAGTGTTCCGGCAGCATTACTAGCGGAAGAACAAAATATGTCAAGTGTAGAGCAGCAGGGTGTGACAGCAACAATTAAGACAGATAAGGATTCCTATGAGGCAGGTGAGAAAGTTAAGGTAACCTACTCCATTGAGAACGAGGGAAGAGTGAATGTATCCAAAGCGCAGATTCAGTATGTTTTTGACAAGACATTAATCGCGCAGGATGATAAGGCATTTGCAACATCAGCTCAGGGCATTACAAAAGATGCTCCATTTTCTGTGACAGGGGAATTAAAGGGTGATGAATCCGTGTATGGGGCAGGCTCACCATTTAACGGCAATTCCTCCATTATCATTATAGCAGTTGCGGCGGCTGTAGTTGTGATTATCATTATTGTGGTTGTAGTAGTAATGATGAAAAAGAAAAAGAATGTCCCGCCAGCAGCGGCGGCATTGTTTGTGCTGGTGGCAGCAGGGCTTGTGAGTGTTTCCTTGAATGCACATGCTGTTACCGCAAGCAAAAATACAATTGTTGTGAAAAAAGAAATCACTTATGCTGGTGAGAAGGTGAATTTACAGGTAAAGGCAGATGTTATGGTAATCCCTGTATTGAATACTATTCCGGCAGACAAGAAAGAGACAAACATGAGAGTCAGTGTCCATGATCCGTCTGTTGTAAAAGCGGAGGATGGTTCCTACTATATTTATGGTTCTCATTTGGCATTTGCCAAAACTACTGATTTGCAGAACTGGCAGATGACTACAAATAATATTAATACTAACTATAACAGCATGTTTGGCAAAGTTTGGACAGATTACTGTACAACCCAGTCAAATCCTTCACTCAGCGGCAATATGTGGGCACCGGATGTATTTTATAATAAGGTGATGAAGAAATGGTGCTTTTATATGAGTATAAACGGAAGCGATTTCAACTCTTCTGTTGCGCTGCTGACAGCTGACAAGATTACAGGTCCATATGAGTATGTAGGCCAGGTAGTGTATTCTGGCTTTAACACAGACACCCATGATGCTAATAAAACAGATGTGTATAAAGTGCTGGGCCAGGGGGCAGATTTGACAAGATATCAGAGCACAAGTAATACAAAGTTGAATTGTATTGACCCTTGTATTGTGGAGGATGAAAAGGGCAATATGTATATGGTATTTGGTTCCTGGTTCGGTGGTATTTATATGCTGGATTTAGATGAGAATACCGGACTTAGAGATTACAGTGTGAAATATAAAACAGTGGCTAATGAAAGCGATGAGTATTATGGATATAAGATAGCAGGCGGTAATGGAGTATCTGGTGAGGCACCATTTATAGAGAAGATGGGAGATTACTATTTCTTATTCTTATCTTACGGCGGTCTGGAGGCAGCAGGAGGGTACAATATGCGTGTGTTCCGCTCCGATAAAGTAACTGGACCATATGTAGATGTAGCAGGGAACCCTGCAATATACAAGACAGGCGGCGATAATATCAATGGTCATGTTGGTATGAAGATTATGGGGAATTACCAGTGGTCTACTATGTCAAAGGGAGAAGTGGCTCAGGGACACAATTCTGTTCTGGTAGATGGAGACAAGTGTTATTTAGTTTATCACACTAGATTTGACAATGGTGGTGAAGGTCATGAGGTACGTGTGCATCAAATGTTCTTGAACGAAGATGGATGGCTTGTAGCAGCACCTTATGAATATAAGAATGAGGAATTAAATCAAGCAGGTTACAAGAAAGAAGAAGTGACAGGTGAATATGAATTTATTCTTCACAAGCATGATATCAGCTATGGAACAAAGGAAGTAGCAGGTTTTGAGACTGTAAATCTGAATGATGACGGCACTGTAAGCGGTGATTATGAAGGTACATGGGAAATGAAGGATGGCACCCCATATGTTACACTGAAAATTGACGGAAAAGATTATAAAGGTGTCTTTGTTAAGATGAATGTCAGTGAAAGTAAAATTGAAACCATGACATTTACTGCAGTTGCAGATAACAATGTATGTATCTGGGGAAGCAAGAAACTCCAGTAAAATATTAGATGCGTCAATTAAGAGCAGAGTGCATATATTAATTGGAGTACCCCGCAGCTTTAGGCTGCGGGGTACTCTGTATGCTTGCACCTTATTGTTTTGATTAGGAAGAGTTTTGATAGGAAGAGAATAAGTATGCAAGGAATAAGACAGTAAGATTTTGACAATCGAAGGAGAAATTTCATGATGAAGAGAGATAGAAAGCGATGGTTGATAGGAGTTTGCAGCTTGTGTGCTGTGTTAGTGGCATTTGCAGGATGTCAGGGGGACAAAAAATCAGGAAAGAACACCAGTGAAACCTTGATTTTTTCACAGGGAGCCGATCCGAGAGGGCTAGACCCGGGCATTGCGGATGAAGGGGAATCCTCCAAGGTAAATGTGCAAATGTATGAGGGGCTTCTTGCCTATAAAAAGGATTCCAGTCAGGTGGAAGGGTGTCTGGCAAAATCGTGGGATATTAGTGAGAATGGCTTAGAATATGTTTTTTATCTTCGGGAGGGAGTAAAGTTTCATGATGGGACGGATTTTGACGGGGAGGCTGTAAAATTTAATGTGGAGCGCCAGACAATTTACAAGACGGAGGATATGGCATATGCAGATTTTGTATATGGTGTAGTGGACCATGTGGAGGTGATGGACAAGTACATTGTCAAAATTATATTAAAGGAGCCATGTACACCATTTTTAAATAATCTGGCAATGGCTATGGGGGCTCCTATGGTAAGTCCGGCAGCATGTGAAAAATATGATAATAATCTGATGGAGCATCCAGTTGGAACAGGACCTTATAAATTTGTGCGCTGGGATAAAAAAGAAGCTATTGTCTTAGAAAGAAATGAGGAATACTGGGGAGAAAAACCAAAGGCAAAACAAATTGTTGTGAAAACCATAGCAGATAATTCTGCCAGGGTTCTTGCTCTGTTAAATAAGGAGGCGGATATTATAGATGGGATAGATGCCACTATGATAGAAAAAGTGAAAAATGGCGGGGGCAACGTATATTTTTCTCCAGGTATGAATACCTGCTATATGGCATACAATACGACCAGGCTGGACAGGGATACAAGAAAAGCAATTTCACAGGCGGTCAATGTGGAGGAGTTAGTAGAAAATTTATTTCAGGGCTATGCCAAGACAGCTCACAGCATATTGCCGGAGGTGGTGGAGGGTTACAGTGATGAAATCAGACAAACGACATATGCCCCAAAAGAGGCAAAAGATTATTTAAAGGCAAAAAATGTGACAAAAATCCACGCTATTACTTACACAAATGCAAGACCATACAATCCATTTGGAGGACAGATTTTAGCGGAAGCGGTTCAGGGATATTTAGCAAAGGTAGGTGTGGAGATGGTGATAGATGCCTATGACTGGACTACTTATCGTGACAAAATGGCTTCGGGAGATTATGATGTATGTTTTTATGGATGGTTTGGAGATAACGGGGATGCTGATAATTTTATGAGCTTGTTGGAGACTCAGGATCCGGCTATGAATTTGGCTCGATATAAAAACCCAGAATACAATAAACTGGCAGCTCAGGCAAGAAAGACAAAAAAGGGGGAAGAGAGAAATGGAATATATAAGCAGATGGAGGAAATTGCCGCAGATGATAATGTGTGGCTGCTATTTTGCCATAACTCTAATGCTTCCGCATACAGGGAGGAAGTGAAGAATTACAGTTACCATGTTACAGGCAATATTTTCTTAAAAAATATATATAAA
>CAJTQG010000009.1:64422-68071 GCA_910578605.1 uncultured Lachnospiraceae bacterium | reverse complement strand
ATAATTTAAGAAAGATAAAAACATGGTTAAGGTTTATTAAATCTGGCGTTCCCTTGTTTACAGCGTTATCGATAGATGCTATAATACGTTCACTTGCAGGATGTCTCTTTCACACAAGGAACAATAACAATAATAAATGAGACAGGAAAGGGGAGATAAATATGAGAAAAAAATTAAAAAACGCAGTTGTTTTGCTGCTGATTTTGTTTTTGCTGTTTCCTTATGCACCTAGTATTCAGGCATCCACCGGATTTGTTTTTTTAAATTGCTATAGCAGAGAAATGAATATAGGAGATGAATTTTTTCTGATTGGAATATCTGGGACTGGTGAGCGGCCCAAGTATTCCAGCAGTAAAAGTGCAGTGGCTAGTGTGAATGTCTATGGCAAAGTACAGGCAAAGAAGGCGGGAGAGGCAGAGATTCGAGTAAAGGTGAGGGGGAGAAGCGCTGTGTGCAGAGTGGTAGTGAAGCCTACCATGATCACATTGAGTGCTAATCAGATTACTATGGAGAGAGGGGAGGAGAAAAGGCTTAGAGCCTTTACCTCCAATGGCTCTGCAGTCACATTTAAATCCAATAAAACATCAATAGCCAGGGTGGATGATAAGGGCATAATAACTGGGATAAAGCCAGGGGAGGCCATTGTTACGGCTGTGGCAGATAAGACAAAAAAGACTTGTCGAATTAAAGTCAAAAAACCAGATGTCTCCTTGGATAAGTCGGCAGTAAAGCTTTATTGTACAAGGAGAACGAGAATTACTGCAAAAGTTTCCTCGGGAGTAAAACCTGTTTTTAAATCCAGCAGCGCTAAGATTGCAAGTGTGAGCGAGACAGGTATGGTAACTGCATTAAAGCCTGGAGAATGCAAAATTACTGTCACTGTGGATGGGGTAAAAAAGACTTGTAAGGTTACAGTAATCAAGCCCAAGATAACATTACAGCCAAAATCTCTTCAGTTAAAAAAAGGAGAGACATATACTTTGAAGGCAGCCTGTAATTATACAGATGCCTTGGAATGGTATACCTCCAATGATACATTGGTAACTGTCAATGAGAAAGGACGAATAAAAGCACTTCGAAAGGGAAGCACTTATGTGTACGCTTCACTCTATGGGGTAAAAGCAAAGTGTCATATAAAAATAAAAGAATAATGTGATTCGTCTATACCCAAAGCTAGTTGTCGATACAATTTTGCAGATATTCTTCTAAAGTAAGTTGGCGGGAGGTAAGAAGTTTTGCTAATGGTATGCCTACATAGCGATAGTGCCATGGTTCGTAGTGATAGCCAGTAATATTCTCCTTGTTTTTCGGATAGCGCAGAATGAAACCAAAACAGGCAGAGTGCTCCTGCAGCCATGCAAATTCTTTTGTTTGTTCAAAACAAACTTCCAATTCATAATGACATTGTTTGGAGGAGACATCCATTGCAAGTCCTGTATGATGTTCGCTGTATCCAGGCAATGCAATATAGGAACGGGTATGTTTTGTCCCGTTTGTTTGCAGAGATTGAAAAAAGATTTCCTGTTGTCTTTTGACAGAGCGGAAACCAGATATTCCTGCAATTTTTAAAGATTGTTTTTGCGCAGCACCAATTAAGGATTCCAGAGCATAGGCAGCTGTGGGTTCCATACAGCGTTTTGGTGAATCGGCGGGAGTATCATGAAAATATATATTTACCAGACGAAGTTTTGGCACAAAGGTACAAGGATTCCATGGATTGACTAGAACTTGAAAATGAGACATGGGATGTTCCTTCCTTTTTTATTGATTTATCCTATGAGCAGTGTAGAGGAAAAAGAACAATAAAAAATTTTTCTTTTGGTTGAAAAATGTATGAAATGTGTTATCATAGAATAAGTCTTACATTTTATAGTAGGAGAGAAAGTGAAGAGAACTGGAGTGAACTGAGATGGACAACAAGATGGAAGAAGTGAGTACATCTAAAAATTTTATTGAGCAAATTATTGACAAGGATTTGGAAGAAGGTCATTATAATCATATACAGACAAGATTTCCACCAGAGCCAAATGGTTATTTGCACATTGGCCATGCCAAATCTATTCTTTTGAATTATGGATTGGCACAAAAATACAATGGTAAATTTAATATGCGATTTGATGATACAAACCCCACAAAGGAAAAAACGGAATTTGTGGAATCTATCAAGAAGGATATTGAATGGCTTGGTGCTGATTGGGAAGATAGATTGTTTTTTGCTTCTGATTATTTTACCCAAATGTATGAAGCAGCCATAAAGCTGATTAAAAAAGGCAAGGCGTATGTGTGCGATTTAACGCCGGAGCAGATTAGAGAGTATAGAGGTACATTGACAGAGCCAGGAAAGGATTCGCCATACAGAGATAGAACCATTGAGGAAAATTTAGAATTATTTCAAAATATGAAGGATGGAAAATATCAAGATGGTGAGAAGGTGCTTAGAGCCAAGATAGATATGGCGTCACCGAATATTAATATGAGAGATCCCATTTTGTACAGAGTGGCTCATATGGAGCATCACCGAACAGGTAATACATGGTGTATCTATCCAATGTATGATTTTGCCCATCCTATCGAGGATGCCATTGAAGGTATAACTCACTCAATCTGTACATTGGAATTTGAGGACCACAGACCATTATATGACTGGGTGGTGCGTGAATTGGAATATCCTGTGCCGCCGAAGCAGATTGAGTTTGCAAAGCTTTACCTAACAAATGTTGTTACAGGAAAGCGTTACATTAAAAAGCTGGTGGAGGATGGTATTGTGGATGGATGGGATGATCCCAGACTTGTGTCCCTCAGTGCGTTGAGACGAAGAGGATATACGCCGGAAGCTATCCGTATGTTTATTGATTTGGTTGGGGTGTCTAAGGGCAATAGTTCAGTAGACTATGCCATGTTGGAATACTGTATCAGAGAAGATTTAAAGTTAAAAAAGAATCGTATGATGGCAGTGTTAGATCCTATTAAGCTTGTAATTGATAATTATCCAGAGGATCAGGTAGAATACCTTGAGGTGGCAAATAATCAGGAAAATTCTGAGCTTGGGGTGAGAAGTGTACCTTTCAGCAAAGAATTGTATATTGAGCGAGAAGATTTTATGGAGGAGCCTCCGAAAAAGTATTTTCGTCTGTTTCCTGGAAATGAAGTGCGTTTGATGAATGCTTATTTTGTCAAGTGTGTAAGCTTCGAAAAGGATGAGGCAGGGAATGTGAAAACAGTGCATTGTACCTATGATCCACAGACAAAGAGTGGAAGTGGATTCAGTGAAAGAAAAGTAAAAGGAACAATTCATTGGGTGTCGGCTGCTCACGCTGTGGAAGCTGAGGCACGTTTGTATGAGAATATTGTAGATGAAGAGAAAGGAAAGCTGGATGAGGAAGGCAATCTGAATTTGAATCCTAATTCACTGGAGATAAGAAAATGTTATGTGGAGCCGGATTTAGGAAAAGCAAGACCTGAGGATAGTTTTCAATTTGTTCGTCAAGGTTATTTCTGTGTGGACTCAAAAGATACAAATTCAGAAAAGCTTGTATTTAATCGGATTGTTTCTCTGAAAAGTTCATTTAAATTAAATAAATAGCAAGAAGTATTGATTGTTTTCGATTCAATAAATAAAAAAGTAAAAATCATATTTATACAAAGATTT
>CAJTQG010000009.1:39282-64412 GCA_910578605.1 uncultured Lachnospiraceae bacterium | reverse complement strand
ACGTATGAATATGAAAATAAGTATATGTGATAAAATGGAGGTATAAGATGGGAAGCTTATTATCAGGATTAGAAAAGTTTGGCTTAGGTAAATTGTCTAATATGGAGCTGTATGACAAGGATGAAGAGCAAAAAGAAGGAGCAAAGGAACAACACAAGCAGGAAGCACATGTGGTGACAGAGGAGGAATTGCTCTTTGACAAGACTTATAAATGTCCAGTGTGTGATGCGAATTTTAAGAGCAAGGCAGTAAAAACTGGAAAAGCTAAACTAGAGGGCAGTGATTCCGATTTGAGGCCCCGTTATCAGACAGTGGATGTCTTAAAATATGATGCGATTGTCTGTCCGGAATGTGGTTATGCGGCATTGAGCAGATTCTTTAAATTTGTAACAAATCCTCAAATGAAAATGATACGTGAACAGATTTCAGCTTCCTTTAAGGGATTAAATGAGTCCGGTGAAGTATTTACATACGATGAAGCTATTACAAGACATCAATTGGCATTGGCAAACGCGATTGTAAAGAAAGGTAAGGCCAGTGAGAGAGCATATACTTGTTTGAAATTGGCATGGCTGTGTCGTGGAAAAGCTGAGAGCTTGCCAGCAGAAACACCAAATAGAGATAAAGAAATAGAGGAATTAAAGAAACAAGAGGACGAATTGATTCAAAATGCATACAGTGGATTTATAACAGCATTGAGCGAGGAGGTTTTCCCAATCTGCGGTATGGATGAGTTTACGTTCCTATGCCTTGTAGCTGAGCTGGGAAGAAAAACAAAGGACTATGAAAATGCGCAGAAGCTAATTAGTTCTATTATTGTATCAAAAGCTGCCAGCACGAAAATTAAAGAGCGGGCACGAATGATTCGCGATGCCATTAAAGCGGACTTAGGAGATAAGTGTGACTAAAAGTGATATGGATGCTCTTCTAAGATTTGCAGTATGGCAGAAGGTTAAATAAATACATGAAAGAATTGATGATTCCTATAAAGACAGAGAGTAAGATTCCATTATATGAACAAATTTATCAATATATAAGGGAAGAGATTAAGGGCAGCCGGTTGCAGTGTGATACCAGGCTGCCTTCTACGCGTGCACTTGCTTCATTTTTACAGGTGAGCAGAAGTACAGTAGAATTGGCGTATGCCCAGCTGACAGCGGAGGGGTATATTCATTCTCTTCCATGTAAAGGTTACTATGTTTCAGATATATCTCTATTGTACCAGCTGCAAACACATACATTTCCAGTAGAGGAGAAGACTGTCACGAAAACAGAACAGTTTGATATTGATTTTTCCTTAAAGGGAATTGATATGGATGCTTTTCCTTATAATTCTTGGAGAAAAGTAACAAGGGAGATTCTAAGTGGGGATAACGAAGAATTATTTATAGGGGGAGCCACAAAGGGGGATTTGGATTTCAGAGAAACGGTAAGTGTTTATTTGCGGGAATCTAGAGGGGTGAATTGCTCTCCGCACCAGATTATTATAGGAGCCGGCAATGAATATTTATTAATGTTGCTATATCAGATTTTTGGATTGATTTTTCAATCACAAAAGGTGAATATAGTTATGGAAAATCCCACCTATATACAAGCATATAAGGTTTTTTGCGGCTTAGGAGGTAATATAATAGCAGTGCCTGTGGATGGAAATGGAATGTCCTATGAGATATTAGAGCTTCATAAAGAGGCACAGGCGGCATATATTATGCCATCCCATCAATTTCCTACAGGCAATGTAATGCCGATGAAAAGAAGGCTGGAACTTTTGAAGTGGGCAAATGAAAAAGAAAATAGGTATATTATTGAGGATGATTATGACAGTGAATTTCGATACAAGGGAAAACCAATTCCTGCTTTGCAGGGAATGAATGCAGCAGATAAGGTAGTGTATATCGGAACTTTTTCAAAATCTGTTGCACCAGCAATTCGAGTGAGTTATCTTGTGCTTCCGCCCAAGCTTATGGAAATTTATGAGAAGAAAATGTCCTACTATGCTAACACTGTACCCAGATTGCACCAAAAAGTATTGGAAAGCTTTATAAGACAAGAATATTATGCAAGACATTTAAATCGTATGCGTTCCCTATATAAAAACAAGCACGATATGATGATTAATTTATTAAAAGAACAGCAAATGACTTATTATGGTGAAAATGTAGGGCTTCATTTGCTGGTAGAAGTAAAAAACAAAAAGTCAGAGCAACAAATCATTCATGAAGCTAGGAATGGAGGAGTTAAAATATATGGCTTGTCCCAGTTTGCCATTGCTCCTTTAAACACACCAAGTACGGTTATACTTGGATTTGGCAGCATGAAGGAGCAGGAAATAGAAAAAGGAATGAATATTTTAAAAAGTGTATGGAAATAGAAGCTGTCCCACTAGTGTACTGTATCATTTATTTTCAGCTTCACTAAATGTGCATGGAAACTTAGGCAAGTTATTTGGCTAAGTTTGAGTGATACAGTGCACTAGATTTTGTATAATTGTACAATATATGAAACAAAAATCTTATGAAAACTAGATAATGTCTTATATCATAGCATTTTATTAGCAGGACAGACTGTTTGCATGTATATTCTATTACTTTTGTTTTTTGGCATAAATCATATTAGAGAGCCTTCGTATCATTTCAATTTGAGATTGTTGTTTTGGTGTCATGTTTTGTTTAAGAACTTCTAATATAATATTTGTTTCTGAATCTGTAAAAGAGTTTCCCATGCTCTCAGCCTTGCTGGTTGCTGCCAGAAAAAAAGGAATTAGCTCCTCCGGCTTTTTTTGTGATGATTGGTTCAGCAGTTCTGTGAGAAGAACTAATTTTTCTGGGGGAATGTTTTGTAGATCAGGGTGGTTCATCCATTGATTTTCATTCATTAGACCGCCTCCTATATACGTTGTAAATAAGGAAATTTAATTTCCTAATGATAGTTATATATGATGCCAAGCTCCATACTATACCTAAAAATGAAAAGTAAAAAAAATAAATTTTTACCTGTCACACTGGAGGAACAAGGGTATTTGTGAGCCATACAATCTTTGTCATATTCATAAAATGTGTTATCATCCATATAAAATCCAGTATTCATATATGCACCGAGCCTTTCTTTTGAATGATAGTAGACAGGGCTGCCTTGATTGGCAGCCCTGCTTTATAGGTGAGTAAATTCATTATCTTGTTTCATGTTCTGTTAGGTCAATATTAGCATCCGCAGCCGCCAAAGCCGATTCCGCATCCATTGCCGTTTCCTCCGCAAAGGAGTAACAGGATTAAAATTAAGCAGGAGCAGTCGCCGCATCCATTTCCATTGAAGAAGCCGCCGCCACAGCCGCCTCCGCATAACAGAAGAATTAAGATTAAGAAGATGCAGTTGCTTCCTCCCTCACATCCGCAACCAGAGTTGCAATTTGTTGCTGCTAAATCACTCATTGTAAATCCTCCATATTTTCGATTACACTTTATCATATGAACAGAGGCTTGCCTTGTTTCCTATTTTTAAAAAAATTTATTTTAAATATATTTTGCAGTAGTTTCAGCAGTATAATATAGTAGTTTGGAAAGATTGTATTTTGTTTAAAGGAGATAAATAAAGGGACTGGCAGTTTTTGGATAGACTGTATTCTTCTATAAGAAAAGGATATTGGAGTTGGATAATTGTTGACGTCTGGAGATATGAAGGCAATAAAATATAATTTAAAGGATTATCAGCGGTAAAAGGGAGGTTATGGGAGTTGTATCGGCATAGACGGATAAAATTGCCAAAGAACAGTATTTTAACAAATGGGAGAAGGAATATGAAGCAGTATGTACAGCTCTTTTCGTCTTTTATAAAAGATGAAAAAATATTATTCCAAAAATGGTAAAAATAGAAAAAGTATGTTATACTAAAATAGTTGTTTTATGCACACATTTCACTAAATAAAGGTGAAAATATATAAAAAGAAAAATGAAATATTGTGAAAGTACATTTTTCACAGACGAACTTGCCTGTCTTGGAAAATTCAGCTTGTTTCCAAGCTTACAGGAATAAATTAGGAATGGAGGATTAATATGGAAAAGCATAAGAAGAAGGGAAATGTATTGTCATCTGTTTGTGGAGCATTGTGGATGGTAGCAATTTTAGCAGCATTGTATATGATTATGGAATATCCAAGTAATGTTTTTGGATTAGTAGGAATGGGGCTTGTAATATTAGGCCTTGGGATTATCGCATTAAGCGGAATGGGCAGACAGGATAAGGAATGGGCTGGGGGAAATGAAGGCGGCAGTCAGCTTCAGGAGATGCTCAATGCACAGAAGGCATTGTATGTTGTCAATAAACAAAATGAAGAGCTTTTAAGACAGCTGCTGAAGGTTCAGCAATCTCAGGTAAATGAAATCTTAGAGGGAAATAAAAATATTGCCAAAGTGATTGTGAAAAAAAATATGGAAAGTACAGATAAGCTTATTCAGAGTAATGCTTCGTTTATGTTGAATAATGCGCCTATAGAGGTGGAGGAGCCAACGGTAATCAATGAGCAATTGACAGAAAAAATGATTGAAAAATTGGCAGCAGCTTGGCAGAAGACTTTAGAGGAGAGCAATGCAAACTTGGTATCTCAGATGGAAAATGCATTAAATTTGTCAAGTATTCAACAGCTTGGGGAGAGGATGCCGGAGGAATTGGCACAGGCTATGAATTTTGCTATGGTTCCTTTTGTAGAAGGGATAGATACCATGCCGCAAAAGCTGGCACAGGCGTTGGATAAAGACAGCTTTTTAAGAGAATTAAAAGCTGTTTTTGAATTACATGTACAAGATAAAGAACAAAATGTCCGTGATACATATGAAGAAATGATAACCCAGGCGCCAGACCAATCAGCAGCAGCAACCTTAGATGATGTTTTACAACCAATGGAAGAAGTTGTTGAGGAACAAGATTTTAATGTAACAGAAATGCTAGAACAAGAGGTGGAGCCTGCAGAAGAACCAACGATAATTATGACAGAAGAAAAGGAAGAACAAGAAGAACAAGAAGAACAAGAAGAACAAGAACCAGAAGACTTGACGGAGCAGCCAGAATTTGAAGAAGTAGACATAGTAGAGACAGAGCAGTTAGAGGAACTAGAATCCATAGACTTGCAGGAGACAGTAGAACTGGAGGAGCCAGATGCAACAGAATTGCAGGAGATAGTAGAACTGGAGGAGCCAGATACAACAGACTTGCAGGAGGCAGTAGAACTGGAGGAGCCAGATGCAACAGAATCATTAGAGGCAATGGAGGCAGAAATAACAGAACTGTTAGGATTAGAAGGGGACGAGCCAACAGAAGAGGAAGAGAAATTAGAAGAACCAGATGCAATAGAATCACTGGAAGCTATGGAGGCAGAGATAACAGAACTGTTAGGATTAGAAGAGAACGAGCTGACAGAGGAACCAGAGGGAATGCTAAAGGAGCGAGAGGAAGAGCCGGAAGAAGAAATACAAATTCCAGACATAAACCTGGATGTGAACAGAATGTTAAATCCAGACGAGATAGCAGCGCTGGTGGCAGGAGTGAGCGAGCCGGAACCTTTATTGGCACAGGAAGAAGTGCAGGATGACTTGCCGGAAGAAGAGCCAGAAGAGGATATACAAATTCCTGATATCAGTATGGATACAAACAGAATGCTAAATCCAGATGAGATAGCAGCATTGATAGCAGGAGTGAGTGAGCCTGAGACAGAATCAAATGAAAAGGCTCAGGAAGCAGAGCTTGCTGCAGCGGAGGAAGATTCCCAACAGGGTGATGTGGAAGCAGAAGGCCAGGAGGAGCCGGTGGAAATTCATGTATCGGAAGATTCCAACCGTCAATTGTCACCAGAAGAAATCGCAGCATTGTTTGCTTCCATATAAAATAAAAATAGTATGTTACTTTTCGTGGCAAACAATAAAATCAGCAAAAATTATTAGCGCAATAAGTGAAACATAGCTATAGAATGGAGTTTTTATGGATTATGAAATTATAACAGATGGTTCTTGTGATTTAAGTCAGGAGTTGACAAAAGAGAAAGGAATTACAGTAGTTCCCTTTTATGTATCTTTTGATGACCAGGTTTATCAAAAAGAAATGATAGAGATAGGCGTGAGAGAATTTTATGAGAAGATGGTTTCCAATCCAGGCGTGTATCCAAAGTCTTCAATGCCGTCTGTGCAGGACTATGTGGAGGTGTTTTTGCCGGCAGTAAAGGCAAAGAAGGCAGTGATTTGTATTTGTATTACAACAAAATTCAGTGGTTCCATGCAATCGGCCTTAAGTGCAAGGGATATAGTACTGGAAGATTTTCCTGATGCGGTGATTACGGTGATTGATGCAACTGTCAACACAGTACTGCAGGGGTTGTATGTTTTGGAAGCTGTCAAAATGAAAGAACAGGGGTTAGAGTATGAGAAGGTTATTGAGCGATTGGAAGAAATCAAGAGTACAGGAAGAATATTTTTTACAGTAGGAAATTTGGAATATTTGAAACATGGGGGAAGAATAGGGAAAGTTGCAGGCATTGCGGGAACGCTTCTTGGTATTCGACCACTCATTACATTGAAGGAGGGGGAGATTTTTGCTTCAGGAATTGCCAGAAGTCGTAAAAAATCTTTGGAAAAAGTAATGGAACTGCTCAAAGTTTATGTAAGGGAGAGTGGTCTCGATATTTCTAAATTTAGTATAAATGTAGGATATGGATATGACTATGAGGAAGCATGTCAGTTTCGGGATATATTAAAATCACAATTGATGAAAGAATTTGGAGAAATCGAAATCCCAATATTCCAGATCGGTGCCACAATAGGTGTGCACACAGGTCCATATCCTATTGGAATAGGAATTATACAAAAAGCTTAATCATGTTAAGGCTTGAAGGTAAGACATGAACAGAAAGTAATGGAATATCAATTAGGGAGGAATAAAGGGTGAAAACACTAGAATTGATGGTGGACCGTTGTCTGATGCGGATTCGTGCAGATGATATTCTCTATGCGGAGGTAAAGGATAAGCTTTGCACAATTCATAGAAAAAATCAGGAGGACATACAAATTTTTATGTCTATTTCCAAATTGGAAAAGCAACTGCCTAAAGATGCTTTTGTGCGAATAAGCAGATGTTATTTGGTGTCCTGTGAATGCATAGAAAAAATTCAAAAAGAAATTGTGCTGACAGACGGCAGAAGCCTTGCTTACAGCGCTAGAAAAAAGAGTCAAATTATGAAAGCCTACTATGATTATTTAGAGAGAGAGTGGGTGATGCAAAAAAATAAAAGCAACAATAAAAATTTTTATTGTGAGCTTCAGAAAAAATATGAAATTATGATGGATTTTCCTGTGGCTTTTATTGTGTTGAGAGCTAAAATGCTGCTGCAGACACAAAAAATGTGTTTTGAGCTGGTTTTTGGAAACCATCAGGCAGAGAAATTATTGGAATTGCCAAAGGGAGAGTTAGAGGGAAGAAATTTAATGGATTGTTTGTATGAGGAGGAGAGCGCTTCTCTGTCAAGATGGCTTGAGCAGACAGCATTACAAGGAATCAAGGGGCGAAATGTGGAGGAGAATACAAAGCTGCAAAAAGTAATATGTATGGAAGGTTACCAGATCATAAATGGTTATTGTGCCTGTTTACTGTGGGATATTACAAATGATTTCCATGCAAAATATATCAATCATACAGCTTCAAAATATACAGGGGAAGAACAAAGGGATATGTTATAAAAGGACAAGCTTTAGTAACGGGAATGGAGAAGAGAAAAAAGAAATGTACGTTTATCATTTTAGAGAGTGGCTGACTTTTTTTTACTTTTATTGTATGGCAGGCTGGTGCTTTGAGTCAGTTTATGTATCGCTGAGACAGGGAAGATGGACTAACAGGGGATTTATGAGGGGCCCCTGGCTTCCCATATATGGCTCAGGGGCTATCTGTGTACTTTGGTCTACTTTGCCTGTACAAGGCAATCCATTGTTAGTTTATATTGTGGGGGCAGCAGCGGCAACTGTTTTGGAGTATTTCACAGGTGTATTTATGGTAAAGCTGTTTCATGTACGTTATTGGGATTACAGCTATCGGAAAATTCAATTTCAAGGACATATTTGCCTGCATTCCACTGTGGCTTGGGGATTTTTAAGTCTTGCTATGGTATATGGCATACATAAACCTGTAGAGCAATTTATTTTTTTATGGAACGAAGAATGGATGAGTATAATCACATTTCTGTTGACAGTTGTTATTGTTTATGATTTTGCAAATGCATTCCGTCAAGCTATGGATTTGAAAAAATTGATTATTCAAGCGGAGAAGTTAAAAATTAAGATGGAGGAGAAATGGCAGCAGCACAGGGATGAATTAGAGAAATGGAAGGAGTACCAGGAGGAGTTAAAGGAACAATTTAAAAAGGAAATTTTGGAGACTGAAAATAATATGCAGCAGCTATGGCATCGAATGGAAGGCTTGAGCAGACATTTACTGTTGCAAAATAGTCGTTCTCTTATTGTTGGTTTTAAGGATGAGACAAAGCTTTTAAGAGAGAAAATAAGTAGTTATACAAAAGGAAAAAGAGATTAAAGAATAAGGAAACAATGAGCAAGCAATTTAGAAGAAAAAGGTAAAAAAATATAAAGGGCTTGGAGATTGCAATACTCTTAAATATAAAATACAAGGGAAAGGATGGAAGAAAAATGGAAGAACAATTTAATAAGCCAGTGCAGATTATTCAAAAGAATATTCAGGCAGGTATTACAAAGACAACATTGCCAACTTGGAAAATGATTTTGCTTGGAATGTTGGCAGGAGGTTTTATTGCTTTAGGGGGTGCGGCAAGCAGTGTTGCCGCTCACAATGTGAGTAATGTGGGGTTGGCTAGGCTAATTATGGGAGCGATTTTCCCTGTAGGTCTAATGATGATTGTGTTAGTTGGAGGAGAGCTTTTTACAGGAAATTGCATGATTGTAATGGCAGTGTTAGACAAGAAGGCAGCTTTAGGCGGATATGTAAGAAATTTGGTTATCGTGTATTTCAGCAACCTGGTTGGAGCCTTAATCATAGATGTGCTGCTTTTGTTCAGCGGTCAGTTAGATTATAGCTCTGGAATGATGGGAGCATTTGCCATTAAGGTTGCTTATGGGAAGGTGCTGCTTAGTCCACTGACAGGGTTCACTTCTGGCATTTTGTGCAATATGCTTGTATGTTTGGCTATTTTAATGGCGTTGGCGGCAAGAGAGACAGCAGGTAAAATATGGGCCGTATTCTTTCCCATTTTTGCATTTGTTATTTCCGGCTATGAGCACTGTGTTGCCAATATGTACTATATATTTATGGGGATACTGGCTAAAACAAATTCCCATTATGTACAAGTGGCTAAGGAACTGTATGGTTATACAGACGGTGATTTAGATAAGCTTTCTGTGGTGGGAAGTTTAAAAAACTTTATACCGGTAACCTTGGGTAATATTGTGGGAGGTGCCATATTGATTGGTGCTGCATGTTATATAGTACAGAAGCAGAAAAGTGAATAAAGAATACATATTTATGAATAATATACATTAATATGCAAAATTTATGAATAAATATTTAAAATGGGTTGAATATTATGAGAGAATGCTGTATAATGCAAAAAGTTATATATAGCATATTTTTGATGGATGACAAAAGCATACGATATTCTTGAAATCAGGCAATTGACAATATTTTCATCATCAGTAGGAAGAGGTAAAGAAATGAGTGAGAAAAAAATAAAAGTTGGTATTATAGGTTCCACAGGATATGCAGGTGCGGAGCTTGTGCGTTTAATCATGCAGCATAGAGAGGCAGAAGTAGTTTGGTTTGGTTCTAGAAGCTACATAGATAAAAAATATTATGAAGTATTTGCGAATATGTTTCAAATTGTGGAGGACAAATGCTTAGATGATAATATGGAGGAGCTGGCGAAGGCGGTGGACGTAATATTTACCGCAACACCTCAGGGCTTGTGTTCCTCCCTTGTAAATGAGGCTGTGTTGTCACAGGTAAAAATCATTGATTTAAGTGCAGATTTTCGTATTAAGGACGTGAAGAGATATGAGGAATGGTACAAAATAGAGCATAAAAGTCCTGAATTTATTCAGGAGGCGGTGTACGGATTATGTGAGATTAACAGGAAACAGGTGAAGGGAGCGCGTCTTGTAGCCAATCCGGGCTGCTATCCAACCTGTTCTACATTGTCAATTTATCCGTTGGCAAAAGAGGGGATAATTGACATGAACACAATAATTATTGATGCCAAGTCAGGAACCTCCGGTGCGGGAAGAGGAGCAAAGGTAAATAATTTGTTTTGCGAGGTAAACGAAAATATAAAGGCTTACGGCGTGACCACCCACAGACATACACCGGAGATTGAAGATCAGCTAAGCTATGCTAGCGGCCAGGAGGTAAGGATTAATTTTACTCCTCACTTAGTGCCTATGAACAGAGGAATCTTGGTCACAGCATATGCTTCCTTGAAAAGGGAAGTATCTGAGCAGGAGGTGCGGGATTTGTATAATAAATATTATGCAGATGAAAAATTTGTCCGTGTTCTCGACAGTGATGTTCCCCCTGAAACAAGATGGGTGGAGGGCAGCAATTACGTGGATGTCAATTTTATAATTGATAAAAGAACAAACCGGATAATTATGATGGGAGCTATGGATAATTTAGTAAAAGGTGCAGCAGGTCAAGCTGTGCAGAATATGAATATTATGTTTGGACTGGAGGAGACAATGGGCTTAGAGCAGGTGCCATTGTTCCCATAGATGTGGTAATGTCAGGGTAAAAGAAAATAAAAGACATGGCATAAATATAGAAAGACTTAGAAAGGTTGAAGAACATGGAGCAGATACAAGGTGGTGTGACAGCACCAAAGGGATTTTTGGCGGCCAGTGCTGCTGCAGGAATCAAATATGAAAATAGAACAGACATGGCAATGCTTTACAGTGAGCAGCCATGTGCTGCAGCTGGAACGTTTACTACCAATGTAGTGAAGGCGGCACCGGTGCTGTGGGATAAAAAGTTGGTGGAAAATGAAACCAATGCCCAGGCAGTGGTAGTAAACAGTGGGATTGCCAATGCCTGTACAGGCAGAGAGGGAATGGAATGCTGTGAAGCAGTGGCAGAGGAAACGGGAAGATTATTACAAATACCAAAGGAGAGTGTTCTCCTTGGCTCAACCGGTGAGATTGGAGTACAGATTCCAGTAGAAAAGCTGAAGGCAGGCCTGGTTGTATTGAAGGATAACCTGCAGCCGGAGCTAGAGGCAGGAACAAAAGCTGCAAAAGCTATTATGACAACAGATACACACCACAAGGAAATTGCGTTTTCCTTTCAAGTGGGAGGGGTGACGGCAACCATTGGAGGTATGTGCAAGGGTTCCGGTATGATACACCCTAATATGTGTACTATGCTGGCATATATTACTACGGATGTGGCTATTTCAAAAAAATTACTCCAGGAGGCATTACAGGAGGACATTCAAGATACCTTTAATATGGTATCAGTGGACGGAGATACGTCAACAAATGACACGGTGTTGCTGTTGGCAAACGGAATGGCAGGGAATAAAGAGATAACAGACAAGGATGAAAATTATCATATATTTCAGGAAGCGCTTAGAGCTGTCAATACTTTTCTGGCAAAGCAGATGGCAGGAGACGGCGAAGGTGCTACAGCCCTTTTTGAAGTTAAGGTGGAGGGGGCTAAAACAAAGGCGGATGCCATCGCTCTAAGCAAATCTGTGGTCAGCTCCAGCTTGGTGAAAACAGCGATTGCGGGACACGATGCCAACTGGGGCAGAATATTTTGTGCTCTTGGATACAGCGGGGTAGACTTTGAACCTGGCAAGGTGGAATTACAGTTTATCAGCAGCGCAGGAAAAATTATAATTGCCCAGAATGGTGTGGCAGTGAAATTTAGTGAGGAGGAGGCAACTGCTATATTATCTCAGGAGGAAATTACAGCATATATTCATATGCATATAGGAAACGAGGCGGCAACGGCCTGGGGCTGCGACTTGACTCATGAATATATTAGCATCAATGCAGATTACCGTTCTTAAAACTTTGTTAGAAAAAATAATAGAATTAAAAAGGAATAGAAAACGAAATAGAAAAAGAAGATAGTTAAATGGCCTGCAGTTTGCTGTAGTATACAGGAAAGGAAAATGAGTGATGGATGACAATATGAAACATTATTTGGAGAAGGCAAATGTCTTGATTGAGGCGTTGCCTTACATCCAGAGATTTAATAGAAGAATTATTGTAGTGAAATACGGCGGAAGCGCAATGGTGGATGAGCAGCTGAAAAAAAATGTGATTCAAGATGTAACGCTGTTAAAATTAGTTGGATTTAAGCCCATAATTGTACATGGGGGAGGAAAAGAAATTAGTTCATGGGTGAAAAAAACAGGTATGGAGCCAAAGTTTATCAATGGTCTTCGAGTGACGGATGCCGCTACAATGGAAATAGCAGAGATGGTTTTAAATAAAGTGGGAAAAGAGTTAGCCGCCGACGTGGCAGAGTTGGGAGTGAAAGCGGTGGGCATCAGCGGGAAGGACGGAGATTTGCTCAAGGTGGAGAAGAAATATTCAGGCGGGGAGGATATAGGATATGTGGGAGAAGTAAAGGAAGTGAATCCAAAGATATTATATGATTTACTAGAAAAGGATTACCTGCCCATTGTATGTCCTATTGGTCTGGATGATAACTTTGATACTTACAATATTAATGCAGATGATGCAGCCTGTGCTATTGCCAGGGCAGTAAATGCGGAAAAGCTGGCGTTTCTTACTGATATTGAAGGGGTTTATCGGAATCCGGAGGATAAGAGCACATTGATTTCTGAACTTCGTGTGGCACAGGCAAAGGAACTGATTGAAACGGGAAACATCGGCGGCGGTATGTTGCCAAAGCTGAATAATTGTATTGATGCTATCGAGAATGGTGTGTCCCGAGTACATATATTAGATGGAAGAATTCCTCATTGTCTTCTCTTGGAAATCTTTACAAACAAGGGAATCGGAACAGCAATTATAGAAGATAATGCAGAGAAATTTTTTGTATAACATAGAAATCTCCTTGGGACATAACCATAAGATTTCTTATTATTCAGATGCTATTTGTTACTGAGTGAAAGCAAATAGTTTTCTTTTGACATGAGAGACTCTTTGAGCTTTCTCGCTATGTTTTTGCAATAAATCGCTCAGAAATGAGGTTTAAAATGAATACACAGGAATATATACAGCAGGCAGAGCAGGATTTGCTGCACACCTACAACCGTTATCCCATTATTTTAGATAGGGGAGAGGGGATGTATTTGTGGGATACAGATGGAAAGAAGTATCTGGATTTTTCAGCAGGAATTGCAGTGTTTGCATTGGGCTACCACAATGAGGCATATAATCAGGGCTTAAAGGACCAGATTGATAAGCTGATTCATACTTCCAACTATTATTATAATATACCGGCCATTGAAGCAGCAAGTAAGATGAAAAAGGCATCAGGTATGGATAGAGTATTTTTTACAAATAGTGGAACGGAGGCCATGGAGGGCGCTATAAAGACAGCTAAAAAATATGCGTATATGAAAAATCCCAATCAATCCTATGAAATAATTGCTATGAATCACTCTTTTCATGGGAGAAGTATGGGAGCACTGGCAGTGACTGGAACAAAGAAATATCGTGAACCTTTTGGAGAATTGATTGGAACGGTTCATTTTGCAAAGTACAATGATTTGGAAAGTGTAAAGTCTTTTGTCAATCATAAGACCTGCGCAATCGTGTTGGAAGCGGTGCAGGGGGAAGGGGGAATCTTTCCGGCGGATGCTTCCTTTATTCAGGGAATTCGACAGCTCTGTGATGAGAGGGATATACTTATGATTTGTGATGAGGTACAGTGTGGCATGGGGCGCACGGGAACAATGTATGCATATCAGCAATATGGGATTAAGCCGGATATTGTGACTACAGCAAAAGCGCTGGGCTGCGGAATTCCAGTGGGGGCATTTATGACGGTGGAGAGAGCAGCAAGCTTGCAGCCTGGAGATCATGGCACTACTTATGGGGGGAATCCTCTGGCAGCAGCGGCAATTAACAGAGTTTTTGAAATTTATGAGCAAGAAAATATATTGGAAAATGTAAAGTTGGCAGGAGAGTATTTAGGAGAACAGTTAGACAAGCTGACAGAAAAATACCAATGCATTACAGAGCACAGGGGAATGGGGTTGATGAGGGGAATTGAGATGAATATCTCGGTCTTGGATGTAGCGAAATCGGCTCTTAAGCATGGGCTTATATTGATTACAGCAGGAACAAATGTAATTCGTATGGTACCGCCGCTTATTGTGACTAAGGAAAATATTGATGAGATGATAGGAATTTTGGAAGTGTGTATTCAAGAGAACTGCTCTCATAAGTGAGGGAAAAGCCAGCATAGCCGGCATGACCGCAAGAGTGAAAGAAATATAGAAAAAAGGATAGAATGCAAACGCATATCTTTCACCTTTTCTGTTTGCGCCTCAAAGGAAATTGCAAGTGATTTTTCTTGAGGCTTGGTGCAAAATATGAAGATAAAAAAGTTGTTGATTGATGTTGGAATTATGGCATTGGCAAGTGGAGTCCTTCTTTTGGGAACATGGTATTACAAAAAACATCCTGGTTTATTTGCCCATCAAGGGCAGGAGGCTGCTTATGCAGACAGTTCCCATGTTCTCAAGGTGTGGTATACCAATGAAAGGTTAACAGATTTTCTAACCCAGGCAGTCGGGGAGTATACAGAAAAAAGTCAGATTTCAGTAGAGATACAATGTGTAGATACAGGAGAATATTTAGAACAAATCAATCAGGCAAATATGAAAGGGGAAGGACAGCCGGATATATTTTTAATGGAGAGCAGCATAATGGAGGAGGCAGTTCTATCTGGCTTGGCAGTGGAAAACACGGACGACAGTTACAGTAAGAAGAATTATTACGGCACTGCTTTAAAGGCATGTGGATACCAGGGGAAGGTCTATGGATATCCTTTATGTTTTAATACAGCATTTCTTGTGTACAATAAAGATTATGTCACAGCCATTCCGACTACCTTTGAGGATATTAAATTGCTGGCAAACCAGTTCCAGGGAGATGAAAAAATTCAATATATGATGGAGTGGGATGTAAAAGATTTGCTGTATAATTATGGAATTGTAGGTTCTAGTATTACCTATATGGAGGAGGCAGATGAAAATGGGAAATTTGTCAAGGTGGATGAGCAGGTGTTAAAGGTTTCCCTGAAACTGTACCAGGAATTATCTCAATATTTTTCCATTAACCCAGATACTATTACCTATCAGAAGGTATGTGAAGATTTTCTCAATCAAAAGGCAATTTTTATTATTGCGGGAACTGACTTTTTGAAGGATTTAAAAAGCAGTAATGTTTCTTATGGAATTTTGGCATACCCCAATGTGTCCAATGAAATCCCGTCACGAAGCTTATCTATCACGGAATTGATTATGGTAAATCCCTATACGAAAGCGGAAAAGTCTGCCACGGATTTAGCAAAGTTTCTCACATACGATAAAGCACAGTCGGTGGGGCAGCATTCTGACTATGTATCAGCTAGAATATTAGCGAAGGATGAAGATATTAAAAAAGTGGGGGAGATCTATTCCTCCAGCACGAATATGCCAGGTTTAATGGCTACAAGCGGTTACTGGCTTGATTTGCGTCTGGCTCTGAATCAATCTTGGAAAGGTGCAGACTTTGAGACGGTATGTGAAATATTAAAAAAGTGAGTAAATAAGCAAGCTTATGATTTATTCGGACACTGTCTGGTGTAAGTATAGTATAAATCTCTTCTCTTTGGTAAATACTTACAGTATTAACCAATAGATGGAGGGATTTTTATTATGTGGGGTATTATTATTGCATTGGTATCCGGAGCATTGATGAGTGTGCAGGGAGTGTTTAATACGGGAGTGACTAAGACCACAGGTATGTGGGTGGCAAATAGCTGGGTGCAGTTCAGCGCACTTGTTATGTGTCTGGCAATCTGGCTGTTTAGTGGAAGAGACAGCTTTGCCAACCTGTGGAAGGTAGATAACAAATATATGCTGTTGGGAGGAATTATCGGTGCTTTTATTACATTTACAGTTGTAAAAAGTATGGCAAGTCTTGGACCGGCGCAGGCAGTCATGATTATTGTTGTTTCCCAGCTTCTTGTCTCCTATTTGATAGAAGTGTTTGGTTTGTTTGGTGTGGAAAAGGTGGCCTTTGAGTGGAAGCGTTTGTTAGGTATGGCGTTGGCAATCGGGGGAATTATTTTATTCAAATGGGAAAATAAATAGGAAAACAATAGAGTTACTATTCATATTGGACTGTGAATATAACTATTATAATTATAAATTGCCTATTGCGGATAAAGATAATTTTAGGTATTATAGTGTACAGGTGTTTTAAAATCTCCTTTGCCTGGTCGTGTGAGAGCGAAGGGAGATTCTATGGAGAAATATTGTAAATTAGTGAAATGGTGGGGGATTTTCATTCTGATTTTGGCAGCAGGTATTTTGTATAGCTGCAGTTTGCCCGATTCCGAAAATGGGGTAATGCATGAAAGTAAAGAGACAAAGATGATAGAAACACAAAGCAGTGATGCCGGCGTAAGTAATGTTACGTCAGAAATCTATGTTTATGTGTCAGGATGTGTAAAAAAGCCAGGTGTATACCGCCTTCCGGCAGACAGTAGGATTTATCAGGCCATTGAGGCGGCGGGAGGTATGACAAAAAAGGCGGACACAAAATCTTGCAATCTTGCAGAAGCTTTGCAGGATGGAGTTCAGGTACACATACCATCAAAAAAGGAGTCGTTGGCTTTTAAAGATACATTTACAGATGAAGAGAGTGAAAAAGCAAAAAGTACAAAAATAAATATCAACACGGCATCGAAGGAAGAATTGATGACATTATCCGGAATTGGTGAAGTGAAGGCCCAGGCCATTATAACCTATCGGCAAAGTCAGGGAGCATTTTCTCAGATTCGTGATTTGATGAAGGTGGAGGGAATCAAGGAAGGTTCCTATGAAAAAATTCAGGATGATATATGTGTAGAATGAGAGGGAAATCAAATGGCAGTAAAAGTGTTGGTAGTGGATGATGAAAAATTGATTGTAAAAGGAATCCGTTTTAGTCTGCTTCAGGATGGCATGGAGGTGGACTGCGCTTATGATGGTGAGGAGGCAGTTGAATTAGCACGCAAGACGGAGTATGATGTCGTATTGTTAGATGTTATGCTTCCCATCTATGACGGCTTTCAAGTATGCCAACAGATTCGGGAGTTTTCCAATATGCCCATTATTATGCTGACGGCAAAGGGGGAGGATATGGATAAGATACTGGGCTTAGAGTACGGTGCAGATGACTACATAACAAAGCCTTTTAATATACTTGAGGTAAAGGCAAGAGTGAAGGCCATTATCCGAAGAAATTCATTTCACAGGGAGACGCCCACACAGCTCAGTGTGATTCAAAAGGGAGAATTGCGCCTGGATTTGGACGGAAGAAGAGTGTTTATTAAAGACAAGGAAATCAATTTGACAGCAAAGGAATATGATTTGCTGGATTTGCTTGTGAAAAATCAAAATAAAGTGTACAGCAGAGAGAACTTATTGAACATTATTTGGGGGGAGGGGTATCCTGGTGATGTGCGGACGGTGGATGTACATGTTAGAAGACTGCGGGAAAAAATAGAAGTCAATCCAAGCGAACCAAAATATGTTCATACAAAATGGGGAGTAGGTTATTATTTTGAAGGATAAAAAATTTGTTTGCTTCATTAAAAATAAGTTTATAAAAAGCATTCGATTTCGTATATTTTTTGCTCTGCTGTGTGCAGGCTGTGTGCCTGCTTTCTTTTTTCGGGTGAGTTTATTGGATAATTATGAGGAGCAGATGGTAAAGCATAAGATGGATCGTCTGCAGAATCAGTGTAATATTCTGCGTAATCATTTAGTCAGTGAGAATTATCTTACTGCCCAGACCCAAAGTCCAACTGTAAATGCAGAATTGTCCCAGCTCTCTAGTATGTATGATGGAAGAATATTAATCATCAACGAAGATTACTCTATTCTCAAGGATACATATGTGATGGATGAAAATAAATACAGTATTGCGCCAAATGCAATCAAATGTTTTGAGGGGGAGAAGGTTTCCATGTATAATAGCAGGGAGCATTATATTGAATTTGCACTGCCCATAACTTCTCTGGATTCTCAAAATATTCAAGGTGTAATGTTAGTAACCTTCTCCACCATGGATGTACATGAGGAGATGGAAAGCATAGAATATAAGGTGAGTATTATTCAGTTGATTTTATTTGTTGTGCTTGTGGCGTTTTCTTTTATTACGTCTCAATATCTAGTACGTCCCTTTAAAAAGATAGAGCTTGCCATTGACCGAATGAACGCAGGACATTTAGAGGAAAAAATGTATATCAGTGAGTATTCGGAGACTATGGAGATATCCAATGCGTTTAATGAAGCAGTTGACAGAATGATGCAGTTAGAAAAATCCCGACAGGAGTTTGTGTCTAATGTATCACATGAATTGAAAACACCTATTACTTCCATGAAGGTGTTGGCGGATTCCCTGTTGACGCAAGAGGATGTTCCGCCAGAGCTTTATCAGGAATTTATGGCGGATATTGTGGAGGAAATTGACAGGGAGAATCGACTTATCACAGATTTGCTTACTTTAGTGAAGATGGATAAAAATGCAGCCCGGTTAAATATTGTTCCTATCAATATGAATGAGTGTATAGAATTGATATTAAAACGGGTGCGTCCTATCGCAGAGAAAAAAAATATTGAACTGGTATATGAGAGCTTTCGTCCGGTCATTGCCGAGGTGGATGAGGTAAAGATAACGATTGCCATTTCCAATCTTGTAGAAAATGCAGTGAAATACAATGTGCTGGACGGTTGGGTACGTGTATCATTAAACGCAGACCATAAATATTTTTATGTGAAGGTTGCAGATTGCGGAATGGGAATTCCAAAGGAAGAGTGTGATAAGGTATTTGAACGTTTTTACAGGGTTGATAAAACCCGCTCCAGAGAGACAGGAGGTTCTGGTCTTGGACTTGCCATCACAAAGGATATTGTAGTTCTTCACAAGGGTGATATTAAAATACACAGTAAAGAGGGAGAGGGAACTACATTTACAATGAGAATCCCATTAAGTTATATATTATAAAGCAGCTTTGCTTCTAACGTATGAGAACAGAGGTGGCGGCAGATTTGTGGGAACTGCAGAGCCAATTCGCAGTAACATCTAGTATTGGAGGTAAAACTGAAAAGCAAGGAATGGTGAGATAGCTTGAAAAAAATAAAAGGTGGGTATTGGCTGCTTCGTTTTGTTCTGGGGGTTATGCTTGTGATGATAATAGGTGTGACATATGGGTGTAAAAAGAGGGAGCAGGAGCAGTCAGATTATCAAATTTACTATATGGACAAGGAAAAGGCAAGTTTGCTGATGTCAGGTTACAATACAGATACATCCGATGTCCGCAAGCTGGCAGAGGAGCTGTTAGTGCAGATGAAGAAGGCTCCGGATAATGTGGATATGCAGAAGGTAATGCCGGAAAATGTAAAAATACAATCAATAGATATGGAAAATTACGTGCTCCATATAGATTACAATGCAGAGTATGCCAGCATGAAAAAAAAGGAGGAGTATTTGTGCAGGGCGGCAACAGTGCTGACATTGACACAGATAGAAAATATCAATTTTGTAGTGATTTCCATAGATGGACAAGGTCTAACAGACAGCCAGGGGAATCCGGTGGGAGCTCTTCGGGCTGCAGATTTTGTGGATAACTCAGGGGCTACTATCAATTCGTACAAGTCTGTTAAGTATGTGTTGTATTTTGCCAATGAGGATGGGACAAAGCTGGTGGACAAAACCTATGATGGTATTACCTCCAACAATACCTCTATGGAAAAGTATGTGGTAGAGCAGCTGATAAAGGGACCTTCCGATTTTTCTGTAAATCGGACACTGTCCTCCCATGTAAAATTGCTCAGTATTTCCACAGTGGACGGAGTGTGTTATGTGAATTTTGACGAGGCTTTTTTAAATGAATCAGAGGAGGTATCTAGTGAGGTGGCAATCTATTCCGTTGTGAATTCTCTGTGCGACCTTGGTTATATCAATAAGGTGCAGATTAGTGTCAATGGAGATGTGGAGCTGCATTATCATGAAAATATACCTCTAAATCAGCCGTTTATGAGAAATTTGGATTTGCTGGAAAAGAAAAATTAAAAAAATAAAAACAAAAATGGAGGGGAGATATGGTAAGACCGTTTATTTGGTGGATGACGGTCTTTGTATTGGGAGAGTTGACAGTATATGGACAGGGAAAGCGGCTGAGTATACTGTTTTTGGGTATTGCACTGTTGACTGGGTGCGTAGGCTTTTGGCTGACTGCAAAGAGGGAAAAGGAGGAGAATAAATCAGCCAGGAAAGGCAAGCTGGCAATGATTTATTTTACGGTATGTCTTTTTTTCTTTGGAATGGGAATGGAGAGAATGGAGAGCTTTGTTAGTCAATGTAAGCTGGCGGATTCTATTTCAGAGGATAGTGTGTGGTTTTTTGCAGGGATGATTGACAAGATAGAGAGAAAGAACGACAATTTTTATTTGTATGTAAAGCACAGTCAAATTTATTGGGAGGGAGAGTATGTAGGAGAATTTTCGGTATGCTTGCAGACGGGTGAGGAGGGATGGCATACTGGGGATTGGATAAGGGGGAATGCCCAAAATAAACAGTGGAATAGGGCGAGAAATGAGGGGAATTACAACGAGAAAAACTATTATCGCTCTATCGGAGTGTTGTTGAAGGGGGAGCTTGTCTATGGAGATACTGTAAAACACGTTTCTAAGTTTCATCAATTTTACGGCAGATTTTGCAGAGAGCTTTGGAATATGAAAAAAAGTTTTTGCAGAGGTATCAATGTAATATGTGATAAAGAGACGGCAGGACTATATGAGGCAATCTTGTTTGGAGAAAAGGAACATTTATTATCGGACACAAAGGAGATGTATCAAAGGTCGGGGCTGGCCCATGTGATTTGTATTTCTGGAATACATTTGACTATTATGGGAAATGGCTGTTACAGTCTTCAGAGAAAAAGATTTGGTTTTTTCTTGTCTGGTGGAAGCTGTTTTCTTATTATGCTGGCCTACACGATTATGACAGGAATGCAGCCATCAGCACTTAGGGCATGGATTATGTTTTCGATTCGTCTTTTTGCTCAAATGTTAGGCAGAAAATATGATATGGCAAACAGCTTAAGCATTGCCGTGTTAGTACTGCTTTGGATAAATCCTGGTTTCTATGGAAATGCTGGATTTTGGCTGTCAATATTATCTGTACTTGCCATTGGTTGTCTGGCGCCTATCTGGAATACCTTTTTGTATATTGAAACGTCACTGGGAAAAGGAATACATACTTCCCTTGTTCTCACATTGGTGCAGGTTCCTGTGCTGGCGTGGAATTATTATCAGCTTCCTTTATATGGGATGTTGTTAAATTTATTTGTAGTCCCCTGTATGGGACTGGTGGTGGGCTGTGGGATTTTAGGATTAGTGATGGAACAGCTTATAGAAGGAGCCGGCAGATTGGGGATTGGATTGGGAGTATACCTCTTACAATTATTTGAAGCTTTATCAAGGCTTACTTTTTCTCTGCCCAAGTCTGAATGGATCTGCGGCAAGCCGGAGTTCTCTCATGTGGTGTGGTATTATCTGCTAGGAACTCTTGGTTTTATAATTATTTATTTGTTATGTGATAAAAGGGGAGAGTGTGGTGCTGCAGGATGCAAGACGTCCATTGGTCTGCATGAAGTTTTTCCTTACAAAAGGAATGCTAATAGGGAGGAAGAGCAGTCTGCCTGGTATGTCAGATATGGGAGAAGAGCAGGGATGGCAGTGGTGGTGTTGTGCTGTCTGTTAATCTTATTTTGGGAAAAAGTTCCCCCATTGGAAGTAGTATATTTAGATGTAGGACAAGGGGACAGCATTTATTTGCAGCTGCAAGGGAGGCATTATTTGATTGACGGAGGCAGCAGCAATGTAAAGCAGGTAGGAAAATACAGAATTTTACCTTTTTTAAAGGCAAAGGGTGTAAGCGGGCTGGACGGAATTTTTATCAGTCATATGGATGAGGACCATATGAGCGGTATATTGGAATTGTTGGAGTTGACGGCAAAGGGAGAGTACAAGATTGACACATTGTATCTTACAAAACATGACAGTCTTAGGAAGGACTACAAGGAAATATGGGGTTTGGCCCATAGAGCCAATGTAAAAGTGGTGTATGTGGAGAAGGGAAGCGTATTAAGGGGAACAGATTTCAATATGACCTGCCTGTATCCATCCTCAAAAGACATAGGAGAAAATAGAAATACTTTATCTCAAGTTTGGCACTTGCAGTACAGGGAATGCAGTTTTTTATTTACCGGGGACTTAGATGAGGAGGGAGAAAGGGGATTGCTAATGGAAAATAGGTTGCCTCAAGTACAAGTGCTTAAGGTTGGACACCATGGTTCGAAAAGTTCAAGCAGTGAAGCCTTTTTGAAGGTATTGTCCCCTTCCTTCTGTGTTATCAGTGCAGGAGTAAACAATCGTTACAGGCATCCTCATCAGGAAACATGTCAAAGATTGAGAGAAGCAGGAGCGGAGTATGCCGTGACAAAGGATAGAGGGCAGATTACTGTTTATTCAAGAGATGGGATGGAGCTAAAGTATCAATTTATTAATATGCAATAAAGGAATAGAAGGATATGAAAAAAATACAAGAACAAATAAAAAATCGGGATTTTGCAAAAGTATATCTTTTATATGGGGAGGAGGAATACTTAAAACGTTATTATAAGAAACAGCTGGTGCAGGCAGTGCTCAAGGATACAGACCAGATGAATTACAGCGCCTATGAGGGAAAAGGCATTTCTTTTCGTGAGGTCATTGATGTGGCGGAAACTCTGCCATTTTTTGCAGATAAACGAATTATTTTAATTGAGGATTCCGGCTTTTTTAAGAAGGCTGCCGATGAGGTGGCAGACTATATTTCTCAAGTGCCAGATACTACTGTGCTTGTATTTGTGGAGTCTGAGGTGGATAAGAGAGGAAAGCTGTTTAAGAGAGTAAAGGAATTTGGTTATCCATGCGAATGTAAAAGGCAGAGCGAGAAAGAGCTGACAAAGTGGATTCTTGGTATGCTTGGGAAAGAGGGGAAAAAAATCAAAAAAGAGACGCTAGATTGCTTTTTGGAAAAAACAGGCTTGGATATGGAGTGCATTTCCACAGAATTAGAAAAACTGCTCTGTTATACTCTTGACAGAGAAGTGATAGAGACAAAGGACGTGGAGGAAGTATGTACTGCCAGGATTAACGGAAAAATATTTGAGATGGTAGATGCCATGGGAAATAAAAATCAAAGAAAAACCCTGTCGCTCTATTACGATTTGATTGCCGTCAAGGAGCCTCCTATGAGGATTTTATTTATGCTTACTAGGCAATTTAATATTTTGATGCAGGTAAAAAGCTTGCTGGAGGATGGTCGAAGCCAAGCAGATATTGCAGGAAAAATGGGATTGCAGAGCTTTATTGTGGGAAAATCTATCAGACAGGTAAAAAACTTTACAACTGCAATGCTGAAAAGGGCATTGGAGGATTGCATTCAGACGGAGGAGTGGATAAAGACAGGGAGGATGGAAGATAAAATAGGGGTAGAATTGCTGCTTGTAAATTATACAAGCACCACATTCCCCAACGCTAGAGTGTGATCCTCACAGAAGGTTTTTGCTTTATAGTGCGCTTCTAATTAAATAGAAAGTAAAAAAGACTGCTCAAAACAGAAAAACTCTGTTTTGGGCAGCCTTTTGTTGTGTCTGGATTTACACTTAAGCTAATGTATTTACCATTTTAGTTAAACGGCTGATTTTTCTAGAAGCATTGTTCTTGTGGTAAACACCTTTGCTGCAAGCCTTGCTTACTTCTACAATCGCATTTTTTAATGCTGTCTGTGCAGCGGCCTTATCACCTGCCGCAACAGCAGCCTCAACCTTTTTAATGCTGGTCTTTACTTTAGAACGGATTGATTTGTTTCTTTCTGCCTTAGTTCTGTTAACTAAAATTCTTTTCTTTGCTGATTTAATATTAGCCATTTTAAAATTACCTCCATAGTCTTAACAAAGAATCCTTTGAGAGAGGAAGGACTCTTACTTTACGACCGTGTGCATCCCTTGGTTTGCGGACGATGAATGCACACACACGACTATGATTTTAATGCAAATGAAAATATCTGTCAATCCCTAAATGAAAGTTTTTGAATAAAATTTGCCCTAAATGATAAAATTTTTATTTGTAAACAAACTTCATCTTTTTTCCCAGCCTTTTTTTTGTAAATAGTTTCTTGTAGGCTGATTTTTTTGATTTTGGCAGAACAATTGTTACTTTTTTGGCATCGCTGAAAAATGCTTTTTTTGATAACTTCTTAATCTTTTTAGATTTTATCACAACCTTCTTTACATTAGGAGGTAAATCTATCCCATTCTTTGCTATTTCTTTTACATTTTTTGGAATGACAAGAGTTCCCTTTAAATCTTTAAAATATATACTCTTTTCCCCAATGTAAACCAAACTTTCCGGCAATTTTAAAGATGACATAGGATATCCTCCAAGGGAACGCTCCTCTATCCTTTTTAAATTTTTGGAAAAACGAATGGACTCTACTGACATGCCGTCCAATCCATAGCTTTTTATAACCGTTACACTGTCCGGCATAATAATTTTGTTTAATTTTTGATAGTCTGCCGGCTGTGTAGCATCGTAAAAAGCAGATTCTCCTATTGTTTTTACCCCCTTTGGAATCCGGTAGGTGCTGCCCTTCTTCTTTTTCGGATAACGGACGAGGGTTTTTCCGTCTTTGGTAAATACTACTCCATTTTTAGATTTATATTTTTTATTTCCTTTTTCCACTTTAATTTCATAAGCTCCGCCTATAGCTGAGCCATTTGCAATCTTTGTGACAGATGCAGGGATAATCAGTTTTTTAATATCACAGTCCTGAAATGCCAACTTTTTT
>CAJTQG010000009.1:34154-39272 GCA_910578605.1 uncultured Lachnospiraceae bacterium | reverse complement strand
TCCCGCAGCCTGCTTTTTCCCTCCCATGTCACTTTTTTTAATTTTTCACAATATTCAAATGCCTTCTCCTCTATTATCTCCACGTTTTGGGGAATACTGATTTCCTTTAAAATACGACAGGTCCCAAAAGACTGATAGCCAATTTTTTTTAAATTTTTAGATAACTTTACTTTTTTCAGTGCAATACATCCATCAAAAGTATAATCCTCTACAACAGTTACTTTGTCAGGAATCCTTATTTGCCGCAGACTGCGGCAATCGTAAAAAGCAGCATGCTCAATGCGGGTTACACTGTCGGGAATTACAATTGTCTCTAAATTAATGCAGTAACTGAAAGCATGGGCAGCAATACTGGTTATACCATCTTCTATCACCACCTTTTTGATTACCTCCTGTTCTGCCATTGTCCTTTTCCACATTTGCTCATAATAGTCATATCCGCAGGACATCTCTCCCTCCCATGTAGATATTTTTTTATGTTTGCAGTCTAACATATCCCCTTTTCCCAAAATGGTAAGCACACCACTTTCCATTTCCAGCTTCCATGTAATATTGTCTCCCAGCTTTCCTGTTACCGTATCCGCACTGACATCCATCCTGCACCCTGTCAGAAATACCATCCCAAAAATCAGACACAGTACTGTTATTTTCCATCGCTTCATAGCTCATTCCCTCCCTACAATAATTTTTTATTCAGTCGATACAGACCGTCCAATGACTTTTGCTTCCCTGACTTATCTGTATAGTTAGCGTTTGCAGTAAAATACATATAATCTTCCGTTGTACATGCAATAGATTCTATCTCTATCTTTAACGGCGTTCCTTTCAGTGGTTCTTCTCCTGATTTTACTGCTGCTTTCAAGAGCTGGTTTTTATCCAACATGGCTATTTGTTTTTTATCATATGTTTTTCTGTTTTCTTGTTCTTTTCTATAGTGCTCATTTTTTCGTTTACACGATAGATATAACTGTTACCGTTTTTGCTGTCCCAATAGGTAACATATAAGTATCAATATGAAGTGCGCTGATGCGCACGTAGGTCATAAGGAATCCTCCCAGCTACGCTGGGTCCCTCCTTACGACAAGTCCTTTATACATGCATATGCCCTGATTTAATTTTTTTCCTTCCTCCGTAGCCACTATAAATGTACAGATTTCCTTTACTTTTGTTCCGTTAATCTCCACAAGATGGAATCTGGCTCTTTTATCCTTCGCCTCTTCTTTTTTTGTTTTATGTTCTTTTAAAATAAATTTATCCGAATTGAGCCAGCAGGCAATGGAGTCAACATCATAATTTGTTTTAATTGTCTCAACCTTCTTTCCGTCTAGTGTCATACGTTTTATTTCCTTCCCCATAGTCGCAATATATAACTTTTTGTCCGCTTTTCGGTAGGTCATATCATTTCCGTGACCTACTCTTAACGGAACAACTTCACCTTTATTATCTTTAATTTTAACTTCAGTTAAATTTGTTTTCTCACCGCTAAAAAAAGCACACTGGTCTTTTCCATATTTATCGACCCCATATTTTAAAACATATGCCTTCCCTTTTTCAATTGCCAGTCCCTCTATGGCAGGATAAGCGCTTCCTGCCGCTACCCTGTCTAAAATCTGGTAAGAAGCGCCTGCTGCATAAGCCTGCATACCCCCGCCAACGCAGAACAGAAATATCATTATCATCACTACAACAGTCTTTCCTCTCTTTGTTTTTTTGTTTCCTATTTTTGCACTTTTAGTGCCTT
This sequence comes from uncultured Lachnospiraceae bacterium, assembly GCA_910578605.1. Taxonomy (GTDB): domain Bacteria; phylum Bacillota; class Clostridia; order Lachnospirales; family Lachnospiraceae; genus MGBC111451. Next base: position 37,531 of record CAJTQG010000009.1, on the reverse strand, counting down.
TTGTAAATAATCTCATTTGTTATTTACCTCCTAATTTATTTACTGTTAGGCATTGCCAGATACGATATGTGATTTAGATGTTCTTAGTGTTCTTTACGTTGCCAGCAATGATGGAACACGATGTTCCATCAAGACACCAGCGCCATGTGATGCCACGGAACCAAAGGTTCCGGATTGGTGTCGTTTGCGCATTCTTTCTATCAATAAAATAAGAACACTTAGAACTTCTTATCACAACAAGGTGTATCTGATGGAATTCGTAAATTTGCACAATACAAAACTTAAAATGATGTGTTTCCCAATCACCTAAATTGTTAAATCACGCTCCTATCTTTTTTCTTTTGTTTTTTGTTGTTACATTCCTACTTGTTTTTCTGCATTTTTTCATGACAAAGAATTTTACTCTGGAAGAATCTAACACTTTATCGGACTACTGTATTACTGTATGTGACCTGTTTCTGTTCACCCCAGTGTAATCCAACCAGACGTTTTAACTTTATAGAACGCAGTTTCCTATAAAACAAAAAAGGCTGCAAAGAAAAATCTCTCTGCAACCGAACTATCATAGGTTATGTATTTCCCCGTAGACTCCCAGCTTTGCGTCCATGCGTTTTCACATGTTTGCCATCGCATATCAATATAAATTGTGTAATTTACAGTGTTTATATTATCATTATTGGTAAATTATGTCAAACAGTCATTTATCAATTAAATATTAAAATAATTTTATAAGCAGCTTAAAATATTTTTTTCTTGACTGTACAGTGACTGTATAGTGTATAGTAATATAATAAGATGCCATAGCTTGTTACTCCTCTAACAACAGTGTATTGACGTGACAGCTTATGGATAGACGATAGGAAACAGAGGATAAGAAAAAGGAGAGTGCAGATGGATTATAAAAATAAAGGCTTGAATCTATTAAAAAAAGGGCAGAAGGGAATCATTCATGCCATATTCAGCAGATTTGGTTTGATATTGCTTTTGTTTGTGATACAGGTTCTTATGCTGTTTAGTATTTTTCAGTGGTTTGAGGAATTTCTGCCTCATGTGTTAGGCGGAACGGCGCTGTTTTCATTTGTAATTGTGATTTGGCTTCTAAATAGCAGACTGAATCCTACTGCGAAAATTACATGGCTGATAGTAATTATGCTAATGCCGGTATTTGGCGTACTTTTATTTTTCTATACTCAAAGTGATATTGGGCATAGAGCGTTAAAAAAGAGAATGAATCAGATTATTTCAGATACGAAGGAAAATATTCCCCAATCAAATGAAGTAATAGAGCAGCTTGCACAGGAGAATAGAGGAGTGGCGGCGTTGGCTCACTACATGCACAGAAGCGGTTGTTATCCGGTATACAATAAGACAAAAGTTACCTATTTTCCTTTGGGGGAGGATAAGTTTGAGGAAATGCTCAAACAGCTTGAGGCGGCAGAGCATTTTATCTTTATGGAGTATTTTATTGTGGATGAAGGGATAATGTGGGGGAGAATATTGGAGATTCTGGCAAGAAAGGCAGCACAGGGCGTGGAGGTTCGGGTGATGTACGACGGTGCCTGTGAGTTTGCCTTGCTGCCTCATGATTATCCAAAACGGTTAAGAGCCCTAGGGATTCAGTGCAAAATGTTCGCCCCTGTGACACCTTTTGTCTCCACCCACTATAACTACAGGGACCACAGGAAGATATTGGTAATAGATGGCCATACCGCCTTTAACGGTGGTGTAAATCTGGCAGATGAGTACATTAATCAGAAGGTGAAATTTGGTCATTGGAAAGATACAGCAGTTATGGTGAAGGGGGAGGCGGTTAAAAGCTTTACTTTAATGTTTCTGCAGATGTGGGGGATAGACGAGAGGGAGGACGAATCCAAAAAATATCTTGGGTTTGAGACATTACCGATGGAGGAGTCCCAGGGATTTGTCATTCCTTATGGAGATTGTCCCTTAGATGATGACCGATTGGGGGAGAGGGTATATATGGACATTCTGAATCGGGCACAGGAATATGTGCATATTATGACGCCATATTTGATTTTAGATGGGGAGATGGAGACGGCTCTAAAATTTGCAGCGGAAAGAGGAGTGGAGGTGACCTTGATATTGCCTGGGATTCCCGATAAAAAGATTCCCTATGCTTTGGCAAAAACTCATTATGCCTCCCTGTTAGAATCAGGTGTGAAGATTTATGAATACACTCCGGGTTTTGTTCATGCTAAAGTATTTGTAAGTGATTTAAGGGAGGGGGTAGTGGGAACTATTAATTTAGATTACCGCAGCTTGTACCATCATTTTGAATGCGCCACCTACGTGTATGGCGGGGAATGTATTCCGAAAATAGAGGAGGATTATCAGGATACACTTTCAAAGTGCAGGCAGGTTACTATGGAGACAGTACGCAATGAAAAATGGCAGGTGAAGCTGACAGGAAGATTGATGAAAGCAGTTGCCCCGCTTTTGTAATATTTGGTATGTGTTTTTTGTTTTACTTTGTAAGGACAGGTATTTCAATCTGAGTAATATAATCTTCTATTTTGTCAATTACATTTTCATTGATTCCGGTCTCATAGGAAAAGCCGGAGAGTGTAAGCTTGTTTTTTAGAGCAAAGTCAAATATTTTTTTGTATTTAATGGGAATTTCACTCCAATCTCCTTTGTGAAAGGCTCTAATATATGTTCCGCCGGGCTGTATATGCAGTCCGGTTTTCTTCATGGGAAATGGAATCTCAATAAAAAGTTTTGTGTAATTGTCAAAGTTATTTTGATATAAATTATCAACAGAAATCATAGTTCCGTAGGAAGCATCATGCAGGCGGCGGAGCTGGTATTTTTTTGTTTCAGCAATAATCATTTCCACCTCCTTTTCAAAGGAGGTATTTTTGTTAATATCTACAGTTACTAAACAGCGCTCTTCTTTTTTTACGATACTGATTTTGGATAAATCCATAGTCAACAGAGTATGCATATTCTGTTGATGATTGCACAAGGTTTTGCGCACCCCTTTTAGATGGGTAATGGTGCGGTCCAAATCTGTTATTTTTTCCTCAAGCAGATATGCAAGGCTGGAGGCGGAACGATGTTTCATAAATTGCTGTATTTCTCCAATGGAAACATCTAGCTCCCTCAGCAGCAAAATCGTTTCTAATATAGAACTCTGGTGGTAATTGTAATATCGGTATCCATTTTGAGGATTAACGGCAGCTGGCTTAAACAGACCAATTTCGTCATACCACATAAGAGTTTTCTTGTTAATTCCGTGAAGTGCTGCAAATTGACCAATTGTGAGAAGTTTATTTTTATTTTCCATATAAAGTACCAATCATTTTTTGCTTTACATAAAATTTTTATGATTTTTAATCTTATATATAAAATAAAAG
>CAJTQG010000009.1:6289-34144 GCA_910578605.1 uncultured Lachnospiraceae bacterium | reverse complement strand
TTCTTCTATAAAAGACGAATATATAAAGACAAAAAAGTTATCCAACTAAGGTGGATTTGATTATTTCCTTTCTATAATTTACGATTTGCTTGACTGTGCTGTTACTGTATGGTTTATCATACTACCCATAGGGAGTAAAATCAACAAGAAAGGAAACTATGCAAGCATTTTTTGCTTAAGAAGAGGTGAAGTTTATGGAAAATGAAAATTTGTATCAAAAGCCTGTATCATTAAAAAACATATTGAAATTTGCTGTGCCTACCATTGCCATGACTGTTTTTATGTCATTTTATACAATGGTGGATGGTCTGTTTGTATCAAATTTAATTGGGACAAGCGCACTGTCGGCCATCAACTTGACAGCTCCCATAATACAGTTTGTAACTGCCATATCCACAATGCTGGCCACAGGAGGAAGTGCTGTGATAATGAAAAAAATGGGAGAGCAAAAAGTGGAGGAGGCAAAGGAGGATTTTACTTTTTTAATTTTGGTGAATGTGTTAGTTGGTTTTGTTATGTGCAGTATTGGATTTGTGACTATGAAGCATATATTTGCAGGAATGAATCTGTCACAGGATGTGGCAGAATACTGCAGGGAATATTTAAGCCGTTATCTTTTGTTTGTCATTCCCATTCTTCTTATGAATAACTTTACTCTTTATATGATTGCAAGCGGGAAGGCTACACTTTCTTTTATTTGTTCCGTTGCTGGAGGTATTTTAAATATTTTGCTTGATTATTTATTTATTGCCCGCCTGCATATGAGCATTAGCGGTGCAGCTATTGCAACCGGTCTTGGCTATAGTGTAACTGCTGCTGTAGGGCTGATTGTATTTAGTCAAAAAAAGAATCTCCTCCATTTTAAGAAACCAGTTGTCAGGCTGAAGGTTTTAAAACAGACGGCAGCAAACGGATGCTCAGAGATGGCAACGGCGCTTGTGACAGGGATTGTTACTATGATGTTTAACTGGACGATGCTTACATTTGTGGGGGAGGACGGAGTTGCCGCTGTTACTATTATTATGTATGTACTCATGTTTACAAGTTCGCTTTACACTGGATATTCCTATGGGGTGGCTCCTATGCTGAGTTTTTATTACGGGGAACAGAATCATGGAAAGCTGAGAAAGTTAGTTGCCTTGAGCATAAAAATCATTGCAGGCATTTCACTTGTGACAGTGAATCTATCTTTTTTTCTTACAAAACCCCTTGTGTTGGTATTTGCCTCGCCGGAAAATCCGGTGTATGATTTGGCAGTGACAGGAAATCGCATATGTACTATAGCGTTGCTTTTTATTGGGTTTAATATTTTTGCCAGTGGAATGTTTACAGCATTGTCCAATGGTATGCTTTCGGCCATCCTTGCATTCTCAAGATCCTTTGTGTTTATGATGATTACTATGCTTGTGCTTCCAAGAATATTAGGAGTGAATGGAATCTGGTTGGCAACACCGGCGGCAGAGCTAATGGCGCTTGTTTTGTCCTTTCTTATGTTTATGAAATATAAAAGGCGGTACAAATATTGACAATAAACTTGGTTCATTATATAATTTGTATAATTCGTTTATATAAAAGGTTTATATAAATGAATTATTTAATGGTATGCAATGAATTTAATAGTATGCAATGAATTTTATGGGAGGTAAGACATGCCAAAACAGAGAATTACAAAGGAAATGGTGATTGATGCAGCTTTTGAAATTGCAAGAGACAGCGGAATGGAAAAGGTGATGGTAAAAAGTATAGCCGAAAAATTAAACTGTTCTGTACAGCCGATTTACAGCTATTGTGAAAATATGGAGAGTTTGCGAAGACAGGTAGCTTGGTGTGCAAAAAAGTTTGTACAGGAATATATCCGCACTCATATTGACAGAGATGATTTATTTGGCAGTACAGGCCGTGCATATGTGAAAATGGCTAAGGAGGAGCCATATCTGTTTAAAATATTTGTCTTTCAGGAGCGGGAGAATATTACTTCCTTAGAGGAACTTTATGTGTCTGAGACAAATCCTGATATAGCAGAGGTAATTGCTGAACAGATGAATATTCCTATAGAAGAGGCTAGGCAGCTGCATTTGCATATGTTGATTTACACAATTGGTATAGGTACGATTTGTTCTGTGACTTCGTCTAAGCTGTCGGAAAAGGAAATTTTTTATCAGCAGGAGCTGGCATATCAAGCATTTTTAAAGCAGGTATTAAAGGAAAAGTAAGAGAATTTTGTAATAGATAGGAGGACGAAAATGAATCAGAATATTTTGGTAGTATATAAAAGCAAAACAGGTTTTACAAAAAAATATGCAGAGATGATTGGTGAGGAGCTAGATTGTAAGACAGCGGATTTGAACAATGTAACAGATAGTATGATGTCAGAGTATGATACGATTGTTTTTGGAGGACGGTTTCATGCTGGATTTGTGGATGGCCTAAAAAAGGCAAAGAAATACTTTAAAAGGAGCAGTGCAGCAAAGCTTGTTGTGTTTGCCACCGGCGCTACTCCCCACACGGCAAAGGCTATGATTGAGGAGGCATGGAAGAATAATTTTACAGCCAAGGAGTTAGAAAGCATTCCTCATTTTTATATGCCAAGTGGTTTGTGTTATGAGAGGATGTCATTGGGAGATAAATTGATGATGAAGGTTTTCGTTGCCATGATGAAAAGAAAAAAGAATAACAATGAGGATGAAAAGAACATATCACAGGCAATTTCACATTCTTATGACATATCTTCAAAGGAATACATTATGCCGTTGATTTCTTTGCTAAGGGGAGAATAGGAGAACAGATATTGAACTGCCCATGCAATAGAAATTGTCATCATAAATAGTTTAAAAGTTGTGCATTGTTGATTGTATTGCTTGAATCAGTTTGTTATAATATAGGGAATGGTATTGATGACTAATGTTATAAAGCATGAATATATATTTTTTATATAAAGTATTACAGAAATGATGATTTTATATCAATCTGCAGAGCGTTCGAATAGTTTTAAATAGAAAAAGAAAGATAGGAGAGAGAGAAATGGCAGTGGATGTAATCGTAAAGCAAAAAGGGATATTTGGGAAGAACATAACAATAGAAGATATTGTGGGAGATGATTTGTCATACGGCATTATGGATGAGAATTACCGCCTAAAACAGGGGGAACAGGGGGAATATATGGTGGTGTATGACAGCAGGCATCTTGGCAGGGGAATGGAGGTAAGCTTTGAAAAGAAAGATGTAAATCTCAGATTGCCCCTGCCAAACAGTGAGGAAGATATACGATTATTTTATCAAACGGTGGAGAGGGTGTGCCGTGGGCAGGGAGTGCACTCTTTTTATCGGGATGGAGAAAAGATAGGGTTAGGGGATTTTGAGAACTTGATTCAGTTGGATATGGATGCCAGTACAGGTGCATTAGAATCTATGGAGAGGGGAATGAAAAAAGGGGAGTACAGCAATATGATTGTATTTGCCATTCAAAATCCTATCTATGTGGAGATGAAGGATTTAGAACAGATGAAAGGGGCAGATAACTGCTATGACCTGAAAAAGTTTGGTGAATTTCTAGAGTGGCATCAGCGGATGAAGGTATATTATGCTGCTCCTCTTCTCTATCAGAAAAAAGATGGAACCGTATTTGGGGTGTATGCTATTTCTGTTGATGTGCCTTCCGTTGTTCCCTCAATACCAAAGCTTCTAGCTGTAGGTGATAATGAACTGAAAGTGGAGGAATGGTATGTGGCTTTAGTGATTGCACAGGGAAATGTGAAATCCGTTAAGTATCAGGATTTTATAGAGTTTGCAGGAGAAAGAGAGAGATATGATGCGGAAAATATTATTGTTACATTATCTTCAGAGGAGATGAAGGAATTGGCAGATAAATTTGAGGTGGAAATTTAATGAATATGATAGTGATGGGAAGATGTTGATTATTTTGCAATCAAGCTTCCCTATCTATATCAAAAATTTCATCTAAAAGGGATAAGGATAAATTATCACAGGTATAAATTTTATTGTCAAAGCGGATAGTACTTTCATTTAAAATAGTTATTTCTGTTAGTACATTGTTATTTTTATCAAATGTGCGCAGTATATAAATCCAGCCTTTTGCATCCTGCAAATCACTGTTTGAATCTAAATGATAGGAGTTAAACATAGCTGTTATTTCTTTGATTTTATCATAGCTGTCAATTTCACTGTTATTTTTTTGAAATTGTAATGAGATTTTTTGGATATCATCACCTAAGAGACAGGAAACTTCTTGTGTTTGTCCATTGGACGCAGAACGGCACCCGTTCAATAACAATAGAGTTCCAATTAAAATACAAGAAATTAGTTTTTTCATATTATTACAGCCTTTCTATTTTTATTTAAATATACAAACAACCATCCACATAACATAAGTTTATTCGTACACCGGTATTTCCCCACCCATCATTAGCAATTATTATATTTGAATAACCTAAACTACTATGTAAAATAGAATAACTTGTACTTGTTCCTAAAAATATTTGACAGGGTAATTTATAAATTTTTCCATTAGAAATTTGAGTTAACAATTATGCAGCCGCCATTATTAAGAGAAAAATAATATACCGCTATTTGATGTTTATTTTTATAAAGTGAAGTTTGAGAATTTTGTATAACAAAAAACTTAGATGCATTTGAATTTTTTTAACATTATTTATCTTTCCACATAAAATACAAAGCTTTATTATGAACGTGATTATAATAATATATTGCATGTCTATTAATAAATCTATAACAGTTGTTCAATTAATTCAGGGGATTAATGAGAAGCTCCTGATTTGGATAAAGTGTGCAGTATATTGGCGTATAAATCCTGACAGTTCTCTTTCCAATTATTGCACATATTTTCTGCGTCCTTCTCTGTAGGTACGGAAATATTTAATTCTATCAATATAGTTCTGCCTTCCTTGATTTCGCAGTGCACGGTATAGTCTCCCTCTGTAGTTTTATAATAGTCAGAGATTGTTCCCACTTCATTTCTAAATTCATATTGATTGTTGGCAAGATAAATATCCATATCATCAATGACAGCTACAGGAAGTTTTTTTGCAAAGTAAGATAAGGTTTCTCTGCCGTCCATTGTAATGCGGTTGTAGGACGTGTTTCGTATAGATTCTATTGTCACAAGGTTTTGTTCAATTAACTCAGAAACTGCCTGCTGAAATGTAAAATAAGTAGTATATTCCTTTTCTAAAAAAAAGGAGGATAATTGTGAGTTGGTTAAAGGAAATGTGACCTTATTTAACATATACAAAATCATCAATTTATATAAAGTCAGAGGTTCTAACATACGAAAAAACTCCTTTCAGATAATTTATGCGAAATAGGCGTCTGCAAAACTTTTTCAAAAAGTTTATTTTTATGTAAAATTGATACAATACAAATTGTTAAAATGAGGAATTTTGCGGGTAAAGCAGGCAGGTTCCCTGCTTTACCTGATGTTCGCGAAAATATTTGTGTATAGTATTTAAGACAACCTTTTTGTTGCCGCTCCACTTTGGGGCAATCAGCAGCTTTTTTGGTCCGTCTCCTGTGAGACGATGGATGACAATATCCTGTCGAAGTCCGTTGACAAGCCTTGCCAGCAGACAGCAGTATTCATCTAAAGAAAACACAGGAAAGGGGTGCTCCTTATAGTAGATAGATAAATCCGTATCCTCTAATATATGAAGATTTTGCAGCTTAATACCTTGGATTGGCAAAGCATTTACATGTGAAATAGTTTGGCACATATCATAGATTGTCTCGTGAGGTAATCCCAATATGACATGAGTGATAACCGGAATGCCTGCTTTGTGTAATTGTGCTACACAATTGTCAAATATAGAAAGAGGATATCCTCGCCGGATAAAACGTGCACTTTCTTCGTTGACAGTCTGCAGCCCCAGCTCCACCCACACTGGTTTTATTTCGTTGATTTCCAATAGAAGGCGAATTATTTCATCGTTGACGCAGTCAGGTCGGGTGGCAATGGAAATCAGTGCAATATCCGGGTGAGAGACTGCCTGCATATATAAGCGGCGCAGTTTACTTACAGGGGCGTAGGTGTTAGTGAATGCTTGAAAGTATCCAATATATCGTCCGTGGTGCTTAGCTTCAAGGCGTTTCTTTCCGGCTTCAATCTGCTGGTCAATAGAACATTGTGCAGGCTCCGAAAAATCGCCGGAGCCTTTTGCGCTGCAGAAAATACAGCCCCTAGTGTCTAGAGTGCCATCCCGATTGGGACAAGTAAAACCGCCGTTTAAAGAAAGCTTGTACAATTTTTCCTGGTATTGCCGCTGCAAATATTCGTGAAAGGAATAGTAACCTAAAGGGTGGCAGTCAAAAGAGCTATTTTTTAAAGAAAGATTTTCTAAAGAACTACTCATGAATATGTTCCTTTACCGCCTGGCTTACAACCTGTGCTACATTTGGGTTAAAAGCTTCCGGTAAAATAAAGTCTTCATTTAATTCCTCAGGGGATACTAAACCTGCAATGGCACAGGCAGCAGCCAGCTTCATTTCCTCCGTAATACGGCTGGCCCGTCCCTCAAGGGCTCCCTTGAAGATGCCAGGGAATGCCACCACATTATTTACCTGATTGGGAAAATCAGAACGCCCTGTACCTACCACTCTGGCTCCTGCCGCTTTTGCCGCGTCCGGCATAATTTCCGGCACCGGATTTGCCATGGCAAACAAGATGGCATCCTTATTCATGGAGGCTACCATTTCACTAGTTACAATATTAGGGGCAGATACGCCTATAAATATATCCGCATCCTTTAGAGCGTCCGCTAATGTACCGGTTATATGCTTCGGGTTCGTATGGTCAGCAATATATTTTTGCATATCATTTAGGTGGTCAGCCTTTTGAGGAAGAACGCCATTAATATCACACACAACAATATGAGAAAACCCATAAGTCATCAGTAATTTAGTGATGGCGATTCCGGCGGAACCTGCGCCGTTTACAACGACCTGACAGTCTTCTTTTTTCTTGTTTACAACCTTTAAAGCATTGATAATGCCTGCCAGCACTACGATGGCTGTGCCGTGCTGGTCATCATGAAATACAGGAATATCTAGCAGCTCATTTAAGCGCTCCTCTATTTCAAAGCATCTGGGAGCAGAAATATCTTCTAAATTTATACCTCCAAAGGCAGGAGCTATATTTACTACAGTTTGAATAATTTCCTCGGTGTCCTGGGTGTCTAAGCAGATGGGAAATGCATTAACATTGCCGAATTCCTTAAATAATACAGCCTTTCCTTCCATAACCGGCATGGCGGCATATGGTCCAATATTTCCAAGTCCCAATACAGCGCTGCCATCAGATACTACAGCAATCGTGTTTGATTTTATAGTGTAAGTATAAGCAGCCTCTTTATCGTTTGCAATTACCTTGCAAGGCTCTGCTACACCAGGGGTGTAAGTGAGGGATAAATCCTCTCTTGTATGAAGCTTGCATTTTGACTGGGTAGCAAGCTTACCCTTCCATTCTTCATGTAAAGCAAGCGCTTTTTCGTTTGTTGTCATAATCGTCCTCCATTTTAAGAGATTTATTCCTGCGTACAATAGGCCAAGGTTCCATGCTTGTATGTACATTTGGCCAATGCCGCAATATTTGACTTATTTGTAAAATAATCGCACGGATACAATTCTATCATAAAATAAATAAAAATTACACTGTCAATAAAAAAATTCTCAAAATTATTCAATAATATTCAATCATGCATTTTAATGTGTTCTGAAGTGAAAGCAGATGTTTTTATAGTAAGGGGCAAGAAATCATGATGTTGACCAACAGGAATGGCTGTGATAAAATCAAATCCAATTTTGTTGAAATAGTGTGATTTAATGTGTGATTTAATAGATTTGAATAAGGAGATTTCAAAAAATGAATATTTATATTTACAACAAATTACCAAAGGAAGCACATGAAATTCGAGAAGTAGTTTTTGTAAGAGAACAAGGGTTTTGTAAAGAGTTTGATGAGATGGATGGCTTTGCAAAACATATGGTTTTGTATGATGGGAACATAGCAATAGCAACCTGTCGTTTGTTTCAGCGTGAGATTCCAGGGGATTATTGTATTGGACGGATAGCGGTGATGAAAGAATATCGGGGTAAAAAAGTCGGCACCTATTTATTGAAAGCGGCAGAGGAACAAATTAAAAAGAGCGGGGGAAAAAGAATTTTTTTACATGCCCAGGCGAGAGCTGAAAAATTTTATGAGAAGCAAGGTTACAATAGCTATGGAGAAATAGATAAAGAAGAGGACTGCCCTCATATTTGGATGTGTAAAAATATGCTTTCATAATGGTAGGATGATGAAAATTTAATAAAATACACTATCATTTTAAAAAAACATGTTGTATAATATATGAAAATATCGCTTATAATCGGCTTGATAATATTTATCAAAGATATAACAGCGTAATTCAAAGGAATGATGTTCCATTCCAATATCCCATGCATTTACAATAAAAAATCAGACAAACAGAAAGGGTAACATTTATGCGTGAAAAATTAGAATCTTTATCATTGACACAGGTGAAGGAATTGGCGAAGGCCAAAGGCATCAAGGGAATTACAGGCATGAGAAAGGCCAATATTATAGATAGAATATTGGAAGTGGTGGAAGCAGAGGAGCAGCAGGGGCAGGAAGAAACGGAAAACGGACAAAATCAGGAGAAACAGACAAGAAAAAGAAATTCTAATAATATAGAGCAAAATGAAAAGAGAAGAAAAGCAAGACAGGAAAAGAGAGAAGAGAAGGAAGACAGTAAATCAGAGAATCAAAGAATTGGTGAACAGGGGGATAGCAGGGCAGAAAGCCAGAGATATAATGATAGAGAGAACAGCAGGATAGAAGCTCAGAGATATAGTGATAGGGAGAACAGCAGAAAAGAAGGTCAAAGATATAGTGATAGGGAAAATAGTAAAGCAGAAGGACAAAAATTTGGAGAGAAAGAGAATAACAGCTTAGACAGTGGCATTGTGGCGTATGGCATTTTGGAAGTAATGCCAGATGGCTTTGGATTTATTCGGTGTGAGAACTATTTGCCAGGAGACAATGATATTTATGTGTCCCCTATGCAGATTCGCAGGTTTAATTTAAAAACAGGGGATATTCTGTTAGGAAAGGTCAAGGTAAAAACAGAAAAGGAAAAATTTGCAGCGCTCCTTTGTTTGAATCAGGTCAATGGATTTCCTGTGGAGGCGGCAGTGACAAGAAAAAATTTTGAGGATTTAACGCCAATATTCCCCAATCAAAGAATCCGCTTAGAGGAGGGGAACAACAGCAGGGCAATGCGTATTGTGGATTTAGTTTCCCCAGTAGGAAAAGGGCAGAGAGGTATGATAGTGGCTCCTCCAAAGGCCGGTAAAACTACTTTGTTAAAGCAGATAGCAAAATCCATCACAAAAAGTCATCCGGAGATGCATTTGATTATTTTGTTGATAGACGAGCGTCCCGAGGAAGTGACCGATATAAAGGAAGCGATTGAGGGAAAACATGTGGAGGTGATTTATTCTACATTTGACGAGCTGCCGGAGCATCACAAGAGAGTGTCGGAGATGGTGATGGAGAGAGCAAAGCGATTGGTGGAACACAAAAAGGATGTAGTAATTTTGTTAGATAGCATTACAAGATTAGCCAGGGCTTACAATTTGACAGTGCCCCCAAGCGGCAGAACTCTCTCAGGAGGCTTGGACCCAGCAGCACTTCACATGCCAAAGAAATTCTTTGGAGCAGCAAGAAATATGAGAGAGGGAGGCAGTCTTACTGTGCTTGCCACTGCCCTGGTGGAGACAGGAAGTAAAATGGATGATGTGGTTTACGAGGAGTTCAAAGGAACCGGTAATATGGAGCTTGTATTAAACCGAAAGCTACAGGAGAAAAGAGTGTTCCCAGCTGTAGATATTATGAAATCAGGCACAAGAAGAGAAGATTTACTGTTAGATAAAATGGAATTAGAGACAGTGGAGCAGATGCGCAAGGCTACCAATGGTATGAGGGCAGATGAGGCAGTAGAGCGTATATTAGATTTGTTCTGCCGCACGAAAAATAATAATGAATTTTGTCAGATGGTGAAAAAAACTAGAATTTAACATAAGTAATATAGATTTAAATGAACATATTAATAGAGATTCCAATAAAGAATCCAATAAAGATATGGGTTTACCTTAAGCTGTTGCATTTTAATGCAGCAGCTTTTGCTTTATAGGAAAGAGTGTTCTATAAGGTGAAAGTTTGGGAGTTTCCAATTTTTATGGGTTTTAATATACGTTTAATGATAGATGATAGAAAAATCACTCTCAGTATTTCCTATGAATATATAATATAGTTAATGGTAGGAATAGGTAATGATTTTTATATAGATAATGATTTATTTTTATATATTTATATAGAAGAAACAATAGGATAATATTGGGATATGGAATCAATATAGAATATAGATAAATCATGAACCATAAAAAAGTCAAGACGGTAACAGAAAAAATAGATATACTATTAGTACATCGCGATGGAAAGTAGGTATGAAGATGAGTTATTCAACTATGACACATGCTTTAGTTAGTTATGTAGAAGACCATCTCAAAAGTTTTGATATAAAAGAAATGTCAGAAAGCTTTGGTTTTTCAGAGATGTATCTTAGGGAGCTGTTTTTAAAAAGTGTGAATATGCCAATTATGCAGTATTGTAAAAGAAGAAGGATGATTGCGTCTGCATTTGAGCTGCTGCATTCTGACAAGAAAATTCTTGATATTGCTCTGGACAGTGGATTTTCTAACCATGAATCTTATACTAGGGCATTTCAAAAAATATTTCATATGTCTCCTAGTCAGTTTCGGATAGAACGGCCATTGATTGGAAGAAAACAGTTAGCCAAAGGTGTGTTTGGGTTGGACAGTCTAGGAAGCAAAGAAAAGAAAGAAAAGAAAGAAAAAAGGAGCGATGATATTATGATAGAACAAAATGAAAAAAGTACAATCTTATATGGCATTCGGAAGATTGAGCATGGGGCGTATGGCAGCAATGCCATGTTTCCCATATGTGTGAAGGCAGTATCGGAGTATCTAGGGGATGATGTGTCATATGCCTATATCATGGCGGCAACGGGAGCTGCCTTTCGTTTAGTATGGAATCGAGAGGAATGGGACTTAAGTAATATTGATATATTCCATACTTTAAGAGAATCCAATGATATTTATCAGTACGGGGCGAAAGCACTAGGAAGAGAGTTTTCTTTTTTAGGGCGGGAGGAAGGAACTACAAAGGAAGAGTTTGCCGCCTACATGAAAAAAACCATTGCAAAGGGATATCCCGTGATTGCACTGGGAATCATTGGACCACCAGAGCCATGTATTGTTGCAGGATATAAAGAGGATGGGGATGTTGTTATGGGATGGAATTTCTTTCAGGAGGATCCGGAATTTTCCTTGGAAACGGATAAGATGGACAATGGATATTTTCTTTGTGATACATGGTGGGAAAATACAGATACACAGGCAGTAATGTCCATTGGAGCAAAAAAGGATTCCCAGTGTGACAATAAATGCATTGTTAAACGGGCATTGGATATTATGAAGGAGAGAGAAGAATATAGTTATGCAAAAGGAATTCGGGCATATGAAGCATGGAAGGATATGCTGCTTTTGGAAAAATGGTTTGAAAACGGCAGCACGTTTGATAATCTGTTTTCAAAGCTGCTTGTTCAAAATGATGCCATGGTATGTATCCATGATGGAAGAAAATGGGCCGCAAAATATTTTGAGGAGTTGGGAAATAGATTTGGGGATTTACAGAAGGAGTATTGCAGGAGCATAGAGGAGCATTTTAATAATGTCAGTAATATTGCCAGAGAAATGATGTCTCTGATTGGAGATTGGAATGATATCGAAAACATGGAGAAAAATTTTGCAGACCGATTGATTAGAGAAAAATTGGGTGAATTGATAGATGCTGCCAAACTAGAGGATAGTAAAGCATATGAACAAATAAAATTATTTTACAGCACACTTTAAGCCGTCTTTATTTTTGGAAATGTATTTTCATTATAAATATTCCATATTATAGCCATACTTGAATAGAAAAAGTACTTGCATTCATATTATTGCTATGCTATAATAACAAAGCTGTTTATATGAAAATGAACTGGGAAGCTGATTTTCTCGGTTTTCATACAATTACATGGAAAAATTAAAGAGGTGAAAAAGATGAAAGAAGGAATCCATCCAAATTATTATCAGGCAAAGGTTGTTTGTAACTGTGGTAATGAATTTGTAACAGGTTCTACAAAGGAAGACATTCACGTAGAAATTTGTTCTAAATGTCATTCATTCTACACCGGACAGCAGAAAACCGCTGCTGCTCGCGGACGTATTGATAAGTTTAATCGTAAATACGGTGTTGCAGCAAATAACTAGATTGATGTATAAGGTTGAGATGTTATCTCCCAACGGCCAAAGGGGGATTTCGTCTCAACCTTTTTTCTATTTTGTGCAGCAATAACAATGGTTGGCATTAAGTGAGGAAAGGAGAGGTGAGAATGAAACCATCGGGAATTGGCGGGCAGGCTGTGTTGGAGGGTATTATGATGAAGAACCAGGATAAGTATTCCATTGCAGTGCGAAAGCCCAATCAGGAAATTGAAGTATGTGTAAAAGAATACAATAGTATTATTAAAAATAAAAAGCTTCTTGGACTGCCATTTATTCGTGGTGTGTTTAACTTTATTGATTCAATGGTGTTGGGGGTAAAATCCCTTACATATTCTGCAAGTTTTTATGAGGAGGAGGAGATTGCACAGGAGGAAAAACCTTTAGATAAGGCCACCAATAAAATGTTTGGTGAGAAGGCGGAGGATGTGCTTATGGGACTTACCGTGTTTTTTTCGGTTATCGTTTCTGTGGCGCTGTTTATGGTACTTCCCTTTTTTGTGACAGACACAATACAGAGATTTACTGGTTGGGAAAGTCATTTAGCATTTAACACCATAGAGGGCTGTATCCGAATTGGCTTATTTTTAATATATATTCTATTGATTTCAAGAATGAAGGATATTCAGAGAACCTTTATGTACCACGGAGCAGAGCATAAATGTATTAATTGTATTGAGAATGGGTATGAATTAACAGTAGGAAATGTCAAAGTAAATTCCAGGTATCATAAGAGATGCGGAACTAGCTTTTTGTTTCTTGTCATGATTATCAGCATCATTTTCTTTTTGTTTATTCGTGTGGATAATCGGATATGGAAAGTGGTCTTTCGTCTCTGTCTTGTGCCAGTTATCGCAGGAGTTTCCTATGAATTTATTCGACTGGCAGGTCGAAGCGAATCAAAACTGGTGAATGTGCTCAGCAAACCTGGAATGTGGATGCAGAAGCTGACAACAAGGGAGCCGGAGGATGACATGATAGAGGTGGCTATTAAGGCCATCGAGGCGGTATTTGACTGGGAAAAATATCAGGAGGGTGAGGAGAATACAGAGGTGGAAGTGGGAAAGAAGCCAGGCAGAAGGCGGGAGAGAAAGAAAAAAACACAGCAGCAGGCTCACCAGCAGTTAGAGGAATCTGCTCAGCAAATTCGTGAAAATATCAATTTGATTGATTTGGATGAGCAGCCGGAGGATGTGGAGATTCTATTTGGGGACGATGAAGATGACCTATAGAAGTTTACTGGAATGGGGGGAGCAAGAACTTAAGGCAGCACAGTTAACAGAAGGGAAATGGGACGCATGGCTCTTGTTTTCTTATTTGTTTGGGATGGAAAGAGGTCAGTATTATTTGGTTATGAACCAGGAAATAATAAAAGAGTGCTTGATTGACCAGTATCAGGAAATGCTAGATAGGCGGAAGATGAGAATACCTCTTCAGCATATTACCGGTGAACAGGAATTTATGGGCTATTCCTTTCGGGTAAATGAACATGTGTTGATTCCCAGACAAGATACAGAATGCTTGGTGGAAAAGGTGTGGGAGGAGATTGTAAGAAGAAAAGAAAACAGTCAAAGGATAGAGGGGCAAAATAAAAATATACATGTGCTTGATATGTGTACCGGTTCCGGCTGTATTGCTGTCAGCTTGTGCAAGATGTATAAGGACAAATATCATCAGGAATTAAATATGACGGCAGTTGATATTAGTGAACATGCACTGCAGGTAGCACAGGATAATGGAAGTGAACTGCAGTGTGAACATATTCAGTGGGTGCAGAGTGATTTGTTTGGACAGTTGAGAAGGAATCAGGAGATGAATTTCATTGCCCAGCAAAATGATAATGAATTAAAAAATAATGATTTAAAAATTAATCAATTAAAATATGATGTTATTGTATCCAATCCTCCGTACATTCCCACAGAGGTAATTGCCTCACTAGAGGATGAGGTAAAGCTTTATGACCCTTGGGCAGCACTTGACGGAAAAGAAGATGGCTTATACTTTTATAATAAAATAATAAAAGAAAGTGTAAGATTTCTTAGGTCAGGGGGGATGCTTGCCTTTGAGATTGGATGCGAGCAGGGGGCGTCTGTGGAGTCCATGATGAAGGATGAAGGTTACAGTTATATTGAGGTTTCAAAGGATTTGGCCGGACTAGACAGAGTGGTGTTGGGGTATTGGCATTGTGAAGGTTTGCAGGATGGAATAAACGATAAAGAATGAAGCATCTGTTTATTCCTTAAGTGGAAAATATCTTTTAACCTTTACATCATATAAATTTACATCATATAAAAGTAATAAAAATAAAAATTATATCAGATTTTGCAATTGATAGAGAATAATAAAACATAATAAAATGAAAACAAAATAAAAATAAAATAATGTATCATTTAAAAATTAAAAATGTTTGGATTTATGGATAGAAGGAAGGTAGTAAAATGTTTGATAGATTAGAGGATATAGTAGTTCGTTTTGATGAGGTTTCGGAGGAATTGACAGATCCTAATGTAGTCAATGACCAAAATCGTTTTCGGAAGCTGATGAAGGAGCAGAATGATTTGGCGCCCATTGCAGATGCTTACAGAGAATATAAAAAGGCAAAGGAAACGATAGAGGACAGCCTTTTGATATTGGATGAGGAAAGCGACGAGGAAATGAAGGAGCTGGCAAAAGAGGAATTAAGCGATGCGAAGAAGCGCTGTGAGGAATTAGAGGAGAAAATGAAAATTCTTTTACTGCCAAAGGATGAAAATGACGACAAAAACGTAGTGGTGGAAATTAGAGGCGGCGCCGGCGGAGATGAAGCAGCATTGTTTGCTGCAGAGTTGTACAGAATGTACTGCAATTATGCAGAGAGTAATCGCTGGAAAACAGAGATGATTAGTTTGAATGAAAATGGAATAGGCGGTTTTAAGGAAGTGGTATTTATGATTAACGGTCAAGGCGCCTTTTCCAAATTAAAATATGAGAGTGGGGTTCATCGTGTGCAGCGCATACCAGTGACAGAAAGCGGCGGAAGAATACACACATCCACAGCTACTGTGGCGATTATGCCGGAGGCTGAGGAGGTGGATGTGGATATTGATATGAATGACTGTAAGTTTGACGTGTTCCGCGCATCCGGCAACGGAGGCCAGTGTGTTAACACAACAGACTCGGCAGTGCGTTTGACCCACCTGCCAACCGGAATTGTAATTTCATGTCAGGATGAAAAATCTCAGCTTAAAAATAAAGATAAGGCATTGAAGGTACTGCGTGCTAGATTATATGAGCTGGAATGTCAGAAACGTCAGGATGAAGATTCTGCGGCAAGAAAAAGCCAGATTGGTTCCGGAGACCGTTCCGAGAAAATTCGTACCTACAATTTTCCTCAGGGACGTGTGACAGACCATCGCATAAAGCTCACAACCCACCGTCTAGATGATGTGTTAAATGGTGATTTGGAGGAATTGATTAGCGGATGCATTACGGCAGACCAAAGTGCGAAATTGGCTAAAATGAATGAGAATTAAGGGAATAATCTAAGCTCTGCTGTGGGTTTGTCAATATTTTGCCAATTGAATAAAATTTTGAGCAGAGAATAGCAAGACAAAAATAAAGTGCTTAATATCGGTAGAACCAGCTGATATTGAGCACTTTTTTACTTTTTTGCATTTTTCATTCTTCATATAGGATTATTGGTTTTCATTCTGTGATGCCTCTTAAATACATGATAAGATAGATAATTTGTGTGATATATGGTAAAATGATTGTTGCGGTTATCAGCTCATTTGAAGAATGATATTATTTGAACACAAGAGTGAGAAGAGGAAAAAAAGAATAGAGAGTATTCATTAAATTTAGATTATGAAGGATGAAGAGAATTAAAAATATAAAAAGAATAAAGAGCTTTAAGAGTAGGAAAGAAACTAAAAACATGATTCATACATAAAAATATAGGTAAATCATGTGAAAAAATATAGGTGTTTGTATGCATCACCTTGATATAATATATTTTTTAGAAAATATTTAGAAAAATATTACGAAAGGAAGAACGTGAATATGAAGACAGACATCAAAGCATTAAAAAAAAGAGTTGGATTTCTGGCATGCAGTGCAGTATTGACATTGGCATTGACAGCGTCGGTTTTGACAGGCTGCAGCAAGTCAGAGAAGGCGAAAAAGCAGGAGACCTCTGCAAAGGAGGAAAGACAAGAGCAAAGCTCACAGAAGAACAAAGTGGATATTTCCAAGGCAAATGAGGAGGTTATAGGACTGAAGGCTTACTATAAGTTTCAGGATTTTGGTCAGGATTCTGATTTAAAGGATTCTGCGGGAAATGGTTTTGATGCTAAGATTATGGGAAAATACACAATGGATGGTTCCTTGGAGGAGGGTGCTGTGTTCTTGACAAGCGGCGCTTATTTTGAGATGCCATCAGAGCTTTTTGCAGGGGAGGATACGTTATCTGTTTCTGTTTGGCTGAAAAATTATTCCGGTTCCATTAACACTAGCGCAGTATATGTAGGCACAAAGGGTGCAACACCGCTGAATTATTGGCTTCTCAATCCAAGCAATGTGACAGGAAATTTAAAATCGGTTATGACGGATTCGGATAATCCAAAGGAGCCATTTAATACGGAGGTGGGATTTTCTCCGGCTGTGGCGTCTAAGGGACAGGCTGGGCCGGCAACAGGTATGGGGTGGAATCACTATGTGACAGTGATTACCCCAAAGGATATGACTCTTTACATGAATGGGGAAAAAGTAGGGACAGTAGCTCACAATAAAAAGCTTAGCGAGTTTGGAGAAGACATTGTGGCATACATTGGTAAGTCTTCTTATGCCGCCGACGCTACATACACCGGCTTTGTGAAGGAAGTAAAAATCTATGATACAGTATTGAGCCAGGAGGAGATTACAGAGGAGTACAATCGGTGTAAAGAGGAAAAAAAGACAAATGCCACTAAGACGGATATTTTGATTGCAGACAGGGCAGACCCCTATATTACTCGGGGAAGCGATGGCTATTATTATTTCACTGCTTCTTATCCAATGTATGGAGTGACAGACCCACAGGGGTATGATAGGATTATCTTGAGAAGGGCAACTACAATAGAGGGCTTAAAGGATGCTAAAGAAATTGTAATTTGGGACGAGAGTGAGAGCACTACTGCTCATCGCTTTATATGGGCGCCGGAGATTCATGAGATTGACGGAAAATGGTATGTGTATTTTGCAGCCAGCGGTCAGGCAGACAATGTGTGGGATATTAATTGTCATGTGATTGCCTGCGACGGAGAGGATCCATACAAGGATACCTGGACAGATAAAGGAAAATTTCAGGCTGTGGAGGGGGATTCCCTTCCTTTTACAGGCTTTTCATTGGATATGACCTATTTTGAATGTAATGGAAAGCATTATGTGATATGGGCCCAGAAGGTGGGAGACTCCAATGTGTACATGGCACAGATAGATCCAAAGGAGCCTTGGAAAACTACAAGCAGATGCATACTGCTTACAAAACCAGAGCATTATTGGGAGAAAGTTTCCATTCCTGTCAATGAAGGTCCGGCGGTAATGATACATGATGGAAAAGTATTTGTGGCGTTTTCAGCGTCTGCTACTGGGCCGGAGTACTGTCTTGGTTTGCTGTATGCAGATGAAAAAGCAGATTTGATGGATGTAAAATCATGGACGAAAGTTCAGAACCCTTTGCTTACCTCAGAAGATTTAATAGGGGAATATGGACCAGGACATAATTCCTTTGTTCAGGATGAGAATGGGAATTGGGTATTTGTCTACCACTCTAGAAGCCAGGAGTGTTATCAGGGGGAATGTGGATATGGACATGAGGACCCACTGTATGATCCATGCAGAAGCGCCAGAATACGAAAGGTGGCGTGGGATGAAAAGGGAATGCCAATTTTAAATCGCTGATAAAATAAAACTTAAAGAAAACGAAGAAATAAGAAATTTAAATATAATAAAACTAATAAATATAGAAATAAGAAATTTAAAACGAATGATTTTAGAAATAATAAGGAATGTAGTGATGATGGAGAATAGGAAAATAAACAACAACAGTGAATATAACAGAAAAATGGAAAATAGAAAAAGTAGAGGAAGCAAGGACTTTGTTTGTGGCTTGAAAGCAGGAGTTCCCATTGGCCTTGGGTATTTGTCAGTCTCCTTTACCTTTGGAATTATTGCTGTGTCATATGGTTTTTACTGGTGGCAGGCAGTTATGATTTCCATGTTAAATCTTACCTCAGCAGGACAATTTGCTGGTATTGGTATCATGCAGAGTCCTGGGCAATATGTTGAAATGTTTATATCCCAGTTGACAATTAATATTCGCTATTCCTTTATGACAATTGCGCTGTCCCAAAAGACAAACCCCAGATTTCGAGGTATCTACAGATGGATATTGGGCGCTGCCACAACAGATGAGATATTTGCTGTGGCAGTGGCGAGGGAAGAAGTAAGCCGCTCCTATTATTTTGGTTTGATGGTGATTCCTTATTTTGGTTGGACGTTAGGAACCCTGATGGGAGCGGTTTTGGGAAATATTCTTCCCCCAAGTTTAATTAGTGCCTTAGGTCTTGCCATTTACAGTATGTTTGTGGCTATTGTTATTCCGGAAATGAAGAAGGTGAGGGCAGTAGTGTATGTGGTGGCATTTGCTCTTGCAATGAGCTGCCTGTTTGCGTATCTTCCTTCTCTTAAAGCTATTTCTACAGGAATTTCAGTCAGTATATGTGCTGTCACTGCAGCGGCAGTGGGCGCAGTGCTGTTCCCCCGTGCTTTGGAAGAATAGATTATGATAGTACATTAGATGGAAGTATTTTGTCAAAATATTAAAACGAAAAGTATTTACATATAGGTATTTCTGTATTAAAGTATTTGATGTGTTAAGATGTGTTAAATTATTCTTGGCTGATGAGATGTCAGAAAAATAACAGAAAAATAACAGGGAGAGAATGCTGTATGGAAATACAAGAATTTTTTATATATTTATTGATTATGGCAGGCACCACATATCTTATCCGTGTGGTGCCCTTTGTAGTGGTGAAGGAGAAAATTAAGAACAGATTTGTCTGTTCCTTTTTATATTATATTCCCTATGCAGTGTTGGCAGCGATGACATTTCCGGCGGTGTTGTATGCTACAGATTATGTTATATCCGCTGGGGTTGGTTTGGCGGCGGCAATCTATTTCTCTCTGCGGGGGGCAGGGTTGACAAAGGTAGCGATAATTGCCTGCGTTTTTGTGTTTGTGACTGAGCGAATTATGGCAATCATTTCTATTTGATTTTTGGAATATTGTTAATCTGTGGAATATTGGCAGCCAAAGGATTATAAAATCTATTGTCTGATTTTGAAATTTATTGTATGATTGTAAAAACCAATGTGATAATGACAGTGTTTGGGATGAAATGAAGCATCAAAGCATATTTGTGATAGATGGAAGGGAGATAAAATGCAGAAGAAAAAATTGGCGAAGCTGGTGATAGAACGGTTGAAGGAAGAATACCCCAAAACCCAGTGTACTTTGGATTATGATGAGGCGTGGAGGCTTTTGGTAAGTGTGCGTTTGGCAGCCCAGTGTACAGATGAGCGTGTAAATGTGGTAGTTCAGCAATTATACAAAAAATTTCCTGATGTAGCCAGTTTGGCAGCCGCTGCTCCCGAGGAGATTGAGAAGATAATCAGACCATGCGGATTAGGGAAAAGTAAGGCGCGGGATATTCAAAAATGTATGAAAATGCTGCAGGATGAGCATAATGGAAAAGTGCCGGATGACTTTGATTCCTTGTTAAAGCTTCCGGGAGTGGGAAGGAAAAGTGCCAATTTAATTATGGGAGATGTGTTTAATAAGCCGGCGATTGTGACGGATACCCATTGCATTCGGCTTGTAAATCGAATTGGATTGGTAGAGCAAATGAAGGAACCGAAAAAAGTGGAGATGGAGCTTTGGAAAATCATTCCTCCCAAGGAGGGCAATGCCTTGTGCCATAGATTTGTAGACCATGGACGGGCAGTGTGTACAGCCAGGACAAAACCTTATTGCGATAAGTGCTGTCTAGCTGATATATGTGCTAAGGCAGGGGTGTAGTTTGTATTATATTTAGGAGCATAGACAGCCGACAAGCGCATTTACTTGACATGCTGACGGCAGGAAAAACAAAGAATAAAAAGAATAAGAAATGAGGTTTTGCTATGTTAGATTTGTTTCAGCATGGATTGGAGCTTTTGGTGGAGTTTTCCATTTTATTGTTTGAGTTTATAGGCGTTATGGTTTTGTTGGCAGCAGGCATACAGGGATGTATCAATTATATAAAACGTTGTGAGCATACAAGGCTGACATTGGCCAAAGGCCTTGCCATGGGGCTGGAATTTAAGCTGGGAAGTGAAATATTAAAGACGGTTGTTGTCAGAGAGTGGTCGGAGATTGCAACAGTTGCCGGTATTATTTTCTTGCGTGCAGCTTTGACCTTTTTGATTCACTGGGAAATCCAAGAGACAGGGAAGAAGGACAGTAAATCACATTAAAATAAATTTGACATGTCTAAAAAGAAATGCTATAAAATTTATATGAATGATATAGATTATAAATTAAAAAGGATAAAGGAGATAGAAAGGAAAGGTAAGGATAATGTCAAACACAACTAATGAAGTTAAGAGAAAATTTCAGAATCCATTTATTGTGGAGAGGGCAGACCCCTATATTATAAAGGCGAAGGATGGATATTATTATTTCACCGCATCATATCCAATGAAGAGGGAGGATG
This sequence comes from uncultured Lachnospiraceae bacterium, assembly GCA_910578605.1. Classification (GTDB taxonomy): domain Bacteria; phylum Bacillota; class Clostridia; order Lachnospirales; family Lachnospiraceae; genus MGBC111451. The sequence continues at coordinate 12,933 of CAJTQG010000009.1, read as the reverse complement.
ATCCTCAAGGATATGACAGAATTATTTTAAGACGCTCTTCTGATTTGGAAGGATTGGCAGATGCCCAGGAGATTACTATATGGAAGTCTCAGGAGGACAGTTTGTCCCATCGTTTTATCTGGGCGCCAGAGCTGCATTATATTGGAGGGAAATGGTACGTGCTCTATGCTGGAAGTGAGAAGGCAGATGACAGATGGGCCATTAACTGTCATGTGCTTCAATGTCAATCCCAGGATCCGTACACAGGAGAGTGGAAGGAGATGGGTAAGTTTAAGGGCACACAGGGGGATGATTTTTCATTTTCTCAGTTTTCTTTAGATATGACATATTTTGAGTGCAGGGGACGTTCCTATGTGATATGGGCACAGCATAATCCCCAGAGGATTTCCTGCCTGTATATGGGAGAGGTGAACCCTCAGGAGCCTTGGCAGTTAATTACAAAGCCTATGCTGCTGACAGAGCCAGAGCATGACTGGGAAAAGGTTCGTTTTCCTGTGAACGAGGGTGCATCTGTGCTGCAGCACGATGGAAAAATATTTATTTGCTTCTCCGCATCCGGCACAGGGCCAGAGTATTGTGTGGGCTTGCTGGAGGCTTCACAGGACGCAGATTTATTGGACATTAACTCCTGGAAAAAATATGACGAGCCAGTGTTGACTTCAGAAGATTTGCCGGGCGAGTATGGTCCAGGGCATAATTCCTTTACTGTGGATGATGAAGGAAATGATATTTTTGTGTATCATGCCCGCTCTGAAGAGTGTTTCCAAGGCAAATGTGGTTATTCGGGAGGTGACCCTCTCTATGACCCATGTCGTCATGCCAGATTGCACACTGTAAATTGGAGTAAATCAGGCACTCCTATTTTAAATGGTGTACAAGAGTAAACAATAGAAAGCACGTTTTGTGAATGTTCAATTGTTAGAATAAAAAAATCCCCTCCTGTTCAAATCAATAGGATTGAAGGGAGGGGATTTTTAAAAATGACTTATTGTTTTGGATAAGGAGGAAAACAATGATTGCAGATAAAATGAAGGACTATGTAAAGGGCAGCTCAGTCATACGGGCAATGTTTGAGGAAGGAAAGCGGTTGGCTGCCATCTATGGGCCGGAAAATGTATATGATTTTAGTTTGGGAAATCCTAATGTGCCAGCTCCTCAGGGAGTTAAGCAGGCTATTATGGATATATTAAATGAGGAAGACAGCGTGATGGTTCATGGTTATATGAATAATTCCGGATATGAGGATGTGCGCAGTAAAATTGCGGAATCTTTGAATCGAAGATTTCATACGAATTTCTCCCAGGAGAACATATTGATGACAGTAGGGGCTGCAGGAGGATTAAATGTTATATTAAAAACACTGCTTAATCCAGGGGATGAGGTTATTGCCTTTGCTCCGTTTTTTGGAGAGTATCGTTCTTATGTAGCTAATTTTGACGGTAAACTGGTAGTAGTGCCGGCAAACACAAAGGATTTTCAATTAAATTTGGAGACTTTGAAGGAAGCGGTTACACCGAAAACAAAAGCGTTGATTATCAACAATCCAAACAATCCTACAGGGGTAGTATACTCTGAGGAGACAATCTGTAAATTAAGTGAAATTTTAATGGAGAAACAAAAAGAATTTGGTACAGATATTTATTTAATCAGTGATGAGCCTTATCGGGAGCTGGCATATGACGGCGTGGAGGTTCCCTATTTGACTAAATATTATCCCAATACGATTGTAGGATACTCCTACAGCAAATCCTTGTCCCTTCCTGGGGAGCGTATTGGGTATCTTGTAATGCCTGAATGTTTGTCAGATTATGATAATATTTTGCAGGCGGCAAACGTGGCAAACCGTATTTTAGGGTTTGTCAATGCCCCATCTCTATTACAGCGGGTAATTGGAAAATGTGCGGACATGGAGGTGGATATAACACCTTATAATAAGAACAGGGAAGCATTGTACAATGGTTTGTTAGAGTGCGGCTATGAGTGCATTAAGCCACAGGGGGCGTTTTATCTTTTTGTGAAATCACCGACGGAGGATGAAATGGAATTTGTGGAGGCGTGTAAAAAGAAAAATATTTTAATTGTACCAGGAAGTTCATTTGCATGTCCAGGTTATGTGAGGATTGCTTACTGTGTGGCATATGATACAATTGTCAATGCATTACCCGGATTTAAAGAGGTATATAATACCCTTACTTCATCCAAATAATAGATTTTATATTGATAGAGTTGAGATGAAAAGGTGAAGATAAAAAGTGAAGATAAAAAGTGAAGATAAAGAAGTGAAGATGAAAAAGGCTGTACAATTGTGTGCTTAGTTGATGGTTCACAGAAATAAAACAGAATGGTAGGAGGAAAAGAGATGAGTGATAAAAGCTGGAGGGATAATGTAAGGCAGGTAGTACCATATATAGCGGGAGAACAGCCGGAGGGGGAAAACATAATAAAGTTAAACACAAATGAAAATCCATATCCTCCCTCACCAGCTGTTGCAAAAATTCTCAGGGAAATGGATACGGATTGTTTTCGACTATATCCTAATATGGATGCTGCTCCCTTAGTAAAAGCATTGTCTCAGGAGTACAATCAGCCGGAGGAGAAATTCTTTGTGGGGGTAGGCTCTGATGATGTATTGGCTAATGCGTTCCTCACATTTTTTAATTCCAACCTTCCTGTTTTGTTTCCGGATATCACCTACTCCTTTTATCCGGTTTGGGCAGATCTTTTTAGGATTCCATATGAGACAGTTTTGGTAGATGAGAATTTTGCCATATGTGCGAAGGATTATGAAAGAAAAAACGGCGGAGTGATTTTTCCTAACCCTAATGCGCCAACGGCCTTGTTTACATCAGTAGAGCAGGTAGAAAAGATTATTCAGTCCAATAAAGATGTAGTAGTGATAGTGGATGAAGCATATATTGATTTTGGGGGAACGTCTGTGATAGGATTGACAGAAAAATATGACAACCTTTTAGTAGTTCAGACCTTTTCGAAGTCACGTTCTATGGCGGGAATGCGTATTGGCTTTGCAGTGGGAAATCCTCAGTTGATTCAGGCGATGAAGGATGTAAAGTTTTCTATCAATTCCTACACAATGAATCAGACAGCTATTTTAGCAGGGGTGGAGGCAGTTAAGGACAGGGAATATTTTGAAGGTACATGCCAAAAGCTGATTCAGACTAGGGAATGGACGAAAGAAAAACTTACACAGCTTGGATTTATTTATCCGCAATCAATGGCGAATTTTATTTTTGCGTCTCACAAGAAAAAATCCGCAAAAGAAATCTTTACATATTTGAAGGAGAAGGGAATCTATGTGAGATACTGGGATAAGCCAAGAATTGATAATTATCTTCGAATCACCATTGGTACACAGGAACAGATGAATAAAGTATTTTCTGCCCTAGAGCAATACTTAATATAAATATATATTCTCGTAAACAGTGAGCCAGTGTTATGTTTGCTCTGGGTAGAAGGCAGGCATAATGTTTTGTGCTGGATGAAGGGAAAGGAATGATATTATATATGGCAAAAAAGAAAAAAAAGGATCCCTCAGATGCGGTAATATTGTTGATTTTTTTTAGTGTGCTGGCAATTTTTTTGGTAGCTTCTATTTTTTATCAAAATACAGGGATAAAACTTCAGGGAACAAAATTTCAAGGCGGCCAGATTTCAAATGAGCATAAAGATTACACATGGCTTGCCATAATTTTTGCGGTGCTGGCAATGGTAGGGATTGTGTGGAGTATCATTCGTCTCCTGAAGCATGGTATTTTGAAAAAGAATAAGAAAAAGGGAACAGGGGCGGAAGAAGAAAAATCAAAGGAAGAATTGGAGAGGGATGAGCTGATACGTGCTGCCAAGGAGGTGTCGGAAAAGAGACTGAGGGAACGAGAGTTGCTGTCTCGGCATCGATATAGTGAATATGATGACCAGGAGGAAGACAGAAGACATCGGTATTCTTTTGAGGATGATGAGTTCCAGGAGGAGGAGAAGCTTCCCTCCAATCCAGCTCTTGCAAAAATGTATCGATTTTGGGAAAAATTTAAGAGAATGCCTGTTCAGGGAAAAATTGTTATTGGGGCGGCAGCAGCAGGTGCCGTGGCAGTAATAGGTAATGTGATACGAATGTTGATAAAGTGATTTCAGGGAAATGAGAAGGAGAACACTATGAGTATACAAGATACGCCGTCAGCGCTCAGAGTGCATATCGGCTTGTTCGGCAGGCGGAATGTGGGGAAGTCCAGTTTAATGAATGCGCTGTTGGGACAAGAATTATCTATTGTTTCAACAGTAAAGGGTACAACAACAGATCCTGTGAAAAAGACAATGGAGCTTCTCCCCATAGGACCAGTGGTTTGCATAGATACACCAGGATTGGATGATGAGGGACAACTGGGGAATTTAAGGGTGCAGAAAAGCTATCAGGTATTAGATAAAACCGATATAGCTTTACTTGTGTTGGATATTCGTCATGAGATGGAGGACACAGAAAAAAGGTGGCTGAAGGTGCTGCAGGATAGGAAGATTCCTTATTTGCTTGTGTATAATAAATGTGAATTAATAGACAGACAGGAGTGGGCAAAATATCAGGGGGAGAATCAGATTGCAGTCAGTGCAGATAAAGGCTATGGTATAGAGAAGTTAAAAGAAATGATTGCAGAGAAAAAGCCAGCATCCACGACAGAGTATCCTATTTTGGCGGATTTAATCCAGGAGGGGGATAAGGTTGTTTTAGTAATGCCAATAGATGCCTCAGCGCCTAAGGGAAGATTGATATTGCCTCAGCAGCAGACATTGCGGGAAATATTGGACTGCCGTGGGGTGGGAATATGCTGTCAGACGGGGGAACTGGCTCAGACTTTGAAGGTGCTAGGAGATGAGGTAAGGTTAGTAGTGACGGATAGCCAAGCATTTAAACAGGTAGAAAAAATCGTGCCGCGCACTGTGCCTTTAACCTCCTTTTCTATTTTGTTTGCCAGGTATAAAGGACTTCTTGCCAGCGCCGTAGCAGGTGCGGCTGTTATTGATAAACTTGAGGATGGTGATAGAGTGCTGATAAGTGAAGGCTGTACACATCATCGACAATGCGAGGATATAGGGACAAAGAAACTTCCTGCATGGATACAACAATATACAGGAAAAAAATTGTTATTTTCTTTTACAAGTGGAACAGAATTTCCAGAAGATGTGACACAATATAAGCTAGTAGTACATTGTGGTGGATGTATGCTGAATCCAGCTGAAGTGAAAAGCCGAGTTAAGCATTGTGAACAGCAGCATGTGCCCATTACCAATTATGGAATTTGTATATCTTATTTGAACGGAATTTTAGATAGATGCATTGAAATGTTATAGTGAAAAAGTAGAAAGATAAAAAACATAAAAAGATAGAAAACATAAAAAGATAGAAAACATAAACATCGTAAACATGATAGAAAATAAACATTAAAAAATAAGATAAATATCATAAACATGATAGAAATTAAAAAATAAAAATTAAAAAATAAGATAAACATCATAAAAAGATAGAAATCAAAAAAATAAACATTAAAGAAATAAGATAAACATCATAAAAAGATAGAAATCAAAAAACGAAATAAGATTAGTTGAGATAATAGAAAAGGAGGAATAGTAGGGTAATATGGAGGAGATTACAAAGAAATTTGCGGTGTTAATTGATGCCGAGAATGTATCATCTAAGTATGTAAAGTATATTTTGGATGAGATTTCTGGTATTGGAACCGCTACTATACGCCGTATTTATGGGGATTGGTCCAACAATTCCAACAGTTGGGATAGAAGATGTCTGCTGGAATATTCTATTCATGCAGTGCAGCAGTTTGGCTATACAATTGGAAAGAATGCAACAGATTCGGCAATGATTATAGATGCAATGGACTTGTTATATACAGGAAATTTGGATGGTTTTTGTCTTGTTTCTAGTGATAGTGACTTTACAAAACTAGCAGAGCGTTTAAGGGAATCAGGTAAATATGTAATTGGTATGGGGGAGAAGAAAACACCAAAGCCATTTAGGCGTGCCTGCACTAGCTTTAAAATATTAGAGGTGTTGGCTAAGGAGGAGAGCAATGAGGGAGAGAATGGCAGAGCTGAGGGCTTGGATAATCTGCCGGACGTAACAAATATAAGAGAAATTAAAAAAGCAGTTTTTAAAATTATTGATGAAAATGAAGACAAAGGAAGAGAGACTCATCTCGGTGAATTGGGAAGCATTTTGCAGAATAAGTTTTCTGAATTTGATGTGAGAAATTATGGTTATTCCAAACTTTCCACTTTTTTGGAGGAGGAATTTGAAGAGTTTGCTGTGAAAAAAGATGGGAAGAATACATTTGTAAAAATACATGCAGAAAATCGCCCAAAAGAAGATATTAAGGAAATGATAGAAAATATATTAGAGCAAAACCAAGGAAAAATTTCTAATCTGAGTATTCTAAATGAACAGTTGAAAAAGGAATATAGGCATTTTAGTGCAAAAAAATATGGATATAGTAAGTTCTCCAGTTTTGTGAAAAGTTTTGATTGTTTTGTGATTCAGAAAAATGAGATTATGCTGAAGGAAAAATAATTTGAAATAGAAAAGAAAATAAAATAAAAGAAATAAATAAAAAAAGAGAATAAAAGAG
>CAJTQG010000009.1:0-6279 GCA_910578605.1 uncultured Lachnospiraceae bacterium | reverse complement strand
GAAGAAAATAGAATCAGTTAAAGAAGTTTGAGAAAAAGAAATTAGAGCAATAATAAATAATAAATATTAAGAAAGTCGATTGCTTCGTGCTTTGCACTCACGCAATCGCCCCCCTGTATTCGCATTATCGGGCTTCGCCCTGCATGCTCATACAGGTTAGCCCGTCCAATGTCAGAATGAATTGCCAAGCAAGCTTGCCATTCATTCTGCCGCTGTACGGGACTTTCATAGTAAAATATAACAAAAAAATGGAAAAAAAGAAGTATGAAATTTGTGTTTTACGTTGATAGTATAATGCAAAATCATATGATATAATATGAAACGTATCACTTATTATTCATCAAACAATGTATGACAAAGAACAATATAAAACATGCCACTTATCATCCATTGAATAATGAATGACAAAGAATAATATGAAACGTATGACTAACCATTCATCAAACAATGAATGGCAAAAAATAATATGAAACGTATCATTTATCAAATGGTGAATGATGTAGTATCATATAAAATGTATATTACATGTATAATTTTGGGATGTATTAATTTGAGTAGGTATTGGACTGCGTAGAATAGATTTTAAGAATGAAAACAGAAAAATCTAAAGGAAAGGAAGAGCAGTGTCGCAGTTTGCGGAATGCATGGGTATTAGGATGAATGTTAATCTAAATGGTTTGAGTGAAATAGATAAACGAGTGTTCTATATGCAGAACTTAAGACCGATTATGAATCGGGGAGCTCTGTTTAGTGATGGAACAGGAAACTTTAGAATTCCGGAGGAACCAGAGAAGAATTCAACAGTTCGTCTTCGGTTTAGAACAGGCGTGGATAATGTAGATTATGTATTTCTTTGTATTGGAGACAGAGAATATCCCATGGAAAAGGCTTTTCTACAGGATACTTTTGACTTTTATGAATATGAATTGGATGTAAAAGAAGAAAAAATTGATTATTACTTTAAGATAGTTACAGGCTACGAAGTTTGTTTTTATGATAAATGTGGTCCATGTGACCATGTGACTGGCTGGTATAATTTTTCCATTGTTCCAGGCTTTCACACACCAGAGTGGGCAAAGGGAGCAGTTATTTATCAGATTTACACAGACCGTTTTTACAATGGTGATAAATCCAACGACGTAGAAACAAATGAGTACAATTACATAGATGAAGGGGTTACCAGAGTGGAGGATTGGTATAAGTACCCGGCAGCTATGGGTGTGAGAGAGTTTTATGGGGGAGATTTGCAGGGAGTGCTAGATAAGCTGGATTATCTTTCAAAGCTTGGTATTGAGGTGATTTACTTTAATCCTCTGTTTGTGTCACCTTCCAATCACAAGTATGATATTCAGGACTATGATAATATTGATCCCCATTTTGGAAAGATTGTAAAGGACGGCGGCGAAAATCTACCTACCGGTAGGGAGCCAAACAGTCAGGCTACAAAGTATATTACGAGAGTTACCGACAAGGAAAATCTGGACGCCAGCAATGAGCTGTTTGCAAAATTGGTGGAGGAAGCACACAAACGTGGAATTCGGGTTATATTGGATGGTGTGTTTAATCATTGCGGCTCCTTCAATAAATGGCTGGATAGGGAATGCATCTATGAGAATTCTGAAGGCTATGAGAAGGGAGCCTATATTGCTAAGGAAAGTGAGTATCATAATTTCTTTAAATTTTATGAGGACAGATGGCCTTATAATCCTACCTATGATGGATGGTGGGGACATGATACTCTCCCGAAACTAAATTATGAGGAATCGGAAAAATTATATAAATATATTTTGGATATTGGAAAGAAATGGGTGTCACCGCCTTATAATGTAGATGGATGGCGTTTGGACGTGGCGGCGGATTTGGGCCATACAGAGGAGTTTAATCATCAATTTTGGCGTGATTTTAGAAACAGTGTAAAAGAAGCAAATCCAGAGGCTATTATTTTGGCGGAGCATTACGGTGATCCGGCTGCCTGGCTACAGGGAGATCAGTGGGATACAGTAATGAACTACGATGCATTTATGGAGCCTATTACATGGTTCTTAACTGGTATGCAGAAGCATAGCGATGAGAGGGTGGACAGCATGATGGGAGATGCAGATATTTTCTTCTCTTCCATGAGACATAATATGTCAAAGTTTCACAACCCATCTCTGCATGTAGCTATGAATGAATTGTCAAATCATGATCATTCCCGTTTTCTCACTAGAACCAACCGACAGGTTGGAAGAACAGCAACAGCAGGACCGGAGGCGGCAAACAATGGAATTAACAAAGGTATTATGAAGGAAGCTGTTGTTATGCAGATGACATGGCCGGGTGCACCTACGATTTATTATGGGGATGAGGCCGGTTTATGCGGCTGGACAGATCCGGACAACAGGAGAACATATCCATGGGGGAAAGAAGACCTAGAGTTGATAGAGTTTCATAGGGATATGATTCAGATTCATAAAAACAATATTGCATTAAAAAAAGGATCAGTGATTGCTTTGCACCAGCAGTATAATGCTCTGGCATATGCAAGATTTTATGGGGAGAATGTTATTGTAGTAGTTGTGAATAACAATAATATTCCTTTGGATATGCGGGTGTCCATGCGAAAGTTGGGAATGATGAGTGGAGAACTGTTAGAGAGGCTTATGCTGTCGATGGAGAATAATTATAATGTAGGGCAGATGGATTACAAAATAGAAAATGGAGAATTAACAGTGGAGATGCCGGCATACAGTGCGGCGGTGTTTAGAAAAAAAGTAGTATCTCCAGAATAATGAATAAAATAGACAGATTCCTATTGTACTTTTAGGCTCAACCTTCTTGTTTATAGTCGGTTGAGCCATTTCTATTGTATAGACAAAATATTGAAATTTTTGGAGGATGCATAATAATTTTTTTGAAAGGAAAGTTTGGTTGTACAAAAAAATAGAATATGGTAAAATACGATTAGGATGTTATGCAATAAAAATGCGAAAGAAAACATATTATAAGTAAGGAATTATTGTACGATAATAAATTATAGAAAATAAGTGAAATAAGCAGAGCGAAGTAGCGTGATAGGGGGGATTTTAGGAAGGTGAAGTGTATGTTAAGAGAAAAAGAAAAATATTATAAGCATTGTTGTTTTTTGATTTGTTTTGCTTTAAGCGTATTTTGGAGCAGCATTGGGGTAATGGCAAAGGATTCAGGAATCATGCATACCGCACAGAATGATGCATCCATGTTTATAAAGGAGGGAAGTTTGCTGGAGGCGCCTTCAGACAGGACTCGGATACTATTGGCAAAATATCCTGAGTATGATTTGGATATGGATTTGAGAATGATAAGAATTGCTAAGCTGGAGGTTGGCAGCAGCTTTGAGGAGTATATTGTAAAGCAGCTTAAAGCAAAGGAAGCAAAGATTGATGTGGCATCGTACCAGATTGATCGGGAGGATATTTATTCTGTTTTTAGCGGGGTGCTGAACAGACATCCAGAGTTGTATTATGTATATATTGATTTGCGTTATACTTACAGTTTGGAGACTAATTGTGTGTCTTCTTTGATTATCACTTATTTAAATTATGATGAGTCGGCTGTTGAGAGTGAAGTGCAAAATGTGCTGTCTATGATCGATGAGAATATGACCGATGTGGAGAAGGCATTGTGTGTACATGATTATCTCTGCGTGGAGGTGGAATATGCATATCAAGATTATTTGAATGATTCGGTTTCCTTGGATGCCCATAATTTAAAAGGAGCATTGGTGGATAAGATTGCAGTATGTGACGGATATGCCGGTGCATTTCAATATTTGATGCATCGCTTGTCCATTCCTTGTAATATTATTACCGGTATTAGCAATGGCGGTGACCATGCATGGAATCAGGTGTGTCTGGATGGAAAATGGTATTTGGTAGATGTGACATGGGATGATCCGGTATGGGATTTTTATGGAAATGTACAGAAGAATTATTTTTTAAAGAGTGAAGATGCTTTTGATGCACATACATGGAATAAGGCAGATTATGAAAGCTGTTCAGATACTACTTATGACGATGCATTTTGGAACGGTGGAACTGCCTGTATGCTGTATCAGGACGGGGTATGGTATTTTGCAGCTTCCGACAGCAATTTGTATCAGCATGATTTCAACTTGGATCCTATTGACAGTAAGGGACGCAAAGTTGTTGAATTGGGGGGGAAGTGGCCTGTTTTTGGCAGCAGCCAAAACTGGGTAGGCAATTATTCAAAGCTTGCCCTGCGCAACAATATAATTTATTATTCCTTGCCAGATAGTATATGGTCCTATAATTTGGCTACAGGAAAAAAGACGATGCAGTTTGAGGTAAACACTGACAATGGTTATGTATATGGCATGGATATTGAGAACGGCAGATTGTACTATCAGATTGCCCAGAAGTTTGGCGTGGAGGAGAGAACAACAGAATTTTTTAGTTTAGGCAAAAATTATAATATTGGAGATGCCAAAATCACCTTATCTAAGAGGGAATTTACTTTTAATGGAACAAAACAATATCCTGATGTTACAGTGAAGATAGATGATGAACTTCTTGTAGAAGGAAGCGAGTACGAATTGAAATATGATTACCCTGCTTCGGGAATCGGAGAGGTGACGGTTTCGGTAATAGGAAAAGGCAGTTATGCAGGAACAAAGACTGCTGTATATGAAGTTCTAAAAACTGCTCCTCAAATTGGAGTGCCAAGCTCCTATATTTATAAAAATTTTGGGGACAGCAGTTTCTCCTTAAATGCTTATACAGATATGGGAGTCATTGAGTATGAAAGTGACAATACAAATGTGGCAAAGGTAGATGTCAACGGAAATGTCACAATTAAAAATGCGGGTATGGCCAATATTACTTTGCGTGTGGCACAGACAGAGGAGTATGGAAGTGCATCTGCAAGAGTAGTGGTGGAGGTGGAGCCTAAACTGATTTCGGGAGTGGTGACGCTAGAGGGAACTAGTTTTATGTATACAGGTCAGCCAATTACCCCCAATGCTACAGTCAGCGGTTTGAATGCTGGTACGGACTATAAGTTATCCTACGAGAATAATGTGCATGTTGGGACGGCAACACTGTTGATTGTGGGAAAAGGTAACTATAAAGGAACAATCAGAAAGACTTTTACAATAGAGGTAAATCCAGATAAGCCGGATGTTGGAGAGGATGATACAACAGACAATAATCAAGGTGAATCCACATCTAAGACACAGCAGAGTATAGCTGTGGCTGCCGCCTTTGTAAAAAGGTATGGAGACAGCGCTTTTAATTTGAATGCCTCTGCAAAGACACCTTTGACATACATTTCTTCCAATTCGAATATTGTGTCTGTGACCTCAGGGGGAAGGGTGACAATAAAAGGTGTGGGAACAGCTTATATCACTGTTCGGGCTGCCCAGTCAGAAGTCTATGCATCCGCCCAGAAGATTGTAAAAGTGACGGTTGGAAGAAAAAATATTAGTGCAAATATTTCTTTGGCGTATACAAAGACAGCATACACAGGAAAAGCAAGAGTGCCGTCGGTGAGAGTGCCTGGCTTGTTTTTAAATAAAGATTACAGAGTCAAATATACAAATAATGTGAAGGTTGGTCAGGCGAAGGTTACCATAACGGGTATTGGTAAATATCAAGGTACTATTACAAAAACATTTATTATAGTGCCCCAAAAGCCAAAAGCGCCAAAGGTCAGTTCCGGTGGAAAAAAGAAAATTAAAGTTACATGGAAAAAGGTGAACTGTCAAGGATATGAGATTGTATTTTCAAGAAAATCAAATTTCAAGAAAATAGATAAAAAGGTTACGGTTTCCGGAGGCAGCAAAGTAAAAAAAGTAGTGTCGAAATTCAAATCAAAAAAGACATATTACGTTAAGATTCGTGCATATCAGAAGATTAACAAAGTAAAATATTATGGAGATTACAGTCCCAAGAAAAAAATTAAGGTAAAGTAAAATTTCAAAGCAAAAGGCAGACAATTAGGTATAGAATATTGTCTGCCTTTGTTGTATTTGAATGAAAAGCTTGGATGAAAATCAAAAAATATTTGACAGAATATAGAAAAATATAGTATAATCAAAAAATATATATCGCACTTTATTAAATTAAAGGTGCGTATGACTAAAATATGATTGCAGCTATTTAAAAATACTTTAACGTTATATATGTATCTAAAATCTATTTACCTATTATACAATCAGCGTTTTCATGTTGATATCGAGTTATGAAAATCCGAAGTAAAATTATAGTTGTGAGTGGGGAAGCAATGGGATCAATAATAAAC
>CAJTQG010000008.1:64881-91043 GCA_910578605.1 uncultured Lachnospiraceae bacterium | reverse complement strand
GTGGAATATTTTTGAATGTGTGTATTATTATAATTAATATATGGAAATTAAAAGTAAATCAAGCCATACAAAAAAAGCTTGTAACAGAACCAATGAATGATACTGTGACAGAGTGATAAGATTTTTAGTACATGTCATCAAAAAAATAGATGACATGTACATAAAAATATAAAAAAGATATTGACATTTTTTGTCACTCATGATATTATATTTCCTGCGTGTGAAATAAATCACATACTGCCGGCGTGTCGGAATGGCAGACGAGGCAGACTCAAAATCTGTTGTGGGCAACCACGTATGGGTTCAAGTCCCATTGCCGGCATTTTAAGCTCGTGAATATTTCACGAGCTTTTTTCTTGTTTTTTAGGAAGAAGGTCTTATAAAGCAAAATCTTCGTAAAGTTGCAGAAAAGAGAATAGGGGGGATATGTGGAGAAATAAATGAAAAAATATACAAAAATAGATTTTCCATTTGGTAAAATATTTCCAGCAGAACAAACATTTTATGATTGCTCAGGACAGACTATTTGCCAATATGGAGAAATATGGAAAATAGATACTGTTACAACAGCTCTTGTCACAGATAGAAAAGAATATACGCCTAAACTGCTGCAAAGCTGTATGAATCCTGAGATAATAACAGTCATTCCATTACATTTAGAGATAGATACAATACAGAAAAAGATATTGATTGTGCAGCAGAATACAAAGGAAGAAGTGTATTATGAGAAGGAACGAGTTTTTACTAGGTTATGGCAGGGGAGTCTTTTGAAAAGGGGATGTGAGAATTGCAAAGGCTGCGGCAGATGTTAAATAAAATAAAAAAAGTGAAAAAGAAAAAATCAGCAGAACTAGACTGCAAGGAATGCTGTCGTCTCATTCCTGATTTTATACAGGAAAATATGAAATGGGAAGACGCGAGAAGCTTTCTGCATCATCTTCATAGTTGTGAGAATTGTAAAGAAGAGATGGAATTGATATATTTGATTCAGGTTGGATTGGATATGGAAAGTGAAGTTTTTTACAATTTAAAAGAAGATATGAATAATTTGATTAGTGATTACCAAGATGAGATACAATATAATCAAAGGCTTCTATTGCTCAAGAGAATCATAGAGTGTGCGGGGGAAGCAATGGCATGGCTGATGGTAATCTATTGGTTTATAGTGTAAAATGACTGCCCTTTTAGCTATATGATTACTCCGGCTATAACAAAACAGAATGATTTGTATATAAAAGTGACACTACAGAACCATATTGGCAAAATCGTTACAAATAAAAGTAAAATCTGGCAGAAAGAGAGGTTTGCAGGGTGAGCGAAAATCTATTACTGATTGACGGACATAGTATATTGAACAGGGCATTTTATGGAGTGCCTGACTTGACCAATGTCAACGGACTTCACACAAATGCAATTTATGGATTTTTAAATATGATGTTTAAGGCGATTGAGGAGGAACAGCCGGATTATCTGGCAGTGGCATTTGATTTGCACCATCCTACTTTTCGCCATGAAATGTATGAGGAATATAAGGGGACTAGAAAGCCGATGCCCCAAGAGCTTTACCAGCAGGTAGATGTGATGAAGGAAGTGCTTCGGGCCATGGACATAACCATATTGGAAATGCCAGGGTATGAGGCAGATGATATTTTAGGTACTATGGCGAAAAAGGGAGAGCAGGAGGAGTGGAAGGTTGTTATTTTGTCAGGTGACAGAGATTTGCTGCAGCTTGCAACTAAAAATACAATTATTCGCATTCCTCACACAAAAGGTGGAGCAACGACGGTGGACCATTTTGATGAGAGTGGAGTGGAAGAGAAATATTTCGTCACTCCTGCCGAGTTTATTGATGTGAAAGCTTTAATGGGGGACAGTTCTGATAATATTCCGGGAGTGCCGTCTATTGGAGAGAAGACAGCAACAAAACTGATACAGGCCTATCACTCTCTGGAGAATCTCTATGAACATGTGGAGGAGGTGACACCGCCAAGAGCAAAAAAAGCTCTGTTAGAAAATAAAGAGCTGGCTTTTTTATGTCAAAAATTAGTTCGGATATGCGTGGAGGTTCCTCTAAAAACAGAATTGAGCACATGCAGGCTTGGAGATATTTATACAGAGGAAGCCTATCATAAAATCAGTGAGTTAGGATTTAAAAGCTTATTAGGGCGTTTTAGCAAAGAGATTTCGTCTCAGTCGGCAAAAATAGAACAGGATTTTCAAAAAATAGATAAGATTGAGGAAGCTTCAAAGTGGATTCAGGAGGCAGCAAAGCAGCAGGAGGTAGGCATTTACGTGTTTGAGAGGGATGCCTACAGAGAAAATGAACAGTTGGTGCTAACCTGGCTGTTAAATCCCCAGGAGAAAAAAAAGAAGCTCCTTGGCATGGCAGTTGCCTATACAACAAAGGAGGATGGGGGAAAGGCGGTCTTTATTTCAACTAGCCGGGAAATTGGGGATGAGCATATAGAAGAATGGCTTTCTATACTGGGAAATTCCTCCGCCATTCTCTGCGTGTTGGATATAAAAAGACATCTTCGCTTTCAGAGAGAGCTAAAAGAAAGCCAAGTATTTGATGCTCAGCTTGGAGCTTATCTTTTGAATCCATTATCGGAAACCTACCACTATGACGAGTTGGCGGCCTTGTACTGTTCTTTAAATGTACCTTCTAGAAGTCAGTTCTGTGAGAAAAAGACCGATGAACAATTTATGGAGGAAAATGAGGAGGATTTTGTAAAAATGGCCTGTTACTTAGCCTACACAGCCGTTGCCTCCAAAAAGGAAATTTACAGTCAATGTGAGAAATATGGAATGGTAGCTTTGCTGGAGGATGTGGAGATACCTTTGGCATTTGCTCTGTATGACATGGAACAGGAGGGAGTGCTGGTAAAGAGAGAGGCTTTAAGGGAATACGGAGAAAAGCTGGCTGTAGGAATTACAGAGCTGGAAAATAAAATATATCATCAGGTGGGGGAGGAGTTTAATATCAACTCACCAAAACAGCTTGGTGTGATTTTATTTGAAAAAATGGGGATAGAGGGAGGTAAGAAAACAAAAACAGGATATTCCACATCGGCGGAGATTTTGGAAAAATTAAAGGGAGATTACCCTGTTGTGGCTGATATATTAGAATATCGACAGCTTACAAAACTGAAATCTACCTATGCAGACGGATTGGCTGTCTATATCGGTGAGGATGAAAGAATTCATGGAACCTTTAACCAGACGATCACTGCCACAGGAAGAATCAGCAGCACAGAGCCAAACCTTCAGAATATTCCCATTCGAATGGAGTTAGGAAGAGAAATCCGCAAAATTTTTGTACCGAAAGAGGGATGTATCTTTTTAGATGCAGATTATTCCCAGATTGAGTTAAGGATTCTGGCACATTTTTCAGAGGATGAGCATTTAATTGGGGCATATAAAAATGGGGAGGATATTCACAGCGCCACTGCCTCCAAAGTGTTTCATGTGCCATTAGACCAGGTGGACAGCGATTTGAGACGAAAGGCAAAGGCTGTGAATTTCGGTATCGTTTATGGAATCAGTGCTTTTGGCCTGAGCAATGATTTAAACATTGACAGAAAGGAAGCGGCAGAGTATATCAACCAATATTTTGCTATCTATCCAAAGATTAAAGAATTTTTGGACAACAGTGTTGAGACGGCAAAAACTCAAGGATATGTCCAGACAGCGTATCATAGAATCCGTCCTGTGCCGGAATTAAAATCCTCAAATTTTATGCAGAGAAGCTTTGGCGAGCGGGTTGCCATGAATTCACCGATTCAGGGAACAGCAGCAGATATTATTAAGCTTGCCATGATTCATGTTCATCACCGATTGTTGAGGGAAGGTTTACAATCCCGCATTGTACTTCAGGTGCATGATGAATTATTGGTGGAGACTAAAATAGAGGAGAAGGAGCAGGTAGAAAAAATATTAAGGGAGGAAATGATGGGAGTCGCCGATTTGCTTGTACCTCTCAGTGTGGAGGTGGAGAGCGGTGAAAGCTGGTTTGACGCACATTAATGTTTGCATGACGACGGAAAAGAAACACAATGGAGTGAGGAAAAGTGAAGGTAATTGGAGTGACAGGGGGAGTGGGCTGTGGAAAATCCACAGTTCTGCGTTTCCTAAAAGAAAATTATAATGTATGTGTGATTGAGGCGGACAAGGTGGCGCATCAAGTGATGGAGCCAGGCCAGGAAGTGTATAAAAATGTGGTGGATGAATTTGGCAGTCAAATTCTTACTCCAGAGAAAAAAATTGACAGAGGTATTTTGGGAAGTATGGTGTTTGGAGAAGAAAACAGGGAGAAATTGAACCGATTAAATGCCATTACACACCCGGGAGTGATTAAAAAAATAAAGGAAGAGTTAGGGAAGATAAAAGAGGAAAACAAGGTAAATTGGATTGTGGTGGAGAGCGCACTGTTAAGGGAGAGCGGATTTGAGCAGTACTGTGATGAGGTCTGGTATATTTATGCTGATACAAATACAAGGACAAAGCGGTTAATGTCAAACAGGGGCTACAGCAGACAGTATTGTGAAAATATTATAAAAAAGCAGGAGAGCAACGAATTTTTTAAGGAAAACTGTACTCGAATCATTGACAATACAAAAGAGGAAGCAATTACACAGCTTCAAATAAAAAAAGCACTAGAGTTTTAGTGCTTTTTGTGTTATTCTGAAAGGTATAGTATAAAGTTTACATCGCAGATGAACAAGCAGCTACAATTAAGATTTGATATAATTATGAAAGATGGGAGAATACAGCAGTATGGAGCAGACCAGATTACCAGAACATATGGTGTTCGGCTTGGATATTGGAACGAGAAGCATTGTAGGTTCCGTAGGATATTTGGAGAGAGATAAGTTTAAGGTGGTTGCACATTGTGTGAAGGAGCACGATACTCGTGCCATGATGGACGGACAGATTCATGATATACAAAAGGTAGGTTCTAGCATCAGCTATGTAAAGAATCAGTTAGAGAGACAGCTTGGCAGGGAATTGCATGAGGTGTGTATTGCCGCCGCAGGACGTGTGCTGAAAACGGTGACGGTTCATGTGGACATGGAGTTTGAGCAGGAGGAGGCTGTGGACGGTGAAAAGATATATTCTCTGGAGCTTTCCGGTATTGAGAAGGCATATGAAGAGATACATAAAGAGCAGGGAGATATCTCTTTTTTCTGTGTAGGTTACACGGTTGTAAAATATTATCTGAATCACTATATGATTGGAAATCTGGAGGGACATAAGGCAAAATCTATTTCTGCTGACGTGCTGGCGACTTTTTTGCCGGATGAGGTGGTGGAGGACTTGTATACTTCTGTACAGATGGCAGGACTTGAAGTGGCAAATCTTACATTAGAGCCCATAGCTGCTATCAATGTAGCCATACCTCAGCAGTATAGGCTGCTGAATATTGCGCTGGTGGATGTGGGGGCAGGAACATCGGATATTTGCATTACAAAGGACGGCAGCATTGTAGCATACGGTATGATTCCTCACGCAGGTGACGAGATTACAGAAGCATTGGTTAAAAAATATTTGGTAGATTTCGATACAGCAGAAAAAATCAAGCTTGGTGCAGGAAAATCAAGACAAATTTCCTTTAAAGATATTATGGGGCTGCCTCAGAAGGTATCTCCCCAGGAGGTGCGCACAGCTTGTAAGCCGATTGTGGATATGATTGCTAAGGAGACAGGGGAGAAGATTAAGGAGCTGAATGGAGGAAAGTCTGTGAGTGCTGTGTTTGTAGTGGGCGGCGGCGGAAAGGTGTTTGGCTTTACGAAAGCTCTGGCAGGATATTTGAAGCTGTCGGAGGCAAGGGTTGCCCTTCGGGGGGAGGAGGTGCTTGGAGATGTAACCTTTGTGCAGGAGGAAATCAAGAAGGATCCGCTGCTTGTGACCCCTATCGGTATTTGCATGAATTTTTATGACCAGAAAAACAATTTTATATTTGTCAGCATTAATGGGGAGCGGATTAAGCTCTACGATAATAATAAATTGACGGTGGTGGATGCGGCAATACAGGTAGGTTATCCAAATGAATGGCTGTTTCCTAGAAGGGGACAGGAGCTTACTTTTTATGTGGATGGAAAGGCGCGGATGATACGGGGAATGTCTGGAGAGCCGGCGGAAATTACGATTAACGGCAAAAAAAGTAATATGTATTCCTCTATAAACAAAAATGATATCATTACGATCACGGAATCAACAATAGGTGAGCCGGCAAGCTGTACGTTGGAGAAATTGCCGGAGTATAAGGCGGATATCCGTTTCCATATTAATGGGAAAAATGTTGTCTGTCCTAAATTTACTCATGTAAACGGTGTGCTTCAGCCGGGAACCTACCAGATTCAAACACAGGATAATATTATATTTTTAGATTATTATACAGTAGAGCAGCTTATGACCTTTCTCGATATTGATATGTCCGACATTGCAGTGTATGTGAACAATCAGTTAGCAGAGGAGAATGACAAAGTGTATGAGAACTTTGACGTGCTCTGGAAGCAAAAGGAATACAAGGATTTGGCTCAAGCTGAGCCGGAGGATATCCATAAGGAGCTGGATTTTGAGGAAAAGACAGAAGAGGAAAACATAGAGTCCCACAAGGATTACAATTCAAAAATGGAAGACGAAACAGGCACTGCTCAGCAGCACAAGGAAGAGGAAAAGAAAGAAAAAGAGACAGAAAAAGAGGCAGTGAAAAAGGGAATAACTGTCTGGGTAAATGAGGAACAAATTGAATTAAAGCCGAAGGAGCAGTATAGAATCGTTGATATTTTAGATGTATATCCCTTTGATGTGGAACAAGCTGCCGGAAGGAAGCTGCGTTTACTTCAAAATGAGACAGAAACTAATTTTTCAGAATTTCTTCATGAAAATGATAGAATTGTGCTTGGATGGCATGAGTAATTACTTGGAATAAATAGATTTTTCTGTGCATAGAGTATTTGGAAAAGCATAGAGAAGGAAATTTATGAAAAAACAAATATTTACCGGAAGCATTTCTATTACCTTTCTCCTATTTTACATTGTATTTTTGCAATGGTTTTGTGTGGAATTTCTAGTGATGGGGGACCTTCCCTATGAAAAGGAAATGAAGCAGACAGCCAACTTTGTGAAAGAAATTTGGGAAGATGTCCATATGTTTCCTGTGGAGGAGTACAAAAGCATAGCATTTGCTTACGAAGATTCCTACGGGCAGGAGAGAACTTTTGGGGGAGACAGGCAGCATGAGGGGACGGATATTATTCCGCCGGAAAATAAAGCAGGAAAATACAAGATAGTCAGTGTCAGTGACGGTGTTATTGAAAACATAGGATGGCTGCCTTTAGGCGGCTGGAGAATCGGCATACGGTCAGAGCAGGGCATATATTTTTATTATGCTCATCTCCATCATTTTGAAGAGGGGTTGCAGGAGGGAACAAAAGTAAAAGCAGGGGATGTGATAGGTTATATGGGAGATTCCGGCTACGGTCAG
The DNA here is from genome assembly GCA_910578605.1 of uncultured Lachnospiraceae bacterium. Lineage (GTDB taxonomy): Bacteria > Bacillota > Clostridia > Lachnospirales > Lachnospiraceae > MGBC111451. Next base: position 83,554 of record CAJTQG010000008.1, on the reverse strand, counting down.
GAGGGAACTACAGGAAAATTTGTGGTACACCTGCATTTTGGAATATACAGGGAGGAGAAAGGGGAGGAGATTAGTGTGAATCCCTATTGGATATTAAAAAATTTAGAAGAAATAGATGGAAAGGCAGGCAATTAGCGATAATTTGCAGTGCAGAAGGTATAAGGGTAATGGAGATTCAATTATGGCGGGAGATATTAGCTCCCTATACACTGGCGGTAAATGAAATGCTGGTTAAATTTAATCATGTGATGGATGAACATAGAAGGTGCGGATTATATTCACCGATTGAGCAAGTCAATGGACGTGTGAAAAAAATATCAAGTATATTAGATAAGCTGCACCGAAAACAAATAGATATAGATGAGATAGATGAGAAGATAGAAGATATTGCAGGAATTCGCATTATGTGTCAGTTTGTGGAGGATATTGACAAGGTAGTGGAGCTAATCAAACAGCGCAAGGATATGAAGGTGATTGGCGAGAAGGATTATATCAATCATCGAAAGGCGTCGGGTTACCGCAGTTATCATATGATTGTAACCTATGATGTTCAGACATTAAAGGGAACAAAAACCATTAAGGCAGAGATACAGATTCGAACTCTTGCCATGAATTTTTGGGCAACAATAGAGCACTCTCTTCAGTATAAATATAAAGAAAATATTCCAGAGCATATTAAAAGCAGTTTGCTGACTGCTTCGGATGCCATTGTTTTGTTAGATAAAGAGATGTCGGCGGTGCGAAGCGAGATTATGGATGCCCAGAATTCTTTTCAGGTCAAGGCCAATATTGTGGCAGATATATTAAACAATATTCAGAATTTGTACAGGGTGGCCAATAAGCGGGAAATAATAAAGATACAGGATGAATTTTACCGAATTTACGCTTTTGATGATTTGGACCAGTTAGAACGCTTTTCAAAGGAACTAGATATTATATCGGAAGGATACAGGGCCCAGAGCTTAAGTGTGTAAGAACTGTATTTTTTATAGCAAGTTTACAAAATTAAGGAAAGTTGGCTTGGCGAAGCAGTCCGACGGAAAGGATTAGGAGATGGAGGACTTTTTACCAATATCAAGGGAGGATATGGAAAAAAGAGGCTGGAAACAGTGCGATTTTGTATATGTGATAGGGGATGCCTATGTAGACCATCCCTCCTTTGGGCATGCCATTATCAGCCGCCTGTTGGAGGCTCATGGGTATAAGGTAGGTATTATTTCCCAGCCTGATTGGCGGCAAAAGGAAAGCATCACTATATTAGGGGAGCCTCGGCTTGGCTTTTTAGTCATGGGGGGCAATATGGATTCCATGGTAAATCATTACTCTGTGTCTAAGAGACGAAGGGAGAAGGATGCCTTTACTCCTGGAGGTGTAATGGGAAAGCGTCCGGATTATGCCACTATTGTGTACTGCAATTTGATTCGGCAAAGCTATAAGCATATTCCCATTTTGATTGGAGGGATTGAGGCAAGCCTGCGCAGGCTTGCCCACTATGATTATTGGTCCAACAAAGTGAAGCGCTCTATTTTGTTGGATAGCGGAGCAGATATTTTAATGTATGGCATGGGGGAGAAGTCTGTGATTGAGATTGCCGATGCTCTTGACAATCAAATTGCCGTGGAGGATATTACTTATGTGGATGGCACTGTATACAAAGCAAAGAGTGCAGAGCATATATATAATATACAAATGCTTCCTGATTTTTATACTGTCAGGGACAACAAGAAAGAATATGCAAAAAGCTTTTATAAGCAGTATTGTAATACGGACCCCTTTACGGCTAGACCTTTAGCGGAAATGTACTCTAGTAATTGTTATATTGTTCAGAATACACCCGCAAAGCCATTGACTCAGGAGGAGATGGACAGAGTATATGAGCTTCCCTATATGCGAACCTTTCATCCAATTTATCAAAAAGCCGGCGGAGTGCCAGCAATAGAGGAGGTGAAATTTTCACTTGTAAGCAACAGAGGGTGTTTTGGAGGCTGCAGCTTCTGTGCTCTCACCTTTCATCAGGGAAGAATCATTCAGACAAGAAGTCATGAATCTATTGTTCGAGAGGCCAAAAAGATAACAGAGGACAAGGATTTTAAGGGGTATATTCATGATGTGGGCGGTCCTACTGCTAATTTTCGTCACACCTCCTGCCATAAACAATGGACTAAGGGGGTATGCCCTGACAGACAATGTCTGTTTCCAAAGCCATGTGCCAATCTTACAGTTGACCATTCCGATTATTTGCAGCTTCTGCGGAAATTAAGAAAGCTGCCAGGGGTAAAAAAGGTGTTTGTGCGCTCAGGGATTCGCTTTGATTATTTAATCTATGACAAAGATGACAGCTTTATGCGTGAGTTGGTAGAGCATCATATAAGCGGGCAGCTGAAAGTAGCACCGGAGCATATAAGCGACAGTGTACTTTCAAAAATGGGAAAACCAAGCAGGGAAGTGTATGAGCGCTTTATTAAGAAGTATAATAAACTTAATCAGCAGATGGGGAAAAATCAATTTGTAGTGCCGTACCTCATGTCCTCTCACCCAGGCTCCACTTTAAAGGAGGCAATTGAGCTTTCAGAATATTTGCGGGATTTAGGTTATATGCCTCAGCAGGTGCAGGATTTTTATCCTACTCCTTCCACCATTTCTACTTGTATGTACTATACAGGTCTTGATCCTAGAACAATGGAGGAGGTATATGTGGCCAAAAATCCCCACGAAAAGGCAATGCAGAGGGCGTTGATTCAATACCGCAATCCAAAAAATGAAGAACTGGTGAGGGAAGCCCTTGCGAAGGGGGGCAGAGAGGATTTAATTGGATATGATAAAAAATGTTTGATACGTCCAAGGAAAGGAAAAACAACTGTTTTCAATGGACATGGAAGTGGTGGGACAAGCAGTTTGTCAAAGAAAAATACGAAAAAAAAGACAATACGAAATGTTCATAAGAAGGCAGGAAGAAAGTAAGTAAGAACAGGATATGTGAAAGCATTTCATATCGTATTTTGCGGAAAGGAAGGGTGAAGCTTTGAAAAAAATTGTTATAATCACTGGCGCGTCCAGTGGGATTGGAAGAGAATTTGCACTGCAGTTTGCAAAGAAAAAAAGAAATGAGATAGATGAACTTTGGCTGATTGCCAGAAGGAGGGGGGAGCTCCAGAAGGTGGCAGAGAAATGCAGTGTCCACTGTGCAGTACTGGAGGGAGATTTGCAGAAGAAGTCTGTCCGTGACCAGTTAGAGATGCTGTTGGATAAAGAAAAGCCGAAAGTACAGCTGTTGTTTAATGGAGCCGGCTACGGCAAAATCGGACAAGTGGCGGAAAACAAGCTGGAGGATGTGGAGGGAATGACAATGCTTAATGTAGTGGCATTGAGCGCTATCACAAGAATAGTGCTGCCCTATATGGATCAAAATTCAGTGATTGTAAATATGGCAAGCTCCGCCGCCTTTCTTCCTCAGCCTGATTTTGGAGTATATGCCGCCACAAAATCATTTGTGCTAAGCTTTTCCAGGGCGCTGAGGCGGGAATGCAGCAAGGAGAACATATGGGTTACAGCCGTATGTCCTGGTCCTGTGAAGACAGAATTTTTTCAGGTGGCACAGGAGGGAAAACCAAGTCCATGGTATAAAAAGTTTTTTTATGTAGATTGTAAAAAAATGGTATCCTATACGATAAAGGATGTGGAAAAAAGAAAAGAAATATCCATTTATTCCATTCCAATGAAAATATTGTATTTGCTGAGTAAGGTGCTGCCTCACAGGCTGTTGATGAAAATAATCAGTGGATAACAGAGGATAAGCTTTGGATGTAATAGATAAGTTTTATATTTGTTTCATATAGAAGCATAAGGAAAGGAACATTTACGAAGATGCTATTTATCGAAGGAACAACGATATTTAGTGGTCTAAGTAATAATAGAAAAACAGATGGACAAAGGACAATATGGATATATTCGGCGCAGAATTCAATATGAGATAGTAGTCTGTGCAGTGGGTTTTGCAATAATTGCCGCAATCTATTTTTTAGGAATATGGCTGTACAAAACCAACAGAAATATTTTTACAGTGCTGGCAATTATGTTTGTGCTTCCTATAGCCAAGCACGTAGTAGCCATGCTGGTTTTGCTTGGGAAAAAATCATTGACGCCTAGGCAAAGGCAGGAGGTGGAAGAGATCGCTGACAATAAACAAGGTAAATTTTTATTTGATAATGTAATAAGCTCAAAGGAAAAGCTGCATTGTTTTCCAGTGATATATGTGGAAAATAGACATGTGTTTGTCTATCATGAAAAAGGGGAGGGGAAACGTGAGTGGGAAACTTATATGACTCAATTTTTGTCATCGGTTGCTCTAGTGGAGAAGGTGTGGGTAAGCAGTGAATGGGAGGAGTTTTTAACAAGAGTGAGAGGTGCAGATTATGAAAAGACCTATGAGAAGCTGACAGAACTGCAAATCAAGGATAGAATGGGCAATGATGAGAAGATAGTACAGTCTATTAGGGACTATTCGTTATAAGAATAGAGTTTGATACAGAGGGTAAAAGGGCGAAATGAGCGATGGAAAGGATGTCATAATATGGAAAATCAGGTTGCGCAAAGTAATAATCCAGATGATATGTACAAAGTATTGATTCAAAAAATCAAGGAATACCATCCCAGTGAGGACATTGGTATTGTGGAGAAGGCTTATGAAGTGGCCTTTGAGGCACATAAGGAGCAGAAGAGAAAATCAGGGGAGCCTTATATTATTCATCCTGTAAGTGTAGCTATTATTTTGGCAGATTTAAAGCTGGATAAAGAAACAATAGCTGCTGGCCTGCTTCATGATGTGGTGGAGGATACGGATGTGCCGGAGGAGTATTTGATTGAAATCTTTGGTCATGAAATTATGTTTCTAGTGGATGGGGTTACAAAGCTTCGTAATTTGTCGGATAAAGGCAGCGGAAATGCATTGGAACTGCAGGCTGAGAATCTTAAAAAACTGCTCTGGGCCATGGCGGAGGATATTCGGGTGATTCTGATTAAGCTGGCAGACCGTTTACACAATATGCGGACGCTGGAATTCCAAAAGCCGGAAAAACAAATTAAAATTGCACAGGAGACGTTGGATATTTATGTGCCTATTGCAGGGAAAATGGGTATTTATGTAGTGCGCACGGAGCTTGAGGATTTGTGCCTGAAATATTTGCACCCTGCCTCCTATGAGGAGATTACAAAGGAGGCAGAGCGAATTAAGGAGGAAAAAAATCAATTTATACAAACTACATGTATGGATATTGTACAGGGCTTTGGGGAATGCGAGTTTGAGATAGGTATCAGTGACAGATATAAGAATTTATTCAGTATTTACCGCAAGATGGTAATGCGTCAAAAGGAAATTCAGGAAATTTATGATGTGTTTACCCTCTGTATTATTGTGGAATCTGTGAAAGAGTGCTACGAGGCTCTTGGTATTCTTCACACTATGTACAGTCCTATCCCAGGCAGATTTAAAGATTACATTGCCCTTCCTAAGTCCAATCTGTACCAGTCCATTCACACTACATTAATTAGCCCCCAGGGGGAGATTTTTGAAGTGCAGATTCGCACGGAGGAGATGGACCACACAGCTACATACGGTATTTTAAACTATTGGAAATACAAGGGCGGACTGAATAAGGTAAAGGAAGAAGAAAAATTAGAGTGGCTGCAGGAGATTTTAGAGTGGCAGAAGGATTCTGACAGCACTAGCTTTGTACAGTTTGTGAAAACAGACTTGAATGTGTTTAGTGATAAAATACGCTGCTTTACCCCGAAGGGGGATATGCTGGAGCTGCCAAAGGGCTCTACTGCCGTAGATTTTGCATATGGAATTCACAGTGAGATAGGACATCATATGGTGGCAGTTCTTGTAAACGGAAAAACGTATGGGCCGGATTATGTAATTCAGGATGGGGATAAGATGGAGATTCTTGTAGACCAGAAAAATGGTATTCCGGAGTACCGATGGCTTTCTGTTGTCAAGACCATGCGCGCCAAAAATAAATTACTTCAGTATTTTAAGAAGGAGGAGGCCAGAGAGGCTCAGAAAAACTGGAAGGATAAATTTTTAGCAAAGATACTAAGACAGGCAAAAGAGCAAAATACTTTAAAGACAAGGATTCGTGTTGTGGGCAAAAACAGAATCGGCTTGATTTATAATATTACAGATGTGATTCAGGCAGCGCAGGTGGATATACAGAAAATGGAGGCAATCACCGACAGCACAGGACAGCATATTGTGGAATTACAGCTCAATTTAGATACCAATGAAAAAATACCAGAGATTTTAAAAAACTTAGAACAGATTTCAGATGTAGTGGAAGCGGAAAATATGTTTTAAACAATTTTGATTCCCTGTCAGTTTGCTGCGGGGGGATGGATTTAGCATTTGGGGGCTTACGTTTTATATACAGAAATGGAGAGGGCAATGAGAGAGGTTGAAATCGGAAAGAATGAGTGCAGCCAAAGGCTGGATAAGTGGATTTTTAAATATTTAAATAAGGCTGGCTCTGGTTTTGTTTACAAAATGCTCCGCAAGAAAAATATTACATTAAACGGCAAAAAGGCTACTGGCAGTGAAAAGCTTGTGCAGGGAGATCGGGTATCTTTTTTTCTGGCGGAGGAGACGATAGACAAATTTAGGCAAGTGAGCACAGAACCGTTTGCCTGTGAGTATCGACCTGATATTTTATTTGAGGATGAAGATATTCTCTTTGCTAATAAGCCGGCGGGAATGTTGTCACAGAAGGCAGACAGAAGAGATTTTTCCATCAATGAAGCGTTGCTTTTCTATATGGGTTTTCAGGGGGGTGAGGAAAGCTTTACCCCTGGTATCTGCAATCGATTGGACAGAAACACAAGTGGGATTATCGCCTTTGGAAAGTCTCTCTTTGGTCTTCAGACCCTCTCTTTGCTGTTTCGTGACAGAATATTAGACAAGTATTACTATACTATAGTAAAAGGAGAAATGAATGAGGAGGAGACAATCAAGGGATATTTGCATAAGAATGCGAAGAAAAATCAAGTGTATATCAGAAAGGAGATGCCAGAGGGGAAGGATAGGATGGAATATACTCCCATATGCACGAAATATAAGCCATGTATCACAACTAAGGATGCTACCTTGCTGAAGGTGAAGCTGATTACAGGAAAGCCTCACCAGATTCGTGCTCACCTAGCAAGCCAGGGACATCCTATACTGGGGGATTATAAATATGGGGACAGGCATTGGAATGACATCTACAAAAAGAAATTTGGTTTGGAGCATCAATTACTTCACGCTGCTGTATTAGCATTTCCAAAGCCAGCAATATGTAAAGAGGGGGAAGGCAAGCAAGGGGTGATTCCGATAAAGTGGCAGGGAATGCAGGTAATGGCTCCACTGCCGCCGTATTTTGAAAAAATAAGTCAGGAGATGTTTGGGGAATATGGCAACTTGGAATAGCAGAGGACTTCGAGGTTCTACCTTAGAGGAACTGATTAATATGACGAATGAGCGTTATCGGGAGAGCAGTCTGGGGCTGATTCAGAAAATTCCTACCCCCATTACCCCTGTTCAAATAGACAAAAATACAAAGCAGATTACCCTTGCTTATTTTGAGAAGGACAGTACCGTTGATTATATTGGGGTGGTTCAGGGAATTCCTGTTTGTTTTGATGCCAAGGAATGCGCCGGTGACAACTTTCCAATCCGCAATATTCATGAGCATCAGCTTCGATTTATGGAAGAATTCGAAAGACAACAGGGAATTGCTTTTATCCTGCTGTATTACAGTCATTTAGATCAGGCATATTACGTGCCCTATGTGGATATTGTGCAATTTTATGAGAGAGCACAAAAGGGGGGCCTAAAACATTTTAAGTTTCAGGAAATAGATAAAACCTATCGTATTGAGAGAAAAAACGGGGTTCCCCTGCATTACTTAGAAATGCTCCAGAGAGATATACTTCAGAGGGCATGATAAAAACGGCTGTTCTATATGTTGTTGCGATTCACAGCGAAAGTTTAACTTATTTGTGTGTAGCGGCTGATTTTGGCTGGATGATATGTAAAGGTGAATCATAACAAGGATATGCATATTTTAGCACCTAGCACATATATTTTAAGGAGAAATGTGTGAGGTGCTTATTTTGTATTATCATCAATCAATAAAAGAAACACTTCGTCAATGTAATACCAGTCTGCAGTCCGGTTTAACCTCCAAGGAAGCTGGGGCAAGGCTGATTCAATACAGGGCAAATGAAATGGAGAAGGCAAAACACAAATCCTTTTTCATAAGAGTATTAGAACAGTGGAAGGACTTTATGATACTGGTGCTGCTTGCCGCTGCCATCGTCTCCTTTGGGGTTTCCTACGCCAAGGGAGACACAGATTGGGTGGACCCAATTATAATTTTTATAATTATATTGGTGAATTCTATTTTAGGGGCAGTACAGGAGTGCAAGGCGGAGAAATCTATTGAGGCGCTGCAAAATATGTCTGCACCAAAAGCCCATGTGCTGCGGAACGGAAAAAGGGAGGAGATAGATGCCAAGCGTCTTGTGCCAGGAGATATTATATTTCTAGATACTGGTTCCTTTGTTCCAGCAGACGGCCGGCTGTTGGAAAGTCACAATTTAAAGGTGGAGGAATCGGCACTGACAGGGGAATCGGAGAGTGTGGAGAAAAATGCCGATGTTATATTGCCAAAGGATACACCTCTCTCCGACAGGAAAAATTGTGTTCTTGCCACTAGCTTTGTGACTGCAGGCAGGGGCACAGCAGTGGTAACCCACACGGGTATGCAAACTCAGGTTGGACATATTGCAAAAATGATGATGGAGGACGAGAGCCCGAAAACACCATTGCAGAGACGGTTGAATAAGCTGGGAAAAGCGCTTGGAACAGGTTGTCTTCTTATCTGCTTTGCAGTGTTTGTTATGGGAATTCTGCAAAATAGGCCATTTTTGGAAATGTTTATGACCTCGGTCAGCCTGGCTGTGGCTGCTATACCGGAGGGATTGCCGGCCATTGTCACTATTATGCTGTCTTTAGGTGTGCAGAGGCTTTCCGCAAAGAAAGCTATTATCCGCAAGCTTCCTGTAGTGGAGGCTCTAGGCAGCGCTACAGTCATCTGTTCTGACAAGACTGGCACATTGACACAAAACAAGATGACAGTGCTGGAGGTGACAGGGGAGGAGAGGGATGTGTTGGAAAAGGCCTTCGCCTGCACCAACGTATCTGTGAAAGAAAACCGGACAAAACAGAAAAGAACGCTTTCTGGATTGTTTTCTAGGGAACGAATCACTTCCAATCCATATGAAATCAGCGGGGAACCTACAGAGGCTGCCATTGCAAAGGCATATTTACAGCAGCAAAACAGCTCGGTAAAGGGTGGGGGAAATAGAATCTATGAAATTCCCTTTGATTCTAAAAGGAAACAGATGACAGTAGTGATGGAGCGGGATCATCAGATTTACTCTGTGACAAAAGGTGCGCCTGATATTATTCTTGGAAAATGTACATATTATAAGCAGCAGGGACAAATACATAAATTGACGGGGGCTAAGAGACGAGAGCTTCTCAGTAAAAATCAGGCGATGGCGGACCAGGCAATGCGTGTGCTTGCCGTGTGTATGAAGCAGGGGGAGGAGATAAAAAAAAGCTGTACCCCCGGGGGAGAGAAAAAACTGGAGGAGGATTTAATATTTCTTGGATTTTTAGGGCTGATGGATCCGCCAAGACCTGAGGCAAAGCAGGCAGTAAAGCTTTGCCAGGAGGCTGGCATTAAGCCGGTGATGATAACAGGGGATCATCTTTCCACTGCAAAGGCTATTGCCGGTCAGATTGGTATACTGGGGGAGAAGGAAAAAGGCATGGAAGGAAAGACATTGGATTCTTTAAGCCAGTCGGAATTAGAAAAAAGCATTTATGATTATAGTGTGTTTGCCAGGGTAACACCGGAGCATAAGGTGAGAATCGTCAAGGCATTTCAGGAAAGGGGCGAGGTAGTGGCCATGACCGGAGATGGGGTGAATGATGCACCCGCCCTGAAGGCGGCAGATATTGGCTGTGCTATGGGTAAAGGGGGCACAGATGTAGCCAAAAATGCAGGGGATATGATTTTGGCAGACGATAATTTTGCAACAATTGTGACTGCTGTGGAGGAAGGGAGAGGAATCTTTGACAATATAAAGAAAGCGGTTTATTTTCTTCTTTCCTGCAATATTGGAGAGATTCTCACCATTTTTTTGGCGGTGCTGTTTGATATGCCCTCCCCACTGCTGGCAGTACAACTTCTTTGGGTAAATCTGGTGACTGACAGTTTTCCTGCCATTGCACTTGGAGTAGAACCGGCACAGGAGGATGTGATGCAGAGAAAACCTATTCCCCGCTCAGAGGGAATCTTTAACAAATCTACCTTTCTGGCTATTTGCCTGGAGGGAGCGCTTATTGGTTCTCTTGCCCTGATTGCTTTCTTTTTGGGAGGCAGTATGGGGGGACTGACAACAGGAAGAACAATGGCATTTCTAGTTTTGTCCTTAAGTCAGCTAGTGCATGCATTTAATCTGCGCAGTGAGCACTCTCTTTTTCATATTGGAGTGTTTACGAATCAAAAATTGTGTTTTTCTTTTGTACTATGTGTGATGCTGCAGATAGTAGTTGTTACGATTCCAGCATTGGCTGAGGTATTTAAGGTGTGTGCTTTAACGGTGCCGCAGTGGGAGATGGTCTGCATTTTATCTTTGATGCCCCTTGTCTTAGTGGAAATACAAAAGTGGCTTAATAGAAAATCAAAGGCAGGCACGAATTCATAAACCAATCATATGCTAATGATAAGAACCATCTTCGGAGGGATAAGATGCGGATTATATTGGCATTGTGCATTAGTGTGCTAGTCAATTTAGATAATATGCTGATTGGTATTCAGTTAGGAATAAAGGGAAAGAAAATATGGTACAGGGCAAATGTGATTATTGCCTGTATTACAGGTTTATGTACGGTTATCACTGTGCTTTGCTCTCAAGTTATATCATCCTATTTTAAAAATGTGACAAATATGGCAGGGGCTTTGCTGTTTTTTCTGTTTGGAGTCTATTGTCTGCTCACAATGCAGGTGGATGAGCGCCAGGTGGAGGAGGAAGAACTGCTCTCCAACACAAAGACAGCCCTATTAGGATTAATATTAGCCTTAAACAGCATTCCTCCTGCCATCAGTGCGGGAATGCTGGGAATCAATGGGTGGTGGCTTGGGCTTTTTTGCGGTGTATCCTCCTATCTTGCCATTGGAATAGGCAATAAAATGGCCCTTGCATCAAGGGATATGGCCCTGATAAAATGGGTTACCCCTTTTACGGCAGGATTTTTTATTTTAATTGGATTGTGGAATCTATTTTTTTAGTCTTTCCATTTTACAAAAAAAAGGGTATACTGTATAATAACACCGTCTAAATTGGGAATGCTAAAATTTGTCGGAGATGATGTATATATTGACGTATACCGGCGGAATGGAGGAAAAATGAAAGGAAGAATAGAAAATGGATTCGGTGAAATACTGGTAGACAAAAATGTAATTGCCAAATATGCAGGTACTACGGCAGTTGGATGCTTCGGTATTGTAGGAATGGCAGCTGTCAGTATGACAGATGGCATTGTAAAGCTGTTGAAGAGAGACAATTTGTCGAAAGGAATACATGTAGAGATTGATGAGAATAATGAACTAACCATTCATTTCCATGTGATTGTGGCATATGGTGTCAGCATCTCCGCAGTGTGTGATAATCTGGTTTCAAACGTGCGCTATGAAGTGGAGGAATATACCGGATTGAAGATAAAGAAAATCAATATTTTTATAGAAAGTGTACGTGTTATCGATTAAGATATAGGAGGAACGGGACGTGTCAATTACAACAATCAATGCAAGAGATTTGCAGAAAATGTTTTTAGCGGGGGCAAAAAATTTACAGGCAAAAAGTGAGTGGATTAATGAATTAAATGTATTTCCTGTGCCGGACGGAGATACGGGGACGAATATGACAATGACCATTATGTCTGCGGCTAAGGAGGTAGCCTCCTTAGAGAATCCAGATATGGAACAGCTGGCAAAGGCAATTTCCTCCGGTTCCCTTCGGGGAGCAAGAGGAAACTCCGGTGTAATTTTATCTCAGCTTTTCAGAGGTTTTACAAAGGAGATGTGCAAGCAGGATAAACTGGATGTATTTGCGCTGGCTGCCTGCTGTGAAAAAGCGGTTCAAACAGCTTACAAGGCAGTTATGAAGCCAAAGGAGGGAACGATTCTCACTGTGGCTAAGGCAATCAGCGAGCGTTCAGTGGAGCTGCTGGAGGAAAGCGATGATTTGGAGTACGTGATTGGGGAGAGTATTAAGGCCGGTCATGAAATGCTTTTGAAAACACCGGATATGCTCCCTGTGCTGAAGCAGGCAGGTGTGGTAGATTCCGGCGGACAGGGCTTGATGGAGGTGCTGGATGGTGCATATGAAGCTTTTCTTGGCAAGGAAATAGACTTTACCATAGACAATGCCCGCACAATGGGCAGTATGCCAAAAGTGAGCGCCGAGGATGTAGATACTGCAAATATTACATTTGGTTACTGTACAGAGTTTATTATTCTGTTAAAAAAGGAGTTCACACAATCTGATGAATTACAGATGAAGGATTACCTTACAGGTATAGGAGATTCCCTTGTAGTAGTAGCAGACGAGGAGATTGTAAAGGTACATGTGCATACTAACGATCCAGGCCTGGCGATTCAAAAGGCATTGACATATGGGGAACTGTCCAATATGAAAATCGACAATATGCGCTTAGAGCATCAGGAGAAGGTCATTAAGGATGCTTATAAGCTGGCAAGACAACAGAAAGATGGCATTGAGGAAAATGAGGGCGAAGCTTATGAGCAAAAGCAGCCGGAGGAGGAAAAGGAATACGGCTTTATTGCTGTGTCAGTGGGCATAGGAATGAATGCTATCTTCCGCAATTTAGGTGCGGATTATGTAATTGAAGGTGGACAGACTATGAACCCAAGTACAGAGGACATATTAAATGCCATCGAAAAAATCAATGCTAAAAATATTTTTGTGCTGCCAAACAATAAAAACATTGTATTGGCTGCCAATCAAGCCAGAGATTTGACAGAAGATAAAAATATTATCGTGATTCCGTCTAAGACAGCCCCCCAGGGCATGGCTGCCATGATTAATTTTATGCCAGACCAGTCGCCTGAGGAAAATGAGGCTGCCATGACAGAGGAGATGGATAATGTGAAGACAGGTCAGGTCACATACGCAGTGAGAGATACGGAGATTGACAATAAGGTTATCAAGCAGGGAAATATGATGGGTATCGGCGACAGCGGTATTTTATCAGTAGGCGCAGATAAAGAACAAGTGCTTTTGGAGATGTTAGAACAGCTGCAGAATGAGGAGAGTGAGATTATTTCACTGTATTACGGTGCAGAGGTGGAGGAAAAGGAAGCCCAGAAGTTAGCAGACGAAATACGAAAGCGTTATCCAGACTGTGATGTAGATTTAATGTTTGGCGGACAGCCGGTGTATTATTATATTATATCTGTTGAATAAGAAAAACAACAAAGGCAGCCCATGATGCTGCCTTTCTTTTGTCAATGTTAGGAGAATATATGTTATGCAGCTTACACAATTAAAGGGAGTGGGGGAAAAGACAAGAGAGCTTTTTGAAAAACTGGGCATACATACGGTGGAGGATTTGCTTACCTATTATCCTAGAGATTATGATGAATATCAGCCGCCTATTACAATTGGCGAGATTGACAATAAAATAGTTGCTGCCATTGAAGGTGTGATTGTAAAAAAGTTGGACATACAGAGGAAAGGAAAGCTGCAGGTGATTAAGGGGCTTATCAGGGATAACAGAGGGGAAACTCTGCCTGTTACATGGTTTAATATGCCTTTTTTGCGTCAGACATTGCAGCCGGGGTTTCGCTATGTGTTTCGGGGGCGCCTGAAAAGAATGGGAAATGAAATTCAACTTCAGCAGCCAGAAACCTTTCCTCTGGGAAAATATGAGGAAAAGCTGCTGTCTATGCAGCCTGTGTACAGTCTGACAAAAGGAGTGACCAATCATCTGATTCAAAAATGTATTAGGACAGCATTAGAGCAAGGAATTGTGTTGGATGAATTTTTACCTGTTCACATACGACAAAATTATAATTTGATTGGCAGAATGGAGGCAGTGGAGATGCTGCATTTTCCAAAGGATAGGGATGGACTTCACAGAGCAAGACACCGGTTAGTGTTTGATGAGTTTTTTTTGTTTTTATATACATTACAGACAATGAAGGAGAGCGGCGTAACAGCAAAGAGTCCATATGTTATTGTCCCTGCCAAGCAGACGGAGGAGTTTCAAAGGAAACTGCCCTTTGAATTAACTAGGGGACAGCAAAAGGCCTTGTCCCAGATTCGCAGTGATTTAGGCAGCGCTAATGTGATGAATCGTCTGATTCAGGGTGATGTAGGTTCGGGAAAGACTATCTTGAGTGTGCTTGCCTTGATGGATGTTATTTTTGCAGGCTATCAGGGAGCCTTGATGGCGCCAACAGAGGTGTTAGCCAGACAGCATTACATAAGTATAAAAGAAATGTTTGATGAGTATAACGTTCCCATTCAAATACAGCTGCTTACAGGTTCTATGACGGCAAAGGAAAAAAGAATGGCTTATGAGGAAATAGAGCAGGGAAGAGCACAGCTCATTGTAGGAACCCATGCTCTGATACAGGAAAAGGTCATTTATCAAAACTTAGCGTTGGTTGTGACGGACGAGCAGCATCGATTTGGGGTAAGACAGAGAGAAAACCTTGCACAAAAGGGAAATTCACCTCATATTATGGTAATGAGCGCCACTCCTATACCCAGAAGCTTGGCTATTGTGCTCTATGGGGATTTAGATGTGTCAGTGATACGGGAATTGCCAGCCAACCGCTTGCCAATAAAAAACTGTGTGGTAGATACCTCTTTTCGCCCCAACGCCTATCAATTTATTACCAAACAGGCCGCACAGGGACACCAGGCGTACATAATATGTCCCATGGTGGAGGAAAATGAGGAATTAGATATTGAAAATGTGATAGATTATGCTAAGATGTTAGAGGAGCAGCTTCCTTCTACGGTGAGAGTTCAGTATCTTCACGGAAAAATGAAAAATGATTTAAAAAATCAAATTATGGAAGATTTTGCCAGGGGGGAAATTCAAGTTCTTGTCTCCACCACTGTTGTGGAGGTTGGGGTGAATGTGCCCAATGCCACCGTGATGATGGTAGAAAATGCTGAGAGATTTGGTTTGGCAGGACTGCACCAGTTGAGAGGACGTGTGGGCAGAGGAAGTGCCCAATCCTATTGTATATTTGTCAGTGGTTCTAAGAAGAAGGAAACAATGGATAGATTAGAAATTTTAAATCACTCCAATGATGGATTTGAGATTGCAAGAGAGGATTTAAAATTGCGGGGGCCCGGAGATTTTTTTGGAATGAGACAGAGCGGGGATATGGATTTTCGTATTGGGAATATCTATACAGATGCGGATGTGCTTGGGGAAGTAAGTCAGGTGTTAAAAGAATTAAAAGAAGATAAGTGGGATATAGAGGAAGGGCAATGGCAGGTATTACATGCTGTGTTGGAGCAATACCAAAAAAATTCTCTGGAAAAGTTAAATATATGATGAAATAAACGGTAATTTTTAAGTGAAATTAAAAAGGAGAGGAATAAAGAAAAATGAATATTGTAGTATTAGCAGGTGGTATCAGTACAGAGCGGGAAGTGTCTATTGTCACAGGAACATTAGTGTGCTCTGCATTGCGTCAGCGGGGACATAGGGCTATATTGATGGATGTATATTTTGGTCTGCCTATGGATGAGACAGGGACGAAGGACATGGAAAAAATATTTTCAGAAGACTATAATATAGATAAGGCTAGAGATTATATAAATTCCTTTAATGAGGATTTAGACAGTATTAAAGAAACGAGAAGAGAGTTTTTTGGTGAGAATGTAATTCCCATATGCCAGGCGGCAGATATAGTGTTTATGGCACTGCACGGAGCAGAGGGGGAAAATGGAAAAATTCAGTCGGCCTTTGATTTGTTTGGCATTCCATATACAGGTACAGACCATCTAGGCAGCGCTATGGCAATGAATAAAAATATATCAAAAAAAATTCTGCAGTACAGTGGGGTGCCGGTTCCAAAGGGGTATGTAGTGAAAAGGGGAGAAGATATTATATTGCCTAGCAATTATCATATCAGCTATCCATGTGTAGTCAAGGTGTGCTGCGGCGGCTCTAGTGTTGGAGTGTATATGGTTAACGACCAGGAGCAGTACCTTCAAGCAATAAAACAAGGTTTTGAGTTGGAGGAGGAAATTGTGGTGGAGGAGTATATAAAGGGAAGAGAATTTTCCGTTGGCGTCATTGAAGGTCAGGCACTTCCCATTATTGAAATATGTCCGAAAGAAGGATTTTATGATTATAAAAATAAATACAATGCAGGTATGACAGTAGAAACTTGTCCGGCGCAAATAGAGGAAAAATTGACAAAAAAAATGCAGAATTATGCACAGACAGCGGCGGAAGCGCTGATGCTGCACACTTATTCACGCATTGATTTTCTTATGGATGAGAGGGAACAGATTTACTGTCTAGAGGCCAATACCCTTCCAGGCATGACTCCTACCAGCTTATTGCCCCAGGAAGCACAGCAGGTAGGTATGTCCTATGGAGAGTTGTGTGAGAAACTGATAGAAGTATCTTTAAAATCATAAAAAGTGTTTGTAGCGTTTTTAGGGGCATAACAGGAAGGTTGAAGGAAATATAGAAAGAAAGGATATCATGCATACTGCTTCTTCCTTCAATCTAGTTATTTCAGAAAATAGAAAGTTTGTGCAACGTACTTTTGGTGTATGGGCAGTTATGCATAGGTATTAAAATGAAAGGAATGAAAGGGTTGGATATTCGTGCAGTAGTTCACTGTACAAAAGGAGATTTTCATGGAATACAGGATAGTATGTCTGAGAAAATAAAAAGTATTACTACAGACAGCCGACAGGTGGAGCCAGGAGCCTTGTTTATTGCCATAAAGGGAGAGCGAGTGGATGGACATAACTATATAAAGCAGGCATTTGAGAAGGGAGCGGCGGCAGTTGTTGGAGAACGTCTGATAGATTGCAGCGGCCCATATATATTAGTGGAATCTTCATTTCGCGCAGTAGGTGCCATAGCTGAATATTACCGCAGGCAGCTGTCTATTCCTATGGTGGGCATCACTGGAAGTGTGGGGAAAACAAGCACGAAGGAGATGGTGGCATCTGTGCTGTCTAGGAAATATTATCTTCTGAAAACTGCTGGGAATTTTAATAATGAGCTGGGAGTTCCCTTTACACTGTTTCGCATACGCCAAGAACATCAGTTGGCTGTTATTGAGATGGGAATCAGTGATTTTGGAGAAATGCATCGGCTGACCAACATGGTAAAACCAAATGCCGTAATATTGACGAATATTGGCAGCTGCCATTTAGAAAATTTAAAGTCAAGGGACGGCGTCCTTCAGGCTAAAACAGAAATATTTGACAGTCTTTGTGAGGACGGCAAAGTTTTTTGCAATGGGGATGATGATAAGTTAATTACAATTAAAGAGGTGAATGGAAAAGCCCCCATTTTTTTTGGACTTGAGAAACATAACCAAGTCCGTGCAGAGCATATAGAAAATCTTGGATTAGAGGGAAGCCGCTGCACCATTATAACTCCAATGGGAAATATTCAGGCAACAATACCAATCCCTGGCAATCATATGATATATAATGCATTGGCGGCTGCAGCGGTTGGATTACACTACGGTCTTTCATTAGAGCAAATCAAAGAAGGAATAGAAGGCGCCCAGACTGTTTCAGGCCGTTTTCACTTAATTCATGCAAACAATTACACGGTCATAGATGACTGCTACAATGCCAACCCTGTATCCATGAAAGCATCTCTTGATGTATTAGAAACGGCATTGGGAAGAAAGGTAGCGATATTGGGAGACATGTTTGAATTGGGGGAGAAGGAGGAGGAATTACATTATCAGGTCGGCCAGTATGCTGCTGGAAAAAATATAAATTTGTTTATTTGTATTGGAAAGCTTTCAAAAAAATTGGCGGAGGGCATTAAGGCAGAAAATGGCATGATAGACAACAAAAAAATTCTCATCTATGAAACAAAGGAGCAGTGGATGGAAGAAAAAGATGCCACTCTTCAAAAAGGGGATACTATATTGGTTAAGGCTTCTCACGGAATGGAGTTTTCTAAGGTGGTGGAGGTGCTGACAGAGCAGTAGCACAATGCTGGTAGTTTTGCATAATGATGAAATTTTGAAAATGAATTTTGCACCATCTAATACTTTTTAAAAAGTTCTAGTGTAAGTTAATCAGAAAACTAAACAATGAATTAAAGTTAAGGGAATATACACAATACAGTTAATCTCTGTTGAAGATAATGAAGGGTTTGAGCAAAAAAATAAGAAAAATAAATTAAAAAAACTACAAGAAATTTCCAGTTTAGAATCCTTTATGTTTCACATACTAACAGCGTAACATCAAAACAAATTGTTATTAAGATGACAATGTAAGATTGTTTTTGAAAATAATATTTGTTTTG
>CAJTQG010000008.1:64278-64871 GCA_910578605.1 uncultured Lachnospiraceae bacterium | reverse complement strand
AAATTATGTGAAATTTGGAGGAATGAGAATTATGACAAGTTCAAGTAACAAAACATCCGTACCAGAAGCAAAGGGTGCTTTGAATCGTTTCAAAATGGAAGTAGCTAATGAGATTGGTGTGCCTCTTACAGATGGTTACAATGGTAACTTAACATCTGCTCAGAATGGTTCTGTTGGCGGATATATGGTTAAGAAAATGATCGAGGCTCAGGAAAGACAGATGGCTGGTAAATAAGCAGTATCCTGACTTTTGAAATCAATTTCTGAGTTATTTGAAAAATGTAATAATATCATAAAGCAAAAACAAGATATATTCGTTTTTGACTGTTATGAAAACATCTCATGAATTTGAGACTGGGGGACGTTCCAATGATGGAGCGTCTCCTTTTTTATGATAATCTAATAGAAAAAAGGAGGGAAATAGGCATGGAAAACTATGAATTATATTATCTAATTGACTTGCCAACTGAGATAATTCAAAATCTGAAATTAGTGAGTGAAGAAATAGACTTACAATCAATAGACTGCTATTTAAACCAATTGATGGATATAAAAACAGCAGCTGTAGCATACCAATATTTTATAAATTTATG
>CAJTQG010000008.1:46273-64268 GCA_910578605.1 uncultured Lachnospiraceae bacterium | reverse complement strand
ATAATATAAAAATGCTATACTGCCAGTTAGAATGTGCTAGGAGAGCATTTGATAAATATGAAGAAAAACATATTTCACCCCAAATATATAAAGACACAATGAAGTGTTTTACTAGATTCCTAGAGGAATGTAAAAAGAAAAATGGGAGGATGTTTTTTGATAGAGGTTGGTGGACTTACAGACAAGTCAGCATGAATCTCTTTCGTCTTGGTGAATTAGAATATGAATATGGCGAGTATAAGGGTGAGAAGGTGATTAACATTCATATTCCATCCGATGCAGATTTATCAACAGAAGCCGTTGATTGTTCATTAAAACAGGCAGCTCTATTTTTTCATAGTTATCATGATAATTATGAATATATTCCGTATACTTGCTATTCATGGTTAATGTCACCAACATTGAAATCACTGTTATCTGAAAAATCTAATATTCTAGCTTTTCAGAATCGTTTTGATATTATGGAAGAAAATAAAGAGGATAAAGAATATATAGAATGGTTGTTTCAGGTTCCAGCTGACACAGAGTATTTGAAGTTACCTGAGAAAACTAGTCTGCAAAAAAAGGTTAAGAAATTGCTTCTCAACGGTGGAACTGTTGGAGTGGCCTACGGAATTATGAGGTTATAAGGCTATTAGGCTAACATGAATTGTCTAGTGTACTGTCTTAATACAAATAAAACGGTACACTAGTCAAGTGGAAGCAGACGTATTTTTATTTTTTGTTTTGAAGCATATATTCAAAGATTTCTTTTAAATAAATCCCCATAATCATAGAGTTATTTAAAATTTCTGTTGTACATTCAAAATAGGTGAGGGTATCTTTGTACTCCTTTTTAAAATAGGGGGAGATTGTCTGTTTATATTGGGGAAGAAAAAATCCATCTTTTCGGCTGTAGCAGGTGCTGGCTTTTGCCTGAACTCGAAAGTCCTTATCTACATAATAAGCTACACTTTTATGCAATGATGTGTCCTCCACAGGAAGATAATAGTAATCTTTGTAATTGGAGTAAAAATATTTTAACTCTCCTAAATATACTTTTATTCTCACTTTCATATGATTATCATAGCCTGTCATATAAATATCACTTTTTCCGTAGGAGATGCGGACTGGCAGACGAAAAGGAAGATTAAGCCAGAACATGCATTCCTTGTGCACTTTCTTATTTATATTCTCATAATCTTTTATTTGTACATTAGTTAACTGAAAATTTCCCTGAAACAAATAAACATAGGACAGCATTGGAAACAAATGTATTAAGCCCTCCACATCCTCCTTATTGTGAAGAAGGAGATAGCATTTGTCCTTATCACTATGTGTTTTTTGGTAATTTTCGTAAATGGAAATCAATTCTTTACCTGAAAATCTGTCTTCTCTCTGCAAGCCTAAAAAATTTTCTATGGTTTTTTGTTTTAAATTTTCAACCTTAAGAATATGCTTTAATGGTTGTATCATACGATATATATCCAAGCTTTCACAATCACAAAAGGGGGGTTCCATTTTCAGTGCGTTAGCTCTTTCCTTTAAAAATACCATATCAAAGCCATCTCCGTTGTAGGAAATCAAATAAGAATAGGATTGACAAAATTCAAAAAAAGCAGATAAAATCATTGGTTCCTCCTGGGTGTTGGAGGCAAACCATTGAATGGTATTCCATTTTCCAGCCCTGTAATAACAGGCGCCAATTAAATAGACGAAGGAGCCCCTGCCTAAAAATCCCGTTGTCTCAATATCAAAAAAGAGAAGCTGCGTTTTTGAATATTGATAAGAATCAAAATCGGGTAAATCCGTTTGATATTGTGTGGTGAACATAAAATTTCCTTTCTGTACATTCTCTATACCATGTCTTATGTTATATTATTAAGTGGTTTATTGTTATTACAAAGTATCTTATATTTGTCTTAAAGGTATGGTAACATATTTTGCTAAAAATGTAAAAATATCTATGAGAAAAATGGGAAAATAGATTGAGAAAAAGGATAAATTGTATTAAAATAATTTTATGCTGCCAAGGTCAAAAGATCAATGGCCGTTCATGTTTGCATATTATGGAAAAATCCATTTAAAAATGATCTTATAAAGAACAATGAAAGTGTTGGAAGAAGGGAAGGTGAAGTTATGTCTATTTTAACCTTTAAAGGCGGTGTGCATCCGTTTGAGGGAAAGGACATGTCCAAAAATAAACCTATTATGGATTTAGAGCCGGTGGGTGAATTAGTATTTCCGGTTTCACAGCATATAGGCGCACCAGCAGTACCTGTTGTGGAGGTGGGGGATAAGGTGTTGGCAGGAACATTGATTGCCAAGGCCAGCGGATTTATTTCAGCCAATGTACATTCCTCCGTGTCCGGTGTGGTAAAGAAGATAGAGCCAAGAATGGTAGCGGCAGGGAATAAAGTTTTATCTATTATTGTGGAAAATGATGGACTTTATGAGGAGGAACCTATAAAGAATTATATTCCGTGGGATAAGATGACGAAGGAGAATATACGTGAATTAGTAAAAGCGGCAGGAATTGTAGGTATGGGAGGTGCCGGTTTTCCTACCAATGTAAAGCTGACTCCCAAAAATGAGGAGGATATTGATACCATTATTATCAATGGAGCTGAGTGTGAACCTTATCTCACAAGTGATTATCGAAGAATGATAGAGCAGCCAGAGATTCTTATTGGAGGCTTGAAGGTTATGCTGACATTGTTTGACAAAGCAAAGGGCTATATTGCGGTGGAGGACAATAAAAGGGATGCTATAGTAAAGCTGGCACAATTAGCAAAACAAGAGCCAAAAATTGAAATAAAAACCTTATATACAAAATATCCACAGGGGGGAGAGAGAGCGCTGATTTATGCAGTGACAGGAAGAAAGGTAAACTCCTCCATGCTGCCTGCAGATGTGGGATGTATTGTGAACAACGTAGATACAGCCTTTGCCATATTCAAAGGTGTGATAGAACAAAAGCCTTTGATTCAGAGAATTGTCACAGTAAGCGGGGATGCGGTAGTAAATCCTGGGAATTTTCGTGTGAGAATCGGTACGAACACAAAAGAGGTGGTGAAGGCGGCAGGCGGCTTTAAGAAGATTCCCGAGAAGATGATATCGGGAGGACCTATGATGGGAACGGCGATTTATGATTTAGATATTCCTATTACGAAGGGAAGTTCTGCTATTACCTGTTTTCTGAAGGATACCGTTTCTCATGTAAAGCAGACGAATTGTATTAACTGCGGCAGATGTGCGTCTGTCTGTCCGGGACGGGTGCTGCCCTCTAAGCTGGCAAAATTTGCACAGCAGGGAGATAGAGAAATGTTTGAAAAATACAATGGTATGGAGTGCTGTGAGTGCGGCTGCTGTTCTTATATATGTCCCGCAAAGCGCAACCTTACCCAGTCCATTAAATCCATGAGAAAAGATATACTGGCGTCGAAGAAAAAATAAGGAGGAAAGTCCATGAGTGAAAATTCAAAAATTGAAAACTCAAAAATTGAATTAGCAAATGTATCTTCTAATCCTCATGTGAGGGATGAGAAGACAACGGCCTCTATTATGTTTGATGTAATATTGGCTTTAATGCCTGCTACGGTCTTTGGTGTTTATCATTTTGGATATCGGGCGGCATTATTAATTGTGATAACGATTGCAGCATGTGTGCTGACAGAATTTTTATTTGAGAAGGGAACAAAGAGACAGATTACGATTGACGATGGAAGTGCTGTGCTCACTGGTTTGCTGCTGGCATTAAATCTTCCCTATACGTTACCCTTTTGGATGGCTGTTTTGGGCGGTATGTTTGCCATATTGATTGTAAAGCAACTATTTGGCGGACTGGGACAAAATTTTATGAACCCTGCATTGGGGGCAAGGTGTTTTCTCTTGATTTCCTTTGGGGGTCCTATGACAAGTTTTGCACTGGACGGGGTGACAGGAGCTACGCCCCTTGCTATCTTAAAATATCCTCATGAAAATCCAGGCATGTCCGTCAATTTGATGGATATGTTTGTGGGAAATATTCGAGGAACTATTGGAGAGACAAGTGTGATAGCGCTTTTCATTGGTGCTGCTTATCTGTTAATCAAAAAAATCATTGACATTAGAATTCCGGCTGCCTACATAATCTCTTTTGTGGTTTTTATGTTTGCTTTCAGCGGAAAAGGAATGGATATGACATACCTGGCACAGCAAGTATGCGGAGGAGGTTTGATTCTAGGGGCTTTCTTTATGGCGACGGATTATGTGACCTCACCCATCACACCGAAGGGCAGAGTGGTATTTGGAGTTTGTCTTGGACTGCTTACCTGCCTGATTCGACTTTACGGCGATTATCCAGAAGGTGTATCTTTTTCCATTATATTCTGTAATTTGTTAGTTCCGGTGATAGAGCGCTTCACCGTTCCAAAAGCTTTTGGAAGGGAGGGAAAAGCATGAGCCAGATGGTAAAAAATACAATTAAGCTGTGTGTAATAACATTAGTTGCCGGCATTCTTTTGGGTGCTGTCTATGAGGTGACTAAAGTTCCAAGAAAAAAGCAGGAGGAAAAAACACAGCAGCAGGCATATAAAAAAGTGTTTTCCCAAGCAGATTCCTTTCAGGAGCTATCTTATATAGGACAGGAGGATGAAGAACAGGTATATAAGTCAGCTCAGGAATATATTGGGTCTAAGGGAGAGGGCGCTGTGCTGACAGAGGGAGAAGTGCGTATAGACAAAGTAGTCTATGCCTATGAGAAGGAAGAGTGCAAGGGATGCGTAGTGACAGTCACATCCAAGGAGGGCTTTGGCGGAGATATTCAATTTACAGTTGGTGTGACAAAGGAAGGCATGATAAGCGGTGTCTCTGTGTTATCCATTTCGGAGACAGCCGGACTTGGAATGAAGGCTAAGGAAAATTCCTTCTTAAATCAATATAAGCAGGAGGAAAAGGTAGCACAGTTTACGGTGACGAAAAAAGAAGAAGAGGGCGCCGACAAGATAGATGCTATCAGCGGTGCTACCATCACCACCAATGCAGTGACAAAGGGGGTAAACGGCGCCATGAAGGCAGCCGGTTATTTTATGAGTTTAGGGAACTCTTCTTTACAGGAAGGAGGAGAGACAAATGAGTGATAACAAGGAAAAGAAAGAAATGAATCCATGTGGGGAGCGATTGTATAACGGCATTATAAAGGAAAATCCTACCTTCGTCATGATGCTTGGAATGTGTCCCACATTGGCGGTAACCACGTCATTAATTAACGGTGCGGGAATGGGACTGACGACTACAGCGGTGTTGGTACTGTCCAATTTGATGATTTCACTGCTTCGCAAATTTATTCCTGACCAAGTCCGTGTTCCGGCATTTATCGTAATTGTGGCAAGTTTTGTGACAATCATTCAGTTTATGCTTCAGGCGTATTTGCCGTCTCTCAATACAGCTCTTGGAATTTATATTCCTCTTATTGTAGTAAACTGTATTATATTGGGGCGTGCGGAAAGCTATGCCTCCAAAAATCCAGTACTGCCTTCCGTCTTTGACGGAATCGGCATGGGCCTTGGATTTACAATTGGATTATCCTTTTTAGGAGCATTTCGTGAGTTGCTTGGAAATGGAACCATTGCAAATTTTCGATTGATACCCCAAGATTTTTCTATTACGATATTTATACTGGCGCCGGGAGCTTTCTTTGTATTGGCGTTTCTGGTGGCAGTTCAGAACAAGGTGAGAGTACGGGCCGGAAAGAAGCCAAAGGAAGCGGCATGTATAGGAGATTGTATGTCCTGTGCCGGCTGCAATGACAAGGAACTGCAGGCGTTGGTGCAGAGCAGGAAGGGAGAGGAATAGCGGATGAAAGAATTATTGTTGATTGCAATAGGTGCTGCGTTAGTGAACAATGTAGTGTTAAGCCAGTTTTTAGGTCTGTGTCCTTTCTTAGGTGTATCCAGAAAGATGGATACGGCTGTGGGCATGGGAGGTGCTGTGTTATTCGTTTTGACACTGTCCACTTTGATTACCAGCCTGGTTTATAAGATATTGGTTTTCTTCGATGTGACATATTTACAGACGATAGTTTTTATTTTAGTAATTGCCGCTTTGGTTCAGTTTGTGGAGATGGTGTTAAAGAAAAAAATCCCCTCCCTCTATGAGGCGCTTGGTGTATTTCTGCCTTTAATCACCACCAACTGTGCTGTGCTTGGAGTGGCATTAAACAGTGTGCAGTACGAATATAGTGTGCTTCAAAGTGTAGTGTATGCTATAGGTACTGCCGCAGGCTTTGCCATTGCCATTGTTTTGTTAGCCGGAATCCGTGAAAAAATAGAACACAATGATGTGCTTCCCAGCTTTCGCGGCATGCCCATGGTATTGCTGACAGCTGGATTGATGGCCATCGCTTTTTTTGGATTTTCCGGCTTGGTGTAGCGGATTTGAATGTAGCTGATAAACCTACTTTTGTTGTGAATGATAGAGAAGAAAGGAAGTATGCTAGATGACAGGGATAATAACAGCTGCTCTGTTAGTGGGCGGCGTTGGATTGGTGATAGGAATTCTCCTTAGCATTGCTGCCAAAGTATTTGCGGTGAAGATAGATGAAAATGAGATTGCCATACGTGAGATTTTACCTGGAAATAATTGCGGTGGCTGTGGTTATGCCGGCTGTGATGGTCTGGCAAAGGCCATTGCAGCTGGGGAGGCGCCTGCAGGAGCCTGCCCTGTAGGTGGGAGCAGCGTGGCGGAGCAGATTGGCAAAATTATGGGAACAGAAGGTGAGATGGTGAAAAAAGTTGCCTTCGTAAAATGCGGGGGAGATTGCAGTAAGGCAAAGGATAAGTATGAATACACAGGAAACAAGAGCTGTCGGGAGGCAAATTATGTGTCGGGAGGCCCAAAGGGCTGCTCCTATGGCTGTATGGGTTTTGGTTCCTGTGTACAGGTATGTGAATTTGATGCCATTTCCGTAGTGGATGGTATTGCCGTGGTAGATAAGGAAAAATGTGTTGCCTGCGGTAAATGTGTGAAGGAATGTCCAAAGGGGCTGATTTCTCTTGTGCCATATTCGGCAAAACATTTGGTGCAATGCAGCTCTAAGGATAAGGGCAAGGAGGTTATGAGTGTCTGCAGCGCCGGATGTATTGGCTGCAGTCTTTGTGCAAAAAATTGTCCTAAAGATGCCATTGTATTCGAGAACAATTTAGCGGTCATTGATTACGAAAAATGTGTGAATTGTGGAATTTGTGCACAAAAATGTCCTAAAAAAATTATTGTATAGTATAATATTGTGCCTGCGGCTCAAATTCGCAGGTTACAAAAAGGCATGATGATTTTTATGATAAAAGAGGAAGGAAAATGGGTGAGAATATATGTGGATACCAAGTAATATAACAAGCATTGCACTTGGAGCAGGCTCGTTTTTTGGACTGCATTTTAATCGAAAAAATAAAAAGCAAACAACAGAGAACAGGCAGAAGGAAAATGATGAATTTGTCAGCCATGTACACTATATTAAAAAGAAAGAGATAGAAAAACAAACAGAGGAACCTCAGGGCTATACAATACAGGAGCAGGAAGCCCAAAGTGTGCAGATGGATAATCAGAGTGGAAATAAGGAACCTATGCCTACCCCAGCTTCCTATCAATATGATTTTTCAAAGCTGTCTATGGATGAGAAAATGAAGCTGTTAATTAACGAACAGGTGGAATTTGATAAAAATACAATTGCCGTATGTGATATTATAGAAAAATCCATCACGATGGCAGTAGTATCCAAAAGACTGCTGCAAAATCTGCTCACCATTGATGGAAATGAAAATCTCACTGTCAATGTGGATTTCAATTGGACGGCACAGGCAATTGCCAATCTGCTGAAAAATTCTATGGAGCACACAAAGCTTAACGGAGCTATAGAGATTTCTTTTGGGGTGAGGCAGGATGAAATTGTTCTGTATTTGAAAGATAACGGCGAGGGAATTTTATCTATGGATTTGCCCCGTGTGTGCGATATATATTATACAGGAAAGGGTGTAAATGGGGACCATAAAGGTATAGGTTTGACAATGGCAAGAGAAATTATGTGCAGGCAGGGTGGAAATTTGGAGGTAGCAAGTAAATATAGTCAGGGAACCTGTATAAAAATTACATTTCCTTCAAAGTAAAATAAAAGAAATAATTGAATGTAAAAAGGGTATGCTATAAAAAGCATATCCTTTTTGTATGCAAAAATGTGTAGAAAATCCATTCAGTGGAATAGGAGGAACATATGAGTTTTTACAACGATATAAATAAGCAGCTAGAACAAAAGCTTAGAATTCAGAAAAACTTTGATATTATCAACAGAAAAATACAGGTGGGAAACAAAGAAGGTACAATATATTTTATTGATGGTTTTGTGAAGGATGACGTAATGGAAAAACTGCAGGAATTTTTCTTGTCCCTAAAGCCGGAGACATTTCCGAAAACTGCACAGGATTTTATGGAGCAGGCGCTTCCTTATGTTGAGGCAGAAGCGAGCAGCAATATGTCAGATATATTAAAAAATATATTGTCTGGGGTAGTGGTCTTGACGGTGGATGGTTTGGAGCAATGTTTGTTAGTGGATTGCCGTACTTATCCTGCCAGGGGAGTGGAGGAACCGCAGAAGGATAAGGTGCTCAGAGGATCTAGAGATGGTTTTGTAGAGACATTAGTCTCTAATACTGCATTAATACGCCGACGCATCCGAAAGGAAACATTGTCCATGGAAATGTATACGGTGGGGGAGGTATCACAGACAGATGTAGTGCTCTGTTATATGCAGGACAGAGTGGAGCCTCATCTTTTAGAACTTATTCAGCAGCGTTTAAAAGATATTAAGGTAGAGGCGCTGACAATGAACCAGGAAACCTTGGCAGAATGTTTACATCACAAGCATTGGTGGAATCCTTTTCCTAAATTTAAATTTACGGAACGACCGGACACTGCCTGTGCTTGTCTGTTAGAAGGATTGATAATAGTGCTGGTGGATAATTCCCCCTCTGCTATGGTAGTTCCTACCAATCTGTTTGATGTTATTGAGGAGGCGGATGATTATTATTTTCCGCCTATCACAGGAACTTACCTTCGTTTTTCAAGATGCATTATGACATTGACAGGATTATTTTTAACCCCTGTTTTTTTGCTGCTGATGCAAAATGAAAATTGGATTCCCCCCTGGCTTGCATTTATCGCCCTGGAGGAGCAAGCCAATATTCCCATTATATGGCAACTAATGATTTTAGAAATTGCAATTGATGGTTTGAAGTTAGCAGCAATCAATACCCCCAGCATGCTCAGTACGCCGCTTAGTGTTATTGCCGCCCTTGTAATTGGAGAATTTGCCGTAAATTCTGGATGGTTCAATGCTGAGGTTATGCTGTATATGGCATTTGTGGCAATATCTAATTTTACCCAGGAGAGCTATGAGCTAGGGTATGCGGTAAAATTTATGCGAGTGCAGCTGCTTGTCTGGATTGCCCTGTTTAATGTATGGGGAGCTGTGCTGGGCTTGGGAATCATTGTTTTAGAATTAGTCTGTAACAAAACGATAGATGGAAAAAGCTACCTATATCCCTTGATTCCCTTTAACGGAAAACAACTAAAAAAGCGATTAATCCGCAATTCTTACACTAAATTCTTAAAATAAAAGTAAGGACTTTAAGCCACATTTGCATAATCACTATAAAGAAGCTTTTCTTCGGCTCATGTATGGGCTTCTAGTCATTTAAATTTATAAAAACCGTCTTTATCAAACAAGCAAATAAAAATTGTAGTTGACAAAACTGTTCATATACTGTATATAATTATATATACAGTATATGAACAGTTTATAAAGCCGATAATTCTGTAAGAAACATAGTATTTGGCCTACTGTCAGCAGGAATAAAAGATAAAGAAGGATAAAATTTGATAGGGAAGGAGTACATAATATGTATTTAAACTATGAAACTAAGCCCTTACTTCAGGTAAGTATACCAACCAAAAGAATAAAAGATGATTTCTATTTAAAAAATATAGAATTTCAAGTGCCTGCAGGATATATGGTAGGTATGATAGGCAAAAACGGTGCGGGAAAAACCTCGCTGATTCGTCTTTTGTTAGGTGCTTATTACCTGGACAGTGGAAATATTTGGGTGGATGGATATTCCATGCTAAATCAGGCAAAAATAGCAAAATCAAAAGTGGGTTTTGTCTTGGACGAAAATCCTTTTCCTCCCTCTTTGACAGTACAGGAGTGCGGAAAGGTATGCGGTATTTTTTATGAAAAATTTTCTATGAAAAAATTTACAGAAGAATGTGTTAGATTTCAGCTTCCTCCTAAAAGAAAAATAAAAAAGCTTTCCCAAGGAATGCAGATAAAATTTCAGCTGGCATTTGCGTTGGCGGCAGATGTAAGGCTTTTGGTGATGGATGAACCCACAGCGGGCTTAGATCCTGTTTTTCGCCATGAATTTATGGATGTTTTATGTGATTTTATTGAGGATGGAAGACATAGTGTGCTGCTATCTACTAATGTAACTGGTAGTCTTGACCTCATTGCGGACTATTTACTTTACATAGAAAATGGAACACAGGGATTTTTTTTAGAAAAGGAACAGTTGGGGGATTGTTATAAGCTTGTAACAGGAACACAAAATCAACTTATGTGCATTCCAAAAGATCGCTTAATTGCAAAGGAGTTATCACAAAATCACAGTGAGGCTTTGATTTATGCAAATGGCTCCCCTATCTTGATTGCCTTGCAGGAGCTTCCGCTCACTACTGATAAGCTAATGTACTATTTAGCCCGAAGAGGAGAGGAGGATATGAGATGAAATTAGCATACCATTCTTTTATAGCACAAAAAAGGAATGCCATGTTTTGGGTGAATTTGCTCTTTGTTTTGCTTTTATCGGCAGGTATTATAAGCTTAAGTGTATTTCACCAGGATATAGATATTTATTGGGTAATGTGGGTATGGTTTTGGACGATTCCTATGGAGTCGTACGGCAAGACAGGGGAAGGTATTTATTCATACCTGCCCCTTGATTTACAGGATAAGAAAAAAATATATTTGAATTACATTCTTGTGATGTGGTTTGTTTTGGGTTTTGCCCAGCTTCTTTTATATCTTTTCGTATTATACATTAATACAGATGCCATCTATATGCTTAGCAGTACAAAGGGATGGCTGTTAAGTGTAATTTTGTTTTTAAATATTTGTAAGTTTATGTTAATTAAATGTAGATCAGATTGTATCAGTGTAAGCAAAAGATTCAATAACACTGGTATCCTTTGTGTAATTTTATGTATGGTGTTGATTTTGTTTCCCAATTATAAAATAGGGGTAAATATGGGGTATTGGATTTTTGTTGGTATTTATTTTCTTACAGCAGTAATTTTTATTGTTTTAATTTGGGTTTCCTATGTAGATTATATTCCAAAGGATTTCTTGGATGAGTACAGCAAAGAAAAAAAGGTGTAGGAACGGAGGAGACAAGATGAACATTGTAATATCTAATGAGAGCAGTCTGCCCATTTATGAACAGATTGTCAATCAGATGAAAAATGAATTGATTCAGGGAAATTTGCAGGAGGGAGACGCCATGCCATCTATTCGTTCCTTGGCAAGAGATTTACAAATTAGTGTGATCACCACCAATCGTGCTTACTCGGAATTGGAGAAGGAAGGATTAATTTATTCTGTGGCGGGCAAGGGATTTTATGTGAGCCATCAAAACACCAATATGCTGAAGGAAAAGAAAATACAAGGAATTGAGGAACATATGACACAGCTCATAAGAGAGTGCCGTATGGCACAGCTTTCTAGGGAAGATACGATAAAAATGCTAACTCTGTTATGGGAAGAGTAAAGAGAGGAGGAATCCATTATGCTGCAAGTGAAAAATATATCAAAAAAATATAAAGATTTTATACTAGAGCCTATAAATTTTCAACTTCCAAGTGGAACAGTTCTTGGTATTATAGGAAAAAACGGTGCCGGAAAAACCACATTGCTCAAAGGGATATTACACCAGTTTCCCATTGATGGGGGAGAAGTCATCTATGATGAAAGGAAGATGAGTAAAGATTATTTGAATGTAAAAGGTAAGATGGGTTTTTTATCCCAGGAGGCCCCCTTTTTGCAGGAAGCATCTTTAAAATTAAATGCAGCAGTGTTCGGCGGATTTTACCCTGATTTTTCAATGGATTTATTTACGAGTTATCTTCATAGCTTTTCTCTATATGAAGACCAGATATATAGTCAATGTTCAAAGGGAATGAAAATAAAATTTCAGCTGGCATTTTTGCTTTCCCACAAACCAAAGATTATTTTGATGGATGAGCCAACGGCAGGACTAGATGCTGGATTTCGAATAGAATTTTTGTCAATTTTACAGTCCTACATAGAAAAAGAGATGGCTACTGTGCTATTTTCTACTAACATTACCGATGATTTAGATAAAATTGCAGATTATATTTTAATTTTGTCCAACGGTCGTATGGTATTCTTTGACACAAAAGAAAATATGATGGAAAATATGAAGCTTGTATCAGGAAAAGCAGATATGATGGACAAACTGAAAGAGGAGTATTTTTATGGTTTTAAGATTCATGGAGAATACAGGCAAGGCTTAACACTTGACTTTGAAATAATAAAAAGGCAAGTGGAGGAATTGAATTTAGGTGTCAGCAGACCTAATCTAGAACAAATTTTATATTTTGTGGACCATACTTCTGTCAAAAATTATAAACAAAAAGAAGCTGTGGATAAAAATATAATATCTAGTGAATCTATACCACAAAAGGCGGCAATACCTTATTCCTGGCAGCATCAAAAAAAGTTGGAGGATATGATTTTGCAGGAAAACAGTAGCGGCATTATCAGTCTGTCTATCATGCATATTTTTTTGTTTTTTATTAATATTTACCTGACAGTAAATTATGAGAGTATAAAAGAACAAATCATATACTGTTTTGCTGTCATTGCAGGTGGGCTGTCAGTGGAGTGGGCCCAGAGAACGATTATATTTAGAAAAAGGGCAGATGTGATAGGGCAAAATATTTTTACACTGTATATGTATTATCCGGTGATTCCTGTGTGCCTCATTTTATCTAAGCTAAAAAGAATTGTACAAAATACATGCAGGCAAATGATCATGTTGTTTGTTCTATGTGCCTTGCTGTTAATTAGACTTGGAATAATACAATATATATTGTTGATAGTTATATGTGGCGGCATTCTTTTTATGATACAAAGTGTTATTGTTGGATTTTCGGTCTTGAAATTCATGATTTACAGTGATAGGATAAATACGAATACCTATAATACTAATTGACAGAAAGGATAGAATACCTATAAAATGAGTAAATTATATATACCTACCTGTATTTACCAGGAAGAAAATTGTGTTAAAAAATATGGGAGTGAGATGAAGGGATTGGGCAAACATGCCTTTATTGTCACTGGAAAGCATTCTGCCAAAACAAACGGTTCTCTGGCTGACGTACAGCATGTGCTGCGGGAAATGGGGATTGCCTATACTGTGTTCGACGAAGTAGAGGAAAATCCTTCCATGGAAACATGTGAGAGAGCAAGAAAAGCAGGTACGTGTGCAGGGGTGGATTTTGTTATTGGAATCGGTGGAGGTTCTCCCCTGGATGCGGCAAAGGCAATTGCACTTCTCCTTGCCAATCCGTCAGAGAGTACAGAATGCTTTTATCAGAGTAAAGCTCTTGGCTATCTGCCTGTAGTGCAGGTTCCCACAACTTGCGGAACAGGCTCGGAGGTGACACCCTATGCGATTCTTACCATACACGCAAAGAGAACAAAGCAAAGCATCAGCCATAGAATATATCCCACTTTAGCCTTTTGTGACAGCAGATATTTACAGTCAGCGCCTAGCTCTATTATTGTCAACACAGCGGTAGATGCCTTATGTCATTTAGTGGAAAGCTATTTTAATACGAATTCAAACTGTGCAAACCGAATGTACAGTACATATGGTTTCAAGCTTTGGGGGAAGGCAAAGGAGCATCTGTTGGAAAATACAATAGACAAAGAAATAGGAAATACCTTAATGGAGGCCTCCACATATGCAGGTATGGCAATTACCCACACAGGAACCTCTCTGCCCCATGCCCTCAGCTATTATCTCACATACGAAATGGGGATACCTCACGGAAAGGCATGCGGTATTTTTTTGGCTGGCTATTTAGATCTGTGCCGGAAAAATATGCCCCAGGAGGGGGATAAGGTTTTAGAATTACTGGGAATAACCAATGGGAGCGCTTTCGCGGATCTGATGGAGAAGTTAATTGGCGCTAGGGAGCTGTCCCACACTGAGATATCGGAGGATATCCGACTAAAAGCAGTGGAGGGAGTAATGGCAAATCCAAATAAATTAAAAAATTGTCCTTTTAAGATTACAGAAAAGGATCTATGGGGGATGTTTTAAATTTCACGGATTGCTTGTGTCGGATTTGCCGATATATAGTAAGTGAAATGTCAGTCAAGAGGAATAAATTCCGGTATTCGCTGCTGAAATACTGTATAATATCGAAAACCGCATTCTTTTAAGATGGCGGCGGCCTGTGAAAAATGTCCTCCTAAGTTCTCGGAGCAGTGAGCGTCGGAGCCTACGGTGATGATTTCACCTCCAAGCTCCCGGTACCTTTTTATAATATCAGGGTGAGGATTTGGTGAGGATATTTTTAAATATCCCCCGGTATTGCACTCAATACCTTTTCCAAGAGAGATAAGTTTTTTTAGTATCTCATCAATGAGATCAAAAAACATAGGATAGGAGAAGTTTTTATCTTTTTGAGGGGCATATCTAACAATATAGTCCAAATGACCATAGACATCAAAGTTTGTAAAAACTTTCAGATTTTCTAATATGGATTCAAAATAATCTTTAAAACAATCTATGTCTTTTCGGTTTTCAAAAAATTCAGGATAATATGGGTCCATACGGTGTATAATATGGGAGGAGCCTATTACAAAATCAAAAGGAGTAGCATTTACAAACGAATCCAATCGTTGGGACAGATAGGGCTCGATTCCTACCTCCACACCAATGATAACTTGGATTTGCTCCTTAAAATATTCCCGCCATTTTAGCATATCAAAATAGTATGCAGGTGCATCCATACAAAAATCAAAGCTATCATAGGGATAATCAAAATCATGATGGTCCGTGATGCAGATTTTTTTCATTCCAAGCTCTATGGCACGCTGAATCATGGTAGCTACAGGAGCGTCGCTGTCAGCAGAGTGTATTGTATGTACATGGGAATCTATTAACATGTATTATCTCCAATCTATTTAAGTCAGTTAGGGCAAAATATCTTTTGAACCTAGTATCACATTATATTATAGGCGGTCTTTGTTCTTTCGTCAATAAAGCTGTTGACTCTTGCAGTATTTGCTTCATGTCTTTGCATGTATGTTTTGGGCTTGTTGCTTGCAGGAATAAAGAGAATGAAAAGAGGACAAAAGAGAAATTGTTAAAAAAATAACTTGATATTTTTACCTATTTTAGGTAAAATACCCTTAGGTTGATGTTTCAACGAATATTAAAACTTTTTAGGAGGAATTAAAA
Organism: uncultured Lachnospiraceae bacterium; assembly: GCA_910578605.1. Classification (GTDB taxonomy): domain Bacteria; phylum Bacillota; class Clostridia; order Lachnospirales; family Lachnospiraceae; genus MGBC111451. The sequence goes on along the minus strand of CAJTQG010000008.1, from coordinate 48,705 downwards.
TCATGGCAGTAAAAGTAGCAATTAATGGTTTTGGACGTATCGGACGTCTTGCTTTCAGACAGATGTTTGGAGCAGAAGGATATGAAGTAGTAGCAATCAACGACTTAACAAGTCCTAAGATGTTGGCTCATTTATTAAAATATGATTCTTCTCAGGGTAAATATGACAAGGCAGACAAAGTATCTGCAGGAGAAGATTCCATCACTGTAGATGGACAGGAAATCAAAATTTATGCATTTCCAGATGCCAACAATTGCCCATGGGGTGAATTAGGAGTAGACGTAGTATTGGAGTGCTCTGGTTTCTACACATCTAAAGAGAAAGCACAGGCTCATATCAATGCGGGTGCTCGTAAAGTTGTTATCTCTGCTCCAGCTGGTAACGACCTGCCAACAGTTGTTTACAACACAAACCATACTACATTGAAGGCAGAAGATACAATTATCTCCGCTGCTTCCTGTACAACAAACTGCTTAGCTCCTATGGCTGATGCATTGAACAAATATGCACCAATTCAGTCTGGTATTATGTGTACCATTCATGCTTACACAGGTGACCAGATGACATTGGACGGTCCACAGAGAAAAGGCGATTTGAGAAGATCACGTGCAGCAGCAGTGAACATTGTTCCTAACAGCACAGGTGCAGCAAAGGCAATCGGTTTAGTTATCCCAGAGCTGAATGGAAAATTGATTGGCTCCGCACAGCGTGTTCCTACACCAACAGGCTCCACAACTATTTTGACAGCAGTTGTTAAGGGCAATGACGTATCTGTAGAGGGAATCAATGCAGCAATGAAAGCAGCAGCAAATGAATCCTTCGGATACAATGAGGACGAGATTGTTTCTTCTGATATTGTAGGTATGAGATTCGGTTCCTTATTCGATGCTACTCAGACAATGGTTAGCAAAATCAGTGATGATTTATTTGAAGTACAGGTAGTTTCCTGGTATGACAATGAGAATTCTTACACATCTCAGATGGTGAGAACAATCAAATACTTCAGTGAGTTAGCATAATTCGCTTTTATCCATCACATGCCTTAAGTGACATGTATGTTTCAGTAGTATTTGGACAAGTTTTAAGATCCTAGAGGGGTCCGGTCTGATGGACCGGATTCCTTTTTCAATGTAGTCAATAATTTGGCAAAAATCAATAGAGTAATCTGTAGCATCCATTGGGGGAAAAACTTTTGCCCCTAATATCATAATATGTCATATGAAAGGAGTATAGACATGCTGAATAAAAAATCTGTTGATGATATCAACGTAAAAGGAAAAAAAGTTTTAGTTCGTTGTGATTTTAATGTACCATTGCAGGATGGAAAAATTACTGATGAAAATCGTTTGGTTGCAGCTTTGCCTACTATCAAGAAATTGATTGCTGATGGAGGTAAAGTAATTCTTTGCTCTCACTTAGGAAAGCCAAAGGGCGAGCCAAAGCCAGAATTGTCCTTGGCGCCAGTGGCAACCCGCCTTTCTGAATTGTTAGGTCAGGAAGTAAAATTTGCTGCTGACGACAATGTAGTAGGTGATAATGCCAAAGCAGCAGTGGTTGCCATGAATGACGGTGATGTGATTCTTTTGGAGAATACACGTTACAGAGCAGAAGAGACAAAGAACGGAGAAGCCTTCAGCAAGGAGCTTGCTTCTTTGGCAGAGGTATTTGTAAATGATGCATTTGGTACTGCACATAGGGCACACTGTTCTAATGTAGGCGTAACACAATATGTGGATACAGCGGTTGTTGGTTATTTAATGCAGAAGGAAATTGATTTCTTAGGAAACGCAGTAAACAATCCAGAGAGACCTTTCGTTGCCATTTTAGGCGGCTCTAAAGTATCCTCCAAGATTTCCGTAATTAACAATCTGTTAGATAAGGTAGATACTTTAATTATCGGCGGCGGTATGGCGTACACCTTTGCAAAGGCACAGGGAAAGGAAGTTGGAACTTCCCTGCTTGAGGAGGATTATATTGATTATGCCAATGAGATGGTAGAAAAGGCAAAGGAGAAGGGCGTTAAGCTTTTACTTCCTGTTGACACAAAGGTTGCAAAGGAATTTGCCAATGATGCTCCTTCCCGCATTGTGGAGGGAAGTATGGATGCCGATGAGATGGGAATGGATATCGGTCCTAAGACAGCTGCTATGTATGCAGAGGCAGTAAAGGACGCCAAGACTGTTGTGTGGAATGGACCTATGGGAGTATTTGAGATGTCCAACTTTGCAGACGGCACAAAGGCAGTGGCAAAGGCGTTGGCAGACACAGACGCTACTACTATTATCGGCGGCGGTGATTCAGCAGCGGCAGTTAATATTTTAGGCTTTGGCGATAAGATGACACATATCTCAACAGGCGGCGGCGCTTCTCTTGAGTTTTTAGAGGGAAAAGAACTGCCAGGTGTTGTAGCGGCAAACGATAAATAAAATACC
>CAJTQG010000008.1:0-46263 GCA_910578605.1 uncultured Lachnospiraceae bacterium | reverse complement strand
CCGCAAAAAGGTATTATCTTAAATGAATTGTAAAATAAACAAAAATATAATAACAGATAGCGGCAGACTGTATATATAGTTTGCCGCTACTCTCAAATGGAGGTATTGGTAATGCCAAGAAAGAAAATTATAGCAGGCAACTGGAAAATGAACAAGACTCCTAGTGAGGCAGTTGCATTAGTAAATGAATTGAAGCCATTGGTGGCAAATGAAGATGTGGATGTTGTATTCTGCGTGCCGGCAATTTCTATTATTCCGGCAATGGAGGCAGCAAAGGGAAGTAATATATCCATTGGAGCTGAAAATATGTATTTTCAGGAGAGCGGAGCCTACACAGGTGAGATTGCTCCTAACATGCTGACAGATGTGGGTGTAAAATATGTGATTATTGGGCATTCCGAGAGAAGAGAATATTTTGCAGAAACTGACGAGACAGTCAACAAAAAGGTGTTAAAAGCATTTGAACATGGCATAACACCTATTATCTGCTGCGGTGAATCCTTGACACAGAGAGAACAGGGAATAACGATTGACTGGATTCGCCAGCAAATTAAAATTGCCTTTTTGGATGTAACACCTGAGCAGGCAAAGACCGCAGTGATAGCTTACGAGCCAATCTGGGCAATCGGAACAGGGAAGGTGGCAACTACTGCACAGGCACAGGAGGTCTGCAAGGCAATTCGTGATTGCATTGAAGAAATCTACGACAAAGATACCGCCCAACAGATTCGCATTCAGTACGGCGGAAGCGTGTCAAAGGACAGTGCACCAGAGCTGTTTGCACAGCCGGATATTGACGGAGGCTTAGTGGGCGGTGCATCATTAAAGCCGGACTTTGGTGCGATTGTCAATTACAATAAATAATTACAAAAAAACGATAAAAACCTACGAAAAGGGTATCAAGAGAAATGAAATTTCCTTTGATATCCTTTTGTTTTAAGAGAGAAATAAAGTTTGCCAAAAGGTTTTAAATAGGTAAAATAGAACAGGATATTATTTGAAAGGCAGAAGGAAAGATAGATACCATAACTTGCCTTTTTAAAATTAGTTTGTTATAATCATTATGCTTGAAAAATAATATAAATGTCATAATGATATTGGCGAAATGGAGGAAAAACATGAGTAAGAAACCTACAGTTTTAATGATATTAGATGGTTATGGCTTGAATGAAAAGACAGAGGGCAACGCAGTGGCCAATGCGAAAACACCTGTTATGAAAGGCTTGATGGAAAATTATCCGTTTGTCAAGGGAAATGCCAGCGGTTTGTCAGTAGGACTTCCGGATGGGCAGATGGGTAATTCTGAGGTAGGCCACTTAAACATGGGAGCGGGCCGTATTGTTTATCAGGAGCTAACAAGAATTACAAAAGAGATTCAGGATGGTACCTTTTTTGAGAACAAAGCGTTGACAACGGCAATGGAAAATTGCAAGAAAAATAATTCTGCATTGCATCTCTTCGGTCTGCTGTCAGATGGTGGAGTACACAGTCATAATACTCATATATATGGGGTGCTGGAGATGGCAAAGAGACATGGCTTAGATAAAGTATATATGCATGCTTTTCTGGATGGTCGTGATACTGCTCCCACTTCAGGGAAAGGCTTTATGGAAGAGCTGTGCAGCAAAATGCAGGAGATTGGCGTAGGAGAAGTGGCATCTGTCAGCGGACGTTATTATGCCATGGACAGAGATAACCGCTGGGACAGAGTGCAAAAGGCATACAAGGCCATTACTGCAGGTGAGGGAGAGAAGGGCAGTGATCCTGTTTTGGCAATTGCAGATTCCTATGAGAGGGATGTCAATGATGAATTTATGCTTCCTACCGTAATCGAGAAGGATAATCAGCCAATCGCTACCATTCAGGATAAAGACTCTGTTATTTTCTGCAACTTCCGTCCTGACCGTGCCAGGGAAATTACAAGAACCTTCTGTGATGATAATTTTGACGGATTTGAGAGAGGCAAGAGAATCGAGACTGTATTTGTCTGCTTTACGGAATATGATGTAACGATACCAAATAAATTAGTGGCGTTTCACAAGGTATCCATCAACAATACCTTTGGTGAATTTTTGGCAAAAAATGGTATGAAGCAGGCAAGAATAGCGGAGACAGAAAAATATGCCCATGTTACGTTCTTTTTCAATGGCGGCGTGGAGGAGCCAAATGAAGGTGAGGAGCGCATATTAGTGAATTCCCCAAAGGTTGCCACCTATGATTTGCAGCCGGAAATGAGCGCTTACCAGGTATGTGATAAATTGGTGGAGGCAATTCACTCCCAAAATTATGATGTGATTATTATTAATTTTGCCAATCCGGATATGGTAGGTCATACAGGAATTCAGGATGCTGCCGTGAAAGCAGTGGAAGCAGTAGATGAGTGTGTAGGGAGAGCAGTGGAGGCAATTAAGGAGGTAGACGGACAAATGTTTATCTGTGCTGATCACGGTAACGCCGAACAGCTTGTAGACTATGATACAGGGGCAAGTTACACCGCACACACAACAAACCCAGTACCATTTATTTTAGTAAATGCTGAGCCTTCCTACAAATTAAGAGAAAATGGCTGCCTGGCAGATATTATTCCAACCTTAATTGAGCTGATGGGTATGAAACAGCCGGAAGAAATGACAGGAAAATCCTTACTGGTGAAGTAAGATTTGTATAAAAAATAAATCAATGGAAATACTCTCCTATAAGAAAATAAGAATAGGAGAGTATTTTTTATGCAGGATTATTTAGAAATTGTAGATGTAAAAGCAAGAGAAATTTTAGATTCCAGAGGAAATCCTACACTAGAGGCAGAGGTTATGTTAGCAGACGGCAGTGTGGGAAGAGCAGCGGTTCCCTCCGGTGCCTCTACAGGAGCATTTGAGGCGGTAGAGCTAAGGGATAAGGAGGAGAGATATGGCGGCAAAGGGGTGACAAAAGCAGTCAGACATGTGAATGAAGTGTTGGCAAACACCGTCCGAAATCAATATGCTCATTATCAGGCATACATTGATAAGCTGATGATTGAGGAGGATGGAACAGCAAATAAAGGAAAATTAGGCGCCAACGCTATTTTAGGAGTTTCCATGGCAACTGCCTGTGCAGCGGCAAAAAGTTTGGAAATGCCGCTGTATCAATATCTGGGAGGACGGAATGCAAAAGCTCTGCCGGTTCCTATGAGCAATATTTTAAATGGGGGAGCCCACACAATATCGGCAATTGATTTTCAGGAATTTATGATTATGCCTGTGGGGGCTTGCTGCTTTAAAGAAGGGCTGCGGATGGTGACAGAGGTGTATCATAAGCTGAAAGAGTTGTTGGACAAGGATGGTCATATAACGGCAATTGGAGATGAGGGGGGATTTGCTCCTAATTTAAAGGATGCCTTTGAGGTGTTTGATTATCTTATGAAGGCAGTATGTGAGGCCGGTTATGAGCCTGGAAAAGATATTGTTTTTGCTATGGATGCCGCAGCAAGTGAGCTTTATAATGAGGAGGCGGGAATGTATGTATTTCCGGGAGAGAGTATGCTTCTTCGTTCACGGATGGAGGGTGAACAGGAAGCCAGACCAGATACAGAAGAAAACACGGTGATGAGAAGCACAAAAGAAATGATTGAATATTATAAAAAATTAACACAAAAATATCCTTTAGTTTCCATTGAAGATGGTCTGGACGAGGAGGATTGGGATGGCTGGGTAGCCTTGACAAAAGAATTAGGGGATAAAGTACAGCTTGTGGGAGATGATTTGTTTGTCACAAACACAGAAAGATTAAAAAAAGGTATACAGCTTGGAGCTGCCAATGCAATTTTAATTAAGGTAAATCAGATTGGAAGTGTGACGGAAGCCATGGATGCTATAGAGATGGCTCACAAAGCCGGCTATGCTACAGTGATTTCCCACCGCTCTGGTGAGACGGAGGATACCTTTATTGCTGATTTAGCAGTTGCTGTCAATGGAGGACAGATTAAGACAGGTGCTCCGTGCAGAAGTGACAGAGTGGCAAAATATAATCAGCTTCTTCGTATAGAGGAGGATTTGAGAAGTGCTGCTAAATACCAAAATCCTTTTGTAAAATAGCAGGATAAAAAAGAAAGAGTACAGATAACATATAAAATAACAACCCCCATGAAACAGGTGGATTTTTATAATCAATTTGTTTCATGGGGTGTCTTTTTATGTAACAATTCTATTGTTTTGATGAAATCTCTTCAATATTATAAATCAATTCTACATTGTAATTATCGTACACACGAGAATAATTTTCAATAATTCTCTGGGCAATACGTTTTCCGTTTTCAATATTACTATCTATCATAATTACTACCTGCTGGGAACTAGAATACCGTGTAGTGACATCTCCCTTTCTCAGAGAGCTGACAATGCAGCGCTCTAACACATTCATTGCCTCATTCAATTCTCCGATATCCATAGTACCCCGAATATTCTCGTTGATGGAAAATAAAATAATCTGTGCCATTTTATTGTTGCGGCTTAAGCTCCTGGCAATCAACTGATAGATTTTTTCAAAGTGGCCGTATTCCACTTGATAAGCTCCTTGGGCAGGTATCTCCTCCGACAAGCGATGCTTTAAGTGTGCCAAATCCATCTGCAGTCCCTTACTTAAACTGCTGGCTATATTTACCTCTGTCTGCTGATATATTTTAAAATTATTTTTTCCATTTTGTTTAATAAAGTATAAGGCTTTGTCACATTTTTGCAGAAGCACCTTACAATCTTGATTTGCTTTCTTAGCAATACATATACCAATAGAAAGGGATAGCTTGTGATCATTATCAATCTCCCGGATGGCACTGTCAAAGGTATCCATAATCCGTTTAGCAGTATTCTCAATCTCTGTAATATCCGTCATATTCCGGTAAAAAATAGCAAATTCATCACTGCTGATACGACAGACAAATTCATCCTCGGAGGTACATTCCCTTATAACATCCGCTAATATACAGATAATGCGGTCTCCCGCTACATGTCCGTAATTTTCATTTACATACATAAAATGGTCAATATCCATCAAAAACATAGTTCCTGTGTTGAGCATATCCTTAAAATATGTATTGACATAGGATTCAAATACTTTTCGGGTAAAGAAATTTGTAAGATAATCACAATTCTCATTGTGCTTAGATTCATTGCCTGCATCATTGCAGACTGAGACAATAAATTTATCGTGCTCCGCATCTTCCGATGTTGAGAAATGCTCTAACTCAAAGACATTGGTTTCTAAATTAGGGGTAAATCCGCTCTTGGCAATCTGAATCATAATTTCCGCAAGATAGGGGTCGAACTGTGTTCCCTTTCCCTTCTCCAATTCACCAATGGCATAATCTAACACTCTGGCCCGCTCATAAATGCGGTTGGAGGTGATGGCATCATAGGTGTCGGCAGTTCCAACAATTCTGGCAACATAAGGAATATCACTGCCTTTCAGACCATCGGGATAGCCTTTTCCGTCAAAGCGTTCGTGGTGATGTCTGGCGCCCTCACAGATTTGAGGTACAAGGGTAATTGGTTTTAGGATACTGTCTCCAATCAACGTGTGATTGCGAATCAATCGATACTCCTCGTCGGTCAGACGCCCTGGTTTATTTAAAATACGGTCAGGAATGCCAATTTTACCAATGTCGTGCAGCAGTGCAATATAGTATAAATTCAACTGATTTTCCTTTGACCAGTCCAAACGCTTTGCAATTTCTACACAGTATTGTGCCACACGTACGGAGTGACCTCTGGTATAACGGTCCTTCGCGTCAATGGCATAAGCAATAGTAGTGATAGACTGAATAAAAAATTTTTGAATATCTTCTGTTTTAGACTCCACAATAGATTCTAAATTTTTGCGCAGCTCATTTAGTTCAATAATTCTTGCGATTCTCTGCTGCATTACTTTTGGTGCAAAAGGTTTTGTTATGTAGTCCATGGCACCCATCTCCAAGCCCATTACCTCACTGTCCTGGTTGGTGTCCGCCGTTAAAAATATTACAGGTATTTTTGCCATACGGGTATTTTCCTTCATAAGCTTAAAGGTTTCATAACCGTTGATTTCCGGCATATTGATATCTAATAGCACTAAGTCGGGGGTGTTTGACAGCAGCCATTCATATGCCAGCTTACCAGATTCCTTTAAGGTGATTTGGTAACTGCCCATAAGAACTCCCTCTGCATGCTTTAAGATGGTTCTGGAATCATCTACAATTAGTATATGCTTTTTCTCTTTTTCCTCCATCATATTATGTCCTCCAAATACATACTTTATATAGTATGCTAACTATGTATGTAAAAATAATGAATCCATTCTAAACAATTGGCTTTTTTGATAAAATAAGCCAAACACACCGCTTTTATTATATCACATTCCCAGAAAAGAGACAATCTTAACATGAATTTTTTTGATTCTGCCAAATTCTGCTTGCCATTTAAATTGAAGTATGTTAGAATCAACTTGTTTATAGGCTGGACAGTTTAGGAGGTGTGTAGCGTGAGAACAGCGTTGACAATTATATTTATATTGGTTGCTATCGTATTGACGGTTATTGTGTTGATGCAGGAGGGAAAGTCTGCCGGACTGACAGGCTCTATCAGTGGCGCAGCAGAGACTTACTGGGGAAAGAACAAAGGACGTTCCATGGAAGGTGCTTTGGAGAGAACCACTAAGATATTGGCAGTGGCATTTATTTTATTAGCAATTGTATTAAATATAAATTTTTAACATATAATAAAAAAGTCAGCACTCTCATTTTAGGGGGTGCTATTTTATCGTACAGCGGCAAAAGATAATGATGCCGCAAAAGCAACCCGCCACAGGCGGAGAATCCTGTAAAGCAGGATTTTTTTTCTGTATAGGAAAATGGTCCTGCACATAAAAAAGCCAAATTGTTTAAAGGTGAAATTTTAAATGATTAAGGTTTGCGGAATGGAGTGTAATATGGAAAAAGAGATATTAGAACAAAGAAAAAAAACCATTTTGGATATAATAGAAGACAAGCATTATGTACCCATGAAATTAAAAGAGCTTGCTATGGTTCTAAATGTTCCAAAGGAGAACAGGGCGGAATTGGAGGAGGTTCTGAATGTACTTCTTGCGGAAGGTAAAATTGGCTTAAGCAAGCGAGGAAAGTATCAAAAGCCAAGAGAAGATGCGTATGTAGGTGTATTTGAGGCCAACGAGCGAGGGTTTGGTTTTGTGAGAGTAGAAGGCCTTGAGGAAGATATTTTTATTCCAGAGTCTTTTGTTAATGGTGCCTTTACTAAGGATACAGTACAGCTTGTGCTGCGGCCCAGTGAAAGGGGCGGAAAACGAAAAGAAGGGGAGATTATCAAGATTGTGGAGCGGGGCATCACTCAGGTAGTCGGGATTTTTCAAAAATCCAAAAATTTTGGCTTTGTGGTGGCAGATAATAAAAAAATTGCGAAAGATATTTTTGTCCCTCTAGAGAAATCCAAGGGTGCCGTTAACGGACATAAGGTGGTTGTGAAAATTACCGATTACGGAAGCAAAAGTAAAAAGCCTGAGGGTGCAGTAATAGAAATTATTGGACATATTAATGATCCAGGGACAGATATTGCCTCCATTGTGAAAAGCTATAATATTCCTACTGAATTTCCCCGGGAGGTAATGGGGCAGGTAGAAGCCATTGCAGATGAGGTGGAGGAAAAACAAAAGGGGGGACGGATGGATATTCGCTCCTGGCAGATGGTTACCATTGACGGAGAGGATGCAAAGGACTTAGATGATGCGGTTTCCCTTGTAAAAAAAGGAGACAAGTATGTGCTTGGTGTACACATTGCCGATGTGTCCCAGTACGTTACAGAAAACAGCCCGCTAGATAAGGAGGCATTAAAAAGGGGGACCAGCGTATATCTTGTGGACCGTGTAATTCCCATGCTTCCACACAAGCTCTCCAATGGTATTTGCTCCTTGAATGAGGGAGTAGACAGGCTGGCTTTAAGCTGCATTATGGAGATTGACGGCAAAGGAAATGTAGTGGGCCATCAGATTGCTGAAACATTAATTCAGGTAGACAGAAGGATGAGCTACACAAGCGTGAAGAAAATTTTGGAGGATGAGGATGAAGCGGAAATTGCCGAGTATTGTTCTCTTGTACCCATGTTTCGACTGATGGGAGAGCTGGCCCAGATTCTTCGCAAAAAGAGAAAACAGCGGGGTTCCATTGATTTTGATTTTCCTGAGAGCAAGTTGATTTTAGACGAAAAAGGACATCCCATTGAGATTCATGCATATGAAAGAAATACTGCCACTAAAATTATAGAGGATTTTATGCTGATTGCCAATGAGACGGTGGCCCAGGATTATTTTTGGCAGGAGCTGCCCTTTGTGTATCGAACCCATGATACACCTGAGCCGGAAAAAATGCTGAAGTTAAGTACATTTATCAATAATTTTGGCTATGAAATGAAAGGCTCAAGAGATGATATTCATCCAAAGGAATTGCAAAAGCTGTTAGAAAAAATAGAGGGAACAGAGGAGGAAATGCTCATTAGCAGATTGACACTCCGCTCTATGAAGCAGGCAAGATATGCCACCCAGTGCACCGGACATTTTGGTCTTGCCACCCAGTATTACTGTCATTTTACGTCTCCTATCAGACGTTACCCTGATTTGCAGATACACCGGATTATAAAGGAAAATCTCAGGGGAGGAATGGCAGAAAAGAGAATCCATCATTATCAAAAAATATTAGACCAGGTAGCCTTAAGCTCCAGTGTGACAGAGAGGCGGGCAGATGAGGCGGAGCGTGATACGGTGAAATGCAAGAAGGTGGAATATATGATGGAGCATATCCATGAGCAGTTTGAGGGTGTGATTTCTAGCATTACAAAATGGGGCTTGTATGTGGAACTGCCAAACACAATAGAGGGGCTTGTTCATATTACAAGCTTGAAGGATGATTGTTATTATTATGATGAAGAACATTATGAGATGGTTTCGGAGACAACAAACAATAAATATAAGCTTGGTCAAAAGGTAACCGTGGAGGTTGTCTCCTGTGATAAGCTGGCAAGAACGATTGATTTTGAGTTGTGTGAGAAGGAAGAAAATGAATAGAAAGCCCTAATATTGACATGGGTATTAAGGTGCATCTCAAACAGTTGCGATACAAAAAATTGTTTATGCCAGCTATGGAAAGGTGAATGAAAAAAGAAAGGTTGAAGCTTGGTGTAATTTATGAAAGAAGCTATAAAGCTAATAGCCAACAATAAAAAGGCAAGATTTGATTATTTTATAGAGGATAGCCTAGAGGCAGGCATTTGTCTTGCCGGCACAGAAGTGAAATCCTTGCGCATGGGCAGGTGTAGTGTGAAAGAATCTTTTATTCGTATTGAAAAAGGGGAAATGTTTATATATAATATGCATATCAGCCCCTACGAAAAGGGAAATATTTTCAATAAAGATCCTTTGCGGGTACGAAAGCTTCTGCTTCACAAGAATCAGATTCAAAAGCTGGAGGGGCAAATGGCTGTAAAAGGGTATACCATTGTTCCCCTTCAAGTGTATTTTAAAGGGGGAAGGGTGAAAATGGAAATTGGCTTGGCAAAAGGTAAAAAGCTGTATGATAAACGCCAGGACATTGCCAAAAAGGATCAGCGCCGAGAGGCAGAGAAGCAGTTTAAAGTAAAAAATCTTTACTAATCATTTTCTGCATGATTTTGAGGTAACAGAATGTTTGAGGAAATGTTTCAATATCTAGAAGAGTATTTGTGCGAGCATGGGGGAAATCAATACAGATTAAACGGGCAGTCATTCCGTCTGAGAACGGAGCATACCAGGCGGGTTTATGAATGGCTGCAGCGTTTGATAAAAGAAAACCCTCCTCTTCCTTTGAAAAAGGAGGAGGTATGTATCGCCTGTATTTTTCATGATATCGGTTATGCCCTCGGTAGAGAGGGTCATGCAGCGCACAGCAGCAATATTTTCAGACAGTATGCAAAGAAAAACAATATTAGTATGCCCAAGACAGAATATATCTGTCAGTTGATTGCCGGACATTCCGATAAAAAAAGTCTTCAAGAGGAGAATACTTCCTATGAGCTGACTTTACTTATGGAGGCGGATTTGTTAGATGAGGAGGGCGCACTGTCTATATTGCTTGATTGTTTGGAAGAAGGAAAAAATTCAGCCTGTTCTTATATAGGTGTATATGACCGACTTCAGAGCTATCCTATGAAGATATTAGAATATAATCCAATGGTGACACCGGCTGGGAAGCGATTCTGGAGAGAAAAACAAGAGCTTGTACAATTATTTATGAAGCATTTAAATAGGGATTTAGGACTATAGCAGCCCTGAAAGGTGATTGTGTATGGGAACGCAATCGCTGAAATTATATGATGGATGGAAAGGTTTTGATGGAAAGAGATGAAGGAAAAGGGAAAAGGATTGTTTGATATAACAGGAGATGATGATGTAATAGCCGGTGATGAAATATCCAGAGGTAAATTAAAAATGCTGATGGATAGTATTCCAGGCGGTGTGATTCAATTTTATTATAACCAAAATGAATTTGATTTTATATATGGCTCAGATGGTTATTTTAAATTGATTGGAGGGGACAGGAGGGAATACTACAAAAAATTTGAAAGAGAAATGGTTTTTGAAGGAATGGAGGAACGAGATCAAAAGCGGATAGAGAAGGCAATTCGACGTTCCATGCTGGAGGGCGGTCATATCGAGGAGGAGGTTCGCATCCACACCCTAGATACCCATCAGTTAAAGTGGGTAGCTGCCAGAGGCTCCGTAATGCATACAAAGGACAATCGCATCTATGTGCAGATGGTATTCAGCGATATCACTAACCTAAAAAAAACCCAGGCTGCGCTAGAGCAGGAGAAGGAAAAACTGAAAATATTGGCATCCTTAGCGGCAGACAGTTTTTTTGACTACTTGATAGATGAAGATGAACTGAGATGCTATCGCTCCGGCAATGAGCTAAAAAAAGAAAGTTTTATTCTTCAGGAATTTATGAAGATTATCAATGAAGATGTGGTAGTTCACAAGGAGGATGTGCCAAAGCTTCAAAAGCTGTTGGAGGATGTAAAAGAAAGAAGAAAAAAAGAATTTACAATAGAGTGCAGAATATATCTTTCTCCTAAAGTGTTTCAATATTATCAGATTGCCGGATGTCATATGGATGGGGAGAAGGATGGACATGGATATATTATAGGAAAAATAACCAATATACATAAACAAAAACTAGAGGAGTTTAAGCTTCGGGAGGAGTCCCGAAAAGATAGCATGACTCAAATTTATCACAGGGCAGAGGCGTTGAAAGAGATGTCCGACTATCTTCAGAAGCATAGAGATAAAAATATTCGCAGTGTGTATCTTGTAGATATAGATGCATTTCATGAAATCAATGATTCCTTAGGACGTATTTTTGGTGACGAGATTCTCATTTACATTTCCAAACAATTAAAGCAATTATTTGCGGACAATGCTGTGATAGGAAGATATGGAGGAGACTCCTTTCTGATTTTTGACTACGGTGAAAACGACGAGAGCACAGTGAGTAAAAAGTCTGGTCAGATTCTAAATATTGTCCGCAGCACTTATGTGGGCAAAATTCCTGGCAAATTGACAGCCAGTGTAGGAATTTCTCTGTATCCTGTGGATGGAATCAGACAGAAGGAGCTTTTAGAGCATGCTCAGCTTGCCCTGTATGCCGCAAAGGATAGTGGTAAGGATTGCTGTAAATTTTATGTAAATAGTCATGAACAAAAATATGCAAAACGGATAAAGGGGGAGAAGGAGAACCGAAAGAAGATAGGACATCAGTTGGAAAAGGCATCAAAGGATGACAAATTCTATCATGGATTGCTGGAGTTTGCTTTGGATATTATGGAGGATACAAAGGATGCCCAGAGCGCTCTGCAGCTTTTGATGAAAAAGGTAGGAGAAAATTTTCATCTGGGAAGAATTTTTGTTACAGACAGCTCCAACCACAGCTGCTCCTATACAGTTCGCTATGAGTGGTGCGCCAATGGCATTCCTCCTAGACTTCACCAAACAAATAAAATTCATGTGGAGGATTGGAAAAAGTTTGTTAGAAGCTTTGACGAGAACGGTTTTGTAATATGCAATGATACACGAAAGCAGCAAATGGTGGAAAACCTCCAAAAGCAAGTGACTACCAGAAGAGTTGGGTCATATATTCACTGCGGGATTTTTGATATGGGAATGCTGCAGGGAACAATTGGCTTTGAGATTTACAATCGTTATCATAAGTGGACAGACGGGGAAATACGCACCATTAAAATTATTGTAAAAATTATCACTCAATATTTGTTAAAATTAGTAGTGTTAGATGACGCAGAAAAAATTGTAAAAAAATTGACTAATTTTGATGAGGTGACAGGTTTATATAAACAAGAAATATTTTTGGAGAAGGGGAAGGAGATATTGAAAAAGGCCCATCGAGGGAAAAAGTATGCCGTTGTCTCCATGGATATCCGAGATTTTAAATATATCAATGAAACTTTCGGTTATCAAGTGGGAGATAAGGTATTAAGTACAATCGGTGAGGTATATCAAAAAATTGGTGACAGTATATGTGTGGGAACCCGTATTGTGGCAGACCGTTTTTGTTTCCTTATAACTTTAAAGCAATCGGACATGCCCCAAAGTGTCATGTCTGCTGTTAATGCATGGAATAAAAAAATATACCATACAATACTAGACATGAATCCTAATTTAGAAATAAGCTTTAATTGTGGTGTTTTTATTTTAGAAGATAATAAAATGGATTTTGAAACGGCCATGGATAACGCAAATACTGCAAGAAAAAAAGCAAAAACGGTTTCAAATAAAAAATGTGTCCTGTTCAATGAAGAAATGCGCAGAGAAATTCTGAAAAAAATAGAGATTGTCACACAGATGGAAAATGCTCTTTTTTCTAATGAATTTGTAGTGGAGCTTCAGCCAAAAATCTATTTAAAATCAAAAAAAATAGTCGGCGCGGAAGCACTGGTGCGATGGAGAAGAGCAGATGGCAGTATTGTTCGTCCAGATGAATTTATTCCAGTATTTGAGGATAACGGATTTGTTGTGCGAATGGATTTTTATGTATATGAAAAAGTATTTCGGTATATTAGAAAACAGATAGACCAAGGTTTGAGCATTGTTCCTATTTCCTTGAATGTTTCTAGGGTACATTTGAGAAAAAATGATTTTGCGAAGAAGGTAAAAGAGTTGGTAGATATTTACCAGGTGCCTTGTGAATTGCTGGAATTTGAAATTACAGAGAGCGCATTTTTAGACCAGGGAGAAAAAGCCAGAAGAGTATTAGAAGAATTGCGGGAATATGGATTTATTGTTTCTATGGATGATTTTGGCTCTGGTTACTCTTCCCTAAGCCAGTTAAAAGATTTATCTATTGATGTTTTGAAAATGGATAAAGGATTTTTGAAGGAGAAAATTGGGAAAAACGATGGAATTGTTCTGGCAAATGTAATTCGCATGGCAAAAGAGATGAATATGACTGTTTTATGTGAGGGAGTGGAAAACCAGGAACAGGTTGAATTTTTGGAGAAAATACATTGTGATATTGTACAGGGCTATTACTTTTCGAAATCTGTTCCATTTGAAAGATTTAGCGAAATGTTAGAGCAAAATGAATAAAAATCTCTTGACAAGACAAACTAAAAAACAGTATTATAGGTTAGTACAAAAGATATTGTATCAACCTTTCGGGCTAGTACCGGTTTCGACGGGGTTTTTGCAATTTGGGAAGCCACTGGTGGCGGGCACCACCTAAAAAGCTCAAACTTAAATATAAACGCAGAAGACAATTTCGCGTACGCTGCCTAATGGCAGCTGTCAGCCTCAGGCCACCCGCTGCCTGAGAACCTGGCATCGACCTTGCGGGGACCTCCTGTTTCAAAGCTTTGAGAAATAGGAAGATAAATGAAGCTACTAAGTTTCTAAGCCTGTCTTTGGGCGTAGGAATAAGGGAATGATAAATCAAAGACTGTAGTGGGAGATGCCTGAATGAATAGGGCTTCGGACACGGGTTCAACTCCCGTCTAGTCCATTTATTACGGTAAGGAGGGACCCCTTTGGGGGAGGATTCCTTATCGTTTATGGTAAGTATTGCTCTCCTTTTCGGAGGATCCCTTATCGTTTATGGGTAAGTATTGCCCCCTTTGGGAGGATGGGAAAAAGGTAAATATGAAAGGTGCTGTGATTTTACGAAAGTTGCAGTATCTTTTTTTCTATATGCTATAGTGAACAAAGAGAGCGCATGAGAGAAAGGTATGGTGTGTATGGTAAAAGAAAAAATTGTTGGAGGATATGCATTTTATGATGATGAAGAATATAAAAAAGCATTAAATGAACAGCAGGGAATTGCTCATCTCCAAAAAAATACAAATTTTGATGACGTGCAGTCAGTATTGACGATTTATCGCCAGCTGATTGAAAAAAATTTATTTTCCACTCCGGTAGGTTATGATTTTTTAGCACAGTTATACCAGCTATTATATGAAAGCAAAAACTTGAAAAATGCAACGATACCTCCTGTTCCAGTATATTTAGGTGATGCAAAGCCAATTCAGAACGGAGTGGCGGCAGTGGATTCACAAAAGACAAAGCTTCGCATGTCCCGAATGGAGGGAGAGTCAGATTTTCAACTGCGTCAGCTGAAAAAGAAATGTAAAAGACTGCAAAAATTAGTGGTTCGCATGGGGGTTGCTCTTGTAAGCCTTATTGTGGGCAGTATTGTGATGGCGCTTATTTTGTCTAACAGTGAAAACTTAAATATATTAAATTATGAAAGTCGTTTATTGACAAAATATGCCACATGGGAGCAACAGCTGAATGATAGAGAAAATCAGCTGCGGGAGGAGCAGAGAAAGCTGGATGTGGAGAGAGAAAGCATGGAAAAAGAACGAGATTCTTCACAAAAGTAACATAAATTTAGTATATAATCTTTCAATATTAAAAGATAAACATGTGAAAGAAATTCGAAATAATTGCTTATGCCGGCTTTGTCGGCATGTCTGGAAGGACGGTGAAATTATGAATGAACCAAAAATATTAGTGGTTGATGACGAGAGCAGAATGAGAAAATTGGTTAAGGACTTTCTTGTCAGAAATGAATATATTGTACTAGAAGCACAGGACGGGGAGGAGGCAATCAATATATTTTTTGAGGAGAAGGATATCTCTCTTGTGATTTTGGATGTAATGATGCCAAAGATGGACGGCTGGCAGGTTTGCCGGCAAATACGGGAATACTCTAAAGTGCCTATTATTATGCTGACGGCAAAATCCGATGAGAGCGACGAGCTTTTGGGCTTTGATTTGGGAGTGGACGAGTATATCTCTAAACCTTTTAGCCCTAAAATTTTAGTGGCCCGCATCAATGCCATATTGAGAAGAAGTGGTGTACTTGAAAATGAGGAAGGTCTAAAGGCAGGAATTTTAGAAATCAATAAGGCTGCTCATATTGTGCAGGTAAACAGTGAGAATGTAGAATTGAGCTACAAAGAATTTGAGCTTTTAGTATATTTTGTAGAAAATCAGGGAATAGCCCTTTCTAGAGAAAAAATTTTGAATAATGTGTGGAATTATGATTATTTTGGTGATGCTAGAACAATAGATACCCATGTGAAAAAGTTGAGAAGTAAGTTAAAAGATGCCGGTGAGTACATTAAAACAATATGGGGAATGGGCTATAAATTTGAAGTGTAAACAAATTCAAAAAAGGAATCCGGTGAAAATGCAGATATTTTTGCTGGATGCTTGGTACAGATTATGAAGCAGATGAACCACTCGTTAAGATTTAAGATGACAATTCTTCTTATATCCTTTACTATGCTGACAATAGGGGCTTGTTGGCTTTTAAACAGCCTGTTTCTTGGCACATACTATATTTCTAAAAAGAAGCCTGTTTTGACAGGCTTGTATGAGGTTTTAAATTCCATGAACTATGTGAAGACAGAAGGGTTCTACAATGGTCTTCTCAGCCAGTCGGATGTATTATATTTGCAGCAGCTATGTGAGAAAAATGGTATCTCCCTGCTGGTTGCAGATTCTTCTTTTAATATGATATTTCGTCATGGTATTGCCTCTGAGAAAATGCAGTCCCGCATGATGGAAATTCTTTTTTCCTCCAGCCAGGATAATGAAACAGTTTTGGAAAAGAACGACAACTGCCGCCTTGTGACTGTGAAGGACACCCAATTAAATATGAATTATTTAGAGATGTCAGGGGTATTGAATTCCGGCAATATGTTTGTAATGCGAATTGCATTAGAAAACATTCAGGAGAGTGTTATGGTATCAAATCGGCTTATGGGCTATATTGGTACTGGTATGCTGTTATTTTGCTCTGTTTTAATGTTGATAATTACAAAATCCTTTACTCAGCCAATATTGGAGCTGGCCGATTTATCAAGACAGATGTCTCATTTGAATTTCAGCGCAAAATATACGGGAAACCGTGATGATGAGATTGGAATATTAGGTAAAAATATGAATCATCTCTCTGAAGAGTTAGAACAGACGATTTCTAGATTGAAACAGGCCAATCTGGAATTACAGCGGGATATTGCGAAAAAGGAGCAGATTGATGAGATGCGCAAAGAATTTCTTTCTAATGTATCTCATGAATTAAAGACACCTATCGCATTGATTCAAGGGTACGCGGAAGGACTCTTAGAGGATTTTACCCAAGATCAGGAAAGCCGTGATTTTTACTGCAGTGTCATTATAGACGAGGCAAACAAAATGAATAAGCTGGTGAAGAATCTGCTCAACCTAAATCAGATTGAGTTTGGAAATCAGGGGGTGAGCATGGAGAGATTTGACATAATCGCTTTGATCAGCGGAGTCCTCAATGCTTCTGATATTTTAATGGAGCAGAAGGAGGCGAAAATTTATTTTGACGATTCAAAGGAATACTATGTATGGTCAGATGAATTTCAAATAGAGCAGGTTTTGACAAATTATGTCAGCAATGCTCTGAATCACTTAGGTGGAGAGAGGGAGATTTATATTGATGTTCTGGAAAGAGGGGACAAGATAAGGGTGAGCGTGATGAACACCGGACAATTAATTCCTCTAGAAGATATAGATAAAATTTGGCAGAAATTCTATAAAGTAGATAAGGCACGAACCCGGGAATACGGGGGAAGTGGAATTGGTTTGTCCATAGTAAAGGCAATTATGGAAAACCTTCACCAACAGTATGGGGTGGAAAATAAGGAAAACGGTGTATTATTTTGGCTTGAGGTAGAGCGGGAACAGGCAGGCGCAGTTTAACAGCATGATAAAAGAGGAAGCTGTTTTGGCTCTTTTTGACAAGTGTAAAAACTGGTTGAAAAAACTTTCTGAAAATGGTATTATTTTTATATGAGTGTTTTCGTCTGAAGTATCAGACAAACTTGGGGTTTCTTAATTTTATTTTCCGTCAAGAAGTAGCCCCGCGGAATGGAGGAAGAAATGAAAGAACAAACACATGGCAGAATGCTGCTGCTCCTTTTTCTTGTATGTGGTGTTAGCTTAACCGGCTGCAAAAGTGTGAAGGTGGAGGAAAAGAAGGAAGATATTCTTGTAGAGTACGCTGCTAATGCATTGTTAAAGCACGATAAAAGATTTAACAATAAAGCATTGTTGACAGAGACAACAACAAAAAAAGAGACTACTCGATATGTTGTGGAAACTCCAAAGCAGGAGGAGACAACAACAAAGGCAAATCAGTCCAACAAAGGCTCCCACACAGGTACAGACGGGAAAACCGACAAAAAAGTCACATATGCCCAGGTTATGGGATTGACTAATTTTCATGTAACATATAAGGGCTTTTTAGTCACAGACACCTACCCAAAGGGAAATGCAGATGATTTGTTTACTAGTGTCACAGCAGCACAGAACAAAAAACTGGTAGTATTGCAGTTTTCTGTAAGAAATACCGGAAAGAGAAAAAAGAGATTAAATATGCTGGAAAAGAGATTAAACTATCAGCTGGAAATTGGAGACAATGAAATCCAATATGCCAGAATACCAGCATTGCTATTAAATGCCTTAAATACATATAATGACACAATAAACGCTGGAAAAAGCAAAGAACTGGTATTGATTTTTGAAGTATCAGAAAAATCAGCCAAAAATATGAAAGATATATCCCTGACTATCACTGGTGGAGATATAGAAGGTACAATAGCATTAAAATAAGATAAAAACAGGGAGGAAGTTTTTTATGGAAACGAATATCTTAATGGAAAGTGGAACCAATGAATTAGAAGTGCTGGAGTTTACTGTGGGCGGTAATCATTACGGAATCAATGTGGCAAAGATTCGTGAAATCCTCACCTTTCAGCCAGTAACCCCTATTCCTAATTCCCACCCAAGTGTGGAAGGAATTTTTATGCCGAGGGATATTGTGATTACGGTAATTAACTTGGCAAATCAACTACATCTGCCCCCATCTGAAAATGCTGAGAGAGATATGATGATTGTCACTAACTTTAATAAGCTGAATATTGCATTTCATGTTCATTCCGTAGTTGGCATACATCGTGTTTCCTGGGCAGATATTATTAAATCAGATAATACAATCAACGCTACAGAGACAGGAACAGGAGCTACAACAGGAATTATTAAAGTTGACGGAAAGCTTGTTATTATATTGGATTTTGAAAATATAGTAACAGATATTAGTCCAGAGACAGGATTAAAAGTATCCGATATTGAAAAATTAGGACAGCGCAATCGAAATGACAATCCTATATTGTTGGCGGAGGACTCTCCTCTACTAAGCCGCTTGATTTATGACTCACTGTCAAAGGCAGGATACACCAATGTTACTATGACAGCTAACGGTCAGGAGGCATGGGATTATCTGTGCAAGGCAAAACGAAACGGAACTTACAAAGAAGCAGTAAAATGTATTATCACAGATATTGAAATGCCGTTGATGGATGGACATCGCCTCACAAAGCTTGTTAAGGATGATGAGCAGTTAAAGTCCATTCCGTTAGTAATCTTTTCTTCTCTAGTTAACGAGGAAATGCGGGCAAAAGGTGTGGCTTTAGGAGCAGATGCCCAGTTGTCCAAACCAGAAATCGGAAGCTTGGTTAAAATTATTGATGATTTAATTGACGCTATGGAGAAAGAGGATAATAAACTAGAAGACAGCGAAAATATGTAAAGGATGATTCTTTACTTTATATTTTGTCAGTCTGTTCTATTAGAAGGATTAATTTAGCTTGAATGCGCAGCAAGCAGCAGGTCTTCCTGCAGACAAATGTTTTGGGTACTATTTGTCTTAGCGTGAATATATACAAAGGGTGTGAACAAATATGGCAGCAAAAAACAACTCTGCAGATGAAGATTATTTAAATAGCCTGTTAGAAAATGTAATGGCAAACGAAGCAGGTGATGAGCGTCAGGAAAATGATGGAATCGGCGAGGAATTACATAATAAAATTGAATCAGATATGCAGGCAGATGCAGCAGCTTATGATGCTGCTGTGAATTCCATGAGTGAGGATAGCTTGATGGCGGAGTTTGATAATTTAGATACTTCAGATTTAGATGATTTGTTTGCAGAAATTTCTTCTGATAATCCATTATCATCAGAGGATGCTTTTGCAGAAAATAATCTGGATATGCCTGAGTTCCCACAATTGGATGAGTCAGATAATGTTATTGACACGGAGACTGTAAATGAAATTTATGAGGCAGACAGAGAAGCTGCCCTGGAAGATTTAAGTTTGGAGGAGGATTCTATACAAACGGAGGAGATGGATTCGGATAATGATTTGATGGACTCTCTCAATGCCATTTTAAATGGCACCTCTGACACTGAGCAACCAGCACCAGAAGAAGAATTGGAATTGTCGCTGGAACCAGAAGTAGAGGACATTAGTTCTGGCAGCTCTGATTCGGAAGGAAATCTGGATGCGATTTTATCTGGGTTAGATTTGACAGAAAATGATTTGGATATATTAAATGAGGAGGAAAGTGATTTTTCAGAAGACCAGGAGACTCTAGATGATACTTTAAGTGCAGATACAGACTTATATGAAAAAACTCCTAAGAAACCAAAGAAGAAAAATAAACTTCTCACCTGGCTGTTCGGAGATGAATTAGATCCCGAAAAGGAAGAGGAAGAGAGAAAACGTCTTATTGAGCAGGATGAGAAAAATGATGAGCAAAAGAAGCTGGAAAAGGAAGAGAGAGCTAAGGCAAAGCTAGAGGAAAAAGAGAAGAAGAAACAAGAAAAAGAGGAGAAAAAACAGGCAAAGAAGGAAGCAAAGGAAGCAAAACCTAAAAAAGAGAAAAAAGAAAAGGTGAAGAAGCCAAGGACAGAAAGTCCGAATGAGCGCATTAAAATACCAGCTCAAGGGTGGTTTTTGATTTTTTCCATTGGGGCTGCCTGCTTTTGTGGAATTTATTTTGGAAGCATGGAATTTCATTACTCCCGAAATATTAAAACTGCCACAGATTTGCTTGTTAAGAAGGATTACAGGGGTGCTTATGATGCTATTAGCGGTATGAAGCTTCGGACAGATGATGAAAAGCTTTATGAGCAAATTTGTCTTGTGGCATATTTAGATAAGGCATGTAAATCTTATGAGAATTTTATGGAATTAGATATGTATGGTTCCGCCTTAGATTCCTTATTGAAGGGAGTAGCGAAGTATAAGGAAAGCAATGCTAAAGCTGTAGAGATAGGAATGTCAGGAGATGCATTGTCTGTATACAAATCTATCTTAAAAACGCTGAAAGATAAGTTTGGCTTATCACAGAAAAAAGCAGAGCAGTTAGTATCGCTGATGGATAAAACAAAAGAATATAATCAAAAAGTCTATGATACAGTAAACAAGCTTACTTTTGAGTCTGCATACGAGCGTAGATTTCAAGAAAAAAAACAGCGCGAAGAGGAATCAAAGAAGAAGGCTTTAGAGGAAGCAGAGTCAAAAAAGTAAAAGTTTATTCTGTAGTATATTAGCAAATGCAAATAAAGGTGCCAAAGTCAAAAGGGACAATGGCACTTT
Source organism: uncultured Lachnospiraceae bacterium (assembly GCA_910578605.1). Classification (GTDB taxonomy): domain Bacteria; phylum Bacillota; class Clostridia; order Lachnospirales; family Lachnospiraceae; genus MGBC111451. Next base: position 25,231 of record CAJTQG010000008.1, on the reverse strand, counting down.
TTCCTTATAGGAATCACAGCTTTTACATCCAGACAGGAAAATAGTTCATTTTACAAACAGGAGGATGCCATGATTGCAATAATTGATTATGATGCAGGAAATTTGAAAAGTGTGGAGAAGGCGCTGGTGTATTTAGGAAAAGAGGCGCTGATTACTAGAAATCCAGAGGAGCTTTTAGCGGCAGACCATGTGATACTTCCAGGTGTAGGTTCCTTTGGAGATGCCATGGAGAAGCTGCACAAATATAATTTGGTGGATACGATACATAAAATAGTACAGCAGGGTACTCCCTTTCTTGGAATTTGTCTAGGTCTGCAATTATTGTTTGAGAGAAGTGACGAAAGCGAGGGAGCAGACGGGCTTGGAATTCTTTCCGGGGAGATACTTCGCATACCGCCCAATGATGATTTGAAAATTCCTCATATGGGATGGAATTCCCTAGAACTACACCCTATGGCCCAGGATCAGGAGGGCAACCATATTTACGGCAGATTATTTCAGGGCGTGGAGGATAATTCCTATGTATATTTTGTCCACTCTTATTACTTAAAAGCCAATGAGGAGAAAATTGTCACTGCCTCCACCCAGTACAGCACAAATATTCATGCCTCTGTGGAGCAGGATAATGTCTTTGCCTGTCAGTTTCATCCGGAAAAAAGTGGACATACCGGTTTAAAAATACTAGAAAATTTTGCAAATATTGAAAAGATTTCTAATAGTAAAGAAACAGCACAAAAGAATGCAAGCAGTGAGGAGGAACAATAAATGCACACGAAAAGAATTATTCCTTGCCTTGACATCCATAACAACCGTGTTGTTAAGGGAGTAAACTTTGTAAATCTGCAGGACGCAGGGAACCCTGTGGAGGTAGCTGCTGCTTACGACAAAGCTGGCGCAGATGAGGTAGTATTTTTAGATATTACGGCATCTAGCGATGCTAGAAGTACAGTGGTAGATTTGGTAAGAAAGGTGGCAGAAAAGGTTTTTATTCCATTTACAGTGGGGGGAGGTATCCGCAGTGTAGAGGATTTTAAAGTGATTCTTCGGGAGGGTGCGGACAAGATTTCTATCAATTCTGCGGCAATCAATACACCCCGCCTTATCAGCGATGCGGCGGACAAATTTGGCAGCCAGTGTGTAGTAGTTGCCATTGATGCAAAAAAGAGGACTGATGCAGATGGATGGAATGTTTTCAAAAATGGCGGAAGAATTGATGTGGGGTTAGATGCCGTTGAGTGGGCAATGAAGGCGGAAGATCTTGGAGCCGGAGAGATACTCTTGACAAGTATGGATTGTGATGGCACAAAGGCGGGATATGATTTGGAATTGACAAAAATCATTTCGGAGAATGTTAAAATTCCAGTAATCGCTTCGGGAGGTGCAGGTACAAAAAAACATTTTTATGATGTGCTGACGCAAGCAAAGGCGGACGCTGTACTGGCGGCATCACTATTCCATTACAAGGAAATGGAAATTATAGATTTAAAAAAATATTTAAGAGAACAGGGGGTAAGCGTAAGAATATGAGCGCAATTACAAACGATTGGTTAAATGAGATACAAGAAGAATTTTCTAAGCCTTATTATAAGGAGCTGTACAAATTTGTGAAAACAGAATACGAGTCCCAGAAGATTTTTCCACCTTCAGAGGACATATTTAATGCTTTTCATTTTACACCTTTAAGTGAAGTGAAGGTGCTGCTTTTAGGTCAGGACCCGTATCATAATGAAAGACAGGCACATGGTTTAAGCTTTTCCGTGCTGCCGGAGCAGAAGGATATTCCTCCTTCCCTTCAAAATATTTACAAGGAGCTTCAGGAGGATTGCGGTTGTTATATTCCAAACAACGGATATTTAAAAAAATGGGCTGACCAGGGAGTGCTTTTACTGAATACGGTACTGACCGTTAGGGCACATCAGGCCAATTCTCATCAGCACAAAGGCTGGGAAAAATTTACAGATGCTATTATTGAGGCGGTAAATAAACAGGACAGGCCGATTGTATATATGCTGTGGGGAAAGCCGGCCCAGAGCAAAATTAAAATGCTGGATAATCCAAAGCATTTAATTTTGAAGGCACCTCATCCAAGTCCATTATCTGCGTTTCGTGGTTTTTTTGGATGCAAGCATTTCAGCCAGGCAAATACTTTTCTAAAGGAACATGGTGTTGAGCCTATTGACTGGCAAATAGAAAACATTTAGCAACTATTTACCATAGCAAACAGAACTGCATTTAATAATGTATTAAAAAAAATACACAGCATGCAAGAGATGTCAAGAAAAAATACTTGACATCTCTCTTAATATCCGATAAAATAAGCAACTGTGAGCAGAAGAAATAAATAGATGAATCAAATGTTTTGTGATGAAGGACTGTTTATTTCTTATTTCATAAAATTTATTGGGCAGTATCGCGACAAAAGCTTGTGGTATGCATGGGTACAGAGATGGAAAAAATCTATGAACAGGCATTATTATATGATTTTTATGGTGAATTGCTCACCTCGCATCAACGGCAAATTTTTGAGGATGTGGTATTAAACGATTATTCCTTTTCAGAGATTGCAAAGGATCAGGGAATTTCTAGGCAGGGAGTTCATGATATGATAAAACGTTGTAATAAGCTGTTGGAGGGATATGAACAGAAGCTTCATCTTGTAGAAAAGTTTCTTAAGGCAAAGGAGCTGGCAGATGAGATTCATCGCCAGGCAACCCAGTTTTCCATTGACAATGATGGTATCCATGTGCAGGAGATTGCGCTGCTTTCTAAGCAGATGATGGAAGAATGGTAGGGATTTTGGCAAATTTCAATGTGCAGTTTATGTACATATGAAAGGATGGAATATATGGCATTTGAAAGTTTATCTGATAAATTACAAAATATTTTTAAGGGCCTTAGAAGCAAGGGAAGATTGACGGAAGCAGATGTAAAGGCAGCATTAAAAGAAGTAAAAATGGCTTTGCTGGAGGCGGATGTTAGTTTTAAGGTAGTAAAACAGTTTATCAACTCTGTCAATGAGCGTGCTGTCGGCCAAGATGTTATGAACAGTTTGACACCTGGGCAGATGGTAATTAAGATTGTAAATGAAGAACTTGTAAAATTAATGGGCTCTGAGACTACAGAAATATATTTAAGGCCACAAAATGAAATTACCATCATTATGATGGTTGGTCTGCAGGGCGCCGGAAAAACTACTACTACTGCTAAGATTGCCGGAAAGCTGAAGGAAAAGGGAAGACGTCCTCTTCTGGTGGCTTGTGATATATACCGTCCAGCTGCTGTAGAGCAGTTAAAAGTAAATGGAGAAAAACAGGGGGTTCCGGTATTTTCTATGGGAACCAGCCACACTCCCGCCAATATTGCCAAGGCTGCAATTGAGCATGCGGGAAAGAATCACAATAATGTGGTGATATTGGATACAGCCGGACGACTTCATGTAGATGAAGACATGATGAATGAGTTGGTGGAGATTAAAGAAAATATAACCATTGACCAGACTTTATTGGTGGTGGATGCCATGACCGGACAAGATGCGGTCAACGCAGCAGGAGCTTTCCATGAAAAGATTGGGATAGATGGGGTTATTCTCACAAAGCTGGACAGTGACACAAGAGGTGGTGCCGCTCTTTCCATTAAGGCTGTTACAGGAAAACCTATTTTATATATTGGTATGGGAGAGAAGCTCTCCGATTTGGAACAATTTCATCCTGACCGCATGGCTTCCCGCATATTGGGAATGGGGGATATCCTCTCCCTGATTGAGAAGGCAGAAAGTGCGGTAGATGAGGAGAAGGCAAAGGAATTACAGCAAAAGATAAAAAAAGCGGAATTTGACTTTAATGATTATTTAGAGCAAATGCAGCAATTAAAAAATATGGGTGGTTTTGCCCAAGTGCTAAGTATGATTCCGGGTATGAGCGGTCAAATCAGTGACGACCAGCTTCCTGATGAGAAACAGCTGGCAAGGGTGGAGGCTATTATTTATTCTATGACGCCTACAGAGCGGGGAAATCCCAATTTGCTAAACCCGTCTAGGAAAAAGAGAATTGCAAAAGGTGCCGGTGTGGATATTGCAGAGGTTAACAGGCTGGTGAAGCAATTTGAACAGGGACGAAAAATGATGAAACAGATGTCTGGTCTGATGGGCGGCAAGAAAAAAAGAGGCTTTGGCGGTATGAAGCTGCCCTTTGGGCTTTAAACAGTAGAGTAAGTTTATCATCATTATCATTATTATGTTATTTAAGGAGTAAATCCTTAGATATAGATTATTCATATTTCATAAGGAAGATACCTTATGAACTGCGGTGTTCACACATTGCAAATGAAAAGCAAGGACAGTAAAAAGAGAAGAGGTGAAAAAAATGGCAGTAAAAATCAGATTGAGAAGAATGGGACAGAAGAAAGCTCCTTTTTATAGAGTTATCGTGGCGGATTCCAGATCTCCTAGAGATGGTAAGTTCATCGAAGAAATCGGTACTTATGATCCAACTAGAGAACCAAGTGCAATTCAGATTAACGAAGAATTAGCAAAGAAATGGCTGGCAAATGGTGCTCAGCCTACAGAAGTTGTTGCTAAGTTATTAAAAATTGCCGGTATTGAGAAATAATACGATAGGCAGGTGTTGATTATGAAAGAATTGGTGGAAATTATTGCGAAAGCATTGGTGGATTCACCGGATGAGGTAGTAGTGACAGAGGAGACCGAAGGAAATACTATTATTCTTAAGCTCAAAGTGGCACAGGAGGATATGGGAAAGGTTATCGGTAAACAGGGACGCATTGCAAAGGCGATTCGTTCTGTTGTAAAGGCTGCCGCATCAAAAGACGACAAAAAGATTGTAGTAGATATATTACAATAAAGTCAATTAGCAAAACAGCATAATTAGAAGAATAAAGCAGGCAAGTTTGCTTTATGTTCAAGCTCCTCATGAGTGAGGGGCTTGTTCAAATTTTAGAGAATATTGGATTATATTTGGGATTATTATCATGTGATAGTTGGTGGTTGTGTATTGTTAAAATAAATGAAAGAATCTAGGAGTTGGATGGCTTCAAAATTTTGTAATCACCTAAAGTATATAAAAATGAGAGGTAAAAATGAAAGATTTATTACAGGTAGGAGTAATCACCCAGACACATGGGATACGGGGGGAAGTGAAGGTTTTTCCCACAACAGATGATATAAAGCGCTTTAAGAAGTGTAAAGAACTTATATTAGATACCGGAAAAGAACAAATGAATGTGGAAGTAGAGAGCGTAAAGTATTTTAAGCAGTTTGTGATTTTAAAGTTTAAGGGATATAATTCTATCAATGAGATTGAAAAATATTTAAAGATGGGTTTATATGTCACACGTGAAAATGCAATTCCCCTGAAAAAAGATGAGTATTTTATTGCAGATTTGATTGGCTTGGTTGTTGTAGATGAGAAAAATCAGGAAATCGGCATATTAAAGGAAGTTCTGCAGACAGGAGCAAATGATGTGTATGTAATTCGAACCGATGAAGGAAAAGAGGTTCTGATTCCCGCTATCGCCCAATGTGTGCAGAAGGTAGATTTGCAGGAGAAAAAAATGTTTATTCACAAAATGAAAGGGTTGTTTGAATCATGAATTTTCATGTACTAACATTGTTTCCGGAGATGATTGAGGGGGGACTTAATGCCAGTATTACCGGAAGGGCTATGGAAAAGGAATTAGTGAATGTAAATGCTGTCAATATAAGAGATTATGCCATGAATAAGCATAAAAGGGTGGATGATTATCCCTATGGAGGCGGTGCAGGCATGGTAATGCAGGCTGAGCCTATTTATTTAGCTTATGAGGATTTAATGAGAAAAATCAATACAAAAAATCCCAGAGTGGTATATTTGACGCCTCAGGGGCAAACCTTTCATCAAAACATGGCGCAGGATTTTGCAAAGGAGAATGACATTATTCTTCTGTGCGGTCACTATGAGGGGGTGGACGAGCGGGTGTTGGAGATGATAGTGACAGATTATGTTTCTATTGGTGACTATGTACTTACAGGCGGTGAACTGCCTGCTATGGTTATGATAGATGCCATTTCCCGATTGGTTCCCGGAGTGCTGCACAATGATACCTCTGCTGAATTTGAAAGCTTTCAGGAGGATTTATTGGAATATCCCCAGTACACAAGACCAGAGGTTTTTATGGACAAAAAAGTGCCGGATGTTTTGCTTTCCGGTCACCATGCCAATATTGAAGCGTGGCGCAAAGAGCAGTCTGTGCTTCGCACAAAGGAACGAAGGCCTGATTTATATGAAAGATATATACATCAAAAAATAACTTGAGAGAATTGAAAAGCACACACAAGATGTATAAGTTGCATTGTTTGAAATTATAAACGGTGTGGATACGTGTATGATAGAAGTAGAGTGGTAACCTGATAAGTTCAAAAAATATGGATTTAAATCAAAAATTAACTTGAAATACTTGTCAATCTATGGTAAAGTAAACAATGTTGTGAGAAAATAGGTGTTCCTCTGTTACAAAGTGAGTATTAAGAACATCGAAATATTAAGGAGGTCCCACAAATGAACGATATTATTAGAAACATTGAGGCAACTCAAATGAAAGAGTCTGTACCAGAATTTCATGTTGGAGACACTGTGAAGGTACATGCAAAGATTAAAGAAGGAAATCGTGAAAGAATCCAGGTTTTTGAAGGTGTTGTATTGAAGAGACAGGGCGGCAGCTCCCGTGAAACTTTTACGGTTAGAAAAAATTCTAACGGCATTGGTGTAGAGAAAACATGGCCGTTACATTCCCCATCTGTTGACAAGATTGAGATAGTGCGCTTAGGTAAAGTAAGACGTGCGAAATTGAACTACTTGAGAGGCAGAGTAGGAAAGAGAGCGAAAGTAAAAGAGTTAGTAAAATAATGTGGCGGCCTTTAGGCAGCTGCAGCATAAGAGAAAAAATGGCTGGAGCAAGTGAATTTGGTTGCACCAGCCATTTTTGCATAGGAAAGGAGTGGTTTTGATGGGCAGAGTCCGCATTATGCCGGATGTCAATGTGATAGTGGACAAATTTTTAAAAGGGATAGTGGATATTATGGTCATTGTGATTGTTGCACTGTTTTTTTCTATTTACATGTGCGAAAATAAAACTATTGTCGGCAGTTCCATGTCCCCCTCATTAAAAAATCAGGAGAAGGTATTGATTGATAAAATGATATACGAGCTAACTTCCCCAAAACGATATGATGTGGTAGTATTTGAAAATGAAGATGCCGATAAAGTATATCTGAAGCGAATTCTAGGGCTGCCCGGCGAAACCATACAAGTGAAAGAAGGGCGGCTTTATATAGACGGAAAGCAATCCTCCTACAACAAAGACTTGGAGGATATTGTAAATCCTGGTATTGCGAAATATGAGATAAGGCTGGCCTCCGATGAATATTTTGTTATGGGAGATAACTGGAATTTCAGCGAGGATTCTAGAAGTGAAACGATAGGCAAAGTAAATAAAAAATGGATTCAAGGTAAGGTGTGGTTTCGGGTTGCACCATTTCAAAACATTGGTTTTATTTTTTATAAAAAGTAAATTTATGGTGATAGAAAGGTGTAAAAAATATGCATTTTCAATGGTACCCAGGTCATATGACAAAAGCAAAGCGAATGATGCAGGAGGACATGAAGCTGATTGACTTAGTCATCGAGTTATTAGATGCCCGTATTCCTCTCAGCAGCAGAAATCCAGACATAGATGAATTAGGAAAACAAAAATCCCGCATTATTGTGTTAAACAAGGCGGATTTGGCAGATGATGCCATCACTGCTATGTGGGAGCATTTTTTTAAGGATATGGGCTATTATGTAGTGAAAACCAATGCCCAGAAAGGAAATGGAATCAAACAGATTAATGGCATTGTGCAGGAGGCATGCAAGGAAAAAATAGAGCGTGATCGCAAAAGAGGAATATTAAATCGTCCGGTCCGAGCCATGGTAGTGGGTATCCCCAATGTAGGAAAATCTACCTTTATCAATTCTTATGCAAGAAAAGCCTGTACAAAGACAGGCAACAAGCCAGGGGTTACAAAGGGCAAGCAGTGGATTAAATTAAGCAAAACATTAGAATTGCTTGATACACCAGGAATTCTCTGGCCTAAGTTTGAAGACCAGGCTGTAGGACTTCGACTGGCATTTATAGGCTCCATCAAGGATGAAATTATGAATATCACAGAATTGTCATTAGAGCTTTTAACCTTTTTGATAGAACAATATCCCCAGAGTTTGATAGAGCGATATGATGTACAATGTGAAACAGCTCCCCAGTGTTTAGAAAAAATTGCGGTCAACCGAAACTTTATCAAGGCTGGTAATGAATTAGATTATGAAAGAACAGCCGCTATGATATTAGAAGAATTCCGCAATGGCAAATTAGGCAGCATCTCCCTGGAAAAACCAAATAGTGAAAAGTGTCACACTTTTATGAATGGGCAATAAGAAAAAGAAGTTGGCAGGTGATTATAGGTGGTATTTAAAAAGTTTTGGATGAAATACAAAATAAATATAATGAAAACAGCTATTACTTTGCTTGTGATAGGTGTAGTTTTATTTATGATACACAATTTCTTTTTTGCGGGAGTATTCATAAAGGATTCTTCTATGAGCCCTTCCCTTGAAAAAGGGCATGTGTTGCTTGTGCAAAGAGGTATAGCACCAAAGCGCTATGACATTGTATTGTTTGCCAGGAAGGGATATTCTGCCGGCATGAGCAGAGTTGTAGGAATGCCTGGGGAGACTATTTCTATTCAGGATGGCAAAATATATATTGATGGAGAAATGCTAGAGGAGTATTACGGAAAAGAGCCGATGTACAGTGCAGGGATTGCCCAGCAGGCGCTTACATTAGGCGAGGATGAATATTTTCTCCTTGGGGATAACCGAAATAACTGCAAGGACAGCAGAAGAAAGGAAATCGGTATTGTGAAAAGGAGTCAGATAAAGGGCAGAGCAATTTTTCGTATTTTTCCTTTGGCGGGAGTAGGTTCCTTAAAAAATCAGTAGTTTGGAAAGATGTAGCAAATAATTTATAATTTATAATTTGAAATGGAGAGAAGTATGGAGTCACAGGACCAAGAGTTGCAGGAAAAATTTCATCAAGGCCTGCAGGAGGAGGAATTAACTTTTGATGTGGATGCAGATTATCAGATGGAGCTGCAAAATAAAAAATCAAGAAAATCCTTAGAAAGTAAAATAAAAAAGGAAAAACGGAAAAAACGTCTGGCTTCCGGCTTGGAATTTGTAGTATACGCGGGAATTGCTGTGATTATTACCTATCTTGTATTAAATTTTATCGGACAGCGCACAGTGGTGGAGGGCAATTCCATGTGGCCTACCTTAAATGATGGGGAAAGTTTGATTGTGGATAAACTTACTTACCGTTTTCAAGCTCCTAAGCGATTTGATATTATTGTATTTCCTTATCAGGAAAATAATGGAAGAGAAGTATATTATATTAAGAGAATTATTGGTTTGCCAGGTGAAAGTATACAGATTTCAGATAACCAGATTTTAATAGACGGCAAGGTACTAGAGGAGGAATATGGATATGGTCAATATACAGAGGGAGGATATGCCGAAAAACCCCTTTACTTAGGGGCAGATGAATATTTTGTCATTGGAGATAACCGCAGTATTAGTAAGGACAGCCGCTATCTCAATGACCTTGGGCAGCCGGAGGTTGGCTGTATACATAGAGATGAAATTCTTGGAAGAGCTGTGTTTCGGATTTGGCCGCTTAGTGAGTTTGGCAAAATTAAAACTGTGGAATCCAATATCATCGGTTCCCCAAAAGAATAAAAGGGCAGAAGAAAGGATACGGGATATGAATATACAAGAAATAAAAAAGGAATTTAAGACTGCCGAAATTCAGCAGTTACCAAGGTTGATTGCCCAATATGAAACGGATATGCGAAAGGGTGTTGTTCAGACCATAGAGGGCGCAAGGCAAAGAATAGCCCAATACCAAGCAGAATTAGCTCGTCTAGAGCAAATGCATCAATATGAAAACCAATATGAAGCTTATAAAGGAATCTGTGGGATAGATGAGGCGGGAAGGGGGCCTTATGCCGGTCCTGTTGTTGCTGCTGCAGTAATATTGCCAAAAGACTGCAATATTCTCTATGTGAATGATTCCAAAAAGCTTTCCGAGAAAAGAAGGGAAGAATTATTTGAAGAAATTATGGATAAGGCATTAAGTGTTGGAATCGGCATGTCAAGTCCTAAAGTAATTGATGAAATAAATATTCTCAATGCAACTTACAAAGCAATGCAGGAGGCGGTAAGGAATGGCAGCATTATACCCGATATATTATTAAACGATGCTGTGACTATCCCAGATATGCCTATGAGGCAAATACCCATTATAAAAGGGGATGCCAAAAGTATCTCTATTGCCTGTGCCAGCATTATCGCTAAGGTGACAAGAGATAGAATTATGATAGATTATGATAAAACTTATCCTCAATATGGATTTGCCTCTCATAAAGGATATGGTTCTAAACAGCACGAGGAAGCAATACAAAAATATGGTATCACTCCAATTCACAGAAAAACTTTTGTAAAAAAATTCTTATAACCCTTCCCCATGTAACAAGAAATAAATTGTTTTTGCTGCTTTGCAGGCAGAGTGGAAAGAAGGAAATAGGAGAAGGAGAAATGTCTATGCATATCCGTTTAGAACAAAATTCCATACAGAACACATACACTAAGGGAGATTGGAACACACAGGCAGCCGAGGGGGAAGGTGTTTCGGATTCAAATCCACCAAGAGAACAGGGTGGGACCTTGTCCTCTCTCGCAAAGGGAGATGTAGTAAACGGTACGATTCAGGATATCCGCAATCCATATGTAGTGATTGAAATGGAAAATCATAATCTGGTAGATGCCCTGCTTACTGAAAAGTTTTCCTTTAATATTGGGGATAAGGTAATCTTCCAAGTAAAAGAAAATACAGGAGGTTTATTATCCCTTCGTCCTATTATGGCAAAGGAACAAAATGAAATGATTATTCAAAAGGCCCTGCAGGCGGCACAGCTGCCTGGCACTGACCGCAATAAGGCGATAGTGACCGCTTTAGTAGAGCAAGGTATGCCAATTGATAAAAATTCCATACTGGAGCTATCTATGGCCTCAAGAGCCAATCCTTCTATTCAACTGTCCACTCTTGTCACAATGAAACAGATGGAGCTTCCCTTAACACCTCAAAATACAGCCGCCTTTGAGCTTTGGGAGAGCGGAAATCTATCTTTAGAAAAGCAAGTGGGACAGATTTTTTCTCATATGTATGATACTGTAATGCAGACAATGGAAAATGAATCCATGATACAGGGATTGTCTCTGCAGGAAAAAATATTTTCTATTATTTTGGGAGAAGAAAGTTCAGGAACTCCAAACAATAACGATATTGCGTTATCTTCACCTGGTGAGACAGAGGCAACGGTTACTCTTAATGAGAATGGAGCACTAAAAGAGCAGGAACATATACTACTCCCCAGGGAAAATGAATCACTAGGAACAAATCAAGAAATAACAGCAAAAAAACGTCCTCCCGAAGACTCCCTGTGGAACCAATTGGCAAAAGCCATGGGGAAATCAGATGTTTCGGCAGCGCAGCACTCACCCCATATGTCAGCCGCAAATAATGACAGCACTTTAAGCCAGCTTGAAAGTGGAGAAATGGTACAAGCTGAAAAGCCAGATTTACTCACAAAAGAAGAAATTTTGCGCTATATCACAGACTCCTCTCTGGATACTAAAGAAGAAGGAAACAGACAAAATTTACAGCTGCCCACAATAAAATCTTTTTCAAGGGAACAACTAGATGCTTTTCGTGAAGCCTTTCTTCAAGTGTTAGAATCCCCTGAAAATGTACAGCAGGATAAATTAAAATTGTTATTATCCAGAGAAGATGTGAAGCATTTGTTTTTGTCCGCTCAAAAGGATATATTTTGTTTAAAACCAGAGTTGTTAGAGCAGTCCGGAGAAAAATTAAAAGAAATGATGCAGGCGCAGTACGAAAAGATTAGACAGGTTGGAATGAATATGGAACATCTAATGGAGCAAACGGGAAAAGACAGTTCTATGATAAAAACAGCCAATGGAGATTTGCAAAATCAAATGCAGTTTTTGGATAATTTTTCCCAAAATGTCACCTATATGCCTATACCTGTAAAATTTTCTTCCTCCCAGACAGAGGGTGATTTATATGTGTGGAGCAACAAAAAGAAAAAGCGCTCGCCCCAAGATGCCCTGACGGCATTTCTACATTTTGATTTGGAGAATTTAGGTGCTACAGATATCCATATTCGTCTGCAGGACCATAGATTATCTACCCAGTTTCAATTGGAGGATAAGAGAAGCACCAAAATTGTGTTAGAGCATCTAGAAGAATTAAAAGAACGTTTGGAGGCAAAGGGCTTTCATGTGGACTGCAGTGCATTGACACAAAAAGAAGAACAGAAAATACAACAAAAAATATTGCAGGAGGAGAAAACCCCTGTGATTCGACGATATAATTTTGATGTAAGAGCATAACTACTTAAGGAACAAAATACTTACAATATATATTATCTGGAGCAGTATAAGGGAAAGGCAGGCATGAGTATGGAAAAAAAAGACACGAAAACGGCAGTTGCTCTTCAGTACAATAAGGGTGATACTGCACCTGTCATTGTGGCAACCGGAAAGGGAGCTACTGCTGACAGAATTATTGAAAAGGCAAATGAGCATGATGTACCTGTTTATGAAGATAAAAAACTGGCATCTACCTTATCTAAAATGGAAATTGGAGATATGATACCCCCTGAGTTGTATGAGGTAGTGGCAGAGATACTTGTATTTGTAGACAGAATGGATAGATTACGAAATAAATTATTATAAATTATTGATAAACATAATTGAGGAGGGAATTAGATGATTAACAGGAGGAAAATAGGAAACCGTTATGAGAACAGGGCAGTTCATTATTTAAAGAAGCAGGGATTTTTTGTGATTGCTCAAAATGTATATACCAAAAAAGGCGAAATAGATATTATAGCAAAGGAACAAGAATATCTTTGTTTTATTGAAGTAAAATATAGGAGCAGCAGCGATTGCGGTACACCGGGAGATGCCGTGACCAAAAAGAAACAAAAGAAAATATATGAGGCGGCAAAATTGTATTTGTACTATCACCATACACCCTTTGACACCCCCTGCCGATTTGATGTAATAGAAATATTAGGAGAGCAGATTCATCTTCTTCGCAATGCCTATGGAGGACTGTAATCTCAATTTATAGTGTGCTAGCACCACAGAAGGAGCAATTAGAAAGCTCTTACAGCTTTGAATGAAATGGAGGAAAATTGAGTAAGCATATGGATGATAATAACATTTCTGAAGAAATATCATGGATTCGAAAACCTGGTAATCCCTCTACTTATCTGACAGAGAAAAATGGTGTGCCCTATTTGAGGTATTTTAGGCTAGATAAAATACCTTTTATTAATCATGGTTTTTCTACCAGATTAGGAGGGGTGAGCAAGGAACATCTATCTTCCATGAATTTGAGCTTCAGCAGAGGAGACCAGGAGGAAAATGTAATATCCAATTACCATAAAATCAGCGCTGCCATAGGATTTGACGAACAAAACCTGGTGGCAAGTGACCAAACCCATACTGTCAATGTAAAAAGAGTGGGGAAAGAGGATAGGGGAAAAGGGGTGTGGAGACAGCGGGACTATACAGATGTAGACGGGTTGATTACCAACCAGGAGGGCCTTGTGCTTGTCACCTACTATGCCGATTGCGTTCCTCTATATTTTGTCGATGGGAAAAATAAAGCAATCGGTTTATCCCATTCCGGCTGGAAGGGAACACTGCATAAAATGGGTGAAGCCACATTAAGAAAAATGAAGGAGGAGTTTAACACCAATCCCGAAGATGTGATTGTATGTATTGGACCATCTATTTGTCAGGATTGTTATGAGGTAAGCAGTGAAGTAGCGCTTGCTTTTTGTGAAAATATGGATGAAAAAGAGCAAAAACAAATTTTATTTTCAAAACCAAATGGCAGATATCAGTTGAATCTGTGGGAGGCAAACAGACTAGTAATGCTCCATGCCGGAGTGCCCAAGAAGAATATTGTAATGCCTGATTTATGTACCTGCTGCAATCCAAAGCTGCTTTATTCCCATAGAGCCTCCATGGGACAAAGAGGGAACTTAGCTGCATTTTTAACAATAGAACATTCATAAAATTTGATGTACAGGATAAAAAGACGAAGAGTAAAAAGCAAGTGAAAATTATACATATACCGCAAAATAACAAAAAAATATTATTCAATAAAGTATTGAAAACATAAAATGTGTCATTTACTTGCATAAAAATTTTCTTGACTAAGCATAAGGATTGATATAAAGTAATTATGCAGTTTGTACATAATCAAAAAGTGGAGGAATTATAATGCAGTCAAACAATTTGTTTGAGACAACAATTCCCGTAGCCCCCTTAAAGCTTGCTGCTTTAGAGGGATGCATGGATTTGGCTAAACGTGTAGATGAATATATAGTAGATTTTAGAAGAAATCGCAAAAATATGCATGAGTCAGCTATTGAATTTCAAGGTTATCTAAGTAATTCTTATTTAATCAGATGCTGCTGCCCTAGGTTTGGTACTGGGGAGGCTAAAGGAATGCTTGGAGAATCTGTCAGGGGCGATGATATTTTTGTGATGGATGATGTGGGAAATTACAGTTTAACATACACCGTTTGCGGACATACTAACCATATGTCACCAGATGATCATTTTCAGGATATGAAACGAATTATCAGCGCTGCCATGGCAAATTCCCACAGGGTAAATGTAATTATGCCCTTTATGTATGAGGGAAGGCAGCATAAAAGAACGAAGCGAGAATCTCTTGATTGTGCTCTTGCCCTTCAGGAATTGATGGATATGGGAGTCTCTAATATTATCACCTTTGATGCTCACGACCCCCGGGTAGTAAACGCCATACCGCTTCACGGTTTTGACAATTACATGCCCCCTTACCAGTTTATCAAAGCTCTTTGCAGAAAGGTAAAGGATTTACAAATAGATTCCGAGCATCTTATGGTAATCAGCCCTGATGAGGGCGGAATGAATCGCGCTGTATACTTTTCTAATGTTCTTGGTGTAGATATGGGAATGTTTTATAAAAGACGTGATTATTCTACTATTGTCAATGGCAAGAATCCTATTGTCGCCCATGAATTTTTAGGTTCCTCTTTGGCTGGGAAGGATGTTATTGTCATTGATGATATGATTTCCTCCGGTGAAAGCATGTTGGATGTGGCAAAGCAGTTAAAAGACCGCAAGGCAAACAGAGTATTTATCTGTACTACCTTTGGTTTATTTACAGATGGTATGGAGAAATTTGACGAATATTACGAAAAAGGATATTTTAATTATGTGATTACCACCAACTTGACTTACAGAAATGAAGAATTATTAAAACGTCCGTACTATTTAGAAGCAGATATGAGTAAATTTTTAGCGGCTATTATTGATACAATGAATCATGATATTTCTACAGAGGGTGTTATGAGTCCTACAGAGAAAATACGCTCACTCATTGAAAAATACCATCAGATATAACAAAATAATTATCATTCATGTAGAACCATACCCTACAGCTTGCTGTGGGGTTGTTGACTGTGCAGGCAGAAACAAGCTTTTTTATGAAAGCAAAAAATGCAGCATGAAAGACAAGATAGAAAACAACTAGAAATAAATAGAAATCCATGTTGGAAAGTGACAGTTCAGTCAAAGGATGAACGGTTACAATTGAATAAATATAGAGATGAAAGAATGGAGAGCAGGATGAAAGGACATCCAATCAAAAAAGTAATACCAGGTTCCATTGCCCAGGAATTAGAAATGGAGGAGGGGGATATTCTTCTTTCCATCAATGAACAGCCCATTGAGGATATATTTGATTATCAATATCTCACTAATGACGAGTATATTGAAGTGTTGATTGAAAAACAGAATGGGGAGCAATGGCTGTTGGAGGTAGATAAAGAGTATGAGGAGGATTTGGGACTGGAATTTGACAATGGACTGATGGATGAATATCGCTCCTGTCAAAATAAATGCATGTTCTGTTTTATTGACCAGATGCCAAAGGGGATGCGAGAGACATTATATTTTAAAGATGATGATTCCCGCCTATCATTTTTGCAGGGCAATTATATTACACTGACTAATATGTCCGAGAGGGATGTAGAGCGTATTGTACAGTATCACTTAGGGCCTGTGAATATCTCAGTACAGACTACAAATCCCCAGCTTCGCTGTAAAATGCTCCACAATCGTTTTGCTGGGGATGCTCTTAAAAAAATAGATATTCTGTATAAAGGGGGCATTGAGATGAACGGACAAATTGTTCTTTGCAGGGGAATCAATGACAAAGAGGAATTGGACAGGTCTATTGAGGATCTCACCGCCTATCTGCCTTTTATGCGAAGTGTTTCTGTAGTGCCCGCTGGGCTTACAAAATATCGGGAAGGCTTGTATCCCCTTGCACCCTTTACAAAGGAAGATGCCATAGCTCTTATCCACCAGATTGAGGGATGGCAGGAGCGGCTTTACAAAAAATGGGGGCTTCATTTTATCCATGCCAGCGATGAGTGGTATATTCTTGCAGGCCTGCCGTTTCCGCCAGAGGAGCAATATGACGGTTATATCCAGTTGGAAAACGGAGTGGGCATGATGCGCCTGTTAGAGGAGGAATTTACAGCCGCTTTACAAAAACGAGATGGCGATAATAAAAAGCGCTCTGTGTCTATTGCCACCGGAGTGCTTGCCTACCCCCAGATTTGTTCTATGGCAGACAGAATGCAGGAGAAATTTCCAAACCTTAAGCTTTATGTATATAAAATAGAAAATCATTTCTTCGGCGAAATGATTACCGTGTCTGGTCTTTTAACAGGAGGAGACATTATAAAACAGTTGTCAGGCAAAGCATTGGGGGATACATTGCTGCTTCCCTGCAATGTACTTAGAAGCGGTGAGGATGTATTTTTGGATGATATTACATTGACAGAAATGGAAAAATCTTTACATGTGCCGGTAAATATTGTAAAATCAAGTGGCAGTGATTTTGTGAAAGCCGTACTTGGAGAAGATGCAGAAGAACGCAGGCCAAACGGTAAAGTAACCTATATAGATGCCTTTGGGCAGAATGGAGAAGAATAGAAATGAGTAAACCGATCATAGCGATAGTAGGGCGGCCAAATGTAGGGAAATCTACATTGTTTAATGTGCTTGCAGGAGAAAAAATATCCATTGTCAAAGATACTCCCGGCGTCACAAGGGACAGAATCTATGCGGATGTGGAATGGCTGAATCACACCTACACCATGATAGACACAGGAGGAATTGAGCCGGAATCAAAGGATATTATTTTATCTCAGATGCGAGAGCAGGCTCAGATAGCCATAGACACGGCGGATGTCATTCTTTTTATGACGGATGTGAGACAGGGACTGCAGGATGCGGATGCCAAGGTAGCAGATATGCTGCGCAGAAGCCATAAGCCTGTTTTACTTGTGGTAAATAAAGTAGACAATATTGATAAATTTATGCCGGATGTATATGAGTTTTACAATCTTGGAATTGGTGAGCCAATTCCCATTTCAGCGTCTTCCCGCATCGGCCTGGGGGATATGTTGGAGGAGATTGACAAGCTTATTGATTTTGAAGAATTTGACCAGGAGGAGGACGAGCGCCCCCGCATTGCAGTTGTAGGAAAACCAAATGTAGGGAAATCTTCTATCGTTAACAAATTGCTGGGGGAGGACAGGGTGATTGTATCCGATATAGCGGGAACTACAAGGGATGCCATTGACACAGACATTACCTACAATGGCAGAGAATATGTCTTTATAGATACCGCCGGACTTCGCAGAAAATCCAAGGTGAAGGAAGAGTTAGAGCGTTACAGTATTATCCGCACAGTAACTGCCGTGGAGAGGGCGGATGTGGTTGTGATTGTCATAGACGCCACACAGGGAGTGACAGAGCAGGATGCCA
The DNA here is from genome assembly GCA_910578605.1 of uncultured Lachnospiraceae bacterium. Classification (GTDB taxonomy): domain Bacteria; phylum Bacillota; class Clostridia; order Lachnospirales; family Lachnospiraceae; genus MGBC111451. The sequence continues at coordinate 7,151 of CAJTQG010000008.1, read as the reverse complement.
AGATTGCAGGAATTGCCCACGACAGAGGAAAGGGAATTGTAATCGCAGTCAACAAATGGGATGCGGTAGAGAAAAATGACAAAACAATATACGAGCATACAAACAAAATCCGTCAGGTCCTATCCTTTATGCCATACGCAGAGCTTGTGTTTATCTCCGCTGTCACAGGTCAGCGTCTTAACCGTCTATTTGAAGTGATTGACATGGTAATGGAAAATCAAACGCTGCGGGTGGCAACCGGTGTACTCAACGAGATTATGTCGGAGGCAGTTGCTCTGCAGCAGCCTCCAAGCGATAAGGGAAAACGTCTGCGCTTATATTACATTACCCAGGTGGCGGTAAAACCTCCCACATTTGTTATTTTTGTCAATGACAAAGAACTGATGCATTTTTCCTACACAAGATATATAGAAAATAAAATCAGGGAAGCCTTTGGATTTAAAGGCACATCATTGAAATTTATTATCAGGGAGCGAAAGGATAAAGAATAGTATGGAACGAGTAATTTGTCTTATAATTGGCTATATTTTTGGAATATTTCAGACTGGCTATATCTACGGAAAACTGCATCATGTAGATATCCGTCAATTCGGCAGCGGAAATGCCGGCACCACCAATGCCATGCGTATTCTCGGAAAGAAGGCTGGAATAATCACCTATTTAGGAGATATGCTGAAAGCAATTTTAGCAAGCTTAACTGTACATGCCTTGTTTTCCAGCAGTCATCAAGATACTATGTTTTTGTTGACTATGTATACAGGGATGGGAGTTGTGCTGGGACATAATTTTCCCTTTTATATGGGCTTTCGGGGGGGAAAAGGCATTGCTGCCTCCTCAGGTGTGATTTTTGCCCTGTTTGACTGGCGGCTTATTGTATGTATGGTAATTACTTTTCTTGTCATTACTGCCATCTGGCGCTATGTATCCTTGGGTTCTATCTGCTTTATGGCAGGATTTTTGATAGAATTGATTGTATTTGGACAACTGGGACTAATCCGAAACCTGCAGCCATCAGAGAGATTGGAAACATACGTGGTAGGCTTCTGCTTCAGCGCCTTGGCAATCTATAAGCACCGAGGCAATATTGTGCGGCTGATTCAGGGGAATGAACGAAAATTAGGAGAGAAAAAACAACAACCAATACAATAATTACAACAATATTAAGTTTGTTTCATGGAGCGAGCAAAGTTTGCTTATAGCTATTTGTGCCGAGAACGTCACAAATAAGCTTTTATCCCAAAAGAAAAGTTGCATTTGCAGCAGTTTTTTTGGTTCCTGAAAAAAATACGTTCTCGGAATGGAGGATTATTATGGCAAAAATAGGTGTATTAGGAGCCGGAGGCTGGGGTATTGCCCTAAGCGTACTGTTAAATCAAAACGGACATGAGGTAACCCTTTGGTCGAAGCTGGAAACTGAGGTGGAGGAGATTATCTCCACAAGAGAAAACAAAAAAAGTCTGCCAGGAATAAAAGTAGATAAAAACATAGCGGTGACAGCCGATTTAGATGAGGCTGTTTCAGGCAAGGATGTTATTGTTATGGCAGTGGCCTCCGTGTTTGTCAGACCAACATCTGCACTGTTAAAAGGAAAAATCTCAGAAAATCAGGTAATTGTAAATGTGGCAAAAGGTATCGAAGAAAAAACCTTATTTACGATTTCACAGATTATAGAGCAGGAGCTCTCAGAGGCAAATGTGGCAGTGCTGTCCGGACCTAGTCATGCGGAGGAAGTAGGCAAAGGCATTCCCACTACTGTTGTGGTAGGGGCAAAGGATAAGCAGACTGCCATGTTGATTCAAAATATATTCAGCAGTCCTGTTTTTCGTGTTTACACAAGCCCTGACATTTTAGGAATTGAGCTGGGAGCCTCCCTGAAAAATGTCATTGCCTTAGCGGCAGGAATCAGTGATGGCCTTGGCTACGGAGACAACACAAAGGCAGCTTTGATTACTAGAGGAATTCATGAAATGTCCCGCCTTGGAGTTGCTATGGGCGGCAAGCTTCCCACCTTCTTTGGTCTGTCAGGTATTGGGGATTTAATTGTAACTTGCTCTAGCACTCACAGCCGAAACTGGCGGGCAGGTAATTTAATCGGACAGGGAAAAACATTGGCGGAGGCCAAGGAGGAGATACACATGGTAGTGGAGGGAGCCAACAGTGCCCAGGCAGCCCTTGCCCTTGCCAAGAAATATCATATAGTCATGCCGATTGTAGAGCAAGTCAATGCGGTGCTGTTTGAAAATGCCAAGGCAAGCGATGCGGTGGGGCAGCTTATGGGCAGAGATAAAACCGTGGAAAATATTGAATTGTTAAAGGATGTATCTTGGGACGATTAAAAATGATTGGCAAAGGAGGCTTGCCGTATGAGTACAATGATAAAGAAACGTAATATAAGTGATACAATGAAAATCCTGCTTTTGTTTGTATTAGTATGTTTTCTTTCCAACAGAGCAGATGTTCACGCCCAGAGCCAGAGATATGGTTTTACTTTTAATGAAGAATATTATAAAATAAATATCGGTACTAGACCAGAGTCAAACTATAAGCCCGGAAGTATTTATTCTATTATGGTAGATATTTACAATTATAGCGGGGCTCCCTGCACAGCTACTATTTCCAGCTCCAATGAGCATGTTGCACAAATTGTAAATGGAACGAACAAAATTACAGCGGATAATAATTCATGGCAGGATTATACATTATCCTGCAAAATATTAAAGCAGGGGACAACTACCCTTACCTTCTCTATAGGAGACGTACAAAAAAGTATCCCCCTGTTTGTTTTTTCTGACAGTACCGTATCCATTAAAAATATAAAGCAGACGGACTATAGGACAATGAACATCTCATGGAAGAAAAAAGAGGGGTATTCCGGCTATTATATTATGCGTGCAAAGGAAGGCTCCTATGACTTTGAGAAAATAAAAACAGTAATAGGAAATAACACTACCTCCACAGCAGTCAATAGTACAGATTGGAATAAATGCTACACTTACGCTGTTTGGGGCTATATACAAAACGGCGCTGTAGCGGTAGAGCAAACTTATTATAATGATACTGTTGATTTTATAATGAAAAAACAAGGTGCCTCTATTACCGGCATTGAAAAGACAGGGCCATCCTCCTTGAAAATCCAATGGAATAAGCCGGGGGGAGCTCTAGGCTACAAATTATATCGTTCCAATAGGGAAAATGGCGCTTACAAATGTATTTATACAACTAAAAATCCAAATATAACAAGCTTTACTCAAAAAGTATCCAAAGGTACTGCCTACTACTATAAAATCAAAACGCTTTATCCAAAGCTGACTTCTGATGATTCACAAGTGGTTTCTAAGATGCTTCCTAAGTCTGCCTCGGTGATAAAGAAAACCTTATCCCTGTCTGAAAAATTTTATATGGGAAGTCAATATGGATGGAACTGGGCGTCTCCCGATAACGCTTATTACTATACAGCTTCCGGAAAGCTTTTCATGATGGTGCCGGATAAGAACTGTCTTCGCATATACACTTTAAACAGCAGGTTAAAGCGCACCAAAACGAAAAAAATCAAGCTAAAATACGATTACTTTGGAGGCTTTTATCAAGGACCGGACGGCAGCTTTTATGTGGCGGTAGGCTATAAAAACCCAAAGGAAAACGACAAAAAGACAGTAATTAAAATTATCAAATATAATAAAAAATGGAAAAAAGGAAAGACATGTAATATCAAAGGTTCGGCATCTAACGCTTTTAAAGGTATCTATATTCCCTTTGATGCCGGAAGCTGCCGAATGGATATACAGGGAACTACTCTCTATGTACATACATGCAGGGAAATGTATGCGGGAAATGATGGTGTTCACCACCAGTCCAATATCTCCTTTGCCATTAATACAAAAACAATGAAGGGAAGCACAACAGGGGATGTGTATGCAAGCCATTCCTTTAATCAATATGTAAAGTTTGATAATGGAAACCTATATTTGTTAGACCATGGAGATGCTTTTCCCAGAAATATTTTCTTAAATATATATAAGGACTACCGCACTGTCTGTGAAAAAAATATAATTGCCAATCTCTTTTCCTTTAAAGGAAATACGGGAGATAATTTTACCGGATGCACAGTTGGGGGAATGGAAATCAGCGAAAACAATGTGCTTGTGTGCGGAACCTCCCAGCCCCACTATAAAAAGATTAAGGGAGTCTCGGGAATGAAGAGCAGCTACGCTCAAAACGCCTATTTGATTGTGGCAAACAAGGACACAGGAAAATCCAGCGTAAAATGGCTGACAACATACAATCCTAAAAAGACAAAAGTACAGGTGGGGGAAACCCGAATGGTAAAATTGGACGATAATCGATTTGCCATTATGTACACTACATCAAAGGCAAACAATAAAAATCTAAAGCTGCATTACATAGTAGTGGACGGCAAGGGCAAAAAGGTATATTCTAAAACCTACTCCAATATGTTGTTTGGAGGGGGAACACAGCCTATTGTCTATAATGGAAGAGTAGTCTGGGCAGATTTTGATTTTGCTACCGGAAAAAATAAAATCTATGGTGTGCCTGCATTAGTGAAATAATTTGTCACACATAAAATGTATTATAAATTATGCATATATGCTTTTAACTGTATGATATCAAACTAAATATTTTATAGTGGAAGCGGGGAAATAAAATCATTGCAGACAGATGCAGATAAAGGAGAGAATATATGAAAATAAAACAGTCTTTTATATTGGCTTTTTGCTGTCTGTTGCTCCTGTCTGGTTGTGGTCATGAAGAAGAGCATGAAGAAGAATTTGCAATTGAGGGACAATGGAAGAATGTGGGCGAATATACTTTTGGTCAGGTACAGGAAGATGAAATTATTGATTTCGACGGAAAAAAATGCAATCTTTACAGCCCATCCGACACGTATTCCTTTTACAAAAACAAAAACGGCGACAACTATACACTTGAATGCACTAGTCTGGCTTTTAGCGAAACTTTGAAATTCGATGTGGAAGTTATAGATTCTGGACATATTAACTTACACTTTGATAATCATGTCTTAGAATTGCAGCGACAGGAGAGCGACAGTTTTAAAGCATCAGAGAAAGAACTGTCGGAGGATGAGAAAAAAGCGAAGAGACAAGCCTTGCAGTTTGTGATGTATGAAAACCTGGCTGACGAAAATGGAGAGGCTGTGAGTTTAAGCAATATAAGCCCTTTTGAATTAGAAGGTAAAACAGTGAAATATAACAAAGATGATGTACTGCTTGACGGTATGGATGTGAAAAAGGCAGAAATTGCCCGCATAGATTCAGTAAATGGAGAAAAAGAAAATATAGTGGAAGTCACTTTTACATCAGAGGGAACGGATAAATTTGCACAGGCTACGGCTAAAGCCATTGGGAAACAAATGGCAATTATATCAAACGGTAAACTGATTTGTGCCCCAACGGTTCAATCAGAAATTACAGACGGTGAATGCCAAATCTTTTATCCATCTGCAGATAGCAAGGAGATGCAGCGTTTAGCAGATACACTGAATTAGAAAATAAAAATGAAAAATAATATATCCTATGTACAAACTTAAGCTTTGTACATAGGATATAAGGAGTAATTTTATGAAAGTGATTGCATTAGCAGCCGTAACAGCAGGTGGGAAAACAACAACAGTAAATGAAATAAAAAAGCAATTATCCAATGTGCAGACTTTACATTTTGATGACTATGTTTTTGAAGGAGAAGTTGATGATTTTTATCAATGGACACTTGATGGCGCTAATTATAATGTCTGGAATCTTGAACCGTTGGAAAAGGATATATTAACAATTAAAAATAGTGGAATTTGTGATTATTTAATTCTTGATTATCCCTTTGCCTATTGTCATGAGCAAATTAAAAAGTATATAGATACACCACTGGATATAGCGTTAGCAAGATGGATTCTAAGAGATATGGGTAACGCATCTGGTGAGGAGATCAGAAATCACTTAATGGGATATTTAAAATATGCAAGGATGGCATTTGTACAAATGCAAAAAGATATATTGCCATCTTCAGATTATGTAATAGATGGTACAATGAGTACAGAGTATATTGCTGGGGAAATTATCAATATCATTTTAAAATAATTACATGTGATTTCGTTTCCCTTAAAAATCATCAAATCACAATCGGAATATGAAAGTAAATCCCTCAAACTTTCCCCATTTTTAAGCATTTGTGTGTGTGGCAGAACAGACGATAGGAAACTATTATTGGGGAAGTAATTTTATCATACGAGATTTGGACATACTGAGAAAGTTTGGCAGACTGGATTTTGATTTGCCTGTTTTAATATAATGAATTTGGAGGGATAACACTGCAGAGTGTAAGAATTTTATAGATGCCAGCTTGTAAAATGGTTTCTTCTGGAATAGGTATGTTCGGAGAGGGAACTTTCAATATATTTGACCAATGGTTATCTTCGCAAAAAGGAGGGCTATTTCCAAAAGATTTCCTATATTGGGTAAGAGAAGGCTTTGTTTGGTTGTATATGTATGAAGATGGAATGAATGTTCCAAAAGAATTTGAATTAATAGATTTTCAGGGAGGTCTATATGCTGTTGCAACCGACATAGACCAGAAAAGATAAAGAGGTTATGAACAGATGGAGTATTATTTATATGAAAAGCAAGATAAACCCCAGCTTTGCGGAGGGTTAAAAACAAGTGTAAAGCGGAAGTTAGATAATATCAAGTACAAAGAAATCTATTTCATTTGTTGGAATGAAGTGCAGTAAAGCCGGTGACAAAACGGAGGTATTCATATGACAAAAAGTATTGAAAACTTAGTCTCTTTCCCTGTAAATGCACAGAGAAACTCATTTTTTGGGGCTCTTTCTTCTATTCTTCTGTATCGAAACGCTTACACAGAAGACACCCCTTTTTTCTGTGGCAAACACCAACGTAACTGTATACGGTGCGGCAGTTGTGGAAACGAACCTTTTATCCATAAGCATCACCTTCAAATATATCAATATTTAATTACAATAACAGGCTGCGCATATTTTTGGATAGATAAGGAAATTGGTAATTCATACAACAAACAATACATAACAGACGAATTTTCAGAGACCGCTCTTGACCGGCTGTCCTTAGCTTTATATGCATCTGGTTATCACTATGAGTCCATGA
>CAJTQG010000007.1:95083-95289 GCA_910578605.1 uncultured Lachnospiraceae bacterium | reverse complement strand
GTATATATGGATATTTTATAACCGTAAACGGATCCATGAAGCAAACGGTTATCTGACGCCGGAGGAATACTATGAGAAGCATCAGACAGAAGGGAAAGCAGCATAACAGCTTTTAAATAAAAACCGCACAGGCTTTGCAGAGGCAGAAAAGTCTTTTCTGCCAGCCTGAACGGGTAAAAAAGTAAGAGAAACTAAGAAAAAATAAA
>CAJTQG010000007.1:0-95073 GCA_910578605.1 uncultured Lachnospiraceae bacterium | reverse complement strand
AGCAGGTGCAAAGATTGTTTTTTGGTCTGAACTGAATGGAGCGGTTTTAAAACAAGATGAAGATATGCTTTTGCAACGGGCGTCGGATATGGCAAAACAGGAAGAAATTTATTTGATTGTTTCATTACTGGTGAAAACCCCTTACGAGGACTTAAAGGAAAATAAAACGGTAGTATTTAATCCACAAGGAGAACTAATATCAGAATATTTTAAGCATGGACGTTCAATCGGAGAATTGTGCCAAAAAGGAGATGGAATGCTAAAAAGTTTTGATACAGAATATGGTAGAATTGCGCCGTTTATATGTTCTGATATGGCATTTTTGTCTAAAATACAGCAGGCAGGTAGAAATAATGTAGATATACTAATTGTTCCGGCTTCGGATTGGAAAGAAATGACATTATTAGCTGCAAAGACAGCGATTGTGCGTGGGGTTGAAAATGGAAGTAATATAATCAGACATACAAATAACGGAATGTCGATTGTTTCAAATGTTAAGGGCTGTGTGTTGGCACAGACCGATTACTTTCAGTCTGATACAAAGACATTATCAGCACAGGTTGCTATGAAAGGACGCTTTACTCTTTATTCGTATATTGGAAATCTGTTTGTATATCTGTGTAATTTATATTTGTTAGGGAGTTTCATACTTCCCCAAATTAAACAATTAATTAAGAGGTAGTTAAATTCCCATTTGTAGGGGAAAACAAATAAACTATCAAAGAGCCAGACGCATAAGACGCAGAGCCGATGAACAAGTGAGACAACATTGCCGCCCCAAAACTGTATGGTGTGCGGCATTGAGTATGTCCCAGGCTCTGTCGTGTCAAAGTATTGCCCTGTTTGTGCCAGAAAAGTAAGGTTGGAAAGGTCAAACGAGAGCAAGCGCAGGAGCAGGGAACAGAAAAGGACAGTATGTATTGAACTGTCTGTAAAAAATGACCGACTTGATTAGTCTGTTCAGTAATAGTTTTATGTGTCTGGAGTTGGATTATCCGTTTATTGCAACAATAAGCTTTACTCTATCATGTATACCTGTCTTGTCGTAGATGGAGGAGATATAATTTTTCACAGTTCCCTCAGAAATATAGAGCATGTCAGCAATTTGTCTGTTGGTAAGCCCTTGTGCAAGCAGTGTGCAGATTTCTTTTTCTCGGTTTGTCATTGTGTCCACCAAATCTATATATGTAGTGGGACATTTTTTAATATCATAAGATTGCCTTTTGTCGTTGTCAGGGCCTACATTATGACAAACGGATTTTTGAGATTTGCCGCTGACTAGGACAGCCAGGCGCTGCATCACTTTACTGTCAATAACATTCCGCCCTTCCATAATCTGTGAGATGGCCCCCAGTATGGCATCTTTGCCGCTGTCCTTCAACAGGTAGCCGTCGGCGCCGTTTGATATAGCCTGGGTAATATTGTTATCATCGTAAAAGGTAGTTAAAACCAGAATTTTTACTGTGGGGTATTGGGATTTCATAGTTGCAATCAGTTCAATTCCTCCCATGCCCTTCATATTCAAATCTACCAGGGCTAAATCGCATGTTTTTTTAGACAAGATAGACAATGCTTCCAGGCCATTTTGGGCTGTGCCTGTAATTTTCATTTTATGGTGAGTCAGAATGATTTCCAAACTCTCCAACAATAGAGGTTCATCGTCAACTAAAAGTATTTGTAGTGTTTTCAATATTATTCCTCCCTTTCCGCCTGAAAAAGCGGCAAAGTGATTTCTGCCTGAAATCCATTTTCGTTCTTAAATGCAGCAAAGCCGCCGCAATGTTTCGCGTAAGAGATTAACTTTTTTAGTCCAAATCCTTTATCAATGCGGTCCTGTTGGTTTGTTATGGAGAAATCGCTAAATCCGTTGTCAGATACCCGCATTTTAATGTGTCTGCTGTCCCCAGTTAAATATACAGTAAAGGAATCTGCATTTCCATGGCGAAGGCCATTGGTAAAGAGCTCCTGCATGGCTCCCGTAAGAAATATCATATATTTGTAGGGAAGTTGTGCTTTGCTGTTTATATGGGGGGTAAGTATATAAACTTCGGTGTCGGTATCTACCATAAAGCTCTCGGCGGCAGTGGTCAATTCACAGATTAAATCCTCCATACAAACAAAAGAGTTTTCCTTGTCCAGCACTCGCACAGCATGGCGAATGGATTGGAGGCCAGAGCGGATTCTCTCATTTGCAAGCCTTATTTTTTCGCGGGCCTGTACAGGGGAAGTGTCAAAAAGCAAATCAGCAGCATCCAGTGTAACAATAGCAGCAGTAATAGAATGTCCGACGCTGTTATGAATATTGCGGCTTATATTTTCCCGTTCCTCCAATCTGGCATTTTTTTCTGCCAGGTAGTTTTTGATTGTCAGCTCCTGATTCAGCTTCTTTTCATAAAGCTCTCTCAAAGCAGTTATGCGGATCGCATAAGTCATCTGACTTTTTATGATTAGATAGCGAACAATAAAATGTTCTCCTGTATAGAGAAGACCGGAAATGCACAGAAGAAAAAGGGAACGGCACAAAATAGAGGGGAGTGCATCTGGATATATAATAATATTTGATACAAAAAACATAGTGGTAGGCATTATAACAGGAATTGGCTTTTTTAGCCTTAGTTCATAAAATATAAGATAAGAAAAAGTATTTCCCGATAATAGGGAAAAAGCCGCGGACAGTATTGTCTGGCATATAAATAATCGCTTGCTTTCCTGGTGGGATAAGCTCCTTACAGCAAATAGAATCAAAAGGATTCCGGCTGTCAGAATGCATATATAAGGAAAGGAAGCAGAAAAAATAGACAAAAAGGTTAAGGCAAGAAGCAGAATGGCAGCTTGCATAAATTGTTCTTTTTTATACATTTTTCACCTTATTTCAAATCCATGTATGGATTTCAAGTTTGCGGCAAGCATTACGCAGACGCAAATCTCCAGATTGAAAATTTAAATGGTTCATTTGATTATACCACTTCCATTCTTCATTTACCACACAAAAATAAGGGCATATCAACCGCCGCGCCCCACATTTCTTATTGTTCCAACGACTTCTCAAGCTTTTGCTTCTGTCCTTTCAAGTGATTTTGTTTTTCATACAAATTTTTGCACTCTTTGCAGACAAGCCATATTCAATGAAATTGCGGCAGGTGATGTTTCCGTTTGCTCGCTATGATGATTTATGCATATGTTCTATGCAAAAGTATATTTATTGAGAATAGTATTTTTGATAATGAACATCCCCCAATATGATACGATAGATTTGCAACTGATTATTTACAAATTTTGAATTTAGAGCTATATCACATAAAAATACCCAAAAGGGGAAAATTTTACTAAATGGAAAAGACATTGGGTGAGAATGTTGCGGCAACCAGAGATTACGATGCAGGACGGATGGTTTTGCATGAACCATTTAAATTATTAACTTATTACCAGCATTACCTAATTAGTAAATTATTAAGATGGTGAAATGTCAATGTTTTTACTTATCCATATAGTGGCATGCTTTAAAATTAAAAAACTGGTTATTTTAAATAAGCCAGATTGAATATATACTAAAGAAAGCATAGCAATGTTGAGGAAATAAGTTTGCAAACTCCTAAAATTATAAAGGAAAAAGGAGGATATTACTCTGTCTATATAATAGCCAAAGTAATACATATTCGTATGAAAGAAAAATTTTCTGAATTTAAAAAGATAGATGCCCATTCACATATAGGTCAGTTTGGAAGTCCCTTTAATATTGATTTTGATGTGAATAGACTAATAAAACAGATGGAGGAATTTCACATTGAAAAAACAATTTTATGTCCAGCAGGATGCCATTTAAACGAAGAGTTAAGGGAGGCATACAACAAAGAACCAGAGAAAGTGATTCCTCTGTGCTGGGTAAATGCCAATGAGGGAAAGACAGCCTATGATATGCTAGAGCATTATCTGAGGGATGAAAATTTTGCGGGTGTAAAGCTGCAGCCGCTGTTTGATGCTTACACAGCAGATTCCCCCATGGTGGACCCCATTATGGAAATTGCTCAGGCGTATCATAAACCAGTGTTTATACATTGCGGGCATCCGCCGTTTTCACTTCCTTGGCAGATTGGATTGCTTGCGGAGAGGCATCCTTTTGTACCTACTGTGATGATTCATATGGGGCATGGGCATGGAGTATATATTGAGGGAAGCTTGAACATGGCATACAAGTATGACAATCTATTTCTGGAGGTGTCGGGAATGCCTATGGGTTGTCAAATTAAAAATGCTTATGAGACAGTTGGAAGAGAGAGAGTAATGTTTGGAATTGATTCTCCGTTTCACCACCCAAGTGTTGAGATTCAAAGGGTTCTCTCCTGCGGCTTGAAGGAGGCACAATTAGAGGATGTATTTTACAATAATGCAATGAAATTTATGGGTTTAAAGACTATATAAATGCTGTTTATAAACGTTTCATTTTTGTAATAATGATAGAAATAAACATTTTTCTTTTCATTTTGGGCATAATAGAGTAAAATAAATAAGCAGGCATTGCTTTGTAAGCAATGCAGATTGCGGCGGAAAGGAATGGAGTAGATGGATAATTTTGTAATGTACAAATTATCATATGGTTTATTTGTATTGACGGCAAAGGATGGAGAGAAGGACAACGGCTGTATTATCAACACAGCTATTCAGGTGACAATTTCACCGAATCGTATTGTGATGGCGGTAAATAAAGAAAATTATACCCATGATATGATTGTAAAAACGGGTGAATTTAATTTGTCAGTGTTAGATGAGAGCTCCAAGTTTGATATGTATAAGCATTTTGGATATCAGAGCGGAAAGGATACAGATAAATCAAAGGGAATTGCTTATAAGCGTTCTGCAAATGGATTGATGTATGTGACAGAGGGAGTAAATGCATATCTTTCCTGCAAGGTGGTATCTCAGACAGATTTGGGAAGTCACACTTTGTTTTTGGCGGATGTGACGGACGGAGAGATTTTAGACAAAACCGAATCGGTTACTTATGCTTATTACCAGAAAAATATAAAGCCTATTCCACAGGTGAAGGAGGAGCAGAAAAAAGGTTATATTTGTGAGGTTTGCGGATATATCTACGAGGGGGATGAGCTGCCGGCAGATTATATTTGTCCTATATGTAAGCATCCGGCATCTGACTTTAGAAAATTATGATTTGTCATAAGGAGGGGCCCGATGGAATCGGGAAGATGCCTTATGACCTGCGTGTGCATCAGCGCACTACAATGAAAATTGATTTATGAAAAAAGGAAAGGAGGAATGGATTATGGATGAAAAACAAACATCACAGGTAGATGAATTAATCGCACATTTAGATAGTCTTGTGGCTGGCGGTGTTGGGCATATCAATGTGACTGAGGGTGAGGTAGGGGAGACGATGACAGTGAATACAAGGGGCTGCTTGGACTGCGAGTCCAGTCCGGTGCCTATGGCCTGCGGAGTACCTACTGTATTTTTTGATGATGAGGAGGAACAGTAAATATATTTCTTTATGTGAGTGACAATAATGAGTCATGTTCTATGGGGCTGCGATAGACAAGAAAGATGTTATCTTTTGTGTGGCATTTTGTTTATCCCCTTGTTATAAAAAGAATCCCACAAGAAGTTCAAGCATTGGATGTTTTGATTCTTGTGGGATTTTTCATGTATAAGAAAATGTTTATAGTTCAGATGCATTGCGCTCTAACATTTCCTGAAGCTTGTTTTGTGTGTAAATGCCAAGTTGTTTTTGTTCTTCTTTTGTCAGTTTGTCAATATAGATAGGTTTTCCAAAGTCAATAATGACATGACCTCTTTTTACTCTTGGAAATTGCTTTTCCCAAAGTGCAGCGGTTCCGCTTAAGGCTACTGGTACAATGGGAACCTTGGCTTTCTGGGCCATTTTCATACTGCCCTCTTTAAATTCCCCCATATGTCCTGTTTTGGATCGGGTTCCCTCAGGAAAAATAAAGATGGAGGTACCTGATTTAAGTCTTTCTATCCCCTCCTTGATTGTCTGAAGACTGGATTTTACATCGGAGCGGTCAATAAACAGACATCCAATCAGTTCCATCCATGTTTTTAAAAAGGGAATGTCCCCAATTTCTTTTTTTGATACAAAGCCAGTAGTAGTAGGCATGTAAATATAAGATACAATAATGTCAAAATAGCTGGAGTGGTTTCCCACATACATGACCGTGTCTGTGGGGGAAAGGTTTTCTAGGCCCTTTACGGTTATTTTCGTGTCGGATACTGTAAGCAGCACCCCGAAAATCCACTGCACTAAATGACGACTCATATCATCCGCTTTTTTTCGGTTGATTTTTTTATATAACTGCAGGAATAAGCTCATAGGCCAAAAAAAGATAAAATATAAGCCAATGACAAGCAGCATACACCCAAAACGAATCATTGTTTCTTTTTCCTTTCTGTAAATTATCTTGCATAAAATTCAGTGATGGAACGCAGTTCACTGACAAACAACGGGTTCAGGTCTGATTTTTTTAAACGCCAGCTCCAATTTCCACTTGGCTTTCCAGGGGTATTCATCCGTCCCTCACTGCCAATACACAACACATCCTGAATAGGAATAATTGTGTATTTGGCTGTGCTTGCCATAGCAATCTTAATGAAATCCCAAGAAATTCCCATATCTGTGCTGCCTGTATAGCGGCGAATATTAGTTTTTGTCCAGTCGTTTGCCGTCTTGTACCAGCCAGTGGTAGTGTCATTGTCGTGGGTTCCTGTGTAGCAAATGCAATTTTCCTTGTAGTTGTGAGGAAGAAATGCATTGTGTGCGTCATAATTCTCAAAGGCAAATTGCAGTACCTTCATTCCAGGCAGGTGAAAATCATCTCTCAAAGCTTCCACTTCTGGGGTGATTACACCTAAATCCTCTGCAAAGATGGGGAGATTTTCACCGAGAACCTCCTCAAGCACACGGAAGAAATCAGCACCAGGACATTTTTCCCAATGTCCATTAATCGCTGTCTCCTGTCCATAGGGCACAGACCAGTATGCTTCAAAGCCGCGGAAATGGTCAATACGCAGATAATCTACCAAAGCTAACTGCCTTCGGATTCGTTCAATCCACCATTTATAATTATCTGTTTTTAAAGCGTTCCAGTCATACAGTGGATTCCCCCACAACTGACCGGTAGCACTAAAGTAATCAGGCGGAACTCCTGATACCGCAGTAGGGTAGCCATCAGAATTTAATTGGAAGTATTTTTTGTTTGCCCAGGCGTCTGCACTGTCTAATGCCACAAATATAGGTATATCACCCACAATATAAATGCCATGTTCGTTGGCATATTTCTTTAATGCCGCCCACTGGCGGAAGAATAAAAATTGAATAAATTTATAATAGGTGACCTCACGATGGAGTTTTGTAAGCCATAGAGCCTTTGCTGCAGGGTTGCCTTCGCGGATAGCCGGCTCCCAATCCAGCCAACATGCTCCGCCATGATCATCCTTCACTGCCATAAATAAAGCATAATCCTCTAACCAGGAGGAATTCTCCATGCAAAAATTTTGGAAGGTCTGAAAATATTCAGGATTATTTTGAGATTCAAAATTGGTAAATGCTTTTTTGTACAGATTTGTTTTGTAGTGCAAAACATAACCATAGTCAACCTGATCTTCCTGCCACAGGGGAATGTCCCGCAGGTCTTCGTCCAACAGCAAACCATCTCTTTTCAGCATATCTGGGCTGATAAGCAGAGGCTGCCCCGCAAAGGAGGAGAAGGACTGATAGGGGGAATCACCATATCCGGTTGGGCCTAAGGGCAATACCTGCCATAATGTTTGTTTCGTTTCACATAAAAAATCTACAAAATCATAAGCTGTCTGTCCTAAATCACCGATGCCGTAAGGGGATGGAAGACTGGTAGGGTGAAGTAGTATGCCGCTCATACGTGTTTTTGTGTTGTTAATTGCTTCGCTCATAATTTTACTATTTTGCCTTTCCTTAAAATTCATTATATCCCATTATACTAAAAAAATGTAAAATTCACAAGCTACAACTCAATGTTGTGTTATTCAGATTAAAATCAGGAAATGAGTTAAGAACATAGCATTGGACTTTTGGTGTTCACATAAAGTTCATTGAAAAAAGAATGTGGATATGATAAGATTAAAAGCATCGAAAACGTGTTATTATGCTTGTTTTTGGGCATGATTATAAAAATATGGACAAAGGAATGGGAAGGTGTTTGGAATGGAGCTGGATAAAAATAAAATGAAAACGGACAAGCTGGGCGGGAAGTTCAATGTTATTTTGATTATGATAGGGTTTCTTGTAGTGCTGCTGGACTGTAGTGTAAATACAGGGATATCCTATCCAAGAGAATATAAAAATGATGCAAATGTTATAGGAGCATATCAATGTTACACGATTGCCCATTTATATGGTGCTGAGTGGGACAAGGTGATGGCAACTACAGAGGATGAGAATAACACAGAGGTTTATTTGATTACCAATGTATCTTATTCTGGAATCAGAGTGGATATTTTTAATGATTTTATTGGATTTCTTTTGATTATAATTGGATGCCTAAGATTGAGGAGCAGGAGCAAGGCATTTAACATGACTGCCTATACGTGTATTGCCGCTATAGTGCTTGGTGGTGTGATAGAGCTTCTACCGTTTGTGATGAATGGGGTCAGACTTTGTACAGTTGCTCTGCTTTTATTTATAGCCCATGTGGGGCTTACCGTGTCGGTAGGTTACTTTTTTACATGTGCAGTCAGTGATGTTTTGGAGGATGTGGCATTTCGCGGCGACAGGCGGGTGCTGATGATTGCATGGTTTTTAATGTTTATATTGCAGGTGATTGTGGAATTTGCATCATGGCTCATGCTGGCTCCAACACTGGTTTTGGTTTACAATATGGTTCTATTTGCAGTGACCTTATATTATCTGTTCCGCGTGTATAATTTAAGTGAATATATTGTGGGAGGAACATTGCAATGACAGGCCAGGCTGTAAAAGAAGAGAGACAAAGAAAGCACAATTATGGTTTTGGGGTGATGATAGCAGGAGTTATTCTTGCTTATGCTGATTTTGCGGTGACGACGCCCTTTTCCTATGGATATAACCATGTAAATGCAGAGGGCGGCAATGGCTTTTTCTACAAGGAGTTTTTAAAAAAGTTAATGGGGGAAGGGCTTACATGGGATGTTTTTATTAGTGCAGTTGGTTATCTGTTTATCATTGCTGGCTGTTTTTTGCTGAAAAAATACCATAAAAGATTTTTGACTGCTGCGGTGATAAGCGGGGTGGCCGCAGTGAGTTATGGAGCTTATGCCTTTTGTCCATTTTATGTAAGCGGTATGATGACAATAAAGTTGTCAGTTGGGCTTTTAATTGTGTGGTTAGTCTGCCAGGGTGGGATTTTGTTCAATTTATATGTAGGGATTCAGAAACAGGTGGATAGCTTTTATCATATAGAAGTAAGGAAAGACTTATATTTTGGGTTTGAGATAGTGATATTGTGTTTGATTACGTCTAAGATTATGCGAATATTGTATTGGATGCCCTTTGGCAATATTGCGTATTACATATTGTGGATAGGGATGCATGCAGGATTATTGTATTTTGTCGTAAAGGCGGTAAAATATAAGAAAAGTCTTGGTATGTTTGAAAATGAATTAATGAAGTATTGAATCAGATGGCAGAGCAGTATTTTGTTTGTCACGAAGGAACATTATCTTGATGCCGATGAGATACCAGATGAGATTCTTGCCCATTTAATGATAGTAGCCAAAAAAATCATATCGGTTTTAAAGGAAATATATAAGCCGGATGGTTATAGTATTATGCAAAATGGGGGTATGTTTAATGACGTTGGTCATTATCATATGCATCTGTTTCTACGGTATAAAGGTGACGGATTTGGATTGTTATCCAGCGATGACAAAAAGGAGGTAAACGCAGAAATAGCAAAAAATATACGAGATAGAATGTTGAATTGTCCATAAAAACAGTATAAAGATAACTATATGGCACACGATTATTCCTGTTGTTTTATGAATATAAAAAAGCCCTTCTGAGTTTTTTCAGCAAATAAACAGTTGTAATTTCTTTTGAGAGGTTTTCCTCCAATTATTAAAAATTTTAACCCTTTTCTTAGTATTTACTGAAAAATCTCAATTGACATTTTTTTACAATAATGCTATCATGCTGGTAATGTATTACATTTATATAAGGGCAAACATATGGAAACATATGGACGCAAAGCTGGGAGTCTAAGGGGGAATAAATTACCTATTGATAGTTCGGTTGCAGAGAAAATCTTTGCAATCTTTTTTTATGTAATTTTATAAAATACATAGAGAGGAAAGTAAAAATACATAGAGAACATTAAAAGAAGATATGCATTGAGCAGAAGTCAAATGTGATATTAAGAAGACACCAAGATAAGGAGGATATATATGATTAGTTTATTTTTCAAAAAACAAAAGAGTACCAGCAATACATCAGGGAATGGGAGGAAAATTCTAAACAGAACGGACAATCAAATGTCAAATAGAGTACCATTGAGAAGAAAAGCTGCCATAGTTGTGGTTTTGGTACTATTGTTGAGCTTTGGAGGAAGCGTGTATACATATGCTGCCAGTGATGCCTATGCCTATGAATTGATGGACAGGGTGGCAGCAGGCAGTGAGTATCCCAGTACCCAGGGGCTGGCACTGGGTACTGGGAAAGCATATGTTTTGAAAACAAATGGAGAAAAGGGAACAGAGTGTATTCTTTTTTATGGCACAAAGACAAATTTAAACAATACAAAAAAGGGTTTGCAATTGTTTCATGGAAATGATATGACTTACAGAAGGTTGGATGGAAAATTATATGTGGCAACTAGAAAAAGAGAGGAAAAAACGAAAAAGACATATATTTATTGTATGACAACAACTGGAAAGATAGATGCAAAAATAGAAACAAAATATATAGTGGGTTCTATTGCTTGTTGGTTGAATTATGATAAGAAAAATAATAAAGATGCTTTTGTTTTAAAAGATACATCTGGATTGTTTCATATTGTACAAATCAACGGAACAAAGATAACAGAATTGTGTCAGTTTAATGTAAATGTAGCTGGCAATGAGGATTTAAATCAGGGTATCTGTATGTATGACGGATACTTGTATGTGACTTATTGGAACAATCAGAACGGAAATAGTTATGTATATCGTGTTAATAAAAAAATGAGTATGGTATTGAAAGAGTCAAAAATAGGAACAACAAAAAGTTATACCAAGACTCGGGTAGTGACATTGGATAAAAAGAATCTGCTAGCGGCAGCAGGGGTATCTGGTAAATCCATAAAGGTAGAAATTGAATCCATAGCCTTTACTGGCGGTTATCTTTATTTTACGGCAAATGCCAATTATGAAGACAAAACAGGGAAAAGTCGTTCATTAGATGGCTTATATAAGGTGACAAAGCAGCTGGCATAGACAAAATCTTGTTGTTTATTTAATGTAGAAGAAAGGCGGGACAATATTAAATGAGTTGGTATAGAGAGATAGGAGGAAAAAGAATGAAATGGTGTAAATGGATAGGGTTGTTGATTATGTTATGTGTGGTGTTCCTGTTTGCCAACAGAACGGAAACACTTGCAAAAACGGTAACAGGAAAAAACGGAAAAAATCTAACATGGAAGATTGAGGACGGTGTGCTTACCCTTTCCGGAAAAGGAGCCATGAAAGGATGCGGTCATAAAAAAATGAAATGGCATGGAGAGTTTGAGTGTTATTATGAAAATAAAGAAGACTGGTGGGAAGAATATCAGTATGAGATAAAAAGTGTTGTGATTGAGGAGGGAGTTACCAATATTGCCCCCCATGCATTTTCAAGACTTCCCAATGCAAAAATAATCACGATTCCCTCTAGTGTGAAAGCGATAGGCCATCAAGCATTTGATGGTTCAGGATTTCAAAAAATTATTATTCCTGACAGTGTAACATCTATAGAGGAAGCTGCATTTATATGTTGCTATGATTTAGAGAGTGTGCAATTACCTAAGAATATAGAGGATATACCAGATGCTATGTTTGGCACATGCAGGTCATTAAAACAAATCAGTATTCCTCAAACAGTAAAAACCATAGGGGATTTTGCGTTTACAGATTGTGCGAAGCTGGAAAAAGTACATTGGGAAGGAAAGAGCAAAATTCAAAAGATTGGACAGGAAGCTTTTGCGGTATGTAATATAAAGAAACTGATGATACCTGCATCGGTGAAGAAAATAGGTATTGCAGGGGTAAGCGGAACCCATGCCATTCAGGTGGAGAAAAACAATAAGAAATATAAATCTAAAAACGGTGTCATGTTCTCCAAGGATGGAAAGACATTAGTGTGTTATCCTTTTAAAAAGAAGGGAAATACTTATAGGATACCAAAGGGAGTAAAGACAATCGGTTTCTATGCTTTTTCCAGTAATGGAGGATGGGGGGACAATAACCAATATATGAAAAAAGTGATTATGCCAGACAGTGTAACAGTGGTAAAAAAAAGAGCATTTTATGGCGCGGAAAAACTAAAAACCGTTCGTTTTTCTAAAAATTTAAAAAGAATAGAAGAATATGGGTTTTGCTGTCATTTAACCGCAGTAAAGCTTCCTGATAGTGTAGAATATATAGGAACATATGCTTTTAACTGTGCTGATATGAGGGGAAACATTGTGATTCCGAAAAATGTAAAGCAAATAGAATACAATGCATTTATAAATGCCGATAATGTGAAAAAGATGGTGGTGAAATCAAAAAAACTGAAAAAGGTTGCCAAAGAAATAATTCATAGTAACAATAAAAGAAAAGCTATCAAAAATTTTTTACAAAAAAGAAACAAGGAAAAAAAATAATATTTACTTATAAGTAAGAATATGGCTTATTTCATATGATTGATTTTGACATTGCATAATGAATTTATTATAAACAAAAAAATACCCTTTACAAAAAAAAAATAAGATGTTATGATAATGCCTATATAAAAAGAAAAACTGTGATGGAGACAGTAATTTTCATGGGAAAATTCCAGAGAGTCCGGGCAGGTGAAAGCCGGATATGAGTAGCATGGAAACGAATATCACTCCTGAGTTGCAGTCCGAACGTAGTATTACAAAATAACACGAACATATTGTAATATTTTAAAATACAAGTAGGAACTGACGGCCTTCCACCGTTAAAAGGAACGCATATGAAGTATGATGTAACAGGTGGTATTAACGAAGTGAATTGATTGCTCTCGTCCTTTTACGGACGGGAGCTTTTTAGATTTTATAGGAAAGGTCATCCTATAAGATAAAAAATTATAAACCCCTTAGAGGAATGCATACTTGTGCGAGAAGGATTGTGCAGTAAAATATATAAAGCTTTTCATAATTAAAAGGAGGAAAAATCATGTATGACAAAGTATCAACCAATCTAAACTTTGTGGAAAGAGAAAAGAAAACAGAGCAGTTCTGGAGAGAAAATGACATTTTTAATAAGAGTATGGAGCACAGAAAAGAGGGAGAGACCTACACATTTTATGACGGTCCCCCCACGGCAAACGGCAAGCCTCATATTGGTCATGTGCTTACCCGTGTTATCAAGGATATGATTCCGAGATACCGCACGATGAAGGGCTATATGGTTCCGAGAAAAGCTGGGTGGGATACTCATGGACTTCCAGTGGAGCTGGAAGTGGAGAAGCTGTTGGGACTTGACGGAAAGGACCAGATAGAGAGCTATGGAATGGAGCCGTTTATTAACCAGTGTAAAGAGAGTGTGTGGAAATATAAAGGAATGTGGGAGGATTTCTCCGGCACTGTGGGATTCTGGGCAGATATGGATAATCCCTATGTCACATACCATGATGATTACATTGAATCCGAGTGGTGGGCATTAAAACAAATATGGGATAAAAAATTATTATATAAAGGCTTTAAGATTGTTCCCTACTGTCCACGGTGCGGTACGCCCCTGTCCTCCCAGGAGGTGGCCCAGGGCTACAAGGACGTGAAGGAGCGCTCCGCAATCGCCAGATTTAAAGCAGTAGGAGAGGATGCTTTTATATTGGCATGGACTACAACTCCCTGGACGTTGCCAAGCAATGTGGCGCTCTGTGTGAATCCAAATGAAAGCTATGTGAAGGTAAAGGCGGCAGACGGGTATACCTATTATATGGCACAGGCATTGCTTGACACAGTGCTTGGCAAGCTGGCAGATAAGGAGAATGGTACTCCTGCCTATGAAATATTAGAGACATACACAGGTAAAGATTTGGAGTACAAGGAATATGAACCATTGTTTGATTATGCGGTAGAGACATGTAATCGCCAGAATAAAAAAGCATTTTATATTACTTGTGACAACTATGTTACTTTGACCGATGGTACAGGAGTGGTACACATTGCCCCGGCATTTGGTGAGGATGATGCCAATGTAGGGCGCAACTACGACCTTCCTTTTGTGCAGTTAGTAAATGAAAAAGGTGAGATGACGGCGGAGACGCCATATGAGGGTGTATTTTGTAAGAAGGCAGATAAGCTGGTGCTGGTAGATTTGGAGAAAAACGGACTGTTGTTTGATGCACCAAAATTTGAGCACAGCTATCCCCATTGCTGGAGATGTGACACACCGTTAATTTATTATGCAAGAGAATCCTGGTTTATCAAAATGACAGCGGTAAAGGAGGATTTAATCCGCAATAACAACACAATCAATTGGATTCCGGAATCTATCGGAACCGGACGTTTTGGAAACTGGCTGGAAAATGTGCAGGATTGGGGTGTTTCCCGCAATCGCTACTGGGGAACTCCTTTAAATATTTGGGAATGTGAGTGCGGACATATGGAATCCATCGGCAGTCGAAAGGAATTAGCCGATAAGAGCGGCAAGGCGGAAAATGAAACAATCGAGCTGCACCGTCCGTACATTGACGGGGTGACTATTCCGTGTCCATGCTGTGGTAAGGAAATGCACCGTGTTCCCGAGGTAATTGACTGCTGGTTTGATTCCGGCGCTATGCCATTTGCCCAGCATCATTATCCTTTTGAGAATAAGGAGCTGTTTGAACAGCAGTTCCCTGCAGACTTTATCTCCGAGGCGGTAGACCAGACAAGAGGATGGTTTTACACATTGTTGGCGGAATCTACATTGCTGTTTAACAAGGCGCCGTATAAAAATGTCATTGTGCTGGGACATGTGCAGGACGAAAACGGACAGAAAATGAGCAAGTCAAAAGGAAATGCAGTAGATCCATTTGAAGCACTAGAGCAGTATGGTGCAGACGCCATCCGCTGGTATTTTTATGTGAACAGTGCGCCATGGCTGCCCAATCGTTTCCACGGAAAAGCAGTTCAGGAGGGACAGCGAAAGTTTATGGGTACTCTGTGGAACACCTATGCTTTTTATGTGCTGTATGCAGAGATTGACCAATTTAATCCTCTAGATTACACATTGGAGTATGATAAACTATCTGTTATGGATAAATGGCTGTTATCCAGGCTGAATACTGTGGTGGGACAGGTAGACGAACACTTGGCAAATTACCGCATCCCTGAGACGGCAAGAGCGCTTCAGGATTTTGTGGACGATATGAGCAACTGGTATGTAAGGCGTTCCCGTGAGAGATTTTGGGCGAAGGGAATGGAGCAGGATAAAATCAATGCCTACATGACGTTGTATACAGCATTGGTTACCATCTGTAAGGCGGCAGCTCCTATGATTCCTTTTATGACGGAGGATATCTATCAGAATTTGGTTTGCGGTTTGGATGAGAGAGCTCCAGAGAGTATACATCTTTGTGATTTCCCAGAGGTAAACAAAGAGATGATAGACAAGGAATTAGAGGAGAATATGGATAAGCTGCTGAAGGTTGTAGTGCTTGGACGCGCCTGCCGAAATGCTTCCAACATAAAAAATCGCCAGCCTATTGCCCAAATGTATATAAAAGCGGATTGGCAGCTGTCTCGATTCTATCAGGATATTATAGCGGATGAGTTAAATGTGAAGGCTGTAGAATTTACAGAGGATGTGAGAGAATTTACTTCCTACAGCTTTAAGCCTCAGCTCAAGACCGTTGGACCTAAATATGGCAAGCAGTTAAATGCCATTCGTCAGGCATTGGCAGAGCTGGATGGCAATGAGGCTATGGACATGTTAAATGCAGGAAACCCCATAAAGCTGTCCTTAGAAGGTGGTCAGGCAGTTTTGGAGAAGGAAGATTTGTTAATTGAATCTGCCCAGAAGGACGGCTATGTATCCGAGAGCGACAATCAAATTACAGTAGTGCTGGATACCAATCTCACACCGGAGCTGGTGGAGGAAGGCTTTGTGAGAGAGCTGATTAGTAAAATCCAGACAATGCGCAAGGAGGCAGGCTTTGAGGTGATGGATAAAATTATGCTTTATGCCAAGGATAATGAGAAGATAAGGAATATTTTACAGAAGAATCAAGAACAAATAACAAGTGAAGTGTTGGCAAATGGTGTAATTTTTGATACAATAGACGGGTATAGCAAAGAATGGAACATCAA
Source organism: uncultured Lachnospiraceae bacterium (assembly GCA_910578605.1). Taxonomy (GTDB): domain Bacteria; phylum Bacillota; class Clostridia; order Lachnospirales; family Lachnospiraceae; genus MGBC111451. Next base: position 78,556 of record CAJTQG010000007.1, on the reverse strand, counting down.
TGGTGAAAATGTAACTTTGGCAGTTTCCAAGCAAATATAGTGTATTGCTTTTGCGTCATTCTTAATTGTACATTCGTGTACAACTGGCTTATTGTTCGCAGAAATAAAAGATATGAATGAAAAAGAAGTCGTGCAGGAGCATGGCAGAATGGAGGAAAAATGGCAGAATTAACATTCTCAAAGGAAGAGTTTAAAAAGCAGGTAAAAGACTATGTAAAGGTGGTTTCCAGAAGAACACTGGAGGAAGCAAGCAGCATGGATATATTCCAGGCGGTTGCCCTTGGGTTGAAGGACTATATTATAGACCAGTGGATTGCAACTCACAAGGAATACGAGGATAAAGATGTAAAGACAGTTTATTACTTGTCTATGGAATTTTTAACCGGAAGAGCTCTTGGCAATATTATTATCAATTTGGCGGCAAGAGATGAAATTAAACAGGCTATTGAAGAATTGGGATTAGATTTGAATACAATAGAGGACCAGGAGCCGGACGCAGCGCTGGGAAACGGCGGTCTTGGAAGACTGGCAGCATGTTTCTTGGATTCCTTGGCTACATTAGGTTATCCGGCTTATGGATGCGGTATCCGTTATCGCTATGGTATGTTCAAGCAGCAGATTGTGGACGGATATCAGGTGGAGGTACCGGATAACTGGCTGCAGGACGGCAATCCATTTGAGGTTCGCAGGGACGAGTATGCCTGTGAAGTACATTTTGGCGGATACACTCGGGTAGAACATCAGAAAAATGGCAGAGAGAAATTCATACAGGAGGGTTACCAGTCAGTGCGTGCCGTTCCTTACGATTTGCCCATTGTAGGTTACGGCAACAATGTTGTCAATACTCTGCGTATCTGGGATGCAGAGCCGATTCAGCATTTTATGTTGGATTCCTTCAACAAAGGTGATTATGTGAAGGCAACCGAGCAGGAGAATCTGGCAAAGACAATCTGTGAAGTGTTATATCCTTGTGACGACCATTACGCAGGAAAAGAGCTGCGCTTAAAACAGCAGTATTTCTTCGTATCTGCCAGCGTGCAGACAGCAATCAAGAAATATATGGACAAGCATGATGATATTAAAAAACTTCATGAGAAGGTAGTATTCCAGTTAAACGACACGCATCCAACTATCTGTGTGGCAGAATTAATGCGTATATTGTTGGATGAGTATGATTTAGAGTGGGATGAGGCATGGGAAGTTACCCAGAAGGCAACAGCCTACACCAATCATACAATTATGGCAGAGGCTTTAGAAAAATGGCCCATTGAGTTGTTCTCCAGGCTGCTTCCAAGATGTTATCAGATTATTGAGGAGATTAACCGTCGTTTTATTTTACAGATTCAGGAGAAATATCCAAACGATCAGGAAAAGATTAGAAAGATGGCGATTGTCTATGACGGACAGGTTAAGATGGCTCACCTGGCTATCTGTGCAGGCTTCTCCGTTAATGGTGTGGCAAGACTTCACACAGAAATCTTAAAAAATCAGGAATTAAAGGATTTCTATGAGATGATGCCGGAGAAATTTAACAATAAGACAAATGGTATTACCCAGAGACGTTTCTTAGGTCACGGTAATCCATTGTTAGCAGATTGGGTGACAAGCAAGATTGGAAAAGAGTGGTATACAGACTTATCCCAAATTAAAAAATTAGCTCTGTATGCGGAGGATGCTAAGTGTCAGCAGGAGTTTATGAATATTAAATATCAGAATAAACTTAGGTTGGCTGCATATATTAAGGAGCACAATGGAATTGATGTAGATCCCCGTTCCATCTTTGATGTGCAGGTAAAAAGACTTCATGAGTACAAGCGTCAGTTGATGAATATTCTTCATGTGATGTATTTATATAATGAAATTAAAGAACATCCTGAGAGACCGTTTTATCCAAGAACCTTTATCTTTGGCGCAAAGGCGGCTGCCGGTTACAGAAGGGCAAAGATGACAATTAAGCTGATTAACAGTGTTGCAGATGTAGTTAACAATGATAGAAGTATTGACGGCAAGCTGAAGGTTGTATTTATTGAGAACTATCGTGTGTCTAATGCAGAGTGGATTTTTGCAGCTGCGGATGTGAGTGAGCAGATTTCTACTGCAAGTAAGGAGGCATCCGGCACAGGTAATATGAAGTTTATGCTGAATGGAGCCTTAACTTTAGGTACAATGGACGGCGCCAATGTGGAAATTGTGGAGGAGGTAGGAGAGGAGAACGCCTTTATCTTCGGCTTAAGTTCCGATGAGGTTATCAATTATGAGAATAACGGCGGGTACAATCCTATGGAAATCTTCAACAATGATATGGACATTCGTAAGGTGCTGATGCAGTTAATCAACGGATATTACGCACCGGAAGATCCGGAAAGATTCCGTGAAATATACGATTCCCTGTTAAATACAAATTGCTCAAACAGAGCGGATACCTACTTTATTCTGAAGGATTTTAAGTCCTATGCCCAAGCACAGAAGAAGGTGGAGGAAGCATATCGCAACGAAAAGGGATGGGCGAAATCTGCAATTCTTAACGTGGCAAGCGTGGGAAAATTCAGCTCTGATAGAACAATTGAGGAGTATGCTAAGGAAATTTGGAATTTGAGCAAAGTGAAGGTTGAAATGTGAATAGGGAAATATCATAAGAGAGATAGTAAAATAAAACTTAAAAAGAAAATTAAAAAATTACTCCATATATAAGCTTTTAAGCTTATATATGGAGTTTTTTATTCAGTAAAGTATAAGATGGACTAATGGGTACAGTGTATTTTGTAAAAAAATGCTTGTGTTTTTTGAAAAAGTGTTTATAATATAACATATAGTTTTAAAAACTACATATAATAGAAAATGATAACGTATTATACAATACGGTTGTACGCATTTATAGTATGATAAAAAAGCAAAAAAGAAAGAAGGAATGGACATGAAAACATTTGTAGTAGAAAAAATAAAGGAGCCAGGTAGCGCCATCACTCATTTTATAGGAATGCTGATGGCAGTGTTTGCTACAGTGCCGCTTCTTATGAGAGCGTTTTCCAGCCACAATAGCGGCAATATCACATCATTAGCTATTTTTATGGTGAGTATGATTTTGCTGTATGGCGCAAGCACACTGCATCACACGTTGAATATATCAGAGAAGGCTAATGTTATGTTCCGCAAAATTGACCATATGATGATTTTTGTGCTGATTGCCGGAACATACACACCAGTATGTCTTGTTGTGCTCAGTCCTAATAAAGGTATTCCCATGCTGGCATTGATTTGGGGTATTACAATTGTAGGAATCTGCATCAATGCTCTGTGGATAAACTGTCCAAAGTGGTTTTCCTCTGCGCTCTATATTGCGATGGGATGGCTGGTAGTATCTGTATTTTCACAGCTTCTTGTGAATCTTTCCAATGCAGCCTTTGGCTGGCTGTTAGCAGGTGGGATTATTTATACAATAGGCGGTGTGATTTATGCATTGAAGCTGCCTATCTTTAATGCCCGACATAAGATGTTTGGAAGCCATGAAATTTTTCATTTGTTTGTTATAGGCGGAAGTATTTGTCATTTTGTGTTAATGTATCAATATGTGGCAGTGATGTGATGTATTCTTAGGGGCAATGAGCCCCAAAAAGAAAAATTAAAAAAATTAAATATGTTATTTCCTAAGGGGCAGCCAAATGTTTTTGTTCATGGTGTATAAGTTATTTTTCAGCATATATTTCTATTCTGCGAAAGGTTTCAAAATAAGTACCATTTGGCTGCTTCGTTCTATTTAACATTTCATATATTACTTCTTGACGAAATACTTCTTTTAATTCCCCGGGGATACATTTGATAAAAGGGACAATACTAGGTTGGTCTATCCATTGAATGAGTTCAGAGGAGTTAGAGAAATATCTGTCTTTATTTATCTCTTTTATTGTGTATGTGCAAAAGCCCACCGGTGAGATGATTTCCCTATATTGATTTTTTGTCGGCATAAACCAAGGAAATTCAAAATCAATAAAATATTTTTTGTATTTTTCTTCTCTTACTTTTCTCTTCATTACATCAATAAAATGAGCGCAGTTACCAAAGCCTCCAAAGCTCCAAAATATTTTTCCGTGAGTTTTTAGGGCTCTGTAAGTGTTTGCCAAAAGCAGTTTATGGTCCTTCACCCAATGTAAGGCGGCATTTGAAAAAATAAGGTCGAATGCATTTTCAAAGTGCATTTGGTTGATATCCATATGTGTAAATTCAAGATTTCTTTTTTGAAGCACCTGAGCTGTTTCAATCATGCTAATGGAAGCGTCTATCCCAAGCACCTTTCCATTGGGCACAAGTAAGGATAACTGTTCTGTTAAAATTCCGTCACCGCATCCTAAATCCATCACAGTTTCATTTCCAATGAACGAAATTTGGGAAATTAAAGCATTTCCCCATTCTTTCTGATGTTTAGAAGCTGTTTTGTATTTTTTTCCATCAAACTCGTATGTTTTCATGATAAACCTCCTTATTCATGTTATATGATTTCTTGCATTATACTTTTTATTATAATATAATTCAAATATATGATTTTTATAAAAAGCATAAATTAAAATTATATCGGAGGAAATATGGATACATTTGATAATCTGACAAAATATAAAATTTTTCTTTCTGTTGCTGAAAATAAAAGTATATCCAAAGCAGCCTCTCTGCTTTATATTTCTCAGCCGGCAGTGAGTATTGCTATAAAAAAATTAGAAGAAAATTTGAACACTACTTTGTTTATAAGAAAGTCTAAGGGAGTGGAATTGACGGAAAAAGGCAGGCTGCTGTATGACAGCGCAAAAAAAGCGCTTATGATGCTTTCGGATACGGAGAAAAGCTTTCGGTTTCCCTTTAACACAGGAAGCTTGCGCATAGCATCCAGTAATATTTTGTGTAAACATTACCTAATACCTTACTTGAAAGAATTTTTATATTTGTATCCCAATACAAATGTAAGAATAACATGTACATCTTCACTGCAGGCGTATTTGATGATGGAGGAATGCAGTATTGATTTGGCTTTGGTTGCCAAACCACCCAATTTAGCAGCCGGAATCTATCACTCTTTAGGTGTAATCGAATATATTTTTGTCTGTACCCCCGCCTATAGAGAGAAACTGAATTGCAACAATGACGAAATATTCCAATATGCCAACATTATGCTTCTTGATAAAGACAATGTGTCCCGAAAACATATAAATGCATACTATGCAAAAAATAATATTATTCCATTGCATATTCTTGAAGTGAATGAGATGGACATGTTGATTGAATTTGCCAAAATGGGTATAGGAGTTTCTTGTGTTGTAAAGCAATTTGTAGAGAGTGAGTTAAAAACAAATTGTTTGATGGAAATATCTTTATCAAATCCCATTCCACCACGGGAAATTGGATTTTTATATAACGATATTCAGCCCTTGAATGAAAATATTTTGAAATTTATCAATTTAAAAGTAACCCAATCTATTTAGAGCTTTGCATAATCTATAAAAATGTTGTTATTATATCGGTTATGAGATATAATCAATATGTTTATGATATGTTTGAATTGAAAATTAAAGGTGGTAGCATAATGATAGAACTGCAGTTACATGGGTCATCCATGTTATATTTTATTCCGTTAAATAGAAAGCAATTAAAGTGGGATGCCAGAAATACATGGTATTCCGCTTTGGAACTTGCAAATGATGAGATAGATATATCCTGCAAGGATATGCAGACAGATTATCTTGTGTTGGATTTATCCTATACAGCTTGCTGTGAGGTTGCTGTTGTGGAGGATAAAGCCTATTCTGTCAATCAAAAAAATAAGGGCAGAGAGGAACTGAAAAATAAAGAGAATATTATCAGCGTAAAGTATTCTGGTCTAGAGCCTGTAAAAAAATTTTTCGACCGATATATTGAGAAGGTAAAGAAGCACTATAAAAATATTATATTGGTGAGAACGGAATGTCCCCAATATGCCATAAACCGATATTTTGTGCAGTCTTACTCCACGCCGGAGGAGAAACGGTACAATAAAACCGTAAAGGAATTTGAAGAGTATTTTATAGAACAGGTCTCCCCTGTGGTAATTGATATTTCCAGGTTTTATTATCATGATTTAATGAATCAGAAATATGGGCCGTTTGTCTCCTATGAGCAAGGCTTTTATGATAATGTAGGAGATATACTCAACGGTATTACGCTGCGGGATAACAGCGAAACATATTTTGCAGAAGCCTCCTATAAATATATACTAAAGAGATATCTCCGATTTTATGATGTTGCTTGGGCCAGAGGGGAACAGAAGCTGCTGCTTGATGACCGTATACCCCTCAATCAAATAGTGAAAGCCATGAACAAAAAAATGGTGGAGAAATATATATTTGAATTGTCTTTTTTGGCAAGACAGAAATTGGAAACCTTTCAGGAGCTTATGGAGAGAGCCGAGCTATTTCCGTCATTGTATCAGTTTGTTCGAATCGTAAAACATATTTATTACGATAAAAAAGATGTGGCAGAGGAAGATTTAGGTAAGCTGTTAGGTGAAGGTTTAGGCTTGGAAGTAGAGATTTTAAATAGAACGAGAGAATATTATAAAAAGAAAAATCTTATAGATGTTCAGGGAATCAATCTTTCTAATTTAAAAGAGTTTTATGAGGCAATGAAAGCAGATAAGCAGGGGGAATATGACAAGGCAGTGGATTGGATGAATCAGGCTGTGAAAAAGTTTGATGCAAGAATAAAGCCTTACAAGACATTGTTTGCCTCCGAGGAGGAATTTGCCAATGGGGCTGCCTACTATGCTTGTAACTGTGCAATAAGCGCTGTGGATATATGGGGGCATTTTATTACAAAATACATTGGCAGCAAGGATAATCCATACTGCAGGGTGGAAAATATAGTGGATGGAGTAAGCTTGACCAAGCAGGATAATGTTATATCCGTATATCATAAACTATTGCGCTCAGAGGCAAAATGGTTTTTGTTTGATTTGTATTTTTTAGTTGAAAATGTTGGTCAAATAAAAAATCTGAAGGAGCAGGAGTTGCAGGAGGCGTTTGACAAATTTATTTTGTTTGCCAAGGATAGATATGGTAAGCATATTATCATGCATAAGCTTCAGATTAAAACATCCTATATAGAGGAACACGGAAATTCAGTGGAATTTACTAATTCTGAAAAGCTGAATCAGGATGGAGAGCTGCTGGAGAAATGGCAAAACTATATTATTCAAAACTTACCTTGCCATGTGATAGATACAGCCAATCAGTATGTATTGAAGCGGGATACATGTATTGTGAATGATGGTGTGAATTATGGGTGGGATTATTTAGAATCCGTGACAAACCAATTCAGGGAGATTGTCCGGCCCTCTATCACAAATATGAAAATAGAAAATTATTTGGATGCGGTTGTGAATTTCAGCCTGGGAAATGATTTGATTGTTGCCATGTTAGCGGGCAGATATAGTAAGACAAATTTTACATTGTTTGCTTATAATGAGTATGGGGCAAGACCGTTTCGTGAATTTGATAATCTTCAGATTTTAACCGGAGTGTCAGCTGCAGGAATAAAACAATGTAAAAAAATGCTGGTTTTGGAGAGCGGCGCTTTTGAGAAGGAGCAGACTATATTTAGGGGAAGACGCCAGAAGGAAATGATGAAAAAGGCAAAAAAAATTTACCCCCTGAAAGCAGATTTGATTTACAGTGTGAACATAGGGAACAAATCAAAGGGAGATGGGGCGGTTATTTTTGTCAGAAATCTTAAAAATACCCGTAATTTCCAGTCTTATGAGGAAAAATACAGAGAAGATTTAACAAGGCTTTGTAAGGAATTTGCTCAGCATAATAAGAATGTCTGTCTAATGTCCACAGGCTACGGTGACAGGGATGGGGCAATGGCAGGAGAAATATTGGACAAGCTGGAGCCTCAGGTGAGAAAGTGGGTGCAGACATACTCTTATCAGGGAAATATAGAGGAGACATTGGGCATTTTACAAGGTGCAGAATATATACTTGGCAGTGGATATCATGAGATTGCCTTAGGCTTTTTGATGGAGAAGACAGTGTATCCTATTGTATGTTCAGACAAAATAGTACAAATGTTGGAGGATAGTGGTTTTCTGGGAAAATATTGCGATTTGAGAAGCAATGACAATATGTCGTTAGAGGATATAGAAAGCAATGGGCAATGTAAGCTTCAGGCAGATAAGCTGACAGATGCTTCACAAAAGCAGCTTGCTGCGCTGGATAAAGTGTTTTTGCCTTAGGATTGTTTGTGTCGGCGAAGCCGACATGGCGGGAAGAGTAGAAAATGGTATAGAGATAGTGCGATAAAGCAGCACGGAAATGAGTGATAAGATGACAAAATTGATTATAATCATTCCTTGCTATAATGAGGAAGAGGTACTGCCTATCACTAGTAAATTGTTTTTGAATAAGCTTACACAATTGATAGGTCAGGGAAAGATTACAGATGACAGTCAAATTTTATTTGTGAATGATGGTTCTAAAGACAGAACATGGGATATTATTTGCCAACTGGCAAAGGAGGATAAGCATTTTGCGGGAATATGCCAGAGCAGAAACCGTGGGCATCAAAATGCAGTGTTGGCAGGATTGATGGACGCAGTGGACAGATGTGATATTACCATATCCATTGACTGTGACGGGCAGGATGATATCCATGCCATGGACTCCATGATAGAGGCGTATCAGGATGGATGTGAAGTAGTATATGGAGTGAGAAGTAAGCGGGATACCGACACCTTTTTTAAGAGATTCAGTGCCCAAAGTTTTTACAAGCTTTTGAGTTGGATGGGGGTGGAGACGGTATATAATCATGCGGATTACCGCCTTCTGAGCAATCGGGTTCTGAGGGAATTTTCCAAATTTGAGGAGGTAAATATTTTTTTGCGGGGCATGATTCCTCTTGTTGGCTTTAAAAGCACAAGTGTATATTATGAGCGAAATGAAAGGGTGGCTGGGGAGAGTCATTATCCCCTCCGGAAAATGCTGGGCTTGGCTTTGGATGGCATTACCAGTTTATCTATCAAGCCAATCCGTATCATTATTGGTCTGGGATTTATTATTGCATTTGCCAGTTTTTTAGGTGTTGTCTGGTCAGTGGTAACAGCATTGATGGGAAATACGGTGGCTGGCTGGGCGTCCACGGTGAGCATTGTGTGCCTGGTAGGGGGCATTCAACTGTTGTCCATTGGAGTGATTGGTGAATATATTGGTAAAATATATTTAGAGACAAAGAGAAGACCCAGATATATTATCAGTGAGCGAACAAAAGAGTATGAAGAAAAATAAAAGGAGCGGCGGCTATGTTAATAAAATTGACAAAAGCGTTTCATTGTTGTTATTTTATTTTGCTGTGCCTCATTATGGTGGAGGTAGTATGGAAAATGGTGGAGGGAGAATATTTTTGGGGGGTGTTTTTGGTATTAGGTTTGGCGTTAATTTATTGGGCGGTGAATCCCCTCGCTGGGAGATGGAGAAAGGCTGTTTCTTGCAAATGGATATGGATAGGCGCCAGACTTGTATCGGCAGCAGTGATGCTTGCAGTAGCCTGGAATCTTAAGGTAGAGTTGACATGGGATTGGGGATACCTGCTTAAGTCAGCGGCTTTTTATGCAAAAAATGATTTTGCAGCTCAGCCGTCGGCATATTTTGCCCAATATCCCAATAATTGTTTTTGGCTGTATTGTTTGATATGGTTGTACAGGGCAGTTGGATTTTTTTACAAGGCATTGGATATAGATAGTTTTTACAATGTATCTATTGTAGTGAGCTGTCTGTTGATACAGCTTTCTATTGGTTACATATACAGAACAGCAAAATTGATATGGGGAGAGAAGAGAGCTTTTGGGGTAGGGGTGTTTGCATTGCTGTGTGCGCCCCTTTATTTGTATTCTGGTTTTTTATATACGGACAGTCCTGGTATGCTGTTTGGTGCCATGGTTCTTTTCTACTATCTAAAACTAAAAAGGGAGGAGAACTGGATAAAGGGCTTGCTCTATAGTTTGATTGTAGGAGCGTTAGGGGCTTTGTGCTATATGACAAAGGTTACCGTGTTTATTATATTCATAGCCCTTCTTGTGGATATGTTATTCTCTATCAGGGATATAGGCTTAAGGCGCTTTGGAATGTGGATGTTGATTGTTGCTTTTAGTATCATCGGTACTTGGAAGTCAATAGATGCTTTGGTGAAGACAGAAATTACCATTACAGATGAGATGCAGGACAGATATGAATTTCCATTGACTCATTGGGTGATGATGGGGGTAGGGAAGATTGGGGGATATTCACCGGAGGATGTGAGATTTACCTACAGTTTTCCTTCCTATCAAGAAAAAAAGAAAGAAAATGTGGAGGAGATAAAAAGACGTGTGGAGAGCTATGGCTTTGGAGGCATGGCAAAACATATTTTTGTGGATAAGATGAAGCGGACATGGTGTGACAGCTGTATGGTGGGGGATGACTATATTTCCCGTGTTCCAATGAATGATAACAGTATGCTGTACCAGGTTTTGTCAAAGCAGGGGCAGGAACATAGGAGATTTCTGCAATACTCCTGGGCACATTATTTTGTCTTAATATTGGGAATGCTTCTGTCAGGATTGAGGGCAATCATCAGGAATGATAGACAAAGCCTTTTTGTGGGGCGGATTGCAATATTTGGCATTATTTTGTTTCTTTCTCTGTGGGAATGCAACAGCAGATATTTGCTTGCATTTCTTCCCGTGTTAATTTTGACAGGGGCAGATGGGTTTTATCCTCCAGGGAATCCTTCAAACCTTTTAATAAAATGACACCATCTATAGGCGTGTGCAAAAAAGCAAGAAAAACTAGTTGATATGGCAGAAAGGAAAGACTTACAAATCAAAAGACACCGCAAGTATAACCTTGCGGTGTCTTTTGTTAAATGTGCCATGAGGCGCAATACGTTCTATAAAGGGGTAGTGATGGGAGAGATTAGCTAAAGTATCTGTCTAATAAGCCCTTAAATGCTTTTCCGTGTCTAGCCTCGTCACGAGCCATCTCATGAACAGTGTCATGGATTGCATCTAAGTTCGCTTCCTTAGCACGTTTTGCCAAATCAACTTTTCCGGCAGTAGCACCATTCTCTGCTTCTACTCTCATCTGTAAGTTTTTCTTTGTGGATGGAGTTACTACCTCTCCTAATAATTCAGCAAATTTTGCTGCGTGCTCTGCTTCCTCTAAAGCAGCCTTCTCATAATATAAACCAACCTCTGGGTAGCCCTCTCTGAATGCTACTCTGGACATAGCCAAGTACATACCAACCTCGGAACACTCTCCGTTGAAGTTTGCTCTTAAGTCTTCTTTAATGTCATCGCTCACATCAGCAGCAACACCGATAACATGCTCTGCAGCCCATGTCATCTCGCCCTCCTGCTTTACAAACTTATCAGCTGGTGCTTTACATACAGGACATTCAGCAGGAGCAGCATCTCCCTCATATACATAACCACATACACTACATACAAATTTTGCCATAATGATAATCTCCTTTTTAATTAAAGTATTTTTATTTTTTTGAATTTTATACACAGTTTGTCCACCATTTTCCAAAACAAACAGCAATCTATATAAAATTCAGATTTTTACTATCGGTAATCAAAATTTAATAAAACAAGAATGATTACTGAAATCAATTTAACATTTTTTTGAGATAATGTCAATCATTCTTTTGTGAAAAATCTATGTTTTTTTCTTTGCAGTTTTTACAAAGGCCATAAAAGGTAAGTTGGTGTCCGGTAATAGTACCATCAAATAAGTAGGCGGCTAAGTCCTCTGCAAAGTGAAGAGATGGCATTTCCAAGTCTGAAACGCATTTACAGCATTTACATACAAAATGATAGTGAGGTGCAGTGTTGCTGTCATAGTGCTCACAGTCGTCTACGCATGGAATGCGTATAATATGCCCTAATTCTTCTAATAAAGCAAGATTGCGGTAAACAGTACCCAGACTGATATGGGGGTTAGTCCTTCTCACAGCTTCATATATTGTTTTGGCAGTTGGATGATCTTTTCGCGAAACGAGAAAATTTAAAATGGCATCTCGCTGTTTGCTTTTTTTAATTTTATTCATATATCACAAATCCTTTTTGTTATCTATGTTGTAAAGTAATAAGTTTTGTTTCAAGTGTGTCTTCATGAAAAATATTGAAAATGTAGTAATATCACTATAATTAGTAATAATTATCAATTTTAACCTTTTTGCACAAAGAATGCAACGGTAAAAACAGGAAAAAGTGTGTGTTTTATGTGAAAATATGGAGAAATGCTTTTCATTTCCAGAAGTTTATGTTAATATTATATGGCATTTGTGAACATGCTGTAGAAAGCAGTATGTGGTTATATTTATTATTTTATAATAAATTATCATTATTAATGATATGATGTTGAAGTCAAAAAGTATTTTGCCCCCAGCATCATTATATAAATTTAGGTGGAAAGGATATGTAGGTATTAAAAATGAAAAAGAAAATTTTGGCAGTAGCCCTTTGTGTGACAATGGCAATGTCCTTTGGTGCGTGTAAAAAAAAGGATGGTTCGGATTTTAAATTAGGAAAATATAAAGAGGTGGAAGTTCAGAAATCTATTGCAACCATTACAGATGAGTATTTAGATCAATATATTGATTATGTGCTGCAGCAGTCTGCTACTACAAAACAGGTAAAGAAGGGAAAGGTTAAAGAGGGGGATTCCGTCAATATCGACTATGAAGGTATTTTGGACGGGGAGAAGGATCCGTTCCAGGGAGGCTCCGCCACAGGACAGACGTTGCTCATAGGCTCTGATACATTTATAGATGGTTTTGAGGATGGGTTGATTGGCAAAAAGGTTGGAGAGACTGTAAAATTAAAATTGCAATTCCCAAAAGAATATAAAAACGATCCGGACAAGGCAGGAAAAAAGGTCACCTTTACTGTTACCATTAATGCCCTGGAGGTGACAGAAGTGCCGGAGCTGAATGATGAGTTTGTAAAGAAGAATTATGGGGAAAATGATGTGAGCACTGTTGAGGAGTTCAAAGTGTTTGCCAAGGAGAGATTAGAGCTTTCTCAGATTATCAACGCTATTTGGACGGACACGGTAAATGGCAGTGAGATGACGATATCCGATAAGGATTTGGAAAGTAAAATGGATTCCCTTCGTTCTAACGACGAAGCACAAGCAGAGAGCATGAGTGTAAATGTAGAACAATATGCCCAGTATTATTATGGAATAAAAGAGGGTGAGTATGAGGATTACTTGAAAAAACAAGCGGAATTTTCATTTAAAGAGCCTCATTTTGTAAAGGAAGTAGCGGAGAAGGAAAATATTAAGGTGGAAGATTCTGAGTACAATGAGCAGATGGAATATTACTCTAGTTATTATTCCAGGTCACAGGATGAGATTGAATCCATGTACAAGGAATACTATAATATGAGCTTCAGAGAGATGATTTTGGCATCAAAGGTTCGAGAGTTTGTGGCAAAAAATATAAAAATAGTGGAGGATGAGACACAGAGCGTCTCAGAGAGCGCTTCAGGGGACAACAAGGACACAAAAGCGCAGGAAGATAAGGATAAAGAAACATCTACCACTAAGGCAGACAAGAAGGATGATTCAAAGCAAGACAAAGAAAGCACAGAGAAGAAATAAAATCATAGAAAACCGCCGTCGCTGTATATACAGTGGCGGCGGTTTTTTGCATGTATTCTCATTTTTTATTTTTCAGAATCATAACAGTGCTGTTTCCTTATATTCATCACAGGAGCTAAGGGGACTCCAAATGGTTTTAAGGACAGCAGTATAGTTAAAAATACAGCAGTTAACATATAAATGATTTTGCCCTTTGCGGTGGAACACCACAGTTCGATATTAAAAGTATTTTGTATCACATATATAAGTGAATAGTGCCAAAAATATACTTGAATTGTTCTTTTGCCTAACTCGGTAATAACTGGCAGTTTAATGCGCGGTATTAGAATAATGATTGCAGAGGCAGTTAAAATAGATATGATATAACATACCAATCTGTGAATAAAGCCGGCACAATATAATTCTTGGAGAATATTTAAAAGAAAATCCGGCATGATAGACAACTTCTGGGAAAGTAAGCTCCATCCCTGGAATGCTTCTTTTGGAGGAAAGGGGTTGCGTCCTGTAAAAAACCCTCGATACATATACATGGTATCCAGCTTTTGAAAACACAGCCATGCCCAACCAAGTAAAATAAGCACAGCAGGAAATTTCCAGAGCTTGTTTACATTTATATCCGTGGCTGCTTTTTCTTGTATAAGATTTCCCATCACATAAAAAGGATAAAAGACAAACACTCGGGATAAAACGAGAAAATCCTGAATGGAGTTGTCATAACCTACAAAGCAGGCGGCAATAATGGATAACACTAAGACATATTTTGTGTTCACATTCCGCAGCAAGTAGGACAATAACACAAAAAAAGCAAGAGCAAACAAAAACCAAGGAGTGCCTCCCTCAGAGAGAAGCTGAAATGTTGGGTTTTTTCCTAAAATGGTCAATACTAAAAAATGGTTGACCTTCAATAAAAAATATAAACATAAATACATATAAACTTTGTTGCATATATTGTCGTTTTTATGCATTAAGCCTGATATAAAAATAAAGATAGGCATATGAAATGCATATATGAAAAGATAGGTACTTTTAAAAGAAGGGGATAAGATATTACAATCTGCAAAATGACCGATTACAACTAGCAAAATCAATACAAATTTTAAATTATCCCATATATAGATACGATTTTTTTCTGACATAACAAGCCCTCACTAAGTTTTTATAGTTCATGTAAGCATTGAAAGAATAAGTACGTTCAATAGGAAAGATTGTACTATTATTGTCGTATTATATCATAGGAATATTTGTTAGACAAGCAATGGATTTCTTAATATTATCTGTATGGGGAAGGGGGTTGCATAAATTTCTATGGTGGAAATATAAGGAAATCTATGTTACAATAAAAAAGATTGGGTTTTGAAGCCCATTTTTTGGAAATGCTAATAAAAAGCTTATGCAAAGCAAATGTATAGAAACAAATTTTGAAAGAAAGGGGCAATAAAATGGAACAATATGACATTTTAATTGTGGGCAGCGGTTTATTCGGGGCAGTTTTTGCACATGAAGCGGCAAAGGCCGAAAAAAAATGTTTGGTAATAGATAAAAGAAATCATGTAGGGGGGAATATTTATACAGAAGATGTGGATGGCATTCGCGTGCATAAATATGGAGCCCATATCTTTCACACAAGTGATAAAAAAATATGGGACTATGTAAATCAATTTGCAGAGTTTAATCACTATATAAATTCTCCTATAGCAGTATATAAAGATGAGCTGTACAATATGCCTTTTAATATGAACACTTTCAGCAAGATGTGGGGAATACGCACCCCAAAGGAAGCTAGGACTATAATAGACAGGCAGATTAGAGAGCTTGGCATTGTCCAGCCGAAAAATCTGGAGGAGCAGGCATTGTCCTTGGTGGGAACAGATGTCTATGAAAAACTGGTGAAGGGATACACACAGAAGCAGTGGGGCAGGGAATGCAGAGAGCTTCCAGCCTTTATCATTAAAAGGCTGCCTCTTCGTTTTACCTATGACAATAATTATTTTAATGACAGGTATCAGGGAATCCCTATTGGGGGCTATACCCCTATTATTGAGAAACTGCTGAAGGATGCAGATGTGCTGCTTGAGACAGATTTTTTTGAATATAGGAAAAATCATGATGTATCCAATATGAAAATTGTCTATACAGGCATGATAGACGAGTATTTTGATTATTGCCTGGGCAGGCTGCAATATCGAACTGTAAGCTTTGAGGAAGAGAGACTGAGCGATACAGACAATTATCAGGGAAATGCGGTTGTCAATTATACAGAACAGGAAGTGCCCTACACAAGAATTATAGAGCATAAGCATTTTGAATTTGGCGACCAGGATTTTACTATTATTTCCAAGGAGTATCCAGTGGAGTGGGAGTCGGGCATGGAACCCTATTATCCTATCAATAACAGTGAAAACAATAAATTATATGAAAAATATGCAGAGTTAGCCCAGAAGGAAAAAAATGTTATATTTGGCGGCAGGCTTGGAAAATATCAATATTACGATATGGACAAGGTGATTGAGGCTGCCTTGGAGTGTGTCAAAGCAAAGTTGTAGACTTGTGAAAGGAGAGCTAATATGGTCTTTTTTATTTTATTTTTGTTGTTGATTATGTTTCAGGAGGTAAAAATAGCAGATGCAAACAGCTTTCACAAAGATTACCTCTCAAAGGAAAAAACTAACGCAATAAAAGGAATCTTTGTAATATTGATTGTATTTACTCATTTTTCACAGTATGTGAAGCTGGGGGGGATATATGACCGACCGTATCTTTCCTTGCAAAAGCACTTAAATCAGATGGTTGTGTCCATGTTTTGGTTTTATTCCGGCTACGGAATGATGGAGGCGACTTTAAGAAAGGGCTTTGGGTATGTAAAGGGTATCCCTGTTAAGAGATTTTTTACGGTACTGCTCAATTTTGATATTGCAATAGGGCTGTTTCTGATTGTGGGATGGTTTTTAGGCAAAACCTACGATATAAAAATAATTTTGTGGTCGTTAATTGGATGGAAGTCTGTAGGCAATTCTAATTGGTATATATTTGCCGTTTTAGTTTTGTATGTAATTTATTTTCTGGCATTCTTCTGTCTGAGATGGATGGAGAAGCGCAGAGAGCTAGGGTGTTATATCGGGGCCATTCTTCTCACAGCAGGAGCTGTTGGGTTTGTATATTTTCAGATGAAATTGGGAAGACCGGGATATGCCTATAATACCATTGTTCTTCTTCCTTTGGGCTGCTGGTATTCTCTGCTGAAGAAGCCAATAGAAAAAATGGTGATGCACAATGATTATACCTATGCTTTTGCTGCAATGTGTATGGTTTTTGCCTACTGTGTATCCTTTGTATATCGGTGGCAGCATGGAATAGAGGGGTATACTGTCTGGGCGGTGTCCTTTACGCTGATGGTAGTGCTTCTTACAATGAAGATTAGCTTTTGTAATCCGGTGCTTGTCTGGTTTGGCAATCATGTGTTCAGCATATATATTTTGCAGAGGATTCCTATGATGATACTGCAGCAAAGATTGGTAAATCATAAGTATATGTATTTGATTATGGTGATGGTTAGCACAATTTTTATAGCTATGGTGTTTGATTATCTTACAGGAAAGCTTTCAAGCTTTATTGGGGGACTTTTTCCAAAACGGGCTGTGAAGGATGCTGTTTAAAATGGAGGACAAGATGAGTGAAAAATTTAAATTTTCGGTAGTAATTCCAGTTTACAATGTGGAGGATTATTTAAGGGAAGCAATAGATAGTATCGTCAGCCAAAATATTGGTTTTGAGAAAAACATTCAGATTATATTGATTAATGATGGCTCCCAGGATGACAGTGAGGCTATCTGCCTAGAATACAAGGAAAAATATCCAAACAATATTGTATACTTAAAGCAGGAAAATTCAGGGGTGTCGGCGGCTAGAAATAAAGGAATGGAATATATTCAAGGGGAGATTGTCAATTTTATTGATTCCGATGACAAATGGGAGTTAGACAGCTTTAAGAGAGTGTATCAGTTCTTTAAAAAATATAAGCAGGTAGATGTAGCCACTGCCACAATAGAATTTTTTGAGGCAAAGACAGGGGGGCATATATTAAATTATCGAATGAATGAGGGGCAGAGGGTTGCCGATTTGACAAAGGAGGAGGAGTACAATTCTATTGTAGTTCAAGTGGCAACTTCGTTCTTTCGGGCAAGTGCCATAGAGGATGTAAGATTTAAAGAGGGATTGAAATTCGGGGAGGACTCTCTTTTTGTCAATACGGTGGTTTTAAAGAAAATGCTCCTTGGATTTATTCCAAAGGCAAAATATTATTATCGAAAAAGAGAGAGCGGAACATCGGCAGTTCAGATATCAAAATACCAGCCGGATTTTTTTGATGAGACACTTGACAACTATCATTTTGCCCTGATGGAGTTGTCTAGGAAGAATCAGGGAAGTGTTGTTCCGTACATTCAATATGTAATCTACTACGACCTTGCATGGAGGTTTCGTATAGATTTAGGGGAGACTTTAAATGAGCAGCAGAGAAAAAAATTTTTGGACAAGTCTCACCAAATTATGCAGGAGATTGATGATGAGGTGATACTGCGCAATCCGGTACACCGAAATTTTGTTCATAAAGGAATTGCCTACAAGGTGAAGCATGGTCACAAGCTTACGGACGATATAGAACTGACGGAGGAGGCGGAGCTGGCAGTGGGGGATCAGCTTCTTCTCACACTGCCAAAAAGCTTTGGAATGTGTCGTGTTAATTTTATTGACATAAAAAATAAATGTTTTCATATGGAGGGAACGGTTTCTAAGTGGTTATTTGAACTGTCAAGATTAAGTCCCCAGTTTGTGATAGCGGTTGGAAAGAAAATATATCAGCCTGACATATGGGAAAATACGAACGCAGGTGTTATGACAATGGACGGGAAGGTGCATCATTCTTACTGTTTTAGTGTCAATATTCCTATGAAGATATTTAAGCTTGGAAAGATAGGGCGTGTGAGAAGTGCTCTTATTTTAAACGGTAAGAAATATAATATAGGAATGAGCTACAGTAAATTTGTGCCAAACTGGAATACCAGCAAAGGTATCTTTAAGAACCATGGCAATTTGATTTATCTACCCAAAAAGAAAGTGGTTATGGTATATCGATTGAACAGGTCATTTTGGACTAAGTTAAAGTATATATGGAAACATCAGAGATGGCTTAGGAAAAATAAATTTGGCAAGATTGCCAATTACCGCATTCATTATTTCTTTCACCGAAGATTCCATAAACCACAGAAGGATATCTGGCTGCTTTCTGATCGGGTGATGAATGCAGGAGATAATGGAGAGGTATTTTTTAAATATTTGAATTCCATTGATATACCAGGGGTACAGCCAGTGTTTGCCATCAGCAAAGATGCGGAGTGCGCCGGAAGACTGCAGAAGGAGGGGAAGGTTGTATTCTTTGACACAAAAGAGTATTTGGATACTTTCCTGGATGCAAAGAAGATTATCTCGTCGGGGGCTAGTGAATTTACCCTGAATCCCTTTGGCAGGGACAGAGCTCATGTGCAGGATTTGTTCCATTACAAATTTTATTATC
Source organism: uncultured Lachnospiraceae bacterium (assembly GCA_910578605.1). Lineage (GTDB taxonomy): Bacteria > Bacillota > Clostridia > Lachnospirales > Lachnospiraceae > MGBC111451. The sequence goes on along the minus strand of CAJTQG010000007.1, from coordinate 59,326 downwards.
TTCAGCATGGTGTGGCATGTGCAGATTTGTCCTCCTGGTTAAATCGGGATGCCAAAAATATAGAAATGATATTTACTGTGTCAAAGAGAGAGAGAGCTTCTTTTATCAATGATGCTTACAGGTATAAGGAGAACAATGTAGCGCTGACAGGACAGGCAAGGTTCGATGAGCTTTATGATAAAAAAGAGAAAAACATATTGATTCTTCCTACATGGCGAAAATCCATTAAGCAGAGTTATGACAGTAATACTACCAGTGTTTATTTTGATGGTTTTGTTGATACAGAATATTTTCAGTTTTACAATGGCTTAATGAATCATCCAAGACTTCTTGAGAAAATGCGCTCATTGGGATATAAAGGCACGTTCTGTCTTCATCCGATTCACAAGGAACAGTGGATAGATTTTCAGGGAAATGATGTATTTACGGTTAACGAGGGCTATGTAGATTACAATAAAGTATTTGCACAGGCGGCCTTGACAGTGACGGATTATTCTAGTGTTATTTTTGATTTTGCTTATCTGCGGAAATATATTATATATGCCCAGTTTGACAAAGAACAGTTCTTTGCGGACCAGACATATGATGAGGGATATTTCAGCTATGAGAAGGATGGGTTTGGGCCGGTCTGCTATGATTTGGAGGCTGCCGTGGATGCTTTAATTGAGGCTTTGGAGCAAAACTGCAAAGTACCTGAGATGTATATTGACAGGATAAACAGCTTTTTTGATTTTGATGATAAGAAAAACAGTGAGAGAATTTACCAGGCAATTGTTGCCCATGATAAAAAATCTCCGGTTATTCCGGAAATATCGGTGAGACTGGACTTACAGCAGGCATGGAATAAGGGGGATATGGAATCTGATACTACAGAGGATAAAGATTTGTATGATAATGAGGAAAATGATGGGGAGGAGGAAGAGGGAGATGATAATTTGGAGGAGGAAGAGATAGATTAGTATAGAAAATAACAAGGAAAAATCTAGACATGAGTTTGGCTGCAGATTGGGATATAAGGGAGTGAAACAGGAGCAATGAATCAGGAAAGAAAAGAAATATTGATGAACAAAGTCAATAAAGATACTTTTTTTACAAAAAAGACGAACTTGAGAATTGTTGAGTTAAAGGAAGGATATGCCAAGGGGGAGCTTAGGGTGGATGAGAGTCTGCAAAATGGAATGGGAATGGTACATGGCGGATGCCTGTTTTCTGTAATGGATACGACGGCAGGCATTGCTGCTATGACACATGGAGACCAGGTGACTACCCTAAACGGTCAGGTGCATTATCTCCATGAGGCCAGGGATTGCAATGAGCTATATGTGGTGGCCCAGGTAGTAAAGGCAGGCAGAACAATTATTAATTATAATGTAAAGGTTATGACCGAAAAAGAAAAAGTGGTCTGTCAGGGAAGCTTTGAATACTTCCGCTTAGGACCACTAGAAAATTTTCAGGATTAATTTTGTTCAATTTTTGCCGTTAATTTGAAAACATCGCTTGGTTTGCCAATCACTACAATATGGTCGTCCTTACAGAATGTATAATTTCCGGTAGGCGCCGGATTGATGGTGCTTCCGTTTTTAATAGCGATAATATTGATATTGTAGGAGCGGCGGACATTAACATCCATTATGGTTTTATGAATCCATTTTGGCAATATGGGAATCTCAAAAATGGAATAATCTGATGTCAGTTCAATAAAGTCGAAAATGTTGGTAGCATTGTAGCGCACAGCCAGCTTTTCGGCTATTTCTTTTTCTGGGTAAAAGACTTCATCTGCGCCGATTTGTTTTAGGAAGGTTGCCTGGCGCTGCAGCTTTGCCTTGGAAATCACATGTTTTGCCCCTAATTCTTTTAAGATGGAGGTGATTTCTAAGGAGGCGTAAAAATCCTCTCCGATGGCAACAAAGCAGTAATCAAAGTTATTGATTCCTACAGAGCGGAGAACGCCTTCGTTGGTACAGTCTCCAACCATGGCATCCTTGAATTTGTCAGACAGCTCTTGAATTAAGTCCTCATTTTTGTCAATTACCATCACTGCATTTCCCATTTCCTGCATCTTGTAGGCCAATTGCCGCCCTAGGATGCCCATTCCGATTACAAGTACCGATTTCATAGATAGATTTCCTTTCTTTTTTCCAAATTTGATGCTATTTGATTCTGCTTTATTTGGCGAAATGTGAGTTGCAGAACACTAGCGGCTGCGCCAAGTGGAAGGGGAAAATAATACTAACATAGGGAACAATTCCAGCCTTCCAGCCAGCATATTAAACATAAGTGTATATTTTGACATATCTGAAAATTTATCAAAGGTTTCCATTGGTCCAACACCGCCTATGCCGGGACCAATGTTGTTCAGGCAGGCGATAATGGCAGTAAAATTAGTAGTAAAGTCAAAGTTATCTAGTGAAATAATCAGCAGAGAGATAAAAACAAAAAAGCCATAGCATATAACAAAAGCATTGATACTGCGCAAAGTTTCGTGGGGGATGCTGTGTCCTTCCAGGGAAAGCTTTTTAATGCTTCGTGGATGTACAATATAGGAAAGTTCTTTTTTCAGAGCCTTGGCAATGGTGATGACTCTGGAAACTTTAATTCCCCCGCCGGTGCTTCCTGCGCTTGCACCGATTATCATAAGAATGACCAAAATGGCTTTTGAAAATTCAGGCCAAAGATTAAAATCCGTGGTGGCAAATCCGGTGGAGGACATTATGCTGGCTCCCTGGAATGCCGCTTCCACTAAGGCATCTTTTATATTTGGGAACATATGGCGAATGTTGATTGTCATAAATAAAATAGACAATCCCAATATGATCAAGTGCCACCGCATCTCCTCGCATTTTAGGGCGGCCTTTGGTTTGCGTACCATTATCATATAGTATACATTAAAGTTTAGGGAGGCCAGCACCATAAAAATAGTAATGATAATTTTGACGGTGGTGGAGTAGGATGCAATGCTGCTGTTTAATATGCCAAAGCCTCCTGTGCCTAAGGTGGCAAAGGATAGGTTGATTGACTCATACATATTCATGCCGGCAAAGAGCAGAGCGGCAATCTCAAACATAGTTAGCACTATGTATATGCCATATAAAATCTTGGCAGTTTCCTTAATGCGGGGAACCAGCTTACCAACATTAGGACCAGGAGCCTCAGCACGCATCAGGTGCATATTGTAGCCGCCGGCAAGGGGCAGAACGGCCATAAGAAAGACCAGCACTCCCATACCGCCAATCCAGTGGGTGAAGCTTCTCCAGAATCGCATAGAATAAGAAAGGCCTTCCACATTTCCAAGGATTGTCGCTCCGGTTGTAGTAAATCCGGAGATAGTCTCAAACAATGCATTAGTAAAGTTAGGAATCTCACCGCTGATAAAAAATGGCAGGGCTCCTACAAGGCTTAAAAGAATCCAGCTTAAACAGACAGTGACAAAACCTTCTTTTGCATAAAACACATTGGAGGAAGGTTTTTTTCTTGTTCCTACAAACCCTACAACATAAGCAAAGGCCGCTACAATCAGAAAGGAGTTTCCGCAGGCTTCATGATAAATCCAAGAGCAGGCCGCCGGCAATGTGAGAAATAGGGCTTCAAATTGCAAAACCCAGCATAAAATATAGAGTATCATTCCATAATTCATAATCTGCACCAAACTTCAAGTGAAAATACTTGTATTCTATCCTTTCTTTTCTATTGTAAAATATCTTTAATATCCTGTAAACCTTTGTGGGTAGTGACGACGATTACATTGTCACCCACTTGAATCACATCATCACCGCCAGGAGTGAGTATCTTTCCCTTTCTTATAATACTGCAGATAAGAAGGTTGGATTTTAGTTTTAAGTCTTTTAGGGGAATGTCGGTGCCCCGAGCCCCCTCATGGATAATAAATTCCAGGGCCTCCACTCGGTTGCCAAAAAGTTTATATAGTGTTTCTACATTGCTGCCGATAGAATTGTTCATGGCCCGCACATATTGGATAATATATTCAGCTGTAATAAATTTGGGATAAATGGTACTTCCCACATCTAGTTTGCTGATAATGTCATCATACTCAATACGGTGAATGCTTGTTACAGTCTTTGCTTTTGAAACACTTCTGGCAAAAAGGGAAAGCATAATATTTTCTTCATCAAAATCTGTGAGGGAGATAAAAGCTCCACTGTGCTGAATCCCTTCTTCTAAAAGTAAATCCTTTTCTGTGCTGTCCCCATGAATAATCATAGCTTCCGGCAGCAGCTCGCTGAGCTGCCCGCAGCGCTCCTCGTCGGCTTCAATGATTTTTACTTCCATGCCGGAGTTGCAGAGCATATTTGCCAAGTAATAGACAATAGAGCTGCCTCCAGTAATCATTGTATTTTTTATTTGGCTGGAACCAAGACCTAATCGTTTAAAAAATTTAGCAGCCTTCCTTGGTGATGCCATAAAGCTAATCATATCCTTTTCCTGAAAGATAAAATCTCCATCAGGTATAATAATATGCTCCTCCCGCTCCACAGCGCACACTAAAATATCGCACTTTAATTTTGCAGACACCTCCCGCAGAGCAAGGTGACATAGAGGCATATCTTTCTCTAAACGAAATTTAATTAAAGTGATTCTGCCCTTGGCAAAGGAATCTGTTTCAATGGCGGAAGGAAATTGAAGCAGATGAGATATTTCCATGGCGGCAGCCAGCTCTGGGTTGATAATCATGGAAAGGCCCAGCTCTTCCTTGATAAATTGGCTTTCACGGCTATATACAGGGTTGCGCACCCTGGCAATTGTGTGGCAGCCGCCTACCTTCTTTGCAATCAGGCAGCAAAGAAGGTTTAATTCGTCCGAGGTAGTTACAGCGATAAACACATCGGTATCTTCAATACCTGCCTCCTGCTGTACGCTTGGGCTGGCTCCATTTCCAATGACACCAAGCACATCAAAGCTGTTAGATACATTTTGCACCCGGTCAGGGCGTATATCTACAACGGCAATATTATGGCCTTCCTGGCTTAATTGTTCGGCAAGAGTCTTGCCTACATTTCCGCATCCTACAATCATAATATGCATGTTGTTTTCTCCTTTCTGGCAACTTATCTTATTTAGAGTTATTATTACAAAATCTATTTGTTCTGTCTATCCTATTAATATTTTTTCTGTTGGTCTGCTTGTAGGAGCTTGTTTTTCGTGCTCACGGAAAACAAGAAGCAGAGAAACGGCACCGATACGCCCGCCAAACATCATGATAATTAACAAAAGTCTGGAAAATAGACTTAAGGTAGGCGTCAAGCCCTGGGTAAGGCCTACCGTCCCAATGGCTGAGGATGTCTCAAACAATACATTCGTCATGCTTGCTTGTTCTATATGGCATATCAGTATAGTGGATAATAATATGCCTGCGCCGTATACCATGATAATAATAGCAGCTTGTTTTATCAAACGATTTTCCAGACGCTTCTTAAAAAATGTAACCTCATTGTCCCCCTTTGTCAGGGATGCCATAGTCAAAAAAATTAAGGCGACAGTGGAGGTTTTGATTCCTCCTGCTGTGGAGCCGGGACTTCCGCCGATAGCCATTAATATTACAGACAGCAGGCTTGAGGAAGGGGAAAGTGCATTCAAGTCTATTGTATTGTAGCCGGCAGTCCTTGTTGTCACCGACATAAAAAGAGACGACAGAATTTGGTTTCCCGGGGACATACCTTTTAAAGTATATTGCTGTTCCAAAAACAGGAAGCCAATAAAACCGGCGGCAAGCAATATGGCAGTGGTAATCAGTACAATTTTGGAGTGAAGCTGAAATTTTGAAAAGGAAAACTTGAATTTCACAATGTCCATCCACACAAGAAAGCCGATTCCGCCAATAATAATCAGAAGCATAATAATGATGTTAAAATACCAGTCGGTTTGAAAACTTGTGAGGGAGGAGAAAGGCTCAAAATATCCCATTAAATCAAAACCTGCATTACAAAAGGCAGAGATAGAGTGAAATATGGAATAATAGATTCCCATTGGGATTCCAAGCATGGGAATAAAGCGAAATGCCAAAAGAATAGCTCCAATTCCTTCAATAATTAATGTTCCTAGAAAAATTTTCTTGATAAGGCGGATAACGCCGCTGACACGCATAGTTCCTGCGGACTGCATCAGAAGCATGCGCTCGTGAAGGCCGATTTTCTTTTTCATAAATATAAAAAACATGGTGATAATGGACATAAGGCCAATACCCCCAATTTGTATCATCAATAAAATGACAAGCTGTCCAAAGAGAGACCAGTGTGTGTATGTGTCAAACACAATTAAACCAGTTACACATGTGGCACTGGTGGCTGTGAACAGAGCGTCCGTAAAATCAGTCCATTCCCCCTGTCTGCATGATATGGGAAGGCATAACAGCAGGGCTCCGGTCAATATAACAAGGGCAAAGCTAAGAGCGATCAGCCGTGTTTGACTTACGTTGCGAAAAAGCTTCTGTAACATGGGAAGAGGTTCCTCCTTCAATGTATTGATAAACACAAACAACAATATGGAACTGTTGGTTTTGTATAAATCTGCATGGTTCTGAATCGTTACATATAAACAAATATAAAACAATAGATTTAAACGAACAAAGTATACATCTAATGGAAAGAAAAGGCAAGGGATAAAGCAAATTATTTTGAGAATAGTAACAGGAATTTGTAATGGTTCAGTGGAAGTATGAATTGATGCAAAGACCTAGGCTGGACTGTTAACAATATTTGACAAATTGTGCCAATAGTAGTTGACATAAAAGAGGGGTAATGTTAACATTAAATAGCGTGTTCTGTTCTATACAAAAATCTAAAGGCAAACATGACAGAAATGCATGGACGCAAAGCTGGGAGTCTAAGGGGGATATTAACCTAGGATAGTTCGGTTGCAGGAATTTCTATATTCTTGCAGCCTTTTTTATTTGTATAGTAAATTTTGCCTTATACAATAAAGAATACTAAGAACATCTAAATCACAAATCCTATCGCATCTGATGTAAATTGTAAATTTCGCACAATTATGAACTTTTTGAATGTGTTTTGCAATGCCTAATAACAAAGAAACAGGGAAAGGAAAGAAGAGCCATGAAGAAGAAAGCGAGAATGTTAGTTGTTTTATTGTTATTTTTATTGAATGCATGTATTGTATATGGAAAGAATCAGGAGGATGGTTTGTGCTATGAGTTCAATGCAGTAGTGGTGAGCTGCTGGGAGGACAAGCAGCAGATACAGATGTCAATTACCAATACAGGAAAATATTCCATTGAGAATTGGGCATTCTGTGTGAATATGAAGACAGAAATACTCAATATATGGAACGCTGAGGAAGAAAAATTGGCAGATGGAGTATATTGCATAAAAAATGCAGGTTATAATCAGGATATTATGCCAGGAGAAACGGTAGAGATTGGATTGATTGCAAAGGGAGATTTTGATGTTCCACAGACAATTAACTTTGTGATGGCAGTGCAGGAGGTGCCTGAGTCGGAATTTCAGTATAAAATAAGTGATAATAAGATAGTGATAACCAATTGCTCGGAAAGTACATTGGAAGATTGGATAATGAACTTTGAATCAGAAGATTCTGTTAGAATTTTGGAGGGAGGAGAGATTGTTCAAAAGGATAACAATACATATACAATAAAAAATTTGGGCTATAATGCAAATATTGATACAAAGGGACAATGTACAATTAGTTTAGAAAGCATAAAGACTATTAGTGTGGTAAAATTGTATCAAATTGCCATACATGATATGATAATAGAAGAAGAGGCAATAGATGAACCAGAAGAAGATGAAAGTGAGGAAAGTATTAAAATAGAGGAAGTAGAGGAAGGCATGGAGTTGGAATTTTATCCAATGCTAAAGGCAACCAATAAAAACAGGCTGTCAAAAGGACAGTTAATCAGTAAATTAGATAAAGAATTTGCTAAAAGATTTCCTAAAAAGAAAAATTTTGCAAAGAGGACAACAAAAAAATGTGTGGATATAGTGTTACAATATGATGCAATTATTACTAATGTTGCGAAAATATTAAATTTGCCAAAAGAGATGGTTCAATCAGTTTTATTTAGAGAATTAGCATGCGTAAACTTGTTAGATGATATAGCAGATGGAGCAGTTACAAATTATTATGCGTATAAAGCACAATTAGAAATATATATGAACAAAAGTTGGCATCAACAAATATTAATGACTCCACCAGCTGTGCCTGTTCCAATGCGAAAGGATAGCAGTACAGGACTAGGACAAATTTTTGCTAAAACTGCTATTCTTACAAATAACTATCTGTATATCAGAAGGATAATAGGCGGACAAAAATATGACTATCAGGATTGGAAATCGAGAAGAAAAATGTGGTTTGCTTTGAAAGATAATAATATTTATAATGTTCGCTTTGTTGCATATGTGCTTAAATATGAGGCATGTAAACTGGGAATATCAAATATAAATAAAGCTAAAGTAAGTAGTTTAAAGAAAATTATGGCAAAGTATAATGGAGAAGATAGCTATGGGGAAGATTGCTATGAGTATTTCAAAATTTTTAAACAATATAATAATTAGAGGGAGAAGAAATGAAAGTTGGAAAAAAATTGATTTTTTGTTTTTTAAATATATTAATAGGTTATATTTCAGCACGTTATTTGTTATTTTCCACATTAGTTATACAAAATACATTGAAAGGTCCTCATTATTATAATCCAGAGGGAGAAGGTCTTCGATGGATTGGAGTGGTAATGTTGATGTTTTGGATATTTTTAGTATATCTTATTAATGTAGGATTAGGCAAATTGTTAAGTCAAGATATGAAAATTATTGAAGCAAACAGGATAATGTGGAATAATATATTGTTTTGCTATTTACCAATAGCAGTATGTATTATTTTAGGAGTAATATACTGGTATTATATTTAAGTGTATTGTTTTAAACTATTAGATTATGAAAAGTAAGAATGTCTATTGTAAAAGGAAAATTGCATAAGTTTGGCAAAATATAATGGAGAAGATAGTTATGGGGAAGCTTGTTATGAATATTTTAAATTGTTTAAACAGTACAATTAGGGGGAGGGCAAGATGAAATTATTAAAGAGTCTTTTTATTTATTTTGTAAATATAATAATTGGATATATTTCAGCAGTTTATCTATTATTAGCGGTGTTTGGAGGAATACAGGAAGAAGAAGATATGCGTTGGTTTGGGGTAAAAAAAAATAAATAGTGATAGATGCTATGGGCTTGTTGCAGATAATAACTATTTACTTGTATGTGAATATGGATGTAATGGTGCTGAGTCTGAAATCATTGTATACAAAAAGAGATAATCAAATTCCTGTTTTTTATACGAAACTAAATCGAAAATTTATGGAGGAAAACATGACGATTAAAGAAGCAATCAAAGAAAGGCATATGGTAAGACAATACACAAACACGGCAATTCCTGCAGATATTGTAGAATTGATTAATGAACGTATTGTCCAGAACAATAAAAAATATAATCTTCACCTTACCTTAGTCGTCAATAATTCTGATGGTATCAGCGGTATGGCAAGACTATTACTTTCAAAGACGGTAAACAATTATATTGTTCTTGCAGGCATGGATACTCACGAACTTGACGAAAAATTAGGCTATTGCGGTGCGGATTTAATTCTCTATGCTCAAACGATGGGACTTAATACATGGTGGATTGGAGGCATGTTTAATAGGAAGGGTGCATTAAAAAATCTCAGCAATAAGGATGTGCGTATAAACGGTGTGATTGCGATTGGTTACGGTGGGACTCAAGGTGTTCCCCATAAATCAAAAACCGCAGCAGAAATCAGTGAATATAACGGTAATGCACCGCAATGGTTTGTTGATGGCGTAAATGCGTTACTTTATGCACCTACAGCGTTAAATAAGCAGCCCTTTGTTGTAAAAGGCAATGGTAATAAAGTATCTATTTCTGCAGGAGACGGACATTTTTCAGGTATTGACCTTGGTATCGGAAAATACCATTTTGAAGTTGGTGCAGGCAAAGAAAACTTTGAATGGGAAGTGCAGTGAAAATCCTATAAATTTGAATTGATGGAGGAGATGGCGGAATGATTTTATATAGACCTATTGGCACATAAGAATTAAAACTCATAGAGGAAAGCAATTATAGCAAATTTCCACCCAGATTATCTGAACAGCCTATTTTTTATCCCGTTCTCACTGAGAAATACGCATTAGAAATTGCATCAGGATGGAATGTAAAATATAACGATGACCAAAAAGAGTTATGTATTCTTCTTTGTTCTCGTCAACCATCTCAAATCCTGCTTTTCTATACATATGAACTAAATAATTCGCTTTTTGTACAGATAGAGATGTCTGCTTATATCCTTTCACTCTTAAAAATTGCAACATAGCTTCCATAAGTGCTGTACCAATGCCCAAATTCCTGTATTCTTCATACAGTGATATGGCAAATGAGGGGGTTGTATCATCAATATATACTTGTAACTTTGGCTGTTCTATAATTGATTTTGGCGGCTTATTTATCCCCTTTGGAATAAAAATTATTTCATATAGGAAATCAGATAATATTGGATATTCATTTTTTCTAATTTCTCGAATTTTATAATCCATATCTATGTAAAACCTCATTGCTGCCAATTTAATAAATGGGAATGTGTGGTACTCATCAATGGTTTTGGGTATTAAGCGTCAATTCAAATGTTTATTATTTTATTTAATCCTTTGTTATACATATCATCTAATTTCATTGCTTGTCCCCCTAAAATTTGTTCAATAGGGTAATACTCATCATTCCAATCTGCTTTTAATATTGGTATTTCTTTATTTGGATGATTATAATATTCCAAGACTTTTATTCCAAATTCTCTGCCAATTTCCTCACTGCTATCCTCAAGTAAATATACAAAATCCTTATCTCTGTCAGTAATAGCAACATCTCCAAAATCAATTATACCAACAGCTTTGTTATTTTGAATTATGATATGATTACAGCCCAAATCATTATGACATAGCGCCTTAACATATTGAGAGATTCGTTCATCATTAAGTATTCTTTTATATAAATCATCTATATATTCTTTTGATTTATCAGATATTTTATCATAGATGGTTTCCCTTAAAGTCTCATAATCACTTCTATAATCATCCATTACATGTAATTCTAGTCCAGCTATATTAGGTAAAGGGATAGCATGCATTTCTCTTAGAAACAACGCAATGTCTTGTGCTAATATGTCTTTTTCATCATCACTCAAACTTTTGTAAATACTGGGAGTCAACTTATTACCTTTAATCTCTTTATAACCACAAACACTATATTCTTCGCTATAATACTCAATATCTGGTATTTGTAATGTGATTTGATTTTTTAGATAGTTTAATACCCGCATCTCCTTTTTTAAGTTAATTCTTGCTATATCATGTTTTGACTGCTTAAATATGTATTCATTATTTACAAGATAGGCAATACTATCAAGACCCTGCCCTAAAACAATAATATTGTGAACGATTAAATTAAATTCATTTTCAATAATTTCTTTAATATCCATAAAATATCTCCTTGTAACACCTCTGCAAATCCCGATTATAAACTAACGATTCTATAGGTGCTTATCACACCTCATAGAGTTTTAATAAAATCCTACAAATTCCTTGAAAACAAAGGATTTATCGCAATGTGATCGCCTTATCCCTTTATATGGTTTCACACAATGTTACTCTTGCTTTGATTGCTCATAAGGGCAAAATCAAGGGCAAGAAAATCTCATAACAAGATATAACAAAGTATGGCAATCGGAGAACTGTGATATATGTGCGAATATATTATACTGGAGGATTTCAAAATGGACAAGTACATTTACGATGATAAAAATAATCTGTGGTATGAACTGCAAGGAGATTATTATACTCCTTGTCTTGTTTTACCCGCCGAGAAAGAACAGCCAATAGACGTATGGGGACATCATCTTAGTATAAACAGCCAATAAGGCGGCAGGGAGTATTCTCTGCTGCCTTATTGACTTTTAGGACGGCTTTGATTATAATTAAATCATGTGATTTAAAACAAGTGATTTAATAAAAGGAGAAATAGAGTATGCCACCGAAAGCAAAATTTACAAAAGCAGAAATTATAGAAGCCGCATTAAATATTGTCAGGACAGACGGATATGAAGCTTTAACTTCCAGAGCATTGGGAACATACCTGGCTAGCTCAGCAAGACCGATTTTTACTGTATTCAAAAATATGGAAGAAGTTCAGCAGGCTATGATTGAGGCAGCTAAAACTTTGTATAAAGAATATGTCAATAAAGGTTTAGCAGCGGCGCACCCTTTCAAAGGCGTAGGTACGCAATATATTCTTTTTTCTGTTAATGAGTCAAAACTTTTTCAGCTCCTCTTTATGACGGAGCAAAAACAAATTCCCGACTTATCAGGTGTACTTTTGCTGATAGATGAAAGTTATGAGCAAATTCTATTGTCAATTCAAGATGATTACAAAATTTGCAAGGCATCTGCGAAAAAATTATATCATCATCTTTGGATATATACACACGGAATTGCATCGCTTTGTGCCACAAAAATGTGCCGCTTTACAGACGAAGAAATCAGTACAATGATTACTGAGGTATGTATGAGCATTTTGAAAAAGATAAAGGAGGAGGAAAATAATGATTAAAGCGAGAAATATAATAAAATCATACGGAAACGGAGAAAGCCGATTTCAAGTATTAAAGGACATCAGTCTTGATATTGAGGATAATGATTTTGTGGTTATTCTCGGCGCGTCGGGTTCTGGCAAGTCAACCTTTTTGAATGTAATTTCAGGTCTTGAACGCCCTGACAGCGGTAAAGTGTTTTATGACGGAAAGGATATTACAGCACTTTCTGATAATGAAGTAACTTCATTTCGTAAGGAAAATGTCGGATTTATTTTTCAGCAGTATTATTTGCTGCCCAATATGAGCGTTGATAAAAATGTGAAAATGGGTGCTGATTTAGCAAATAATAAAGATTATAAAACTGTCATTGAAGCGGTGGGACTCGGAGAAAAACTACATAAATATCCCAGCGAACTTTCGGGTGGCGAACAGCAAAGAGTATCTATTGCAAGAGCTTTGGCAAAAAGACCGAGAGTATTATTTCTTGATGAACCGACAGGAGCATTAGACGAACAAACAGGACGACAGGTTCTTGATTATATCTATAAACTTCATAAGGAATATGATTTTACAATCGTAATGGTAACGCACAATTTGAATATTGCGGAAATGGCAAACACAGTTATAAAAATGAATAGTGGAAAAATATTTGAAATTTATACAAATGAAGCACAAAAGACCGCTTATGAGATAGGGTGGTGATGGTATGCTCGTTGGAATAAAAAATGTTTCAAAACTCATCGGCATTTCCATTATCGCCTGTTGTGCTGTGCTTGTTTGTACAATGTTTCTGAACTTTTATTTTGATGTTCGGTTAATTGAGAGTGAAATAACATCTGAATTATCAATGTTTTTTTATAATGCTCAGGTTTCTACCGCAAAAGTCGTTTGTCTTGTAAGTGGCGGATGCTTGCTTTTAACTGCGGTTGTTATGTTGTTGTTTTATATTAAGCATTATATTGACACACATAAGAAGGAACTTGGGATATTAAAGGCATTGGGATATTCAAATATCAAAATTGCAAAAAGCTTTTGGGTATTTGGAATTAGTACTTTTATCGGAACTGCAATCGGATATGGAGGAGCATTTATTATAATGCCATGGTTTTACGCTCTACAAAATGAAGATAAAATGCTTCCTGAGATAACTATAAATTTTCATCCAATCATTTTATTTTATTTCGTGGTATTGCCGACTGTGTATTTTTCGGCACTTTCGGTTTATTACGCTTGGTACAAATTAAAAAAGCCTGTGTTGTTGCTTTTGAAAGATAATCCACAAACTGCTTCTAAAACACCAAATCACAGAATCGAAAAAAACAGAGAATTGTCGTTTGTAGAGGATTTGAAAAGGAATACCTTGAAATCTAAAAAGGCACTTGTATTTTTCATTATTTTTGCTTCGTTTTGCTTTTCAGCTATGACACAAATGTCGTTTAGTATGAAAGATTTATCAAGTGAAATGATGGGTGTGATGATGCTGGTCATTGGACTTGTATTAGCGTTTACAACTCTGTTTCTTGCTATAACTACAGTAATAAACGGAAATACAAAAACTATTGCTATGATGAGGGTATTCGGCTATTCGCAGAAAGAATGTTGCAGGGCAATTTTAGGAGGATACAGACCGATGTCCTATATTGGTTTTATAATTGGGACAGTATATCAGTATGGATTGTTGAGGCTTATGGTGGATATTGTATTTAAGGATGTTGAGGGTGTACCTACATATAAATTTGACTTTCCTGTTATGCTTATTTCTCTTGTTTGTTTTATCACGATTTATGAAATTCTGATGTATGTATATTCCGAAAAAATTAAGAAGATTTCTATCAAGGAAATTATGATTGAGTAACAGGGGGAAATGTATGCCGCCGTTATGGATAACACTATAACGGCGGTTTTTCTATGTCTATCGATGAATGTCTATGCCCACGCCACAAGGGAGGTGAAGAAAAAATCCGCTAAACTTCTGGATATGGTAGTCGGGCAGTAAAATATTTGCCCTTGTTTCTGCTCGTAAGGGCAAAACGTAAGGCTTGAGCATTAAACGGTCAAAATCCCTTGAAAACGCTAAATTTATAGCAAGTGAGTTTGCCCTTATGCTTTCCCTTGTGTTATATCCTTTTCCCTCATGTTACGAACCCTCATAAGGGCAAAAATAAGGGAAAGAAAAACCTGTAACAAATTATAACATGAAATGAACAGGACAGGAAGAACTAATTGAAATGCTTTCTAAAATTGCTCCAAAATATAATTAACTAAGAAAGGACAGATAGGATATGAGATTCATATATGCAGAATACGATATGTACCACAACAGTGTTGATATAACCACCTTTGACGGGTATATCCTGCGGATTGACTCAGAAGATAGACTTGAACTATGGTAAGAAAAATTTTTGTAGTCTGTTCTTCCAATACTTTATAATCTTTGCCTGATATGGAAACAGCAGTTTCATCTCCCGCAAAAACAAACACACCAACATCCCAATACCAAAATGAATCTGCACCATGTTCCAACAAATAATTTTCACACAATGTATTAATATCCGATAGATTCATCCCGACTTTAATTATATCAGCAGCATACTTTATTGTTGCCCGATTTAGGTTTTGAATTTCAAAATACAAGTCACGCGTTTCCTTTGCCACGTTATATCCATTGAATAAATGCTGTTTTATCGTCACTGTTGTACCCTGCCTTTCTGTAAAAATCCAATGTACTTTTTTTCTTAGAACCTGTGAGCAACATCATTTTATAGCAGTTTTCTTTTATGGCAATCTCTTTTGCATAGTCTAAGCATTGCGTTGCCAGTCCTCTTTTTCTAAACTTTTCATCCGTTATCACATTTTCAATAAAAGCATAGGGTTGCTGGTTGTGCGTCAGGTTAGGAATAATAACACAGACACAGGAAGATACGATTTTTCCATTTTCCTCTGCAACAATCACATGATGGTTTTCATCCTGAAAAATGGTATCCCAAATCTGCAATATTTCTGCGGTCTTTTCCGGCAGGGGATTATTATGTAGCTGCATATACAATCTTAATAAACCTTCTAAATCATTTTTTTCTATTTCTCTAACCATACGGGGCATCCTCTCCTATTCCATAAATACCAATTGCAATTTAATATTATTTATACAATTTCCCATAGAAAAACTGCTCTTGAAATGAAATGTCACCTAATATTTTCTCTTCTGCAATATCTTCTCCATTCAAAGACACAATCCACTTATCCTCCACATCGTCAAAACGATGCCATACTGCGACTACTTTGCCACGAAAACTCTTCAGCGGTTTATTTTTTCCAAATATATAAACATCTTGTTCTGCTCCATCACCAGCAAGTACATTATTTACATATCCATAATTGATTGGATAAATCATCTCTGAATGACGAGGATGAGCGGTGCCTAATGGTCTGTCAACAGTTCCGTCTACCATTTTCCCAATAATATAGCTGTAATCCGGTTCATCTGCTTCCATAACACAGAAAAAATAGTCCAATGTCTGCACAAGCTTCTTGTTTTCATATAACTTTCTAATCTCAGAAACTGTCATCCATTTACAGTCAGCAACTTCATCCGTTGTTGCATCTTCCAAATGCAGGTCTCCATCGTATTCAAAAAGCCATACATCCATAATATCATTAAATTCTTTGCATTCATATTTAATATCAGTGCCTCGGATTTTAGTAAAAAGAAGTTTTCCGGCTTCGGGTTGTAAATCCAGTCCCACTTCTTCATTTACTTCTCTAAGTGCTCCATCAATACTGCTTTCTCCCATCAAAACAGAACCTCCAACGCACTCCCACATAAGCGGAAATGTTGGTCTGCTAACTGAACGTTGGGAAATGAGATATTCCCCTTTGCAATTTCGTATCCATACATGCACTACCAAATGGTAGAAACCGTTTGGAATCTTTTCTCCCCGAATCTGTTCTTTTCCTGTCTTTTCTCTATATTTTGTATACAAGTCCCATTTTTCCATATTTTTATATATTCCTCCAAAAACTATAAGCTATCTGCTACAAACCTATCATAACATATTTTTCAATATTCATCATTTAAAAACTGTTATGTAAGAGCAAGGATTGAAATATTATCTTGCACTTCGGTCCTTGCTCTTAACCGTCATTTGTTGCTGGCAATCTATCGTTCTCTTTGGCGGATTTTTCAACCTCTTGTTCCCTATAAGCAACCACTACACACACCTACACAACAAACCTGTTATCAAACGGGGCGCAGCCAAAAGACGTGCAGGAACTTTTAGGGCATTCGGACGTAAGCACTGCCATGAATGTCTATGCACACGCTACAAGAGATGCTAAGCGGGAATCTGCAAAACTCTTGGATAAGGTTGTGGGAATGAATTAAAACTGAATAAGAAAAACTTTCCCTTGTAACTTGCCCATTATAGTGTAATGTATTTTTTAAATCAACGCAAAATCTTGAAAAAATTATTACAGGCATAACCTGCCAGACTACACAAAACTTACAAGGTTGTTTCCGTGTAGCAAACCATGTTATGTGGCTGCTTATGAAAAGAGATGGAAAGGTGCATGGAACAGTATATTAGTAAATGGAAATCTATGCTTGACAGAAAAAAGAAATTGGATTACAATAACCATACCACATTACATGAGTAATGTGGTATGGTTGATAAGCATATAAGTGTATAAGGGAATAAGAGAACAAGAGAAAACTTAATATTAAATATTAGGATATAAGGAAAAATGTGTAAGAAAAAGTGTGTAAACAGTCACAACAAATATTTGGCAGACGAGGAGGCTAAGAATGAAAGTGGACTTCAATCAGCTTGTCCCCATATATATCCAGATTGCGGATGCCATAGAGGATGATATTTTGGCAGGCAAGCTTTTGGAGGGAGACAAATGTTATTCTCAGATTGTAATCGCCAGGGAGCTGAATATCAATCCGGCTACAGCGGCAAAAGGAATTCGATTGTTGGTAGAAAGAGGAATTTTAGATAAGGTGAGGGGGCAGGCCATGACAGTGAAGGAAGGAGCGGTGGAGATGATTAAGGTGAGAAAGGTGGAGGAGACATTGGGGGAGATGATAAATGCTGTTGTCTTGGAGGCAAGAAAATTAGGAATTGGGCAGGAGGAGCTTATCGTTAAAATGCGTGATTGCTGTAAAAAGTTAGATATGTAGGGAAAAAAGGCTATAAAAAGCAATAAAATGAGAATTGCAGAAAGGAGAAGTTTTCATGATGGAAGATTACATTATTGCCGCCGAGGATTTACTGTTAAAGTATAGAAGGAAAGATAAAGCTGCGTTGAATCATTTAAATTTAAAACTGCATGCAAATCAGATTATCGGACTAATCGGGGCAAACGGAAGCGGAAAAACTACTTTTTTTAAGTTGTGTAACGGTGCTTTGGAGCCCACAGAGGGAGAAATTAAAATATTGGGAGGCAATGCTTCCCGGGATATTCGGCTGAAAGAGGAAATGATTTATTCCATGCATGCCCTGCCGGTTGGAAAATCCATGAGGGTAAAGCAGGTTCTGAAGTGTTACAACATTATGTATCCCCGCTTTGATTTGGAGTTTGCGGTTAAATCCTTGGGGATTTTCGGAATCCCCTTGAAAAAAACAATAGGTTCTCTATCACAGGGAATGGAGAGCGCAGTGCATTTTATGTGTGCAATTGCTGCGCGGACGAAAGTGACTTTGTTAGATGAACCATTTATTGGAATTGATATCGAAAAAAGAAAAATTGCATATGAGATTTTGCTGAGGGATTATATGGAGCATCCTAGGACTTTTGTAATTTCCAGCCATAATCTGGCAGAGCTGGAGAGCGTGCTGTCAGAGATGGTGCTGATACATGAGGGGAATTTGATTTTTTATGAGGAGATGGACTCTGTGAGGGAAATGCTGTTTCGGGTGGACGGAGATAAGGATAAAGTACAGGGGTTTAAAAATAGAGAAGAAATTTGTTACAGCAGTGATGGGGAGCTGGGAAGCTTTTGCATTGGCAGAGGAAAAGTCAATTGCCGGTTGGCAATGCAGGCCCGCCAGGAGGGACTGCAGGTGAGTCCGGTGCCCCCGGAGGATGTATGTGTTTATCTTACATCAGAGGGAAAGGAGGATGCATTAGAATGTCTGTGGAAGTAATGGAAGAAGTAAAAGTAAGCAGCGGCAAGGCGGAGTGGGAAAATGTGAAAAAACTGTATCAATTTCAATGGATACAGAGATGGAGTTGGCTGATGGCAATGGCAGTTGTGGCGGTTATAGGATTGATAGGGACAATAATCGACCGCTTATTTTACAAGCCTTCGTCTTGGTATTTGATGATAGGAAGCGGCAACAGTTTTGGAGCTTACATGTTTATTATATTGATTATCATGTGTATATTTGGGGCAAATATTTTGACGGCACCCAATTTGACTATGTACCCCGGGACTGTGAGAACCAGAGTTATCAGTCGTATTTTATTTGATTACAGTTTGCTGTGCAGCGGAGCTGTCTGTTTTATGGCAGCCCATTTATTAGGTATGAGTGTGACAAAAATAATTGCAAAGGCAGGAGGTCCAATTTGGGAGTATGTGATGTTTGACTGGAAGACATTTTTGATGAGAGGTACTCTGTGCCTGGCTTATTTTATATTGGTTTACAATTTTTTTATACTGCTCTATTGTTTGGCAGTAAAGGCGGGACCAAAGTATTCGTTGGCAGGGCTTGCCGTTATTATGGTAACAGGGGGTGTGCTTTTATACAAAGGAATGCTGCTAAAAATATTGGTGAAGCTGTGGGGTTTCTACATGGAAAAGGATATGGGATATACAGCGGCGCTAGTGCGTGTATTGGGCTCGGCGGCAGTCTTTTTACTTCTTGCCTATTGTATTGTTATGCTGATTCACAGTTGGCGGGAAGATATGAAGGGAATCATAGGATTTGCCTTGGTGATGATATATGTATTTTCTATTATGGCCATTATGCTGAAGTCAGGTGATGGCACAAGTGAAATGGTGAATATAGAATCAGGATGTGGAAATTTAGAACAGGATATAAAGGATGGCATGGCGATTACAAGCGACAGAACAATCCATGCAGGCAAGTTAGACGGGAATAAGGTGAATTTTGACAAGAATAATGCAGGTGAATTTTATGATGATCTTGACGATCTTGTTTGTACAATCGGTTGGATAGAGCTAGAGGAAGCAAAAGAAAATCATTTAGTTCCCAAAGACCTTCAAGTAGCTTCAGAAAATGTGTATGTGCGCATTATAGCAGATAACAGCAAATATAAAGACAAATATATGTATCAGGGAATTATTGACAATATACAGGTAGATTTTGTAGATGGAGAGTGCAGGCTAAAGCTTGGCAGCAAGGCGGTTGTATATGATAAATTCTTGACAGCTTTTGATTCTGTTCTTGGAAAAAACGCAACAACAGTGCAATGGAGCAGTATGAGTGAGGATGCAATGTCTTCTGTACTGCAGCAATGCCAAATTTATATTTGCTATCACAAGGAGGATATGATTAATGCCCAGGCAATACAAAATTATTTTTTTGACACATCCCTTCCTTGGTATGGCGCCATAGAGGAAGAGGAATAAGATAGGATTTTTTGACTTCTGTTTATGGAGTATAGATTTTATGTGTGATTAGGAAGGCATTCCAGGCGATTTTGTCTGTAAAGTCTTCCTTTTATTTGTTTTAGGAAATGTTCGCTGCCAAGCACCTTCAGCATCGGTCCGAAGGACAACACCTCTATCAACAGTTCGGTTTCCATCATTTTATTATAATAAATCAGACATTCATATAAATTATCCCCTATTTTAGTAGTATTTTTTTCATAATTTGCAAAGTGAAGCATTGTTCTCTCTAATGCATTTCTCTCATTATATATATGAAGACAGACAGGCTCCTTATAATAGGAGGAACGAATCAATTGATTTAAGTCTACGGTGTTTTCGGCAAACTGGTCTAAGAACTCTACCTTTGTCATTCTCTCTAAGTTTAAAGTCTCCAACCCACCTTTGTGCAGGGGGAGAGTTTTTGCCAAAAGCCGAAACTTATTGTTTTTAATAGAGTATTCTAAACGGCATGGCAGGTAGTGATGGTGTACCCGATTCCGTGAGGGGGAGGTATAGTCTATATCTACAAAACGCTTTTGTTCAATAGCGGCAAGCAGCATGCGGAAATGTTTTTTATAAGCAGGAGCCGTAAAATCATCTCCGTCACTGTAGCGGTCATAGTAGTAAAAGGTGTCGTTGTCCCACAATGTGGGTACATCTTTCAGCATTGTTGTAAGATTTGTTATGCTTGGCTCATCAAGAAAAAGCTGCATTTTTTTGTCTTGTAAAATAGTTTTCAGGTAGGATTTTTGCAGTGTAGTTAAAGGAACATAAAAACTGCCAGACAACTTAGTGCAGTAAAGTTCTCCGTTTTTTTTAAGGAGGCTCCATTCCCCTGAGGAAAGCTTAGGTATTATATAGAGCAGACTTTCCTCGAAGCCATGGCAGCTGATTTTTGTTCTCAGCTCATCCAGGGTAAAAGAAGATTTATCCTTTAAAATTTCCTTCATAATCTGATAATAACAATTGTATGTTTCGCTAAATAAATTCATATTGATATCCATTCCTATCACAAATAAGCATGCGATATAATAATATCCCATCTTGTTGCTTAAGCTTTGTTACAATTACCTTTTTAACACATTGTTTCATGTTTGACAATGAATATTCACAAAATATTAGTCCCTAAATGCATTTTTAATATCATACATATCATACATTTTTTGTAAATCCTGAAAGAATCGTCTCTCCACCACAGGGGAGCTGCAAGTAAAATTCACAATTCTGCCTATGAATGTGCGAAGCCATGGCAGCATTTCATTGGCATCAAAAATATCTTTTTCGTAGGTGTATGTATTGGGGGCAATGCAGGTGATAATGCCATCTTTGCCCTCCCTTATTAATCGCTCCATTATATAATGTTCCTCCGGTTCCCTGATGCGAAGAGTAAGTTTTACATGTTGAAGGTGAGTTTTGTCTGTATTTTGAAAGGAAACGCCCCATATATAAGGATGGTTTTTTATGAGATTACTTTGGTGTTCGTCCCATAATCGTGAAAAATCTTTGTTTTCCTGTGAGTCAGGGGGGAGGGGAGTTACGTTTTTGATGGAATCTATGCGGATACAGTTAAAACGTTTGGATTTGGGCTGATATGCACACAAAAAACGTCTGCCTGTGCGGGTGCTTGTAAATATCTGCAGGGGAATACAAGTGCGGGTGCTTTTGTTTTGGTTCTTCGTGCTGCAAAGCTCCAAGGAAATGCTTTCTTTAGAATGCATAGCATGCAGCAGTTCCAACAAAACTTCATCCTCTAAGGTGTGAACAAAAAAGCTGTGCTTTACCCGAAAGGAAAAGTTATCCATAGAGAAGTTATCCATAATAGTATTTCCTATAATACCCAGTGGTTCGGCTAGTTGATAAAAAGTAATTGCCTGCCTGAAAGCGGGATAGCGGTGAAATAGAGGAGTAAAATCTTTGGCGGCAGAATACTTTATTTCTTTACCTTGCTTTGTCTTAATAAAAATACCTTCCTTTACATATGCGTTGCATTTGCGGCGCACAGTCTGCACATCAAAGAGAAGGTTATATTTTAGGTTCAGTGCATCTGTCAGCATTTCCGCACTGCAGCAGGGGTTTTGGGCTAGATAATCAAGAAGGGTAAAGTGCAATATCAAATCATTATCAGTAAAGCTTTTCGTTTTCCAGACACGAAACAGAGGGTTTGTGTCAAGCAGGTTGCTGTCTATGGCCAGGGAAATATTTTTTCCTTTTTTAGTGTAGTCTTGTTTTACAAAGCCTTGAAGCCAGCATTCAATTCGGCGTCGCTCGTTGTCATAGGTTCGTGTGCTTTTCCTGTTAAAATCTTCTCTTGTTTTAAAACCATATACAAAAAAATCACGAACATATTCTCTTGATTTAGCAAAACTTTTGACCAATTCTTTAAATTCGGACATGGCAGTGTTCCTTTCTATTTTAAAGAGATTAAAAATCATTATATAGAGTATCATAAATAAAAGAAATGTTCTAGTATATTGTAGCACTCATATCTTTCAAAACTTTGAAGTTTTAACATTGTATCCTAAATTAAAATAAATTTGCAAAGATAAGAGTTCGCAACTTTTTTGAAATGATATTTTCCAGATGATGCCATATAATGCATACATAAGAAAACACATCAATTAGAATTAATTCATAAAATTCATAAAGCGGATAACGTTAATGTAACAAAAACAAAAAAGCAAATAAAAATAAAAAACAAATATAACAAAATCAACAAACTTAAAAATATAAATATAGGTAATTGCGAAACTCATTATTTTTAGTTTTGTATTGTACAAATTTACTAATTTCATTAGATGCATCTAATTGTGTCTAAGAAGTACTAAGTGTTCTTATCATATTGATTGGAAGAGCACGCAACCGATGCCAATTCGCCCTCCATGGCTCAATTGTCATCTTATTTGCCCCTCGTGTGCAAATATTGCTATGTTAAGTAAAGAACACTAAGAACTTCTAAAACACAAACCGAATTGCATCTAACAAAAATTGTAAATTTTGCACAATTATGAACTTTTTCGAAGGAGTTTCGCAAACATTTAAAATATAAATAAAAAGAGAGGAAGTGGATGTGATGTTTGTTTTATATGATGAAAATACAAAATTTCCGGTGAAGGTGTGGTTGAAGGAAAAAAGTGATTTGGAAGAAAATTGTCTAGAACAGGCGTACCATTTAGCAAATCTTCCCTTTATACATAAATGGGTATGTTTAATGCCGGATACCCACGCAGGAAAGGGAATGCCAATCGGCGGTGTAATCGCCGCTAAGGATGTCATTATTCCCAATGCGGTTGGAGTGGATATTGGATGCGGAATGGTTTTTGCCGCAACCAATGTGAAGGTAGAGGAAATCAAAGATATTCAGACAGGAAACGGAACGATGATTCAGTCCATTGTAGGCGCCATTATGCGGGCGGTTCCTGTTGGCACTATGAAGCATAAGCAGCCTCAGGTGTCTAAAGTCCTAGACCTGGCAAAGAAGGAAATGGATAAGTATGAGACAAATCAGGAGCTTCTTCATTTGATTGACGAGGGCTATTATCAAGTAGGTACTCTTGGCGGGGGCAATCATTTTATCGAATTGCAGGAGGATGAGGATGGTTATTTATGTATTATGATTCATTCGGGAAGCCGCCACCTAGGTAAGGAAATCTGTGATTACTTTCATAAAATGGCAAGAGAGTTAAATAACATTTGGTACAGCAGTGTGCCGGAAACTTACAGATTGGCATTCCTGCCAATCAATATGCCCCAGGGAAGGCAATATGTGAATTGGATGCAGTTGGCAATGGATTATGCTTTTGAGAACAGAGCAAGTATGCTGGAGGCAGTGTGTGATGTGGTAAAAACGCAAATTGAAAAGTTTACGGACATTACTGTAGAATTTAACAGTGAAATCAATTGCCATCACAATTACGCCGCCATAGAAAATCACTATGGGGAAAATGTGTGGGTGCACCGCAAGGGTGCCACAAGAGTAAGAGAAGGGGAGTTGGCTGTGATTCCAGGCGCTATGGGCTCCTACAGCTATGTGGTGAAGGGTAAGGGGAATCCTGAAACCTTCTGCACATCCTCTCACGGAGCAGGAAGAAATTACTCAAGAAGCGGCGCCATGGCTGCGTTTACAACAGAGCAGGTGATGGTGGATTTGAAGGAGCAGGGAATTGTACTAGGAAAGCATAAGAAAAATGACGTGGCAGAGGAATGTAGATTTGCCTACAAGGATATAGATATGGTAATGGAGCAGCAAAAAGATTTGGTTACCCCCATACGCAAGCTGAAAACGGTTGGCGTTGTAAAGGGATAAAATGATAACTCCGGCTATTATTACTCCGGCCGGAAGATGAATATTACTTTGGAAATAATTTATTTATGCTTGGGTATTGGAGTGCATGGATTGCATTTCCTGCCCGGCGGTGCCGGCAGTGTACTGTTTGGTATACCATAAATATTTCACCTTATATGGGATAAGGTATTGTGGTGTTGGTGGTTCGAATCCACCCTGCGAAAGCAGTAGCTCAACGGGTAGAGCACACAACGAAAATGGCAGGCCTTTTAAGCCCGATGGTTCGAATCCATCTCTAAAATGTTTGTAAAGACATTTCACCATGAAAATGCGGCAGAGCTCCTCTACCCGCACCGAGAGGAGAAGGCAAATTTACTATGTTGCCTGGAGAGTCAGGATACCGCAGGTATTTATGAAAATCTGTTTGGACAATAGATTGTTTGGATAGGTTTGCATAAATGAAGAGGGACAGCAAAGGAATAAACGGCAAGTTATCTCAAGAAACTGGCAGTCAATGTTCCGGCGTCCTCCCACTTTATTGCCTGCTCAATGATTCTTCCGCAATATGGAAATGTGGAGGCAGCTTTGCGGCAGTTAAAAGAAAGGGAAAAATATATCAATAGGATAGCACAGAAATAGGATAGCACAGAAATGAGGTAAATTATGAAGATAATTATAAAAGACAATCAGGCAGGATTTGTAATTAAAAATGGAATTTTTGTAAAGATGATTGGCGCGGGGGTATATCACTTTTCTAAAATGCTTGGGTACCATGTCCATGTGGAGGATATGAAGGGGGAGGTAGAGTTTGAAGAGGCGCCGTACCAGGTGTTGGAAAAGGATGACGCATTTCGGCAGGCAACAATACATATACAAATAGAGGACGGCTTTTTGGGATTCTTGTATGTAAACGGTAAACTCAATTCACTGGCAGCAAAAAAGGAGTATGTGTTCTGGAATGTATTTGACAAGTATTCCGTTAAGCTGGTTTCTATGGAACAGCCGGAGATTGGCGGCCAGGTGACAAAGCAGATGCTCTCCATTGTGCCTATAAAGTATTATAAGACGGCGGCAATCGGAGAGGGCGAGGTAGGCTTGCTCTATTATAATAATATTTTGCAGAGGCAGCTTACAAAAGGTATTTATTCTTTCTGGAATTATTCACGGGAGGTTTCTGTTAAGATTTTTGATATGAAGCAGAAGACGATGGATATTGTAGGTCAGGAAATTCTCACAAAGGATAAAATCGGTATTCGTATGAATGTGACTTGTATGTATAAAATTAGGGATGCCGTGGAATTTATTGAAAAGATTTCTGATTTGAAGGGACAGTTGTATTCCTGTGTACAGTTGGCGATTCGGGAAATGACCGGAAACTACAAGCTGGATGAGATTTTGGAATTGAAGGACAATATATCAAAGGAGATTTATGCAAAGCTAAAGGAGAAGGAAGAGTTGTTCTGTGTACAATTTATTTCCGCAGGTATTAAGGATATTATATTGCCGGGGGAAATTCAGAACATAATGAATTCGGTGCTTGTGGCTGAAAAGACGGCCCAGGCAAATGTGATTGCCAGGAGGGAGGAGGTAGCTTCCACCAGGTCATTGTTGAATACGGCTAAGCTGATGGATGAAAATAAAACTCTTTATAAGCTAAAAGAATTGGAGTATTTGGAAAAGATATGCCACAGGGTTGGCGAAATTTCCGTGAATGGCAATGGAGGCTTGATAGAACAATTAGGTAAACTAGTGGGAGCATAGAGACCTGGCTGGGCTGCAGTGAAAAATAGCAGCCCTTCCTGTTTTTGTTTATCATATTTTTATAGCTCACATTCCAACTGACAATCAAAGGGCTCGGCTTCCACATGCTGCTGATTGTATTCCTGTGCTTCTGAGCAGCCCATTGCCTTGTAGAATGCTTGGCTTTCAACAGAAGAGTGAGCTGATATATACAGCTTTTTAGCGCCCTTTTTTCTTGCCCATTCTTTAGCGGCGAGAAAAAGGGCCTTTCCTATTCCCTGCCCCCGCATATCTTCGGATACATGAATACATGACAAGTCCATATACCTGTGGCTGCCTCCAAATATAGCAGGCTCAACGGAGGTAAACCCTTTTAAGCTGTCATAAAAAAATGCAGCATATACAAAGCCGTGGGAGGATAACGTGTTTTTTAGGCATGTAATCAGTGTTTGGTAATCTGATTCGGACCAGTCATCAATAAAAGGAGCATCTTGAATTGTCCAAGTTCCATTATTCTTTCTCCAACATTTGGTGACGTTTTGATGTCGGATAAAGTTTGAAAATAATTCCCGATTGATTTCTGTTTCACGTAATTGCCTATATTCAATACTTAGGGGGTTATTTTGTTTTAACATATAGAATTTTCCTTTCGTTCCTGTATCTGTTATGCTTGACTAAAAGATGTGCAGCTATAAGGGCATGTCAATTCTTAATAAGTGATACTGAATATATTTATTTATAAATTGTAATAAATGGATAAATATAAAATAGAATTTAAAACAGCTTCATATAAATTCTGATGGACTTCATTATGTGAGCATATGTATTTTAGCATATGTTTAGGAAAATGTCAGTTGCTGTTGTAAAATCTATACAAAAACAGGATATATTTTGCTTTAAAATAATTCTAAAAGCCATCCTTGAAAATGAGATGTCATTTGTTTGGGATTCCACAAAATGGAAGGGACAAAAGGGGGATATTCGCTTGTGTTTTCAAAAGTTTGTGTATTGACATTGAATTGGAAAGGTGGTATATTTGTATCGTTAAATTTTAATTGCAAAAAGGATAATTTAGGTGATGGCAATGGATAAGCAGTACATATTAATTGTGGATGATGAAGACATCAATCGTGCAGTGCTCAACGTGGCATTTCAGGATAAGTTTGAAACGCTGGAGGCAGCAGATGGTCAGGAAGCAATTTCTTGCATTGAGAATAATCCTGATATTGCACTGATATTGTTGGATATTGTAATGCCTATTGTTGATGGCTTTCAAGTGTTGGAGTATATGAAAGAACACGATTTGCTGGAGAAGATTCCAGTAATCATTGTCACTGGAGAGACAGTTTTAGACAGTGAGGAAAAGGCATATAAGTATGGGGTGGCGGATGTAATACATAAGCCTTTCTATCCGCATATTGTGCGCAAGAGAAGCAGAAATATTATGGAGCTTTATCAAAATAAGCGCAATATGGAGATTCGATTAAAAGAGCAGGAACAGGAAATCAGAGAGCAGGAGAAGAAGATTCGTGAGAATAATGAATTTATGATTGACGCTCTCAGCTCTGTAGTAGAATTTAGAAATCTAGAAACTGGAGATCACATTAAGAGGATTAAATATTTTACAAGAATTATGTTAAAGTATCTTGTGAAGTATTTCCCTAAGTATGGTTTGACAGATGTTCAGGTAGATGAGATAGCCAGAGCGGCAGCTCTTCATGATGTGGGTAAAATTGGAATACCGGATGCCATTTTGTTGAAGCCGGGACGCCTGACAGAGGAAGAGTTTGAGACGATGAAGACTCATACAACACTTGGATGTGAAATATTAGAAAAGTTCCAAGAGCATCAGGATGATGAATTTTATCGTTATTGTTATGATATATGCCGGCACCATCATGAGAGATGGGATGGAAACGGTTATCCAGATCATCTGGTGGGAGATGAAATCCCAATCAGCGCTCAGATTGTTGCTATTGCAGATGTTTATGATGCATTGGTTAGTCCAAGAGTATACAAAAGTGCATATGCTAACGATATAGCATATGATATGATTATGAAAGGCGAGTGTGGACAATTTTCACCGGATGTGCTTGAGTGCTTCGCATTGGCAAAGGAAGATTTCTTTAACATTGTTGAAGTGATTAAGATGTTTAGTTTTTCGTAATGTTTTAAAATAGGCAATAGGGCAGCAAAGAACCAAATATGCTTTTGCTGCCTTTTTTCACTGTATAGGAAAGTTTGGACCCGCCGCAGGCGGAGAATCCTGCAAAGCAGGATTCTTTCTTGTATAAGAAAAACTTTTATGGCACTTTGGCATTGCCTGCTTTTGTTTTGGAGGAATAATATGGAACATATGGAAAATTTTGTGTTTCCTATTGAGGATGCATTGGAGATGATTCTGGTATTTGATCATACCGGAGAAATAACCTATGCCAATGGGGCGGCATTAAAAAAATTAGAATATGAAAATAATCTGCAGGGCAGAAATATCAGTGAGGTTTTTCCTAATATGTTTAAGGTCTCACATGAGGGTCTTCAGACAGATTATCCCTTTGGAAGTGAAGTGCACAGCCTTTCGGCTTATCGCAAAAATATGACTTGTTTTCCGGTGGAGGCAAGGATTGTTGAAAACCCAGACTCACAGATTTATATATGCATGGCAAATGATATATTAGAAAAAGAGTATTTGAGCAGGGAAGTGGAGCAGGTAAGGCAGGAGGCGCAGCAGGCATTGAAGGTTAAGTCTGAGTTTGTTGCCAATGTGACACATGAGCTGCGTACACCGGTCAACGGTATACTTGGACATGTGAGGGAATTGCAGGATGCGGATTTGCAGGAGCAGGCAGTAAAAGTGCTGCAGATTATAGAGCGCTGCTGCGGTGATATGAACAAAATCATCAATAATATTCTGGATTTTTCCAAGCTGGAAGCCGGCAAATTCACTTTGGAGCCTCGGAAGTTTCATTTTAGAAATATGCTTGACTATGTAAAGTCTCAACATATTAACAGAATGACAGAAAAAGGCTTGGATTTTTTTATGACAGTATCCCCCCAAGTGCCAGAGCATATCATTGGAGATGAACTGCGGATTGTACAGATTCTTAACAATCTGCTCTCAAATGCACAAAAATTTACATCTTTGGGCAAAATCACCCTTGAAGTTGTGAAGACAGCCAGGGTGAATGATAAAGTGGAATTGTTTTTTATAGTTACAGATACAGGAATAGGAATTGACAAGGCGGATAAAGATAAGCTGTTTCAAAGCTTTTCCCAGGTGGATGCCTCCATCTCCAGAAAATATGGAGGAACCGGCCTTGGCTTAAATATATGCAAGCAGTTGGTGGAATTGATGGGCGGCAATATTGAAGTGGAGAGCGAGAAGAATAGAGGAAGCTCCTTCTCCTTCTCTATATGGGTTGGTCAATGTGAGGAGGAGGAAAATTCCTCTTCTCAGGACAATGATGTGAAAGCCCCCTCCTATTTATTCGCATCTGCTGATTTAGATGGCGGCGAGTCGGGGGATGTAAAGACCTACGGCTCACCTAAAAATATGGAAAATCTTAAAAGGAATTTGTCAAAACTCATTCTCTGCGTGGAGATGGATAATTGGGAAAAAGCGGAGATGTTTATGGAAATTGTAAAACAGTTAACCCAGGGAGCACCCCAGGATGTGGGACGAAAGGTTTTACGTTTGAAAATGGCAATTCAGAAGGCAAATTATGACAAGGTTATTGCAGAATATAACGGCTTGAACGATTTGCTGTAGTTGGGAAGGAGGTGCAGGGATGCTTTATGAGGAGCAGATGAACCATAATGAAAATATTTTGATTATAGACGATGTGGAAACCAACCGTCTGGTTTTGGAGGAAATCATAAAAAATATGGGTTATTGTCCTATTTTGGCAGAGAGCGGGGAACAAGCGCTAGAGATGTTGAAGGACTGTTGCCCCCAGTTGATTTTGACGGACATATCTATGCCGGGAATGGATGGATATGAGCTTTGCAAAATTCTTAAGGGCAAGGAAGAAACAAAAAATATTCCTGTAGTCTTTATTTCCGCATATGATAATCCGGAAGATATAGTGGAAGGTTTTTTTATCGGAGGCGAGGATTATATTACGAAGCCCTTTATTTCTGAGGTGGTAAAGGCTCGTGTTGGTGTTCACCTTCGCCTTCATGAAGCGAAGAGGGATTTGATGCAAACGAACCGGCGTCTTCAGATTTCCGTCACGGAACAGCTTAAACAGATGGAACAGGAAAAAAAGAATATATTGTATGCTTTGGCGAATATAGCAGTGCAGGATTCGGATAATAAAAAAGAACATTTGAGGCGGCTAGGACACAATTGCAAAATATTAGCGCAAGGAATGCAGCTGTCACCTCTGTTTGAGGGTAAGGTTTCCGATACTTTTGTGGATACAATAGAGTTGGCGGCCCCCCTGTGTGATATTGGAAATATAGGGGTACCCAAAGAGCTTCTCCAGGAAGGTAAGGTTCTAAGTGACAAGGAATTGGAAATCGTTCAAGGTCATACTAGTATTGGTGCAAAAATATTAAAGGACTTGAATGCCAGCAATGATTATAATGATTTTATAAGTACCTCTATTGATATTGTGCAGCATCATCATGAAAAATGGGACGGAAGCGGCTATCCGTCTGGTCTAAAGGGAGAGGAGATTCCTCTTGCAGCACAGATTGTCTCTGTTGCGGAGCTGTATGGCAGCATGAGAGAGGAGAGTGGAAGGGATAGGGAACAGACACTTGAGAGTATGAGAGAGTATGCAGGTGTCATGTTAAATCCCGATATTTTTGAAATTTGCTGTAAAATATCACGTCAATTAAGCTGATTAGACACGAAAAGGTATATTTTTTTCAGGAGGAAAAAGCTGTGATAACCGATGAAGAATTTTTGAGAATATCAGTTTATATGAAAAGAAAATATGGTATTGACTTAAGTGAAAAGAAAGTAATTGTAAACGGCCGATTGGAAAATCGCATTAAGGCAGGACACTGGAAGGACTTCAATGCCTACATGGATGCGATGGAGCAGGATACCACCGGTGAGTTGGAGAGAATGCTGGTGAATCAGCTAACGACAAATCATACTTTTTTTATGAGAGAATTTGAACATTTGGAATATTTTAAGAAAGTGGTGCTGCCGGAGTTGAAGAAAAGGGAAAGCGCAAAAAAGGACTTGAGAATCTGGTGTGGCGCTGCCTCTTCGGGGGAAGAGCCATATATGATTGCTATGGTTTTAATGGATTTCTTTGGCATGGAGCATGACCAGTGGGATACAAAGGTTCTGGCAACCGATATATCTACTCAGGTGCTTCAGAAGGCAACCTTAGGCATTTACAATGCAGACCAGCTTAAAAGTGTTCCGGAGCAATGGTTAAAGCGGTTTTTTGATAAAATGGCTGGGGGAAAACAGTATAGAGTGAAAGAAAAATTAAAAAAAGAAGTTCTTTTTCGCCAGTTTAACTTGATGGATGATTTTCCGTTTAGGAGAAAAATGCATACAATATTTTTGAGAAATGTTATGATATACTTTGATGATAAGACAAAACGAGAGCTGGTTCAAAAGGTGTATGATTACTTAGAGCCTGGTGGTTATCTGTTTATAGGAACAACCGAGACACTTGACAGAGGCAGTACCCCGTTTCAGATTATTCAACCGTCAATATTCAGGAAATAAAGGAAGGGAATGATAAAATATGAAGACAATCAGGGTGCTGGTTGTGGAAGATTCCATTGTGTTTCGGGAATTGTTGGTTCAAAATCTTAATAAAGATCCTTCGATACAGGTTGTAGCCACAGCCAAAGATCCTTTTGAGGCAAGAGATGCCATTGTACAATATAAGCCGGATGTAATGACATTGGATGTGGAGCTTCCAAGAATGAATGGAATTGAATTTCTGCGTAAGCTGATGCCTCAATATCCACTTCCTGTAGTGGTCATCAGCGCTCTCAGCGACAAGGTGTTTGACGCCTTAAATGCAGGGGCGGTTGATTTTGTGGCAAAGCCTGCTATATCAAGCAGGGGGCAGTTGGAGGATTTCATAAAAAATGAACTGCTGGTAAAGATTAAAATTGCCTCTGCTGCAAAAGTCGGCAACATTAAAAATTCTACTATGCTGCAGGAAAATCAGCATGTGCTGGAAAACAAAAAGAATTTGCTGATTGCCATTGGCGCATCAACAGGAGGAACAGAGGCAATCTTTGATGTGGTTAAGCGATTTGGGCCGGATGTACCAGGGATTGTTGTGGTGCAGCATATGCCGGCAGGCTTTACAGCCATGTATGCCAAGAGGCTCAATGACCAATGCCGAATTAAGGCAAAGGAGGCAAAAACCGGAGATAGAGTGATGCCAGGAGAACTGCTTTTAGCACCAGGAGGAGATACTCAAATGCATCTTGTAAAGGTGAATGGAGGGTATCAGGTGGAATGCAGGAAGGAGGGCAAGGTAAATGGACATTGTCCTTCGGTGGATGTATTATTTCACTCTGTTGCCAAGGCGGCAGGTTCAGATGCAGTAGGAATTATTCTTACGGGAATGGGAGGAGATGGAGGAAAGGGGCTTCTGGCAATGAGAAAGGCAGGGGCCAGAACCATAGGACAGGATGAATCTACCTGTGTCGTGTATGGTATGCCGAAGGTGGCTTATGACCTTGGTGCGGTGGAATATCAGGAGAAATTGTCCGATATTGCAAAGAGAACATACGCATTATTAAATAAAATGTAAAGGAGATCAAATGTATGAAGATTCTATTAGCAGAAGATGATTTTGCAACAAGAAAATTTATGGTAAATTTCTTGTCAAAGTATGGCGAATGTGATGTTACTGTGGACGGAATGGAAGCAGTGGACGCATTTATGATGGCTTTGGAAGATGAAGAACCTTACGACCTGGTATGTCTTGATATTATGATGCCGGTCATGGATGGATATCAGGCACTGGTAGGTATCCGCAACTTAGAAAAGGATAGAAATATTCCTGAGGATAAGGCAGTAAAGGTAATTATGACAACTGCTCTCAATGAGGAAAAAAATGTGAAGATGGCATTTGAGCTGGGATGTACTATTTATTCCGGCAAACCGATTGACCAGGATAAGTTTGAGCAAGCATTGAAGAAACTGCAATTGATATAACAAAAGATTGAACAATATGCAGGAAAGGAGAATGATATGGCTGAAGGATTTAATACAGAAGACATGCTAGATATATATTTGTTTGAGAACGAGCAATTACTTGAACAGCTTCAGGAAATGGTTTTGGAGCAGAAGGATGCTGACTGCTTTGACGAAGACAGCATCAATGAAATCTTTAGAACAATGCACACAATTAAAGGTTCATCAGGTATTATGATGTTCGATAACATAACGGCTATATCCCATAAGCTGGAAGATGTCTTTTATTTTTTGAGGGAATCCCAACCTGATAATGTGCCGCATATGGAATTGGTGGAGCATGTGTTGGAGGTAGAGGATTTTATATCAAATGAGATGGAGAAGATTCGCAACGGCGATCCGGTAGACGGTGACCCGAAAAAATTGATTAAAGGTCTGGATAAGTTTCTAGATAAGATTAAGGGTGGTGAAGAGCAGCCGGAGAATGTGCATGAGGAGCCGAAGCAATTTTATATTGCGCCTGTTGCCACCAGCGCCAGCCGCTTTTATAAAATTTATATCAGCTTTTTCCCAGAGACGGAAATGGCTAACGTGCATGCCTATAAAGTGGTGTATGCATTAAAGGAGATTGCGGAGGATTTATTGTACTATCCCGAGGATATTATTTCGGATGAGTCAAATGCACAGGTAATTGTGGATGAGGGCTTTAAGATTCTTTTGCAGGCACAGTGCAATGAGGAAGAGGTACGCAAGATAATTGGAGAAAGCTATGTAATTGATAAGGTAGATGTTTATGAGTGTAAGGCGGAGGAGTTCCTTCAGGGCTTTGATTTCAATGGAGAAAATGAGGATGCTCCAGCAGCAGCAAGTAATGTAGAGACAGAGGAAAAAGCCAGTGAGGCCTCTGATCAGGACAATAAAGAGAACAAGGAAGCAGGCGAAAAGAAAATAGCCCCTGGTGATTTTGTGATTAAATCCAAAGAGCCAGGTAAGCAGAAAAAGCTGGCAAGAGATAAGCCAAAGGCAGAAAAAGCTTCCTTTATCAGCGTGAATGTCACAAAAATGGATCAGTTAATGGATTTAATTGGAGAATTGGTTATCGCTGAGTCGGTTGTTCTGCAGAATCCGGATTTAAAGGTTCCGGGACTGAACTTAAACAGCTTTAACAAAGCGGCTGCTCAGTTATCAAAAATATCCACTGACTTACAAAATGTTATTATGTCCATGAGAATGGTTCCTTTGACAAATACGTTCCAGAAAATGAACCGTATTGTTTTTGATGTGTCCAGAAAATTGGGCAAGGACATTGAATTTGAGATGGTTGGGGAACAGACAGAGGTGGATAAGAATATTATTGAACATATTTCCGATCCGCTTATGCATTTGGTTCGTAATGCTGTTGATCATGGTATTGAAACAAATGAAGAGCGTGCTGCTAGCGGCAAGAGAGAAAAAGGTAAGGTGGTTCTCTCTGCTAGAACTGAGGCAGGCAAGGTTTGGATTAGTGTGGAGGATAACGGAACAGGACTTGACAGGGAGAAGATTCTTGCCAAGGCAAAGAAGCAGGGAATATTGGATGAGAGCAAACCGGAATCTGCTTACACAGACAAGGAAGTATATCAATTTATTACCTTACCTGGATTTTCTACGAATGAACAGATTACAGAGTATTCAGGAAGAGGCGTAGGAATGGACGTAGTTGTCCAGAATATTCAGGCAATCGGCGGTATGCTGGACATTGAGAGTACCCCGGGTTGCGGCAGCATAATGAACTTAAAGATTCCTTTAACGCTGGCAATTATTGATGGTATTGTGATGGAGACAGGAAATTCCTCCTTTGTATTGGAAACAGGTGTGATTCAGTCCTTTATCAGCGTGAAGGAAGATATGATGATTCATGAGCCAAACGGAGATGAATATATTATGATCCGCGGAGAATGTTTCCCTGTACTTAGATTGGGCCAATGGTATGGTCTGAATGATTATAAGGAATCAGTGGAGGATGGTATTATGCTGATTCTGGAAGTGGAAGACAAGAAGATTTGTCTTTTTGTTGACAGACTGATTGGAGAGCAGGAGATTGTTGTAAAACCGATTCCTTCTTATGTGAAGAAGGTAAAAGGCTTATCAGGATGTACACAGCTTGGGGATGGCAGTATTGCCTTAATATTAGATGCCGCTGGATTAATTGATTAAACAGATAGAAAGGAACGGTATAGCGTATGGAGGAAACAATCGAATTATTACAGCAGACAGACGACGAAATGGAATCTTCAGGTGAGCAGGATGTGCAAAAAGAGAAGTACATGACATTCAAATCAGGAGATGAATATTTTGGGTTAAAAATTGAATATGTAAGTGAGATTATTCAATATCAAGCAATTACAGCTATTCCTGATACTGAAGACTACATGAAAGGCTTGATTAATCTGAGAGGTAAGGTTATTCCTGTAATTGATGTGTGTCTGCGTTTTAAACAGGAGCCATTTGAGTATAATGACAGAACCTGTATTATTGTTATTGATGTAAAATCTACAGTTGTAGGACTGATTGTGGAAAAAATTGCAGAGGTAATTGAGATTCAGGAAGAAGATATTTTGCCGCCTCCTACTATGAAACGTGGTGAAAAATCGCAGCAGAACAAATATGTATATGGTATTGGCAAGGTTGGTGATTCTGTAAAATTGCTGTTAGATCCAGATAAGTTGTTAAATGACGAGGAGCTTGCTGCAATGGAGCAGAAAGGTGATAGTAATATAGAAGAATGAGAGGTATGATTTATGAGAGACATGAAGATGAAAACGAAGATGATTATAGGATTTGCGGTTCCTATTTTACTGATGATTATCAATGTGCTGCTTGGCAATTCCACAACAAAAGGCGCACTGAAGGCAGAAGATCAAGAAAGATATTTAGTAAATTCAACTATTTTTACAATTGTATTGATGGTAGTGTGCTCTGTCATTACAATTGTGATGGCAGTGCTTTTAATCAAGGCAATTGAGAGGGCTGTTATTCAGTTATCAGATGCTGCAAAGCGCATTGCTATGGGTCAGGTAGACATTGACTTGGTAAAGTATAATAATGATGAGTTTGGTGATTTGGTAGATGAGTACAACAAGGTAATTGACAACATTAAGTATCAGGCAAAGATTGCGGAAGAGGTGTCAAACGGTAATCTGACTATCACAGTAGTTCCAAAGTCTGCAGATGATGTGTTGGGCAATTCCTTAAAGAAATTAGTGGATGACAACTTAAATGCGCTGACAAATATCAGTGATGCAGGTTCACAAGTTACAATCAGCTCTTCACAGGTGGCAAGTGCCAGCCAGGCTTTGGCTCAGGGCTCTACTGAGCAGGCAAGCGCTATTCAGGAGATTACCGCATCTATCGACGAGATTGCAGAGAAGACAAAACAGAATGCAGAGCAGGCAAATTCTGCTGCAAACCTTGTAGTTAAAGTAATTGATGACGTAAAGATGGGAAATCAGCAGATGCAGGATATGATGAAGGCTATGCAGGATATCAACAAGTCATCTGACAGTATTTCAAAGATTATTAAAGTAATTGATGATATTGCATTCCAGACAAATATTCTTGCTTTAAATGCAGCAGTTGAGGCTGCCAGAGCAGGTGAGGCAGGAAAAGGCTTTGCCGTAGTGGCAGAGGAGGTTAGAAGCCTTGCAGCTAGAAGTGCATCTGCAGCAGCAGAGACAACAGAATTGATTGAGGATTCTATTGAAAAGGTTGGTTCTGGTTCTAAGATTGTAGATAATACAGCACATGCTTTAGAAGCCATTACAAACAGAGTACAGGAGAGTGAAGTAATTATCAATGGCATTGCGGAATCCTCTAATTATCAGGCAACCGCAGTATCACAGATTGAGCAGGCCATTGCACAAGTTTCACAAGTAGTTCAGAGCAATTCTGCTACAAGCGAACAATGTGCGGCAGCCAGCGAAGAACTGTCCAACCAGGCTTCTAGAATGAGAGAGATGCTCTCCATTTACAATTTGGGAACAAGCAATGGCGGTTCCACATACCATAATACATCATCCTATTCTCCATCTTCTGCATCCGGTTCAAGCGAACCAGTGATTTCATTGGGAGATGATTTTGGAAAATATTAAATAAGGGAGGTGCCCATATATGACTTTGTTTGAAGAGTTAAAAACGTTAGGTGTGGATATTGATGATGGTTTGAAACGTCTTGGCGGAAATGAGAACTTGTATAAAAGACTTCTTGGTTCCTTTGTGAAGGCAATTGACACCCATAGCGTATCCCCCGATTTCGATATGAATGATTATGCACAGGAGATTGAAAAGGCACATGCTATTAAGGGAACAGCGGGAAATCTTTCCATTACACCTATTTATAAGGCTTACACTGAGATTGTAAACTTACTGCGGGCTGGAGAGCCGGAGAAAGCAAAGCCAATTCTTGAGGAGGTACTGCCTGTACAGAAGGAGATTATTCAGTGCATTAAAAAGTATATGGAATAAAGTAACTATGCAGCGGTGATTTATAACGGAATAAAAAATAGTTTAATATGTATTTTATCCCCTTGTTTGGTGTGACAGACAGGGGGATTTGTTTTTGTGTATTTAAATAAATTGTATCAGGTGATTGAATGAATAAAAAGTAAGAGGAAATTTTATAGAATTGTAACTAGAAAAAAATGTCGATATAGGGCGGTTGACATATATAATCAATAATGATAATATTCCAAGATGATTCAGCTACAAAGATAAAATTCTTTGTAGCTTTTATTTGTTTGTTATGTATACTATGTCAGTAAAATTTATAATTGAAAATATGAAATATAATTGTAAATTTAATACTGTTCATGGATAAAAAATTATTTGAGATCAGATGATCCGAAGAAAGTATTATCTAAGATTAAAAATAAAATAGATGTAAAGTGTCCTGTTATTGTAGGTTTAGCATCCCATCCCACATATAAGAATCATTGGGTGGTGTTTATGGCATCGAAAAAAATAAAGAAGCTGATAGTGAAAGAGTAAAAGGCGGGGAGGGAACAGGCATGTTTGAATATCCTAAGCCAGAGAAAATTAGTATATCTCAGGAGGGAAAGGATACAATAGAAATTAAAGATGAGAAAATAATAGCCAATATTGTATCACAGTGCTCTATTTCATGGGAAATAGCAAATGTACCCCAGGGGGAGCATGCAGAGATATGGGTAGATTTCCATAATGGAAGAGCTATGCTTGGTATTAGCGAAGATGGGACGTATGTTGCGATTGGAAATTCCAGGCAGACACCGTTAGAATTTAAAATGCCAAAGGCATTGTATGAGTACATTTGTAAGGAAGGAAATATACAATAATTGAAATAAAACGATTCAGAATAAGTTTGAATTGTTTGATAAAAACTATCATTTTTTGAATGATAAATAAGGTATAAAATTTCTCCCTTTACAGATACTAGGTTTATATTAAACTAGAATTTGTAAATGGAGGAATTTTTTAAATGAAAGCAACAGGAATTGTACGTCGAATAGACGATTTAGGAAGAGTGGTAGTTCCAAAAGAAATCAGAAGAACTCTTAGGATTCGGGAAGGTGATCCCCTGGAAATATATACAGATACAGACGGAACAGTTATTTTAAAAAAGTATTCACCTATCGGTGAATTAAGCAGCTTTGCGAAGGAGTATGCGGAGAGTTTGGCTCATATTGCAGGGCACTTGGTGGCAATCACCGACAGGGACCAAATTATAGCTACAGCAGGGGGGTTAAAAAAAGATTATATAGGTAAGGCAATCAGCCCTCATTTGGAGGATTTAATGTCTGAGAGGGGAACTTTAAATACCAGCAAGGATAACCGCAATCCACTGCCCCTTACTCCAGAGGATGAGATGGATGTGTCTGTTTCTCAAGTAATTTATCCGATTATATGTGAGGGAGATGTGATTGGCTGTGTAGTGATTATGGGAAAAGATACAAAGAATCAAATGAGTGATACGGAAAATAAGCTGGCAGGGGTAGCTGCTACATTTCTGGGACGTCAAATGGAAGGATAGGAAAGAATAAGAAATATAATTTTGTGAAATATATGGACTTTCGTGTAGGCTTTAAACATATAGGCTATAAAATCAATAGGAAAAGATGTTGTCTCATTAATATAAATGGAAACAACATCTTTTTTGTCTGAAAGTATTCTGTACTCTTAAATTGTTCTTATTGTGAATGGGGAAGGATTTAGTCTTTTAATTGATATTGGTTAATCATAGACATTACACTGTCAGTCTGTTCTAATAATTCTTCTGAAAGGGCGGAGCTTTCCTGAGCAGCAGCAGTGTTTTGGTCAACAACGGCGGATATTTCATCTGCAGATTCCAGCATATTTTTTAAGTATTCATCTTGCTTTTTGCTGCGGTTTGTAATAGCTGTGATGCTGTCGGAAATTTCGGCGTTGGTGGAGGTCATGCCCTTAATCATGGTAATAGTTTCCTGGGATAGGCTAACACCGTTATCTACTGCTGTCATGCTGCTGTGAATCAGCTGAGCAATATCTTGGGTTGCTTGGGCGCTGGAGCTTGCCAGCGTTCCAATTTCTCCTGCCACAACGGCAAAGCCCTTTCCGTGTTCTCCTGCCCTGGCTGCTTCTATAGAAGCGTTTAAAGCCAGCAGGTTGGTCTGCTCTGCAATACCGGAAATCAGGGTGAGAATATTTCCGATTTCATCGGATTCCTTGCGAATAACATCCATAGCGCTGGATAATTCATCCATCTTATGTTCACTGTCTAACATTTGTTTCATGGAATCCTGAGAAAGCCTTTCTACGCTCTGTGCAGCAATGGTATTGTTGTGTACGGAATCAGAAATCTGTTTAATATTGTCAACGAGAGAGCGAATATGACTTTCTTGGAGCTCAGCACCAGCAGCAATAGCCTGGGAGGAGGAGGCTAGAGAGTTTGCGCCCTCACTCACTTGGGAAAATGCTGCCTTGATTTCCCCCAAGGTTGTATTTAAGCTGTCAATAATATTCAGCATAGATGACTGTATTTTTGAAAAATCTCCGATATAATCTTGGTTCACCTGAACATTCATATTTTTATTGCTTAGTTCCTGCAGGGTTTCCGATATATTATTAACATAATAGGCCAGCTCAGCAGTTGCCTTGTCAGCGTTTGTCATCATGTCGCTAAATTCATCTTTATAGGTATAATTTGATTTTTTGTCCAGTGTTCCGGCGGCAATTTTGCTCATAATGTCATCCATAATATGTATGGGGGTATTGATTCGCTTGAGAGTTTGGACGACAATCTTTCTAAGGAACAAATCAATGATTACAATACATATAATAACAAAGGCGGCTATAATACATATTGATAGGCCGATTCGTGTGCTAGAGGGAAGCTTGTGAGTGGTATCTAACTTGGCAAGTTTAATCCCTTCATAGATGGCAAAGATTCCTAAGATACTCATTAAAATGCCTACAATAAAACCAACACGTATAAATTGCATGTGAAGATAATGATAAATAGTAAGCTTGCTTTTTACGTGGTTTACTTGTTCATGCACTTGAGTTTTTAATTCATTTGAGATGGTCATAACAGGTCCTCCATATAAAAAATTTTTAAAAATTATGCCAATATTTTAGCATACAGAGGCTAGGAAAACAATTATTATATGATTAAAATATTGTAAAAACCTTGAAAAACAAGCATAAAAGCAGAAAATTGTGAAATGTAAAGCTGGCAGATAAATGCTGAAAAAATCAAAAAATATCTGATAACTGTAATAATTTTCGTATATTTATAAATAATAAGTGCTAGAAAAGTTCTTTTTTAGTGAGAAAGCCTAATAAATTCATGAAAATTTCTTGACAAACGGTCGGGAAACAGTTATAAATAAACAGGAAGGTTTGAGCGTAAAAGCCCATTCCACAAAGCTTTCTTTGAAAGAAAGAGCGAATTGAAAATAATATAACAGAGGAGGAGTCAATCCATGAACAAGGCTGAATTAGTAGCAGCAATCGCTGAAAAGACAGAATTATCAAAAAAGGATTCTGAAAAAGCATTAAAAGCATTTA
This sequence comes from uncultured Lachnospiraceae bacterium, assembly GCA_910578605.1. GTDB lineage: Bacteria > Bacillota > Clostridia > Lachnospirales > Lachnospiraceae > MGBC111451. The sequence continues at coordinate 17,855 of CAJTQG010000007.1, read as the reverse complement.
TTGATGTAGTTACAGAAGAGTTGAAGAAAGGTGAGAAAATCCAGTTAGTAGGTTTTGGTACTTTCGAGGTAGTTGAGAGAGCTGCAAGAGAAGGAAGAAACCCACAGACAGGTGAGACAATGAATATTCCCGCTTCCAAGGCTCCTAAGTTCAAGGCTGGTAAGCAGTTAAAGGACGAAGTCAATAGCTAGAGTGGATCATGACAAAAGGAAAATGCTTTGCTTGTATAAGCAAGGCATTTTTTCTTTTACTTAATCCATTAACATGTACACAATTCCTCTTGATTTTTTGTTTTATATAGAAAAATCTTTGGGAATACAGGTGTAAATATAGAAACAACATAGAAATATATGAGACTAGAATAAGCAGAAAGGAAAATATGTGAATAAATATGAGATTAGATAAATATTTAAAGGTATCTAGATTGATTAAGAGAAGAACCGTAGCCAATGAGGCATGTGACGCAGGCAGAGTGCTGGTAAACGGAAAGACAGCCAAGGCTTCTCTGAATGTAAAGGTGGGAGATGTGATTGAGATTCAGTTTGGAACCCGCAGTGTAAAGGTAGAGGTTACAGATATTGCCCAGGCGGTTCGCAAGGAGGATGCGAAGGAAATGTACAAGGAGCTGTAGTAGTATTCTTATGAATTTCAAATGGAGTCTATTTGTGAAAAGAGAAATATAAGATAAATAAAGAATAAATGTGTCCTTGCTTTCATAGATTGGAATTAGCAATCAAAAGATATAATGAAAAGTATTGTAAAGCGTAAAAATGTTTATTAGGAAAGCGAGGATCACAAATATGGAAGAGAGAACAGGCAAGCCCCAGCCTAGGGTGGGCAGTCATAAATTATCATTGAATAATAGGAATTCTGCTGTCTTGACGGGAATCAGTGATGTGATTTCATTTGATTTAAAGGAAGTGCTTTTGGAGACCCAGCAGGGGATGCTTCATATCAAGGGGGAGGATCTTCATGTAAACCGAATTAATGTGGAAAAGGGAGAGGTGGATATTGAGGGCAGAGTGGACAGCCTGACCTATTCAGAGGTGACTAATTTTGCCAAGAAAAGCGAATCGGTATTGAGCAGGTTATTTCGATGAGTGATGAAATTATATATGAACTTCAGCTGCTTTGGGATTCCATGGTGTGTGGAATGATTCTTTCTGTTGGCTATGATGTTCTAAGAATATTTAGAAGAGTATGCAGGCAGCAGAAATGGTCGGTAGGTGCCCAAGATGTATGTTACTGGCTTGTGTGTGGTATATTAGTGTTTTCTCTTATTTTGCGTAAAAACAGTGGCAATATCCGCTGGTATCATCTGGCAGGCATTGGAATGGGGGCATACTTATATTTTGCTACTATAAGCAAGCTGCTTGTTAAGTATGTGTCAAAGTTTATTCAATTTTTACTTTCACCTCTTCGTTTTTTCGGCAGGCAAATAAAAAGATTGCTAAAACCATTGAAAAATTTTATAAAAATGGTTAGAATAAGACACAAGCAAAAACTAAATGAAAAAAGGCAAAAAAGAAAAAACGACAAAATAAAGAGACAAAGGTTAAAGGACGAGATGAGAAAGCAGCATGCAGAGGATAAATTAAGTTCAAAAAGAGGTGAAAGAGATGGCAAGGGGAAAAAGGAACTCTAACAGACTGGGAATGCTTGGTATTACCATTGTGGTGATTGCTTTCTGTGCAGTGATAGCGATTCGCACCGACGGGTTGAAAGAAAAAAATAACCAGTTGGAAGCAAGAGAGCAGGAGCTTGAGGAACGGCTTTCCGAGGAACAGGAGCGTTCCAAGGAACTGGAAGAGAAAAGAGTATACGTTCAGACAAAACAATATGTGGAGGAAATGGCAAAAAAGCTTGGGCTTGTATATCCGGATGAGATAATTTTTAAGCCGGCGGAATAGTTAGCAGCAAGTTATTAAGATGAATTTCTTAATAAAAATGAAATCCCTCCATTCGATTCAAATGAAGGTTTGAACGTGTTTTTGTCTAAAAATTATTAGATTTTTCTTCTTTCGTTTGACAAAAAAAGAATAGCACAGCGGCTATAATGGCATGCACACCCAAGGTGCATGTCTTTTTGTTTGCTATGAAAGTACTGTGAATAGAGAAAATATTCATTGCACCAGGGCGAAAAATTATGAAGAAGGGGAGGATACTTATGTATCAAAAAAAGGGAAAGGAAATTTTACTGCAGATAATTGGTCTGGTGATGACTACCAGCATGGTGATGGGATATTTTCCCATTGGAATGGGGTATTTTGCGGCGCTTTACGGCAACTGCGGCATGAGAGTGCTGACGCTGCTGCTCTATGTGGCGGGGGCAGCTTGGTCTATGAGCTTTATGGAGGTACTCAAATACACTATGGCCATGTTGGTGCTTGTTTGCTCTGTGGCTTTGGCGGAATACAGAACAAAGCAAAAAAATTATTATTTATATGCCCTGTTTGCCGGAGTTTCCATAACAATAATGGAATGGACCGATACTATTATGCAGGCAATGTCTAGTACGGCCACTGGGAAAGAGATGGTGATGGAGCTGGCGGTTGGAATATTGACTTTTGCATTGACAGTTATTTTTAGTGTAGGCATGGAAGGAATATTGGAGCATAACTCTCATATGGATTTTTCGGGGGAAGAAATTATCAGTATGGCATCTATTGTAGGAATCAGTTTGTTTTTTATCAGTGATAAGACTACATTGCCATTTGCCTTGACGCAGACATTTATCTACACATCCCTGCTGCTGTTAGGCTTTAAATATGGTGTGGGGATGGGTGCCGTCACGGGAACTGCCTGCGGCATAGTGTGGGGACTTGCCACAGGAAATTTGGAAATGATAGGTTTTCTGGGGATATTGGGAATTTTTGCGGGAGCTTTTCGAGAGTTAGGGCGCCTTACTAGCATATTAGGAGTACTGTTTGGAGTTCTGATGATTGGGTACAATTATTGTCCGGTGCTTTTGGAAAATGGATGGATACAAGGCTTCTTAGCTTCCGGTGTGGTGTTTATGCTTTTGCCTTCCAGCGTAGCATTTGTCTATCATGCCAAGAAAAAGGAGGAGCCTCCTGAGGAGGTGATATTGGAAAATCACAGTCAAATACAGCATATAGCAGAGCTCTTTGGGCATATGGCGGGAACCCTGTGGGAGATTCCAACTCAAGTAAAGGGACTTGCCATGCGGCAGGTAAATGAAATTGTAAATGAACATGCGGCCAGTGTGATGGACAAGTATGAAATTATGTTTGTGGATGAGCTTCCTGGGGAGATAGAGATGGAAATTCAGCAGGAAATGGAGATGGAGGAGGAAAAGGGCGTGTTTCAAGGGATGCCTCCTTTGCTCTTGGAGGAGTTAAGACAGCAAAAAAGGCGGCAGCGGATGGAGGAGTTAAGGCAGCAAAACGAGATAAGGGCAAAAAAGAGAGATGAATTGATGCGAAACTTAAAAAAAATGGCTACAAAGGCAAAAAGAAAGGGCGTGCTGGACAGGGGGGATATACCAGATGTCTTTGTGGATGAGTGCAGTGATATAGAACGGTTTTTAATAGATGTTAACCATGATTTGGAAAAGGCAAGGCTGGACTTGCTGTGGAAAAATAAGTTGATGGACTCTAGGGAGGCGGTGGCCCTCCAGCTTCAGGAAATGTCCCAGATTCTCCAGAGCTGCACAAGCGATGAGTACATTATGGTGTCTATCCCCCAGGAGAGGGAGGAGTACATACGAAAAAGATTTAAGAGTGCCAAGATGGTGATAAAAAGAATGACAATGCTGGAGGACAGGCGTCACAACAGAGAGATGATATTAACTTTGAGAGCGGAGAGAGGAAATTGTATTACTACAAAGGAGGCCGCCAATTTATTGGGCGAATGTATGGAGATGGATATGATAATGGCGGCGGACAGCAGAAATGTAATCGGACAGGAGGAGGTAAGCATTACTTTTCGTGAGGACACAAAATTTCGTGTGCTTCATGGGTGTGTAAAAAAGGTGAAGGACAAAGAGAGAATATCCGGTGATAATTTTATTGTATCGCAATTGGAAAACGGACAGTTTTTTATCGGATTGTCGGACGGGATGGGCTCTGGTCTGGAGGCAAACCATGACAGCGCCATGGTGATGGAGTTGTTAGGGCAGATGTTGGAGTGTGGTTTTGCTACGGAGGCGGCATTAAGGCTGATTAATTCCTGTCTGCTGATGAATCCTCAGGTTCAGGGCCCTACCACCTTGGATATGGGGGTGATAGATTTATATTCGGGAATGTGTGATTTCGTAAAGTTGGGGGCAGCATCTACATTTATTAAGAGAGGAAATTGGGTGGAGGTGATGAAAAGTACATCTATGCCAATGGGAGTGCTTGGGCAGGTGGACCTTGACAGCACCAGCAAAAAATTATATGATGGAGATTATGTAATAATGGTTTCTGACGGTATTGTGGAAGCGTTGGAGGCAAAAAATAAGGAATATGCTATGAGCTCTATTATTCAGGATATACAATTAAAAAATCCAAAAGAAATGGCAAGGGCGATTTTGAGAAAAGCAATGGAGCATGTGGATAATGTACCGACGGATGATATGACCGTGTTGGTGACAGGAATTTGGAACAAGTCGGCGGCATAGGGATGTAAATATAAACAGAAGTAATAATAATATGCGACAGAAAGGTATGGCGTACAATGAATCTGGAAGAAAAGGTTTGGAATACATGTGAGCAGTATCAAATGGTAGCAGCAGGAAGCAGCGTTCTCGTAGGTTTGTCCGGGGGCGCTGATTCTGTCTGTCTGCTTTTATTGCTTTTTAGGCTGAGCGGCAAATATGATTTTTCGGTGTGTGCGTTCCATATGCACCATGGCATCAGGGGGGAGGAGGCAGACAGGGATAGAGCTTATGCCAAGGAGCTGTGTGCTAAGTGGGGAATCCAATATTATGAGAGATTGGAGGATGTTCCAAAATATGCCCGCACACATAAAATAAGTCATGAGGAGGCAGGGAGAATACTGCGCTATCGTCATATGAGGGCAACTGCAAAAAAGTATGGCTGTGACAGGATAGCGGTAGCACATCACGGAGATGACCAGATAGAGACAGTTTTGATGAACTTGTTTCGGGGGAGTGGGAGCAAAGGACTGTGCGGTATGGCGCCAGTCAGTGGAGAGCTTATCCGCCCTCTGCTGTTTTGTACAAAAAATGAAATTGTGCAGGAGTTAGAAGAAAATCAAATTTCCTATTGCAGTGATTCTACAAATGCAATGGATATTTATATGAGGAACCGCATAAGAAATCAATTGCTTCCATGGCTTGAAGAGAATGTCAATGCCAAGGCAGGTCAGCATGTCCTTCAGGCGGCATGGCAGCAAAGGCAGATACAGGATTATATGGAGGAACGCATAGAGGAAGCTTTTGTCTTGATGAGCAAATGGAATAGGAATGGTGAACTAGAAATTGATAAGAAAAAGCTTGGGGGGATGCCGGGGGCAATACAGTCAGGTGTGATGCGCAGGGCGCTGGAATGTACAGGGGGAAAGATAAAGGATGTGTCAATGGTGCATATTGTACAGGCAGTGGCTATGCTTAGGGGGAGAACAGGAAGTATTGTGGATTTTCCTCATTTTGTTCGTGGAAGAGTGGGATATGAGCAAATCTTTTTTTATAAGACCAATATAAAGGATGTTTGTGGAGAAAAAAAATCAATAGATAAGAAAATAGATAAAAATATAGTGATTCATAGTATAATGAAAGAAATCCCATTGAAAAGGGATTTAGAAGAGAATAAAAAGAAAAATAATCGGCAAAATAACAAGGTTGTAGAGATTGTTTTAGAACAAGGAAGGATGTCAGGAGAAGTATATATACCTGAGGCAGAGGCAGTTTTTCGGTATTGTGAAAAAAAAATTCAGGAAAAAAATGTGATTTTCCCAGAAAATACCTATACGAAATGGCTGAATTGTGATAAGATTAAAAATAGTCTGCAAATTAGAACTCGAAGAAGCAAGGATATGATTGCGGTTTGTAAGTCTGGCGGGCACAAGAAATTAAAGGATTTTTTTATTGATTGTAAAATTCCCGCAGAAAAACGAGATGATATATTGTTGTTAGCAGATGGAAGTGAAATAATATGGGTGATAGGTTATCGGCTAAGTGAGGCGTATAAGGTTGTACCTGGGCAGGACAAAGTATTCCAGGTAGAGTTAATTATGAGCCCAGAGAGCCAATAGGAATATAAGGGAAAATCTCTTCATATGATTCGTAAGGAGGGACTTATAATTGTTCATGTGTGAGCGAGTTATTTTGTCAGAACTTATTCTTACTTTATAGGAATTGGCGTCCTATAAAGCAAAAACACTTCGTAAGGCAGGAAGTAATTCTGACTTTTGACTCTTGAATCATAAATAATAGATTAGAAATAAAAGGAGGGAGAATCTTGGGTAAACAAATGAAAGGAATAGGATTCTACTTAGTACTAATGGTAGCCATATTAGGTGTGGTTTACTATATTGCGGTGGGGAAGCAGACAGATGAAAATTATTCATACGCAGATTTTTTGTCGGATGTGAAGGAAGAAAAGGTAGTTAAGGTGGAGGTAGATCAAAATAAAGAGGTTCCTACCGGCGTGCTGAAAATTACCATGAAGGATAATAAGGAGAAAAGTCTCTATATACCGGATGTCAACGTGGTATCAGATGATTTGGAGGAATATGGGGGTCAACAATCTATCGAGTTGGTAATCAATGATGTGGACAGAGATAATTTCTTTCTCACAACGATTCTTCCCATTTTGATAGCATTTGTGTTAATCGTAGTATTTTTTAGTATGATGAACAATCAGGCAGGCAGCGGCGGCGGCGGTAAGATGATGAATTTTGGAAAGAACCGTGCCAGACTGGTGACAGACACTGTGAAGAAATACAATTTTTCTAGTGTAGCTGGATTAAAGGAGGAGAAGGAAGAATTAGAGGAAATCGTAGATTTTCTTCAGAATCCAAAAAAATATATGGAGTTAGGGGCAAGGATTCCAAAGGGTGTAATTCTCTATGGGCCTCCGGGAACAGGTAAGACATTGCTGGCAAAGGCAGTAGCAGGGGAAGCGCGAGTTCCCTTCTTCAGCATTTCTGGTTCTGATTTTGTAGAGATGTTTGTAGGTGTGGGTGCATCCAGGGTGCGTGATTTGTTTGAGGATGCCAAGAAAAATTCACCTTGTATTGTATTTATAGATGAGATTGATGCAGTGGCAAGAAGGCGCGGTACTGGTATGGGCGGCGGACATGACGAGAGAGAGCAGACCTTGAACCAGATGCTGGTGGAGATGGATGGTTTTGGAATGAACGAGGGTATTATTGTGATGGCTGCCACAAACCGTGTAGACATACTTGACCCTGCCATTTTAAGACCAGGGCGTTTTGACCGGCAGATTACGGTGGGACGTCCAGATGTAAGGGGAAGAGAAGAAATATTGCAGGTACATGCAAAGAATAAACCATTAGGCGATGATGTAAATCTTGAAGAGATTGCACGTACTACAGCAGGCTTTAATGGCGCAGATTTAGAGAATCTGCTCAATGAGGCGGCTATATCTGCTGCAAAAGAGAACAAACCTTTTATTGTGCAGGAAGATATTAAAAATGCCTTTATCAAGGTCGGTATCGGTAAGGAGAAGAAAAGCCGCATTATCTCTGAGAAGGAAAAGAAAATTACAGCTTATCACGAGTCCGGTCACGCTATACTGTTCCATGTTCTGCCGGATGTGGGGCCTGTCCATACGGTGTCTGTGATTCCTACAGGAACCGGTGCAGCAGGATATACTATGCCGCTGCCGGCCAAGGATGAAATGTTTAATACGAAGGGCAAGATGCTTCAGGATATTATGGTGACATTGGGCGGACGGATTGCGGAGGAGATTGTCTTTGACGATATTACAACTGGTGCTTCCCAAGATATAAAGCAGGCTACCTCCACAGCCAGAGCTATGGTTACCAAGTATGGTATGTCCAGCAAACTGGGATTGATTCACTATGGCAATGAAGATGAGGAAGTGTTTATTGGAAGAGATTTTGCAGCACATTCAAAGGCTTATGCAGAGAATACAGCGGCATTGATAGACCAGGAAATTAAAGATATTGTAGATGATTGCTATGAGAAGGCAAAAAAGATTATTGTAGAGCATAGAGACATTTTGGAGAAAAGCGCCCAGCTTCTTATGGAGAAGGAGAAAATCGGGCAAAGTGAATTTGAAGCATTATTTACCTAAAAGAATTGGTGAATATGTAAAACAGAAAAGAGAGAAGGTGAGAGTGGCAACTAAAAGATGCACAAAAACTTTCTCTCTTTTTTGTAAAGATTGTGCAGACTTATGTCACCTTGTTTGTTATACTAATTAACGTAAACCCCCAATACATTATATAGTTTTTGCTACACCCCATAAAAAGAAATACCTTCTCCTAAAATGGACAGCACTCCCAATGCTGTCCATTTTAACGTTTTAAGAAACATATTTTGATTCTATTGTCCATTCCTTTTATATGTGCAGAAGAGCGCATGCAATTTGAAAATAAATAATCAGACTAAAGGCGTCCACAATAGTGGAAATCAATGGCGCTGCCATAATGGCAGGGTCTAAGTGCAGTTTTTTTGCTCCGATTGGCAGCATGCAGCCAACGCATTTTGCCATAATAATAGTGAGAAGCAGGCTGAGTACCACGGTAAGGCAGATTAATTCCTGGCCGGGATAAAAGATAATCAGGCGAATATAGTTGACTGCCGCCAAAGCAATACCGCACAAAAGCCCTACCCGAAATTCCTTAAAGACAACCTTGAATATGTCTTTGGGGCGTATTTCATTTAACGTCATACCGCGGATGACTAGAGTGCTGCTTTGGCTTCCGGCATTGCCTCCGGTTCCGGTCAGCATGGGGATAAAGGATACCAGCAGAGGAAGAACAGCGAAGGCTTCCTCGTAGCTTGCTAGAATTCCGCCGGTAATCATGCTGCTCACCATTAAAACTAACAGCCAAAGAATACGATTTTTAGCTAAAGTGAAAACACTGGTTTTCAAATAAGGCTTCTCACTTGGAAGCATGGCAGCCATTTTTTCAAAGTCTTCCGTTGTCTCCTGTTCTAACACGGACATTACATCATCTACCGTGATAATGCCTACAATGCGATTTTCGTGGTCTACTACAGGGAGGGACAAAAGATTATATTTGTTAAATCGGTAGGCAATCTCCTCTGGGTCTTCGGTAGTAGTTGCCTTCATTACGTGCTCATCCATAATGTCGGCGATAATAGCGTTGCTTGGGGACATTACCAGATTTTTCAAGGTGATTACTCCCTCAAGCTTTCGGTGAATGTTTGTCACATAACAGGTGTAAATGGTTTCCTTGTTTACGCCGTGCTGACGAATGTAATTCAAGGATTGCTCAACGGTCATATTTTTCTTTAAGGCCACATACTCGGCAGTCATAATGCTTCCGGCGCTGTTTTCCGGATAATTTAAGTATTGGTTGATAATGGAGCGGGTGGCAGGAGTGGCGGTTTGTATAACACGCTTTACCATAGTGGCAGGCAGCTCCTCCAACATATCCATCACATCATCAGTGTACAAATCTTCAATCATATCCCGAAGCTCCATATCACCGATGCTGTTAATAATATGTTCCATATGTTCAATAGGAAGGCATGCGAACACATCCAAGGCTAAATCCTTAGGGAGAAGCCGGAATACAAGCAAAACCTGTTCGGTATCTAGTTCTTCTATAAAGGAAGCAATATCTACTTCATTCATCTCGGACAAGGTTTCTTTTAGTATTCGATATTTTTTATTTTCTAATAAAGTCTGTAATTCTGTTGGGGAATCTCCTTTGTATGTCATGACATACCCTCCTTTTTGGTTGCTCCCATATGATGAATGTTGATATTAATATAATGCCCATTCATTTGGTGTAAGGATTAACATTGCATTTTATTTGCATGAAAGGCTATGCATTGGTAGCTTGGATAAATTCATTTAATTTCGCTATTGCTTTTCCGCTGTCAATGACTTGGGCAGCCATTTTTACCCCTTGTTCAAAGCTTATATTTTTAATAAAATGAAGGCAGGCGGCAGCGTTAATAAGAACAGCGTCTCTTTTTGGGCCTAATTCACCATTTAAGATAGCTTTTGTGATTTTTGCATTTTCTTTAGAGTCGCCTCCTAGCAAAGCTTCCTTTGTACATGGATTGATTCCAAAATCTTTAGGAGAGAGAACATAGGAGGTAAGTTTGTCTCCTTGAATTTCACAGCAGGTGGTGGGAGCGCTTAGGGAGATTTCATCCAGCCCATCCTGGCCATATACAACCATTCCCCGTTTTACCCCTAAGTTTTGAAGTACCTGTGCCATAGGTTCCACTAAGTTTTCTGCATAAACTCCCATTAGCTGCATATTGGCATTTGCCGGATTTGTCAGAGGTCCTAAAATGTTAAATACCGTTTTGGTGGCCAACTCTCGGCGAATTGGTCCTACATGTTTCATAGCACTGTGATAAATCTGGGCAAACATAAAGCCGATACCAATCTCTTTGAATATGGCTTCCATTTTCTCTGGTTTGATGGAGATATTTACACCCAATGCCTCTAGAACATCAGCGGCACCGCATTTACTGGATACGCTGCGGTTGCCGTGTTTGGCAACGGGAATGCCTGCGGCAGACATTACAATGCTGGCAGTTGTAGATATATTAAAGGAATTGGATTCATCACCTCCGGTGCCTACGATTTCTAGAACATCAGCTTCAGGGTTTAGGTGAAGGCTGTGTTTTCTCATGCCCACTGCACTGGCAGTAATCTCGTCCGTTGTCTCACCCTTCATGCGAAGTGCAATAAGATAAGCGCTCATATGAACAGGGGAGGCTTCGCCGCTCATAATTTCATCCATCACAGCTTCCACCATCTCATTTGTTAAATCTTCACCGTTTGCTAATTTTTGAATTGCTTCTTGAATCATCGAGTCCTCCAATCCGTATATGATATATATTGCATGCAGAGATAGATGACGCATACAATATATATCATATACAATAATTTCTAGTTTACACCGTTGTGCCAAAATTTAGTGTAAGTCTTTCTTCATAAGATGTCAAGAAAAAAGGCGGGTCATTGTTATAGTTTTGTCAAGTAATGTTTTAGTTTTTCATCATAGCTGCCGATATAATAAAAAGAGTTAGTGTAAATATTTGCAATCCGCCGATTGACTGGGTAAATTGCTCTTTCCTCATGGTTGGCGGGTCATTAAGGTGAAGTGTTGTATGAAAAATTAGTGTAGGCAGAAGGAGGAATGGATATGAAGATTCAAAATGAGTCAGGCAATTATTCTCAGTACAAAAATAATAATGTACAGGATAACAATGTGTATAATAAAGAGCAAAAGGAAAATGCAAAAGAAGCGGGAAAGGAAAACGGAAAAGCAAGTGTTTCGAAAGATACCAATGGGGTATTTGCGGGAGATTTGAATTTGTTTCAGGATCCAGTGGAGGAGAAGAAGAAGCAAGCAAGAGAAATGGCGATGAAGCTGATTGAGGAGGCATATGCAAAGGATAAAGTCATTGATGAAGATTTAGACAACCGCCGCAATCATGCAAAGGAGCTTGAAGATGAAAATAAGGAGCATTTGGAGATGCTCAACGGCATTGACAAGATGAAGAAGGAAGCCAGGGAAGGTCATGGAGTTGGGGAGTACAGCCAGGAAGAGAAGGATGCACAGCTTTTACTCAAGGAAGCTAAACAAAAACGTAATCCGAATAGAAAGATATTGACAGATGAGGAACAACAGGAGTTGGAAAATATCCATAAGGCGGGGTTGACAGCCTACCAGGAGGAGGTACTTCGCTTGGATGAGGGCGCATATGAGTATGAGAAAAAGATGGAAGAAAATGAGATGGAGATAATGAGCGAGTATGCTGTTATCCGCGGTATGAAAATAGAGCGCCTTAAGACCCACGAAATGGTAGATGCTGTCAAATCCGGAGACCAGATTTTGCAGAGCGCCCAAAAAGAAATTATCGGAATGATTTTGGAGGATGGCAAAGAGGAGCAAGATGAGAAGCTTGCTGAGAAGAAAGAGGAGATTGAAGAGAAGAAGGAAGAGGCAGAGGAGCTGGAAGAAAAAATAGAGGAAGCCAGAGCTAGGAGAGAGGAGGCAACAAAGCGAGAGGAAGACGACCAGGAGGAAATATATGAGCTGGATTCCCTGCTGCAGGAAATCACAGAGAAGGTGGCAAACAGTAACCTTCCGAATGTACAGAAATCTATGACACAGGCAGTGAATGAGCTGCTTCTTACTTTAGATGATATTAAGGGATTGGCTGTGGATACGGAAGTTTAGTATAATATATATTTTGATAAGGGGCAAACCTATGAAAATGCGAGGGCGCAAAGCTAGGAGTCTAAAATAATATATAAGGCAATATGTAATATTATTATGATAGTTTGGCTGCAGGATGTAAAAGTCTTGCAGCTTTTTTGTATTTGGAAGCTCGTATTGTGCAGCAAAACTTAAAATGTCGCCCCGAATTTGTAGCTATGAAGCCGAAGGCTGAATAGTTACAGGTTCCCTTGTGTATGTTGACTTTTTATTGACAAAATTTGTATATTAAGCTATTATGAAGCAGAACAAAGGATAAAAATATAGAGTATAGATAAATAGAATACAAGAGAATAATAAGGGGCAAACCTATGGAAATGTGGGGACGCAAAGCTAGAAGTCTAAAGTAAGGATATAATCTATATTACAATGATAGTTCGGCTGCAGGATGTTAAAATCTTGCAGCCTTTTTGCGTTGATAAAACTTCCTGTTTCCAATATAAAAGAAACAAAAACGCAAAAAATCAGCACAAAACAATTAAGAATGGAGGAAAAAATGAATTCACTAGTAAAGAAAACAATAAGGAGTTATGTAAAAAGAGGAGCAGCGCTGCTTATGTGTATGACATTGCTGGTAATGCAGTGTGTCAACAGGCAAGTCTTTGCAAAGAGCTTAAACATAAGCATGGATGATGAGTATGGGGCAACAGTGATAGAGACAGGTAAGTTCATAAAGCAGGGGAGTAAAATAGACATAAAAGGAAAAATTGTGGAAACGGATAAGCTTCCGAAACTGCACGATGGTATTTCAGGAATGTTACAGGAGGAGGCTCAAATATATTCTAATAATTTTTTTTATCAAAATAATCAATTTCATAATCAGCATTCTATCTACAGCAAAAAATCCATTGAAATTCATACATCAGAAACAATCTTAAACAATGTAATATATGCCAAGGATGATATTCAAATCAATTGTGCCGATATCAAGGCGTTAGACTATACGATTCTTTATTCTCAAAACGGCAATATATATATTAACACCTCACAGATGCAATATACAGGGCTGCTATATGCACCAAACGGAAAGGTGGTAATCAACGGAACGAATATAGACATAACCGGTGCTGTTATATCAGAAAAAACAGAGATGTATGGCAGCAAAATTCAGATATTGGGCGTAAAGGAAACAGAAAAGATTTACCAGGCCCTCTCCCATTATAAGAATGGTGCAGTAGTTGCCGTTGCAGCAGCAGTCAATGAGGATAATTCTATTTATATAAATTTGGAAAGTAATATAAAATTGGAATCCAGTGATATTTATGTGCGCAGGGATAATGAAAGTCAGTTTTGTTACTTAGAAACTATTACAGCAACGGAATATGAACTGAAAAATTTAGATTTTAAGGAGACAATAGATATCACAGTAGTAGGGCACACCTTGTTTGGAGATAAAGCAGATGCCACGATTGTTACTGTAGGATATGATATGGAAGATGCAAAAGAAGGAGGAGAGGAGAAGGAATTATGCACCTTGAAGCATGACAGTGACAAGGACGGAATTGCAGATGGTGTTGAAATCTGGTATTTGCATACCAATCCATATGAGGCGGATACGGACCATGATGGATTTGACGATTATGCAGAAGCATTTTATCTCTATACAGACCCCAATGTATACACAGAAGATTCGGACTTTGACAAAGATGGTTTATGGAATAAACAGGAGCTTATGAAACAGACCAATCCCTATTTGAAGGATTCAGATTTTGACGGGGAGCCTGACAGCAGGGATGACAATCCGTGGCGTTTTAATGAACTGGAGAAATATACAGAAGAGAAAAACGGGGAAGCAGATTACACCGAGGAAAAGAAAACAGGTATATTTGACAGGCAGGGAATATGTATGGATGCACAGGGAAATTGTTATCTATATGGATACAACTTTATCAATGACAACATACAATACATTACGGAAGAGGGAAAAACCACAAAATATTATTACGATTTAGAAGAGAAACTGACAGCAGTTGTGGTGGATAATGAGGAAGCTTCCTATGCCATAGTTTATCGATACGAAAATGGTCAGATTGCAGGTATTTCCCGCAATGGAATGAATTATGATATAGAGAAAAAACAAAAAGCCATTCATCAAACGGATGAGGAATGCCTGGATGATGTCATCATGCAGGAGGAAACCTCTGATATTTACATTGCACAAAAGTTGTATAAACACAGTGAGACAAAGCAAAATCTGCAGTGGGAGCAATATGGAAATCATGATAAGTTTGAATATTGCTATAACAGTGAGGGGTGCTTAGAAAAGATATATGAAAATAATCAGTTGGTGTATTCCTTTGATTATGAAAATAAAGTGGTGAAATCCATCTATAATCATAAAAACAATGTAACATACCATTATCAATATGATAAAGAACAGAATTTAAAACAAATTTCGGATACATTGGGCAATCAGATAAATTATGAGTATTCTGAGGATTATTATAAAATTACATATGAGATAGAGGGAAAGAAAAAAATTCATACTATATATTATCAGGCAGCTCAGAATAATGTACAAGGATATAGTACAAAGCTTATTTCAGGGGCAGGGCAAATGCTGTACAGTGATAACGACAATCAAAAGATAAAAGAGATACAGGAAAAAAATGGTGTAACAATAAAAACGGTCTATACTATGTCCGAATCCAATATAACAGAAATTGCATATCAAAACAAAGATACGGAAAAATATGTGTACACAAAAGAAAATAAACTAAGTGAAATATATCAAAACGGACAGCTCAAGCTTCAATACAAGTATGATAAAAAGGGACAGCTTGTGGAAGAACATAATCCTCAGGTAAATCAGAGTTATTATTATACTTATGACAAGTATGGGAATATAACATCAAAGAAATGCTGTGAATACCATAGGGACAAGCTGTTATCGGAACAGAGTTTAACTTATGGCAATGGCTGGACGGACCAGGTAAAAACTATTGACGGTGAATTGATTTCTTATGATGCCATAGGAAACCCTGTGAACTATATACAGGGAATGAATATGCAATGGACAGGAAGAAGACTGGATAACATACAAACATCAAATAATGAGGTAAGTTACACATACAACGAGGAAGGAATACGAAATTCAAAAACAGTCAATGGCATTACCACTTCTTATGTATTGGAGGGACAGGATATTATCTGTGAGAAAACAGAGGACAATGTAATCTGGTATATGTACGATGGAGAAATGAAGGTAACCGGATTTGTTTTCAATGACAAAATATACTATTACGAAAAAAATGCGCAAAATGATGTAACAGCGTTGTTAAATCAGAGGGGAGAAAGGGTATGCAGCTATACCTACGATGCGTGGGGCAATCTAGTCGAAATACAGGGGGATGAAAATGCTGCCAAGGCAAACAAGTACCGCTATCGAAGCTACTACTATGACGAGGAGACTGGATTTTATTATTTGAAAAACCGTTATTATGACAGCAGAATCGGAAGATTTATCAATGCGGATTTTTTGGAGAAAGTTTATCAGGATTTTGATAACTTAAACCTTTATCTATATTGCAATAACGATCCGGTAAATCAGGTGGACCCAAATGGAAATGCACCTGTCACTTTAAGAATATTTACTGCAAAAAATGCTTATAATCAGTTTCCAAATGATTGGAATTCCTTCCGCTCAACATGTACCTTGTGGGTAAATTATATGAAAAAGGGCGGGGATGTGAAAAATAATTTTATCAGCAAAAAAAGTGATTTTGTGCAGAAATGGAACGATTTAAACAGTCCGACCGGAGTTATTATTTATTGTCATGGGAACCCTCAAAATTTAAAGTTTGGAGAGGAATCCTTGTCTACAGCGGAAATCACATCCAAATTAAAACGAAAATCTATTAAATTTGTGTGGTTGTTGTCCTGTAATACAGGACATTATTCCTATAAGTGGTCCAATGTCGCTAATGCTCTGGCACAGAAGGTGTCAGGGGTAGTGGTGGCGCCGGACGGAGAGGTGGAAAATTGGTTGAAAAAGGATGATATATACAAGAAAAAGGTTTATGCCGCTTTGTCATGTAATGCAACTGGTGAATGGAAATCTTTGAAAAATAAGGCGAATGATAATACCTTCAGAAACAATGGCTGGTTTATTTATAAAAATTTTATGACTTATAACAGGTTATACTCAACCAATTTAAAAACAAGCGTCACTATTTTTGAATTATCTGATTATTTGGTGAAGTCTAATCTGATAGTGTATAAATAAAAATGGGAAAGGAAAACAAGTAAATGAAACGTTTAATCTTATTAATGTTATTGTGTGGTTTTGGTGCATTGCTGTTGTGTGGCTGCAGCAGCAAAGAGCTGACGGGGGAGGAGATGGAACAACGAGAAACGATACAAAATTTTTTGGGGATAGAGTTACCGAAAAAATGTGAAATCGTATCTTATGAATACACTTTGGAGGAGGACGCTTATAGCGGGGTGGTATCAGCATTAGTAAAGCTGAATAAAAAAGAAAAAAACAATGTTGTAGAACAAGTAGAAAAGAAGGGAAGTGGATATGTGCCTATAGAAAGAGAAGAAGTCTTGTTAGAGGAATTTCCCTTTGATACAGACAAGATTACGGCAATATATTGGGGGTGGCTGGGACCATTAAGAAGGATTGAGGGTATACCAGTTCCTATGACTTTGTATAGATACGTTTTTGTTGTAAAAGAGGATAAGGAATGGCTTGTCTATATGATATATATAGAAAAGTTCCCCTCATCTACCCAAGAGGAAAGGAAGGAGAGTAAATGAAACGTTTGATATTATTATTAATGTTATTGTGCGGTTTTGGTACATTGCTGCTGTGTGGCTGCAGCAGCAAAGAGCTGACGGAGGAGGAGATAGAACAACGAGAAATGATACAAAAGTTTTTGGGGATAGAATTACCGAAAAAATGTGAAATCGTATCTTATGAATACACTTTGGAGGAGGACGCTTATAGCGGGGTGGTATCAGCATTAGTAAAGCTGAATAAAAAAGAAAAAAACAAAATAGTAGAACAAGTAGAAAGGAAGGAAAGTGTATATTTGCCTATAGAAAGAGAAGAAGTTTTGTTAGAGGAATTGCCCTTTGATACAGACAAGATTACGGCAATATATGAGGAGTTGCTGGGACCATTGAGAAGGTTTGAGGGTATACCAGTTCCCATGACTTTGCACAGATATGTTTTTGTTGTAAAAGAGGCTAAGGAATGGCTTGTCTATATGATATATATAGAAAAGTTCCCCTCATCTACCCAAGAGGAAAGGAAGGAGAGTAAATGAAACGTTTGATATTATTATTAATGTTATTGTGCGGTTTTGGTACATTGCTGCTGTGTGGCTGCAGCAGCAAAGAGCTGACGGAGGAGGAGATAGAACAACGAGAAATGATACAAAAGTTTTTGGGGATAGAATTACCGAAAAAATGTGAAATCGTATCTTATGAATACACTTTGGAGGAGGACGCTT
>CAJTQG010000006.1 GCA_910578605.1 uncultured Lachnospiraceae bacterium | reverse complement strand
ATCAAAACTAGAGCGAGTAGTCAGTTTTTCGTTGTTTAAAGACGTGTTCAATATACAGTTTGATAATAATAGTAATATGAGTTATTTGGATACAGAGGAGCAAGTTTTGAAAATGCTTTCGAAACTTGTAGATGATATCATAACGAATACTGCTACAGGTAATTTCAGATTTAAGTCAGATTTTCAAGGTTATGTTGATAATCTGCCAAATGAATACAAAACACAAGTAAAAAAGAAGGAAGATAATAAGTCTGAAAATAGTTCTAATAATTCAAATAAAGATTCGGAAGACAAGTCATCAAATGGAATGCAAAATAGTAATGGTGCCGAAAATGGAGCAAGCGGTAATAAGGACGACTCAGCAAAGAATAACCAAAAGAAAGCGGATAATGATACTGGAGTAGGTAAGCCAAAGAATATTTCACACAAACATGCTGAAACAAAAGAAGCATTGGTTTTATGTAAAAATTATGACTATAGTGAGTATGAGTGTTTAAACGAAAAAGGTAGGGAAATGTTGATAGAATTAGAGAGCTTAAATATAAAAGAATATCCAGTGGCTGCGGTGGCTTTGTGTAGATGCCTATTAGAGTATACTCTGAAATTATGGTTGGATGAACAAGGAGGGAATTTTGATAGTGGAAAATTGCCGACTTGTTACAATGGCTGTGTAAATTTGTTGCGCTCGAGGAATATTATTGATAATAAAGAACATAGTGTGTTAAATACATTAGTTAATAAAGAGAATTATATAACGTTGTTGAACACATGGATGCATGCAGATACAGATGCATGTGTTTCTGAAACACCACTGGTAAGTGGATGGAAAAATGTTCGACTATTGGTAGAAACATATATAGAAACACATAAGAATTGAGATAAAGATGAAAATATTATTGGTTGAAGCTGATTATAAAAACAAATATCCACCTTTAGGATTAATGAAAATTAGTGCATATCACAAAGAGATTGGTGATGAAGTTGTTTTTGTAAAAGGAAAAAATAAAGATTTAAAAAAACAGAAGTGGGATAGAATCTACGTTACTACACTATTTACATTTTATTGGAAAAAGACAGTTGATACTATAAAATACTATTATAACTCGGTGAAAAATCCAAGTGATTTGCATGTTGGTGGTATTATGGCAACATTGCTAGAACAGGATTTAAGAGTTGAAAAAGGAATACAGGGAATAACCATAAGAACTGGATTGCTTAATCAGACAAACATGTTAGGGAATGAAATGGTTCCAGTGGATCTTATGACACCTGATTATAGTATCATTGATAAAGAGAGTAACGAATATTTGGATTACGAATATGAAGTACAAAATGCATATATGGCTTCGACTACAAAAGGCTGTATTAGAAAATGTAAATTTTGTGCGGTAAGTACACTTGAACCTATGTATTGTGATTATATTGACATTAAAGACCAAATAAGAGAAGTTAATAGGTTGTATGGAGAAAAACGTAACTTGATGTTAATGGATAATAATATTTTGGCTTCACCACAATTAGAACAAATTGTAGATGATTTGGTCGAATTAGGTTTTGGAAGAGGAAACCAAAGTTATGAAAAACAATCTGGCAAGCGTAAGTTGAAACAGACCAGATATGTGGATTTTAATCAAGGAACAGATGCTCGTTTGCTGACAGAAGAAACAATTACACAACTGGCAAGATTAGAAGTGAAACCATTGCGAATTGCGTTTGATCATGCAGATAAAGAAGATGTGAGGATATATAAAGAAGCGCAGTGGCTAGCTGCAAGGCATGGATTTAAGAATTTATCTAATTATGTATTGTTTAATTTTAAGGATACACCACAAGAATTATATTATAGACTGAAGATAAATATTGAATTAAATAAAGCATTTAAGAAGGAAAAATTGGATACAAGCATATGGTCATTTCCAATGAAATATATGCCTTTTTCAGGAGAGCATCGTATGGACAGAAAATACATAGGAGAGCATTGGAATGCGAAAATGTTAAGGGGGGTACAATGTATACTAAATGCAACACATGCAGTAGTGGGACCTAAAGAAGAGTTTTTCAATCATGCATTTGGAAGTACATATGAGGAATTTGAAGAGTTGATATATATGCCAGAGTTATTTATTACTAAGAGAAAAGATAATGCGGATAAAATTGAGCAATGGAGGCACATATACAGAAACTTAGATGATGCAGAAAAAAAACAGTTTATTGAACTAATAAAAAACAATAGTTTTCCGAATGTTTATATTGAAAATGAGGAGATACGGCTATTATATAGTTGGTATATGAAGTAGCTTGTCGGTTTTATTAGTGACAACAAAATAACAATACAATCTCTCGAAAATACATGCAACTGGTAGAAATCAGACAAAACTCCCTGATTTTTGCCACCAAAATCAACGAAAAACACCACAAAACAACTTTACAAAGTCGAGTTCGAATAGCGGACATTTGGCTCTGGAACATTAAATTTACAGGTGTTTCAGAGCTTTCTTTTTACCCTGTGATGTTAATATGATGTTACGAGAGAGAAGTGATTACTTTCACTACTCAAAATGGAATATTGTTGAATTTCCTGTTGAAGTATGATAACATTTCTTTGGGTGCTACCAGGATGGTAGGCGGTTAGCCCTCTTTGGAGGGACGGTGACTCTCCGTTTATATAGAAACCCGCAAGGGAATCTATAGAAATCTTTGATTTTTTGACATTAAATCTTTGAAGTTTCCTCTCATAAGAAAGAACCATTAATACTGCATATAAGGCATTACAGAACTTGCAAAAAGAAAGCCAAGAAACGGATTGTGTTTATCCTTATATGGATGGATTAAGTGATATGCTTGACAGTGATAATTCTTATATTCGTACATGAGGGCTTACATTACTTGCCTATAATGCAAAATGGGATAAAAAATTATAAAATTGACGAAATTATTGACGAATATTTACAACATATAACGGATGTTAAACCCATTACAGCAAGACAATATATCAAGCTGTTACCACTTATTGCAAGGTAGAAACCAGAGTTAAAGAACGATATTATTTCCTTACTTTATAAGGCGAATATATGTGTTTATGATAATAGTATGCAACCATTGGTTTATAAGGATATTCAAAAAGCATTGAAAGAAATGCAAAAAATATAAGCACAAATCCCCATTTGTCGGGAAATTACATATAAATAATCAAAGTTTGGAGGATATTAAGATGGTGCATATAAGGAAAGCAAAAGAAACAGACCGATTATTTGTCTCAAATATTTTTAAGATATTCGAGAAAGAATAGAATAATGGCAAAAACAGTATTCAGTATAAAAATATTATGCCGCCGTATGGGTAACACTATAACGGCGGTTTTTCTATGTCTATCGGCTAACTCTGTAAAAGGATTTCTTTTTCTGCCTTTGGGGTGGCTGTCGGTTTCCTGCTGGATTGGTGCTCCCACTTGGCAAGGTCACGGTTATACTGTTCACAACTCTTTCTAGTTCTCGGAAAGTATATATAAATGCCTGTACATTGGGATAACCATCATTTTTTAGTGGTATTAGAATACCAGAAGAATTTCTCCAAGTGAGAGTGGAACAAGAATATAGAAATAATGGAACTGTTTAGAATAGATGTAGATAAGCTTGCAGAATATCCAAATGATGTATTGTCTGAGGGGTTTGGATTTGGAGATGTAAAGTATTTTGCAGGGATTAAATTGTTTAACAGAGTAAATCGACAGGTTGAAGGTGGATATAAATCAGCAAAGCTGGTATAAAGTGTTTGACCAGATTTATGAGGAAGGGATGCGAGAGAAGAAGATTAAGTGAAATAGGAATAGCAGGTAAGGTTGATGATTTGAGTGCTATGGCGGAGTGTCCCCATGGCTATGGCACCTGAATTGTTTTATCAAATATGTATCATTTGCGTTGCTGGTTGAGAACTAATCACAAGAAATTGCGGAAAATTGTTGAGAAAGAAACGTATGTTGTGGTATTTTAGAAGAGATGGGGTTTAGTTTGGAGATATTGGTGGAGGATATCAATTGAAAGAGAATATAGAAAAAATATTTGAAAATTGGAATGAAACAATTATATGGTCGTGTTTGCAAGGGATAATGGGAGAGATACACACTAATTTGTCCGAGGATGCAGCGATGGCAATATTAGGAGATTTTGCATTTTATGCTGGAAATCCAAATGAGGAATTAATTCGATTTAAACCAAAGAGCTGCAAACAGGATTTTATCATTATGGTTCCGCAGAATGCCAAATGGGCTGATTTGATAGAGAAGTGTTACACAGATAAAGCGAAGAAGGTTACAAGATATGCATTCAAAAAAGAAGGGGATATTTTTGACGTGAAAAAATTACAGAAGGCAGTGCTTAGTCTTCCGAATGAATATGAGCTAAATGTCATTGAGAAAAGAGAATATAATATGTGTCGGGAGAATGGCTGGGCAAATGATTTGGTATCCCAATATAAGGATTATAATACTTATAAAAACTTGGGTTTGGGCATAGCTGCTTTCAAGGATGGAGAATTGGTGGCTGGAGCTTCCTCTTATAGTACATATGATAAAGGTATTGAGATAGAAATTGATACAAGAAAAGATCATCGAAGAAAAGGATTAGCATATGCGTGTGGTGCAAAGCTGATTTTACAGTGTTTAGAAAAAGGTTTATATCCAAGCTGGGATGCGCAAAATAAATGGTCAGTAGCTTTGGCACAGAAGCTGGGATATCATTTTAGTCACGAATATGTGGCATATGAGGTGATAGGATATTAAGTAATAAGATAGTAAATGCTGCCTGGGGGAAGGAAATGCTATGAGTGAATGTGTGTTTTGTCAAAAAGAACAGATATTGTATAGGAAGATGAGTTTGTGATGGTTTTTATGGATATGGAACTGATTAATGAAGGACATATAGTATTGGTTCCTAAACAGAATTATTTAGATGTAGATGAAATCCCAGGTGAATAGCTGGCACATTTGATGATAGAGTCAAAGCAGATAGCAGAAGTATTAAAAGAAATATAAAATGGTAAGAGAAGAATATTCTGAGAAAGAGTTTTATACATTGTATTGGCAGGAAGTTTTAAAAACAGTTCAGACTGGAGGATATTGGTGCAGATTATGAGGCAGCAAAATGTTTGTTAGAAGAAATCGGGTTACAGGAAGTAATTTATAGGCAGGGAAGAGGACAGATAATATAACTTATTTTAGGTGGAAGAAATGAAAGAACTAATTATAAAGGACACTATAGAAGAATATGTATCAATATCAAAATACATAAACTGGAATGACCATAGCATCCTGGCAAAAGCGGATGAATTTAAGCTAAAATTTACAGATGAAATTTCTTTGATTAAAGCTATTTATGAGTTTGTGCGTGATGAAATAAAACATTCATGGGATGTTCAGGACAAGCGGGTGACTAAATCTGCCGCAGAAGTGTTGAAACAGGGTGTTGGTATCTGCTGGGCAAAGGCAAATCTTCTTGCTGCCTTGCTTCGTGCATGTGGGATACCAACAGGTATTTGCTATCAGCGTCTTACTTTGGGTGATGTACCGGAAACTGGATTTTGTATTCATGCACTAAATGCAGTTTATATTAAATCACTTAATAGATGGATTCGCTTGGATGCAAGAGGAAACAAAATAGGTGTAGATGCACAATTTGATTTGGAGCAGGAAAGGTTAGCTTTTTTGGTACGTAAGAACCTTGGTGAAGTAGATTATGGGATTGTTTATGCAAACCCATCTGATAAATTCATGCAGGTATTGGAAGAAAATACAGATGCACTGTATATGTATCTTAATTGTCTGCCGGATAGTGTTTTTGAATATAAAAAAGCAACCATAGACGATATAGATGAACTGGTAAGAACAAGGATGATAGTCCTCCGTGCAGCTAATAAATTATCCCAGGATGTGGATTTGTTTGTGGTGGAGAATGAGTCTTATGCATATTACAAGCGAGCTTTGGAAACCGGTGAGCATATGGCATATCTGGTGTATGATAACAGAACTTTTATCGGTGCAGGGGGTGTTAGTTTTTACCAAGTTATGCCAACTTATTATAATACAACAGGTAAAAAGGCGTATATTATGAATATGTATACGGCGCCAGAATATAGAAGACAGGGAATTGCATTGCATACATTGGACTTGCTGGTAAAGGATGCGAAGGCCCAGGGTGTGTCACATATTGCGTTAGAGGCAACGGATATGGGACGGCCATTGTATGAGAGATACGGTTTTGTAAAAATGGAAGATGAAATGGAGCTGATTTAGTGAGCAGAGAATTAACGGATTTGCAACCATGGGAATGCTTAATGAAGCGAATTGTGTGGAAACAATTAGGAGATATTCGGGATAAGAAGATACTTGATTTTGGTAGTGGTAGAGGTGTGACTGCAAATTATGACAACAGTGCATTTCGTGCGTCATGCACAACCAGAGCATGATTGGAAAGAAGATAGAACAAGAGCATTAACGGAACAGGAGAAGAAAGATTCTGCTATTGTATTGAATTTTTATGATAATAGTTTTGGTTGTGAAGATATCCTTAGAATTATAGATTGGATGCCATATATTATTGAACTGGTTTTTGAAAGTAATAAGTTCCTTGGCAAGCACGAGCATTGTTATGTAGAGAAGGAATTCAAGGGCAAGCAGGGTAGAGATAAGAAGTAGTGAGGAAAAGATGAATAGAAGATATAATATGATTATTATTAAAGGTGAAATAAAGACACCTAATATAATTTCGTGTATGTATAATCCATACACAAAAAAGATGGATGTTAAATTTAATAATGGAAAAACATATTCATATGCGTATTCAAATGTAGAATGGTTAAAGGACCCTCAGATTTTGAATCCTAATATGTATCGTATTAGCAGAGAAGGACGGGAGTTTTTTGACATTAAGGCAATGTATGTATTTAGAAGTACATATGAGTCCTATTGGCATATTTGTTTTGGTGATGGCAGTGAAAGGGATTATCGCCAAAGTGAGTTAAATATTAAAGAGTCATGTCTTAGTAAAAGCCAGTCATCCAATGTATTTGAATACATAAAGCAAATTGCGGGTTTGAGTGACATTAAGAATGAAGAGACTGGCGAAAAATTGTTGGCTAAGAGGTTTGAAAAGATATCCTTTGTAGGTGAAGATGTGGCATTAGCTAAGTATTTAAATCCATCTTCATTGCATGGTGGAAAAAAGGGACGTGAATACACACCGATTTTCCCATTTGGATGCAATAATAGTCAGTACAAGGCTGTAAAAAATGCCATGGAGAATCAAATTAGCGTTATACAGGGTCCGCCCGGAACAGGCAAGACACAGACGATATTAAATATCATTGCCAATATATTAATGCAGGGGAAAACGGTACAGATAGTATCCAACAATAATTCAGCAACAGAAAATGTATATGAGAAATTATCTTCTGCCAAATATAATTTGGGTTTTGTCGTGGCAGCATTAGGAAGTTCAAAAAATAAGAAGCTATTTGTTGAGCGTCAGGACACAAATTATCCGAATTTTTCGTCATGGAAAATAGAAGAAAATGCAAGTGATTTGCAGAAGAGAATAGCAGAGCAATCCAGGCAGTTGAAAACTGTTTTTGATAAGCAGGAGAAACTGGCATGTTTAAGGCAGGAACTTTCTCAACTGGTTACAGAACAGGAATATTTTAATCAATATGTTGAAGAATCAGAGGTTAATACGGAAAGCATAAAGTTTAAGAAAAAATTATCCTCCCAATATTGGATGGTATTGTGGCAGGAAAGTCGGTTAATTTCGGAAGAGAAAAAGGTAATAGGATTTTGGTTTAAGATAAAGGCTTTTTTTAAATATGGAGTAACAGATTGGAAGTTTTATAAGCAGGATATTTCAAAGATAATTACAACGTTTCAAGCCATGTATTATCGTGCAAAGCAGGCGGAATTGTCTGGGGAGATTGCAGATATTGAAAAGTATCTAAATAGTGTTAATAAGGATTTGCTTGAGGATTTATGCAATCAGTCAATGGTTGTACTAAAAGACAAACTGGCAAGAAAATATGAAGTTAACAGCAGCAGAAAGATTTTTAGTGAGGATGATTTATGGAAAGAGCCATACGATATTTTGGCTGAGTATCCGGTTATATTAAGTACAACATTTTCATCAAGAAACAGCCTGAATTCAGATGTAGTGTACGATTATCTTATCATGGATGAGGCATCGCAGGTAGATATTGCGACTGGTGCATTGGCACTTTCCTGTGCAAGGAATGTTGTTATTGTAGGTGACACTAAGCAGCTTCCTAATGTTGTTGCAGATAATATAAAAGCCAAAGCAAAAGTTATATTAGACTCTTTTAATATGAATGAAGGATATCAGTATACAACGAGCTTTCTGCAATCTATTTTGGATGTCATGCCAAATGTAACACAGACATTATTAAGGGAGCATTATAGATGCCACCCTAAAATAATTAATTTTTGCAACCAGAAATTCTATCATGGGGAGTTAATTATAATGACAAGGGATAAGGGTGAAGAAAATGTTTTATCGGTGGTAAAGACAGTGGCAGGAAATCATCAGCGTAACCATTATAATCAACGTCAGATAGATGTTATTAAAAATGAGATAATACCCAAATATGTTTCTAATCCAGAAGAGACCGGAATTATTGCGCCGTACAAAAATCAGGTAGAAGCATTAGCCAAGGAGATAACAGATATTGATGTTGCTACAGTGCATAAGTTCCAAGGCAAGGAAAAAGATAATATTATTATATCCACTGTGGATGATGAGATATCTGATTTTGCAGATGATCCATATTTAATCAATGTTGCTGTATCAAGGGCTAAAAAGAAACTGATGCTGGTAGTAACCGGAAATGAGCAATCGAAAGAGCGCAATATAACAGATTTGATAGAGTACATTCAATATAACAACTTTGAGGTGGCAGAGAGTAAAATATATTCTATTTTTGACTATCTGTATAAACAGTATACCATTGAAAGAATGGCATATTTGCAGAAGCATAAAAAGATATCAGAATATGATTCGGAGAATCTGATGTATGCATTGATAGAGGAAATTATCGCCAATAACAAGTATTCAGGCTTGGATGTTGTTTGCCATTTCCCTTTGAATATGTTGATCAAGGATCTGGAATTATTAAATGAACAGGAATGTCAGTATGCAATGAATCCGGCGACGCATTTGGATTTTCTGATTTATAACAGAATGGGGAAAAAGCCTGTGTTAGCGATTGAAGTTGATGGATACAAATACCACAAAGAGGATACTGTACAGGCTTCAAGAGATTTGTTGAAAAATCACATAATGGAGCTGTATGAAATTCCATTGCTTAGATTTAAAACAAATGGCAGTGGTGAAAGAGAAAAGATTATAGAAATGTTGGATAAGTTGGTTGGATAACGAGAAAAAATGAAATGGGAGATGCTATTCTGGCTGTATCATATAAACGATTATGGAAATGATTAGTGAATAAAAAATGAGCAAATCAGATTTGCGTAGCTTGATATGCCTGCAGCTAAGGTGCGCTTTAGGGGTCTCTATGTTCTATCAGCTATTTTAGGAGAATAGATGACAGTAAGGATGATGCTGTCATGCTGGAAAGAAATAAGGTGTAGGAAGTTTTATTGACTTTCCCCTTTGTGTTTGCTAGTATAGAATCACAAGAGAGGTTTACCACTGACCCATATGTGTGATATAAATGGTCGGGTTGAAAGTATAGTCCTTCGCCGTAAGGCATGGACTTTTTTATAATGAAAACAAGTTTTCTGAGAATATGGAATATGATATAATTTATGGAGGATGTTATGGAAAAGTCTATTGAAACATATTATAAAAAACTGGATAATTACTATGATTCTAATGACAGATTAATTCAATATCCGTCTAAAAGACCAATGAGGATTATAGTTCTTATAAAAATTGCGGAACAAATAGAGTTAAACAGAAAATATACTGAAAAAGAAATCAACGAAATTATCAAGTTAAATATTGCATTTGATGATATAGAGTTAATCCGCAGGGAAATGTATCAATATAAATTTCTCGGAAGACTTAGAGATGGTTCTGAGTATTGGGTAGAAACTGATTGGAGAAATGCATATGCAGAATATATTAGAGAAGATTAAGTAGATTTTATTCAGGGAATATGGGTTAAATGTATTTGATATGATAGAATAAAAAAGCAAGTTGGAGAATTGGAGCTGACTGAAATGGGTATAAAAGAAATGATAGATGTAAACTATAGGGGAAATATATATTGTGCAAAGGGGTAAAGTTTTAATCATAAGCTTATAATATATGTGGCAGCTCATAAAGAATTGAACTATAAAAGATAAAATAAGTATGGGGATGGTATTGCTATATGGAAACAAATATTCAGCCGGTAGTATATAAAATTGATGATAACATACATGGTTTGCAAGAATTTAAGTCGGAAATATTAAATCGTGGGTTCGATATGGAAATAGATATTATATTGGAGTATCCTACAGTTTATATTCATAATTGGAATAATAAAGAAGACTATGAAGTGTATATAGGTGAATCAAATAATATTATTCAAAGAACAAAACAGCATTATGATAAAAAAAATGATAAAACAGAATGGCAATATCAGTTAACGACACATAATGCTTCCTTGTATATTGTAGGACATAGCTGTTTTAATAAATCCCTTACGCTGGATATCGAAAATCGGTTAATGCACTATATGTTAAGTGTAGATTGTGTAAAGAAAATTCATAATAAGCGGGGAAATCCGCAAAGAAAGTATTATCCATATAAAGAATTAGATAATATTTTTCAAATGATATGGACGAAGCTTCATAAGTATGATAAGAACTTATTTCCAAGTGAAAGCTTTATAAAAGATTCTGCAGTATTTAAAGCATCACCACTGCATAAATTAACATCAGATCAGGAAATGGTAAAGAATATTATTATTGAAAGAGTATTTGAGGCTCTAGATTCCGGCAGTAGAAATCAGTTGATTTTTATTGAGGGAGAAGCAGGAACAGGAAAAACAGTGTTAAACAGCAGTGCTTTTTATGAAATAATTACGAAAGCAAAAGAAGAGAGAGGAGAACAGATAAGCTGTTATTTAATGGTAAATCATGATGAACAGATAACGGTTTACTCACAGATTGCCCGAAAGTTAGGCTTAGTGGAACATTATGGGGAGGTTGTCTGTAAACCTACTTCTTTTATTAATCATCATACAACAGAAGATCCTATTGATGTTGCATTTATTGATGAGGCACATTTGTTATTGACACAAGGTAAACAAGCGTATCAGGGAAGTAATCAGCTTCAGGATATTATAGATAGAGCTCGTGTTACTATTGTTATGTTTGATGAAAATCAGATTTTAACAACTGAGCAATATTGGGAATCAGAAATATTAAATAGATTTAGAACACAAGCAAAACTTAAAAGTAATTATTTTGTGCTTGAAAATCAGCTTCGTATTAAAGCCTCAAAGGATGCAATAGTGTGGATTGATAAATTTACAAAGACACATATTATTGAAGAATTGCCGGAAAATCTGGGAGGATATGAAATAAAGATATTTGATAAACCAGAATTGCTTGAAGAAGCTTTAAAAGAAAAAGCATGTTGTGAAGAGCATAAACTTTCAAGAATGATAGCTACTTATGATTGGGAGTACAACAGTAAGTCTGCGTCAAGTGGGAGGGTAGGAAAATTTTGGGAGGTAATAATAGGAAATTGGCATAAACCTTGGAATCGTGAGCTTGAAAAAAATTTTACCCGAAAAGAAAAGAGTAAAATCCGTTCCATGTCATGGGCGGAACAACCACATACCATTAACGAGGTAGGATCAACATTTACAATTCAAGGATTTGATTTGAATTTTGCAGGAGTAATTTTAGGACCTTCCATAAAATATAGAAATGGGAAAATAATATATGATCCTGAGTTGAAAAATTATAAAAAGATTAAACAATACCGTACGCTCTCGGACGGAACTAAAAAACAATTTGGTGAAAAATTAATTCAAAATGAAGTAAGAGTTCTTATGACCCGGGGAGTAGAAGGATTGTATATTTATGCGTGTGATAAGGAGCTTAGAGAAGCACTTCTTTCTGCGTCAAAAAGGAGATGAATGGATGACAAAAGAAATAATAGATCAAATACTGAAATTTCGCGATGACAGAAACTGGGGAAGATTTCATAACCCCAAGGATTTGGCTATATCCATTACGTTGGAGGCTGCTGAATTATTGGAAGTATTTCAATGGAGTGGGGAGGATACTGTATGTGGGGAGAAAATTGAAAAAATTAAAGAAGAATTAGCAGATATTATAAATTATTGTGTACTTATGGCAGATACTTGTAATTTAGATATAGATGAGATAGTACAAGATAAAATTATTATGAATAATCAAAAATATCCAGTTGAGAAAGCCCGTGGAAGAAAGGTGAAATATGATAAATTGTAAGGTATAGTGCATGTGTCAATGGAAAAATAACATAGTTGAACAATTTAATTAAGTGTGATTGGGGTTTTATAGAGAGATTATCTTCGTATATGGGAGTTGTACTGTTAACGATATACTTTTTTCAGAAATGAAGGTGATTTTATAAAACAAGAACTGTTAAGCAGCAATAAATACATATGATATAATAGTTAACACAGCAGCTTCAAATTCTAAGGAGTGAATCCGAATGAACAATTTTTATAAAATCAGTGAAGCAATTAAATATATTGATGAGAATCTCAATGATAAGTTAACTGTTGAATCAATTGCAGAACAGTTTGCTTTTTCTCCATATTATTTTCACAGATTATTTATATCGATTGTTGGTAAATACTATGATAGCATATGTTCATGTTAGACGAGTTGCTTATGCATGTAAAATGCTGAATGAAACAAACCTAATTGTGTTAGACATTGCTCTTGATTTAGAATTTGATTCAGCACAAAGTTTTTGTAGAACATTTAAATCCATTATGGGAATGTTTTCAACAAAGTATCGCAGCAGAAATATGGAAACATTTTATGAAGCTTTATGAGGACAATGCCCTCATAAACAAAATATCTGATAACGAATATGAAGTTAGAATATTGGACAGCACCACAGGTAATGAATGAATTTTTGTTGGTGGTGAAATAAAAGAGAATGTGGTAATAAAAGAGAATGTCAGTGAATATACAAGCTTTATGATTTCGTCTTCGGAGTATGCTTCATTTGATATATATATGAATAAGGGTACGAGATCGAAAATAACACAATGTCAGAGTGGTTGATTTCAAATGAAAAAAGATATGAAAGGAATTTATTTGAGAGAAAATTCTATTGTATGGAACACTATGACTCACGATTTAATGGTGACAATGACGAATTCATTGTGGAGATTTGGCTGCCGGTTAAAAAGAAAAATGACACAGTTGAAATTTAAAGAATTGTTTAGATTAGAAAGTAATGATACAATTGAAATTTAAATTCAAAGAATTGTTTAGATTCAAAAAGTTTTGAAGAATTTGGAGGATTCAGGATGAAACAGAAAATGCATAATAATATGGATAGTGATTATAAGATTCGTGGCATAGAAGTTCTTCTCAATGAAGATTGTCTTGTACAGAAATTTTATCCATTGATAAAATATAAAAATCAGTTGATAAGTAATTTATTAGATATGGGCTGTTTTACAAAAAGTGCTTGTGTTAATTTATCTGATAATGATTTGATAAAAGCTGGTTTGCCTGATGAAAATATGGTGGCACTGTTTAGATGTTTTTTGTGTCATTATAATAATAAGGGAAAGGGTATAAAGGATATTAAAGATGCACAAATTAGGAGTGAAGAAGAGATACATTCTTTGTTGGAATTGATGCGATTACCTGGTGTGAAAGCAGTTCGGGCACAATTATATTTTCACTGCGGGATAAAAACATTGTCAGACTTGGCTGCTTATGATGCAGAACAACTTAGAGATAAAATCACAAAAATAATTACAAAAGAAGCATTGTCCTGTTCTCCTCCGTTTCCTAAAGAGTTACGAACACAAATTGCTGTGGCAAAAGTGTTTACAAAATATGCAGTAAACTAATCTTAGGTTTGCTCTGGGGCTATATTAAACGTATAAGAATAATCTATGGGATTTTTTCTGTTTTATTTACAATAATAATCAAAAAAAAGAGAACAAGAAAATTCAATACAGAACTATACTATATCAATCACCATAATGATATATAGTTTCAACAAGATGTTATGATATGAAATAAGATGAAAATACAAATGCAGTTTGTACAAGAAGAAAGCGCCAGAGTGTCACACATGGTCGCTTTTTTTCATAAGTTGACTTGGGTAATGAAAAATATCATATCTGTATATACAGAGGTGGATGATACAAAGATTATATTTGAATTCATTTCTTTAAGTGTCCATACTATTATCAAATAGGAATTTACAATATAATATAAAATAAGAGGGGATATGATTAAAAAAATTAATTTTTTATGTCACACAGACAAAGGAAAGTTGTCTAATTAAATAGGAGCAATCTGATTGTATGTTAAAATTATTTTTGAAGGATGAGAAAGCAGTGCCTCTAGATATGGGATGCTGCTGATATCGTACAAGCAAGGACAAGAATAATTAATGACCACAATACCAAATGATAATAAAAAATAACTAAAATAAAAATAACTAAAATGAACATAACTAAAATGAAAAAACATAGTGTAACAATTAACCAATATAGATGAGATGAAAAGGTTGCTCTGGATGTCTCAGC
Organism: uncultured Lachnospiraceae bacterium; assembly: GCA_910578605.1. GTDB lineage: Bacteria > Bacillota > Clostridia > Lachnospirales > Lachnospiraceae > MGBC111451. The sequence goes on along the minus strand of CAJTQG010000006.1, from coordinate 81,752 downwards.
TCATCTATAGAATTTTAGAAAGATAAGTGTATAACCATTTATATTTATTGGACGCTTATTGTATGAGGTAGTATCTATGAATAATAAAACAAAGGAAGAATTACAGGCTTTGATTGATAAAGCCACAGCAGGGGATAAAAAAGCCCTAGAAACTCTTGTTGCAAGTGTGCAGGACATGGTATTCAATTTATCTCTGCGGATGCTTGGTACATTTGCAGATGCAGAAGATGCCGCCCAGGACATTTTATTGAAAATGATTACCCATTTGTCCTCCTTCAGAGGTGACAGTTCATTTACAACATGGGTATTTCGCATTGGGGTTAATCATCTAAAAAATTACAAAAAGCATATGTTTGCCCACTGTCCGTTGAGTTTTGAATATTATGGGGATGATATAGAAAACGGTAAAATACAAGATGTGCCAGATTTAACCCAAAACGTGGAAAAGGATATATTAGCGGAGGAATTAAAAATGTCCTGTACTAATGTGTTGCTGCAATGTCTTGATGAGGAGAGCAGATGTATTTTCATATTAGGTACGATGTTTAAGCTTGACAGCCGTATTGCGGGGGAAATTTTGGAAATGACACCGGAAGCGTATCGTCAGCGGCTTTCCCGAATACGCAAAAAAATGGCAGAATTTCTTGGGCAGTATTGTGGGGAATATGGCACAGGCAGATGTAAATGTAAAGACAGAGTGAATTATGCTATACAAAACCATAGGATAAACCCGCTGCAGCTAGATTATATAACAGCCACAGAAATTCCCATTCAAACCATGATAGATGTGAAAAAAGCTATGGAAGAGATTGACGATTTGTCCCAGGACTTTTCGTTTTGTAAGCCCTACCAATCTCCTGACCATACAAAACAGATGATTCAGAAATTTTTAGATTCCACCCAGTTTTCCGTTGTTCAGCAATCGTAAAGGAGATGACAGATTATGAATACACAGTATATTATTGATTATTTATCAGAGTTGAGCATGAATAATAACCGTGAATGGTATCATGCAAATAAGGAAGATTATAAAAAGGCAAATGCCGAATTTGAAAAATTATTACAAACATTGATTTTGGAAATAGGAAAATTTGACAGCAGTATTTTACATAACAACCCAAAAGATATTACGTTTAAGATTGTTAGGGATACCCGTTTTAGTCATGACAAATCCCCTTATAATCCTGCGTTTAGGGCTCATATTTCCTCTAAGGGTAAGCTGCCGGTTCCTGTGGGATATTATCTTATGATAAAGCCGAACAATCAGTCCTTTTTAGGCGGCGGTTTGTTTGCAGATATGTTTAAGGATGCAACAAAGATGATACGAGATTATATTGCCCAGAATGGTGAAGAATGGGAAAAGATCATACATGAGCCAGAGTTTGAAAAATATTTCACTGTAAAAGGAACTGCATTGAAGAATGTTCCAGCAGGATATGATAAGGAACATCCTCAAGGGGAATATTTAAAATTTAAGAGTTGGTATCTAGAATATCCGATAAAAGATGAAGAGTTGAGCAATGCAGAAAGTTTTTTTGCAAAGGCAGCAGAGATTTATCAAGTTATGAAACCTTTTAATGATTATTTAAACAAGGCGCTTGTGGAATTTCAGATGCCCACAAGATAGCAGAAAAATCAATGGTGGTTAATAAGCAAAAACAAACAAGAAAAAAGAGGATGGCTGTTAGGCCGTCCTCTTTTACAATTACAGGAGAGCAGGGAGATTGAGAAACATTTGCAAGAAATGGTAACAGTTTGTTGGAAATGGATGTATATTGTGGTATTCTATTTACATGCATTATCAGATTAGTTTTTGCATCAGATTATTTTTTATTGCAAAGGGCAGACTGTTAGTTAAATATACAAAGAAAAGGATATGAAATATATTGAATAATTGAATATATAAATGGAATATATGAGTTTGTTGTGGAGGAAGAGCTGGTAGATTAAAAGTTATAATATAAGCATGAAAGAATTTATAACAAAAAAGACAATGGAGATATTTGGTCAATAGTATAAGTTGTTATTTATTGTGCGTATATTGGGGGTGCACAAAATATACATATCTTACAAAATGTACCAGTGGTTTTATTTTTCCTCCAAAAGTGCAAACAGATTGTTTTAAATGATGCAGATATACTTAGAAGAATATTTTAGGAAAGTAAAAGTGGCAATGAGTAGCATATTGGCACAATATTTTACAGGAAAAATGGCGATTAAGTAGAAGAATTAAAATAGATGGCAGGTATTTAGTAGATTGATGATATAGATGTTATATTAGATATGGAGAAAAGGTGAAGGCATGATATATGAATTAGCGAAAAAAGAGGATTTACAGGTTGTATACAATGTAGTACAGCATACAATTCAAACTATATATCCAAAATATTATCCGATGGAAGTTGTGGATTTTTTCTGTCAGCTTCACAGTAAGGATGCTATTTTAATGGATATTGAAAATGGTTATGTAAGCGTGCTTAAGATAGATGGAAAAATAGTTGCAACAGGTTGTTTTGTGGGAAATCATATTACCAGAGTTTATGTGTTGCCAGAACATCAGAAAAAGGGATATGGTACATTTATAATGAAAAATATAGAATGCCAAATTAGTGACAAATATCATAAGGTCTATTTGGATGCTTCGCTGCCGGCAGCAGCACTTTATGAAAAGCTGGGGTTTTTGACTGTAAAGCATGAGAGATACCCTGTAGAAAATGAAGTGATACTAGCTTATGAAATAATGGAGAAGGAGCTTCATAAAGTTTCTACAGATATTGATTATAATGGAAGAAAGTTTATTCCTAAAATGAATACCGAAAATGGAGAAGTGAGTGAACAGACGAGCTTTATTTATCACCAGACTGGAAATTTTTTGTGGGCTGAGTATAGGGGCGGTGATATATTAAAAGGTTCAATGGTTGGAACCGTGTTAAATAATGGGGAACTTGATTTTGTGTATCATCATATGAACCAAAATATGCAGGTAAAGACAGGTAGGTGCCATAGTGTACCAACGATATTAGAGAATGGGAAAATAGAACTTTCGGAGAAATGGGAATGGACAAATGGAGATTGTTCAAAGGGAGAATCACTATTGACAGAGGTGTAGATGGTGAAATTTTGAATAATATTATGGATGTTTGGATGTTTGAGTATGATGGAGAAGTTGATTTGAAAATATATTTTATGTTTGAAAGGATACAGGAATATGGACTATCAAATCCGAGAGATGAGACTATGGGAGTACCCAATATTATCTGACTTTTTATATGAAGCCATTTTTATTCCAGAGGGAACAGATAAGCCGCCAAGAACAATTATTCAACAGCCAGAGTTGCAAGTGTACATTGCTGATTTTGGGAGGGCAGATGATTGGTGCTTTGTTGCTGAAACAAAAGAAAAGATTGTGGGGGCAGTATGGGTTCGTATTATGGAGGATTACGGGCATATTGATAATAACACCCCCTCATTTGCTATATCTCTTTATAAAGAATATAGGCATAGGGGGATTGGTACAGCACTTATGAGTGCCATGCTGCAGCTTTTAAAAGATAAGGGATATCAGCAGACATCTCTGTCTGTGCAAAAAGAAAATTATGCAGTTATCATGTATCAAAAATTAGGTTTTGAGGTGGTAGATGAAACAGAGGAAGAATATATAATGGTTTGCAGGTTGCAATAGAAAAAATATAGTAAGCGGAATGGTGGGTTAATGAAAAAATATTGTCATGGATTAGATTCAGTGGATGTGGTTGAATTTTGTAAAAAGAAAATGGTAGATGAAACATGTAATAATTATAGACAAGGTAAAAACTGGTATTGGGATTAACGTGGCTGCTTTTATTTTTAGGTGAATCACTATTTTTGCAAGGGGTAAAAAGCTTGCTGCTCTTAAAAAGTATTACTCTGCCTTAAAATATTATAGGCTCTATATTGGTTTTGAAAAGTTTAAGCCATACACAGAATATGGAACAAGCCTTGGATTAGAACAATGGAAGGCATATCAGTTATGCCAAGGAAAAGATGATAAAGAATGTCATTTTAAAATTATCTAGGTTTGATTTGGCTGAGGTTTTATGTTTATCCAATAGCAGGTGGGAGTGCAGGGCATTCTAATGAAAATGGAAAGGAATAGCAAATAGGCATGGAGAGTGCTAGAGGATACAGGGGCAAAACAAGAATAGGCAAAGGTAGTAGGTCCACTATATTATTAGCAATTGTTTTTTGCAGCACAAGTGTATTAATTGTTGTAATACGAGACTTATATTCCATTATTTTTTCTGGAGTATTACAAAATTGAGTGTTCCATATTAGAAAATTTTAGAGGAAAGAATGATAGAGATGGAAATAAAAGGTTTAAAATATGTTAATGAATTGAATATGGAAAGTTTTATACATATGTTAGATGATCCGACAGAGTGTTATAAATTTTATTGGTTATCAGCTTTATTAAATATATTTTTGAAGGGAAAAACAGAAATAACATTTGATGAAATGATAAACAAAATGATTGCTGATACATGGTATTCAGTTATGGAATACCATTTGCATTTAGGTCCTAGAAATACATCAGGAAAAGCTATGAATGGATTGGAAAAAGCAGTGATTAAGCTTTCTACATTATGTGAACTAGATAACGATGCCAGTGAAGAAATCATTATTGGTGCAATAATCGAACATGATAATGAGCTTCACGAAGAAAAAATGCAGTTGATAAAAAATGTTCCATATCGTTTATTGTCATCATTTATGCCGGAAATCGGAGGAAATGATAAAATATGGGTTAAAAGAAAGTGGTTAATTAAATATATAGATGGTTTATACTATGAAAAATGTCTTCCTTACAAAATATTAGATGGTGTAGGACTGCAAAAGAAAATCATTATGAATGATAAGTGGGGCAGTTTCTTTTATGATAATTATATCACTATTAAAGGATGGATTGAACTTAAGAAAATTCGTTATTTACAGGGAAAAAATCCAGGAGTGCCAGGAATTATTTATAAACTAGAGCCTCAAAATGATAAATATAGAAAATTAAAATATGTAAGGAAACTCTGGAATGCTGTGATGGATATAAATCCAGTTTTTGATATATATACTAATAGAGAGTTAATAAAAGATAATTATGATGTTGATCATTTTGTTCCATGGTCATATATTGCTAATGATGAGTTATGGAATCTTATGCCTATGGACAGCTCTTTAAATGCTAGTAAGAAAAATAAATTACCTATATGGAATAAATATTTTAATTTATTTGCAGAAAATCAATTTAAGATGTTTGAATGTGTACAACACTATGAAAAATTACATGATATTTTTAAAAGTTGTCAAAGAGACAATTTGGTTGTGCCTTGGTCTTTAGAAGAATTATATATAGATGGCTGCAAAAAAGATACTTTCTTGAATGTATTAGAAAAGAATTTACGACCAGTTTATGATTCTGCAAAAATGCAAGGATTTGGTATATGGCTATCCATTTAAAAGCTTCATTATAAATAAAAATTATTTTAATTATTCAGAGTCGTATTTGCAAAATCTTTTCAAAGTGCTTTCCTTTTGCTCAAGAATGTCTTCTCGTCCTATAGATTTATACAAACAGTTTTTCCAAGCAAGATTGAACAGTTTGTTTTGTATTTATCTGTATGGCTCTGAATAGCTACAATGTTTTATTTTTTCAAGACTATAGCTTATTAATTAATAATTAAAGAGAAGAAAATCGTGGCAATAGTGTAGAGCAAGAAATCATTTTTATATAAGGGAAGAGTGTATGATAAATGAAGTATAGGATGTGATATAGAAAAGCAAAAAGGAGAGCAGAAAGAAAATAAGGAGGTAGAACAGAGTGAAGGAAATACCAAGTTTTGATATAGAATTGTCACAGGCGGCAGATTACATTATGGCCAGTCCTTTAGCAAAAAAAGCTTTTTCAAATCCACCGTTTTTGCAGTATACCAATATTTTACGGTTGTTGATTCAGAGTGTGGATCGGTTGGCAGATAACTGCCATATGCCGGAGTTTACCAATCATGCATTGCCGCATATTTGCAGTATTGTTCGCAGGGCTTCAGACTGGGCGGTGGAGGATGGATGGTTGAAGGTGTTAACAGAACAGGAGGCGGGGTATCTTCTGTTGGCCCTTGTCATTCATGATATGGGGATGCTTTCTCAGGATGCACAGGATTTACCTGATAAGAATAAATCATCTAACATGAAGGGATTTTCTGATATTTCCAATTGGGTGAGGCGAACTCATGTGATTCGGTTGCAAGGGTTAGTTTTGCGTTTGATTCAGGAAGAATTGGAATTGGATTTGAAAAGGAACATGGAAGACGGCGATGAGAAGGAAGGGGGTTATGATTATGAGAAGGAAAATAAAATTTTGCTGAGGGATCATATGATGGTGGTAATTGGTATGGCAGCTTCCCACCAGTGCTGGGAGTGGGATGAAAAGTTTATTTCAAACAGAGACAGCATTAGAAAGCTGCATTTGGATGAGGAACGGATTGGCGCCCTAAATGCAGTGATTGCCGTTTGTGATTTGTTGGACGAAGATGCGAATCGCTGTGATACCATTGCACTGATTAAATACCGGCATGGAACTATGGAGAATTTAGCCCATTGGATACGCCATTCTCTCACTGTGGAGGTGGAAGGCATTAGAAATCATTCGGTTGCCGTGACTTTTCGCAGGCTTGTGCCATCAGACGGGGGGCATGAAAAAATTTATCGCGCCCTGAGAAATCATTATCGCTTAGTAAAGCTGTACAATTCTCGGTTGGATAAAATCCAGGCAAAAATTGAGCATTTGATATTTAATCCGCCAGACGGAATTCCTGAGTTTAAGGATGAGATTTGTGAAGAGCTGTCAAAAATATGGGTAAGCCTGCCGGAATTTAAAAATCATATAGTAGAGCAAATTTTATCTACTTTTATGCAGGAAGCATTAAATAAGGACGGAGGAGATGCTTATATGCGCCGCCGCCTAAACAGGTTAGGGCTTGAGACATTGGATATTGCAAAGGAAAGCCTTTTTTTGGAACCTCCCACAACCTATTTTCCCGATGAAAGAATACTGTTTGGAAGAGGAGATTTTCGGGAGCAGCTGTCCTATATAAAAGATCAGGTGGATGGTGCATACCTTGACGGAAATATTGGAAAACTGCGCCATTTATGTTTCACTGCCCTGCAATATTGGGATAGGACTATGTCCTTGAATGATATGTATTGGGTTTTTACATATACTGCTGTATTTCAACTGTATGGAAATGAAACGTCTTATTTTGAATATGAATATTATAATTCTTTGGTCCCAGGCAATTCAGGCGGATATAATAACAAGCTTGTGATGGAGGGGGAATACCAGCCTCTTTTAGATGTACTGCTGATGCTGCTGAAGCCCGCCATAAGTGAGGAGTGGTATGAAAATTATGTAAAACATCTGAAAGGGAAAAGTTATTCCCTCTTAAAAGAGGATATGGCTACAGAGCTTCTATTACAGACAATCATTGGGCTGCTTTGGTATTATAACCAAGAGGGGGCAGTGTGGAGGGAAACCGCAGAATATCTTTGCAGTTGTTTGCCTAAATCACTAAGTCAAAGACTGTTTGCCTACACATGTCATATTGAAAAGCTTCAATTAATCATTAACCATTCTGCTGAGAATGATATGGTGAAAATTCGTGAAAATTGTTCTCATCCTCTTGAAAAAGCATGGATTGATTTTTGGAATGATGATTGGGAGAAGCAGGAAGTAAACATTATGGACATGTTTCCTCTGGCAAAGCAAGATAGGGATTATATGAAATCGGTTCAGGGTTATCTCAATTTAGTTCGATGGAATATAAAGCATCAGCATGATATGTTGGAGCAGGAGAAGGAGAGCAACCAGGAGAAGCAGAGCTTTTTTGGAATTGGCAGCAGAGAGGAAATTCAAAAGGGTATCCATGATTCAGGACAGAAGGAGGGAGGGGAAAGGGAAGACAGCAATGTAGAGAGAGCAAAACAAGAAGCTGCTTTTTCAGAGCTTGCCGATTCCAAAGTATATACTAGTGAGTTTCAAAAAAGGGAGCCATCTGTTGGGCACTATCGCTATAATCGCATTATTTTGGAGCAGCCATTGCCCATTTTCTGGGAGCAGCGTATATTGACTATGGAATCCATGCTTGGGGATTGCAGAAGGCAAATTAATAATTCCCAGGAGTACCGAATCAGATTGCTTCACTTAGTGGCGCTTCATACTTTGGATGCCCTTCGCTATTGGGATTTGTGGCAATTTATTGATGCCATTCGTTTTCAGACAAGGCTTGATTTTTTAAATGGTACCTATACAGATAAATATGGAGCTTACTGCGGTGATTTATATGCACTAAGGCAATGTTTTATTGGATATATCAGGGGATTAGATTCTAAAAGCTTAAATAAAGAGGAGAGAAGGCTTGGGGCAAGTCTTTTGTTAAAATATGAACCAGAGGAGTTGGATGTGATTGTTCATTTTATAGTCCAAAAGAGTATTCCTATTCAATGGCAGTTTGCATTTCATATAGTGGAGACTTTTTCCAAGTATTTTTCTGGGTATCAGAGAAAAATTTTGATGGACTGGCTGATTCAATATGATGACTTTTACAGGGGGCAGAACAAATATCTTGATTTGACCCAATATCAATTTTTGTGTTACTGGTGCAAGGATATGGATAGGGATGACTGGAACAAGGTAAAACCGTTGATTGATTCTGTTTTTAAGTGGCAGACGAATATGATGAGCAATGCTAAATTGGCGGAGGCTGTTTTTCAGTATGCTCCGTGGGAGTGGTGTATGCAGTATTTGGACACAATGAAGAGCTATCCTGACAATGCCAGAAAAAGCTATGATTTTTATAGCGCTGTCATTACAATGTCCAAAAGGAAAGAGAAAACGAATATATTACAAGGGAAGTGCAAGGAGGATAGGGAAGAGGCGGCAGGCGAAGGAGAGATGACAAGGCAGACAAAGCTTGCACAGCTTCATCATCTTGTAGATTGGCTCTTAGAGGATATCAACGAGAAAATGCATTTAATATGTGAAAATAAAAGTCCAGAGAAATTAGGAAAGTCAGGGAATCCTGAAAAAATAGGGAATCCAGAAAAGTCAGCGAACCCAGAAAATGTAGAGAATTCAGGAAAGTCAGGGAATCCAGAAAATGTAGAGCATATAGAAAATATACAAAATTCAGAATATATGGAGGAGATAGAACAGTTAGAGGATGCAGATAAAACGTCTATGAATAATCTGCTTGCAATGAAATTGCGCTATGAGGAGCTTCAAAAGCTCATAGATATAGATAAGCTGGACCAGTTAGAAGCGGTTAATCTATTAATGATGGAGCAGTTACTTACACAAATGGAGCAGGCGATAGAAAAACGAGGCGGGCTTACGGGATATGACAATACCTGTATGAATGCGGTTAAGGAGAATTTTCTCAATAAAAACTGGAATGTGGAGGATGAAGCTTGGGAAGAGAAATTGATTGACCATATTTTTTCTATAATGGAGCGTTACAAGGAAAGTATATCAACACATTTTTTTGTGGATTTATGTCATTTGCTGCTTTCTATTGAGAATTCCTGCAGCAATCATATTCGCAGTTATGTGAATCACATTGTGATGGAAAATATGGTAAAGAAGGATTTCTTTCTAGAGCAAAAAAAATCTGTAAAATTAAATGAAAACTATATGTGGGATGGACCATACAAAGTATCAAGAATGGATGTGGGCTCTAACAATCAATATGAAATAATGGTAACCTTGCTGTTAGTCAGCGGGATGACTGCGTTGACTAGGGAAGAGCAGCCTTTGGCAATTAAGTATATGACGAGAGCATTAAGTACAGATGAAACGGTTATTTTCAATTATGCCACGGTTATGTTTAGTTATTATTTTCTTATGGGAAATGAGATAGGTGAAAATTTTCAGCATTCAGAGGTTGTTATATCATTGGCGTGGGGAGGACTGCAGTTTATATTGGGGCGTTTAGCTGCCGAGACTAAAAGTATGGGGAAAGAGGAGGAGAATGAAGTTAAAAATTGGGTGCAAAAAGCAATAGACTCTATGAAAGAATCGGATAAATGGTTCAAACCTAAGAGTTTTTGTGAGATGATAGAGGAAAATGAGGAATACAGAGAATGGCTTGGGGCCACAAAGTGTAGTATAAAAAATGAACAAATTCTTCAAATTTAGTACAAATAGTATTTCCCAATCATAAAAATATGTATTATAATGAATTTTAATGTAGTATGAAAATGAAAGATAAAATGAAAAGTAAAATATTTACAACAAAAATACAAAAAATACAAAAAGAAAGGGGAAATTTTATGGATGCATTTATAAGTGCACATCCCGCTATTACGGGTTTAATTTGTATTGTTATAATTGGAGCAGCTATAGTTTACACAATCACGTTATGTAAGGTGGCGGGGGTGGCCGGAGGTAAAAATGGTCCAGAGGCAAGAAAAAGACTTACTCCGACACAAAAGTTTATACTTGCTGCTAGTTCTCCCACTATTGCTCACAACTATAAATGTGTGATAGACATATGGGATACATCCAAATCTGAGGTGGGAGTGGAAAGAGCAAAACAGTTATTGAAATGGGGTTGGGGTGAGGTTACCTATGAAAATGTAAAGAAATCAGCAGATGACTGTCTAAATCGGGGCCATAACATGAAATTTATAGAATATTGCAGCGGCAGTATGTCATCAGAGGAAGCTGCTTCTAAGTATACAGACGTTCAAAGAGAGCTTTTGGAGAAAATGAAAGTAAAGTATCCAAAACAGGGGATGCTTGGATGGGATTTTGTGAGAACACTTTCCATAGTGGGCGGAGCCTATATGGTGGGAGTAATGGAATATGAGGAGGCTGCTAAAATAGCATTGGTAGTATGCAGGCGCATGCAGGAAAATTTTTCTTCGTGGGATGATATGGTTGGCAGCTATACATTGGGATATCAATTTTGGAGAGGTAAGAAAAAGAAGGACAGACTGAAATATTACAAGTCCCTAAAAAGATTTAGTTGGATATATAAAATATCATGGGATACACCCCTAAGGGAAGAGGAATTATAGTAGATTATGCAGACTAGCTTGAAGGCGGAATGTGATTAGAGAGGCTATGGCAGAGCTTGCATTGAGCAGGCAAGGAAAATAGCAGGGGACAATAACTGATATAAAATAATGCTGCTTACAGGTTCTAAGAATATAGAAACATTGCATTTTTATATGAATGCAGGATATAACAGTTCAGATAAGACAGCCTTTATTAGATGGCTTTGAGTATAGTGTCAGGGAAAAGATATTTCCCTGTTTGGTAGTGCGAAGGTTCATATATCCTCCGGATTTAACGGCAATTTCTCTTGCTAAATATAAACCTACGCCAATTCCCTCGCTGTTGTGGCTGTTGCTTCCACGGTAAAATCTTGAAAAGATTTTATTTTGTTCCTCCTTTGGAATGGGAGTGTTTTCATCGGCAACCTCCACGGCAGCGAACATGCCGAAGGCTTTCACTGTGAGATGAATCTTTGCGTAAGGGCGGGAGTATTTTACTGCGTTGTCTAACAGATTAAAAACAGCCTCCGCTGTCCAGTTGCGGTCATGGGGGAGGATAATTTTGTTTTCCTCATGATAAATGATTTCACACTCTTTACTCTTTGCCTTTGTGTAAATATCTTTTACAGCCTTCAGAACGGTTTCATTTAAGCTTTGCTCTGTTTGGTTTAAATGAATCAACCCGCTTTCAAGGCGGGATAGTTTTATCAAGCTTTCTGACAAAAAATGAAGCCTTTCTACACAAAGTCGTATTGTGTGAATATATTCTGTCTGTGTTTCCTTTGGGAGAGAGGGATCCTCCAAAAATTCGCTGTACATCATCAGATTTGCTATGGGAGTTTTTAATTGGTGAGAAATATCGGAAACTAAGGCTTTCATATTATTATGCTCTAGGAGAGCTGTTGTTTGCTTTTTTTTGAGGATGTTTATCAGTTTAATCATTTTTGCCTGCAGCTTAGAACAGAGGGTATCTTCATTTTCAGGAAAAACAGGTTGTTCTTTAAGCTCTGTCAATAGGTCTGTTAACCGAGATAAATCGGATATGACAGCAGTGATATATCGACTGTCAAAATAATGGACAAGCAGAGAAATAATGCATAAAAGGGACATGCCGGCAGCGCTGACTAGGGCGCTTGTGAGATTTAGAGTAATGAAATAAACAAGCCAGGAAAAGAAAAACAGAATACATACGGCAAGCAGCCATATCCATTTTATAGAGCGTTCCCATTTTTTTGATTTTTTGTTATTTTCCATTTCCAATCCCTCTCTCTATTCATATGGTGTCCATGGTTGTTTCTTTATTCTCCAAAAGTGTAGCCAATCCCAAATATAGTAATAATATATTTGGGATTTTTTGGCTCGCTCTCAATTTTTTGCCGAAGTCGGCGTATATGAACGGTTAATGTATTTTCATCTACATAATTTTCGTGGCAGTCCCAGATTTTTTCTAAAATAATGTTTCGTGTCAGTACTTGCCCCTTGTGTTGGATGAGAAGCTCAAGCAGCTTGTACTCTGTTGCGGAAAGCTTGATGGGCGTTCCCTTTATCATTACCTGCATTTTGTCAAAGTCAACAGATAAATCTAAGTAAGTGAACAGAGAGTGCTTTGATGTGCTTTGGCTCCTTCGTAGCACTGCCATAATTCTTTGATGAAGCAGCTCCACAGAAAAGGGTTTGGCAATATAGTCATCACAGCCTGAGCGAAAGCCCTCTATCATATTTTCCTCGGTGTCGTTGGCGGTGAGAAAAATAATAGGAATGCTGCTGGCAGTGCGAATTTGTCGGCAAAGAGAAAGTCCGTCCCCATCAGGCAAGTTAATGTCAAGTATAATAAGCTGATATTGGTCAAGGGGAAATTGGTTGGCATCTGCCACTGAGTAGGCGCATTGTGCCAAATAACCTTTGCTCTCCAAAAATACTTTGATGCCTCCGCATATAATAATATCGTCCTCCACAATTAAAATGTGTTGTTTGCAATCCATATTGGGGTTTGTTGATTATCCTTTCTTAATTTTACTTACTATCTTTTATTCACCGTCTCTCAAACGCTGGGTAATACTTTCCTTTGACAATATGTGATAGACAGCTGCGGGTACTATAAAACAAATCAGTATAATGACAAGGGAAATGGACAGTATAAGTACCCAGGGATAATGAAATACTGCATAGTCGGCAATTTTTTTTGCCAGCTTTGCAACCCACAGGCAGACAGCGTTTCCCACAGTGCAAATAAGACCAATTGTAATAATACCATAGTATAAGCCTTCTAGCATCAGCATTTTTTGAATTTGTTTTTTTGTCATGCCAACGCTTTCCATTACCGCCAGCTCTGTCTTTCGTGTAAAGACACCTGTTAACATTACATTAATAAAATTGATAATACCAATGAGAATCAATATAATGGAGATTCCGGCAGTTAAAACGTTCATGGATGCCATGGAGGTGGTAAATTCTGCCATTTGCTGGGACTTTATATTTACACGTATAACCGATGGATTGGTTTTTGTCAACTGTTTTATTTTTGCATTTACAGAGACTTCTGATTTTGGCTCGCAATTAACTATAATATTGTCGATGGATGGTGTGTCGGTGAGCCGGTCAATGACCGTTTGGCTGACGAGAATACAATCAGGTGCTCCGGCAAGCTTCCAGTAATATCCTATATTGATTGAGTTTATAGCGTTTGAATCTTCTCTGGAAGGACATGCGCCTATTTCCAAGTCAACAGTTTTACCGCTGGCTTTGTCTGTGAGCGTGATAGTCTTTCCCTGTAAATTATCGGATTCCTCCTTAGAATTTACATAGCCAATATAACATATTTCTCCCTTTTCAAAACGATGGAGATCTATTTTTTGTCTGGCATTTTGATTGTATTGCTCTATCATATAAGAATCTACACCAATAACGGGGGCGCTGTAAGTGTTTTCTTTATAATTTTCTATCAGGGATTGGACGGCGGCTTCATCAGGCGCCGCTAATTCTATAAATGGTCTAAATATATTTTCGTCAAAGGTTATTTCGGCGTCAGCAGTGCGATTGATGGATAAATTGGTAATACCGTCTATTTTTGATATATCCTCAGCAAGCTTGACAGCGGCGTCAACCAGCGCCGGATTTTGCTTTGCATCCACATTTTCCGTACTGTCCTCGGTGCTTGTAAAAATGGTAAAGTCATCGGGCAAATAATAATTTACATAGTTTTCTAGCTTCATACTGTTGATAAATGTATTAGTAGATAGGAAAGCCATAGTACCCATAAAAAGGGAAGTAAATACAAGCAGGGCTCTTTTCTTTTCACGAAAAACATTTCGATAAGCCATTTTGTATAGTTTTCCCCCATCTGTGGAGGTTTTAGGTTTTATTTTATCAGAGTTTTGTCCGTTATATTTTAAGGCTTCCACCGGAGAAACTTTTCCGGCCAGTTTAGACGGCTTGCGGCATCCTAATGCTACTGTGAAAATTCCAAATAGGATAGTAGTAACATAAATAAGGGGATGAAAACATATATTCTTTGGCATAACGCTGTTAGAGCCGGCGGCAAACATTTCTAAGGCAAAGGGCACAGCCACAAAGGATACTATGGTTCCGGCTATGACTCCAAGGGGAATACCTATTGTACATAGATAAAACGCCTGCTGCTTGACAATGGACTTAATTTGTTTTGGCGAGGTTCCAATGGTTTTCAGCATACCGTAAAAGCGTATGTCCTTTGTGATGGAAATATACATAACATTGTAAATAAGAAGATATCCGCTGAAGGTAATAATAAGGGCAATTAATCCAATACTTATTACAATGACAGTTGTAGTAGATCCGGTTTCGTTTTGAACATCATATTGACTCTCGATTGTTTGTCCCTCTGTTAGAGTGAGGGAATTTTCTAACTCCTGTTTTAGTTTTGCCTGGGAGCCTGTCTTGGCGGATATGGACAATATGCCATCTTTTTCCATTGTAAAATCATGGGATTTTGCGTATGCTTCCGATATAAAGCCCTGAAAGCCGTTAGAGGAAAAATTATAATCGGTAAACCACCCGGAAAGAAAAAAGGTTTGCTTATTTTTATCAATGTGCAAGGTGATTTCCATACCCTTGGAGGGGGATTCTATATTTAGAGCTTCCAGTGCTCCTTGGGAGAGCATAATTTCATTTTTTGAGGAGGGATAGCTTCCCTTTACATCACTGATGGCGGGAAGATAATTTTTTTGAAATTCTTCATTGTCATAGTAGTCTAGTGCGATAAAGGCTTCAGGATTGTCAGGACTTTCAGCTTGGTAGGTGTGTATAATCAATCCAGCGGCGTGAAGGTGTTTACATTTTTCTGCCTGGGCTCTCTGTTCCTTAGTAGGGTGGGCAAGAGTAATACTGGATTTAGTACCTTGCCGGCGAATCATCATAGTATTCATATTTTTGCCGAGGCTGAAGCCAATACTAAAAACCGCCGTAAACATAAAGGTTGTTAAAAATATAGCAAGAACAGTAAATATATTGCGGATTCGATTATGCTTCATGGCACGGCTGCTGATGCGTTTTAAAACTGTTTGATTATTATTTTGCAGCATAAATTTCACTCCTCATCTATTTTTCCATCCTCAATGCGAATCATTCTATCCGCCATAAGGGCAATTTCTTCATTGTGTGTTATCATAACAATCGTTTGATTAAATTCCTGGCTGGTAATCTTCAGCAGGGAAATGACTTCCATCCCTGTTTTGCTGTCTAAGTTGCCGGTGGGCTCATCTGCTAATATAATGGAAGGCTTAGAGGATAGGGCTCTGGCAATGGCTACACGCTGCTGCTGACCGCCGGAGAGCTGATTGGGCATGGATTTCAGCTTCTTCTTTAGTCCAAGTGTTTCGATAATGGTGTCTACGTATTGTTTATCAATCTCAGAGCCGTCTAGTTCAATGGGGAGAACAATGTTTTCATAAACATTCAGTATGGGAACTAGATTATAATTTTGAAAGACAAAGCCTATATTTCTTCTGCGAAAAATAGTTAGCTCCTCATCACTCATCTGAAATAGCTGTTTTCCTGATACTATCACCTCACCGGAGGTTGGTCTGTCTAATCCCCCAAGCATATTCAGCATAGTGGATTTTCCGCTGCCGGAAGTGCCGATAATGGAGACAAATTCACCATCCTCTATTGCAATGGACACATGGTCTAAGGCTTTTACTTCATTTTCACCAAAGCCGTAGGTTTTACATAGGTTCTCTGCTGTTACAATGTGCATATTATATGCTCCTTTCAAAAATTTTCATGATATTGAATAGTCAGATTCATGTATTTGTGCTGATGTCTGCTATATGTGATTGGATTATACGTAAAAGTTATTACAATCTTGTGACAGATTTTCTTAAAATTTTAGTCTGAGGGATTGTATGGGGATGAAGCATGGGGAAATATGGAAAGTTTCTCTACGTTTTTAAGGTCTGCATATAGTAGAATGTATCGTATGATTTGCAATTAACAAATAAACATAGGAAAGATTTTATGTTTATTATTGACATGAAAAATTGGAATCAGTATAATAAAATTTATGTGAAATTTGTGTGAATTAAAAATGAGCGTACAGAGTTTAGTTTGAAATTCAGATTCTGTATCTATAGGATTAGGAGGAGCAGCATTATGTTGGAAAACATAAACAATTTTTTGAAAATAGTGGATGATATGATATGGGGAGTGCCTTTGATGGTGCTGATTTTGTCCGGCGGTATCTTTTTGACTGTGCGTTTGGGGCTGCTGCAGATTATTCGTCTGCCCCTGGCACTGAAATGGATGGTGAAAAACGAGGATGGGGGCGAGGGGGAGGTGACTTCCTTTGGAGCACTTTGTACCGCACTGTCTGCAACGATTGGAACAGGAAATATTGTAGGTGTTGCTACAGCAGTATGCGCCGGAGGGCCAGGCGCCTTATTCTGGATGATAGTAGCCGCGTTCTTTGGCATGGCCACTAAATATTCAGAAGGTCTGCTGGCGGTGAAATATCGAGTAGTAGACAAAGAAAATCATAGTTTAGGGGGACCTTTCTATTATATTGAGAGGGGAATGGGACAGCAGTGGAAATGGCTGGCTAAGATATTTGCATTTTTTGGTATGTGCGTTGGTCTGTTTGGAATTGGAACATTTTCTCAGGTAAACGGAATTTCATCGGCTGTTAAGAATTTTTTTGATCCGAACTCTGCTCATACGGTAAATATTCCAGGAATCGGGGAATACTCACTTATTGTCGTGTTTGTTTCCGTTGTGCTGGCTATCTGCGTGGCTCTTGTGCTAATTGGAGGAATTAAAAGAATTGCCAGTGTATCTCAGGTTGTCGTGCCTTTTATGGCAGTTATTTACATAGTATTTTGTCTCATTTTAATTATTTGTAATATAGGGCAGGTGCCTATGGCAATAAAAACGATTGTTATTGCTGCATTTTCACCGAGAGCGGTGGCAGGCGGTGTGGCAGGCTCTATGCTTATTGCTATGCAGAATGGTGTAGCAAGGGGAATCTTTTCCAATGAGGCAGGTTTAGGTTCCGCCCCCATTGCAGCGGCGGCGGCACAGACAAAAGAACCAGTGCGTCAGGGATTAGTTTCCATGACAGGAACTTTTATTGACACTATATGTATCTGTACAATGACAGGACTTTCCATTGTAATTACAGGAGCATGGCGGCAGGAAGGACTGGAGGGAGTGGAGGTTACCACCTATGCGTTTCAGCATGGTTTACCTTTCCCAGGGCAGGTATCAGCCTTTATGTTAATGTGCTGTCTTGTATTTTTTGCGTTTACTACTATTTTAGGGTGGGATTACTATTCAGAGAGATGTCTGGAATATTTTTCAGGGGGAAGTAAAAAGCTGGTGATGGGTTATCGCTGGCTGTATATTCTGGCAGTATTTATCGGGCCATATATGACAGTGTCGGCGGTTTGGACAATTGCAGATATTTTTAACGGCCTAATGGCATTGCCAAATATGATTGCGCTCTTTGCCTTAGGCGGGATAGTGGTGAAGGAGACAAAAGATTTTTTTGAAAAGAACAAGCATAAAAAAATAAACAATCATCATAAGCAATAATTAAGCAATAATAGAATAATTAAGCAGGCAGGAGTTGGTAATATATGGGCTGTGATAAGTCTAGGGAAAATAAAATGGACTGGAAGCAGTTTTTCAGCTATTATAAACCATATAAAAAAATATTTGCTGCGGATTTGTTTTTTGCCTTTTTAGGCGCTGCAGTTACGTTGATTATACCTTTGATTGTGCGGTTTATTACAAAAACGGTAATATATCAGGAGACGGCTGCGGCCACAAGGACAATATGGATTTTGACTTTTGTTATGCTGGGGCTTGTTGCTGTGGAAGCTTTGAGCACTATGTTTATTACTTATTATGGACATATGATGGGGGCAAAGATGGAGGCGGATATGCGCCAGGAAATCTTTGGGCACTACCAGAAGTTATCCTTTTCGTTCTATGATAATGAGAAGGTGGGGCAGCTTCTCTCACGAATTACAAGCGATTTGTTTGAGATAACGGAATTGCTGCATCACGGTCCGGAGGACGTGGTGATTTCCCTGATTAAGTTTATAGGCTCCTTTGTTATTTTGGTAAATATACACGGCACTCTGGCATTAACCGCATTTGCAGTGATTCCCTTTATGTTTTTATATGCCCTGTACTTCAATCGGCGTATGAAGAGAGCATTTAAAAATAACAGAGCCAACATTGCAAAAATTAATGCAGGGATTGAGGATAACCTGTCAGGTATCAGGGTAGTGAAATCCTTTGCCAACGAGGAATTGGAAATAAAAAAATTTCGGCAGGGAAACCAAGATTTTCTGGCATCTAAGAGGGTGAGCTACCGCTATATGGGACAGTTTCATTCTGGACTTGGGGCATTTACAACAATGATTACTATACTAGTTATCGCTATGGCATCCATTCTTATGGCAAAAAGAGAGATTACAACAGATGTGCTCGTTGTGTTTATGATGTATGTGAGCAATTTTACAGAGCCGGTAAAAAAGTTAATCAATTTTACAGAGCAGTTTCAGAATGGCATCAGCGGCTATGAGCGGTTTCGGGAAATTATAAGTATTCATCCGGATATAAAAGAGTGTGAAAATCCGATAATTCCAAAGAATGTGAAGGGGGAGATTGTATTTGAGAATGTATCTTTTCACTATGAAGATGCAGAGCAGAATGTGCTTGAGGGAATCCATATGCAGGTGAAAGCAGGAGATTATATTGCGTTGGTGGGAACGTCAGGAACGGGAAAGACCACCCTGTGCAGCTTGATTCCTAGATTTTATGAAGTGACCCAGGGGTGCATTCGCTTGGACGGAACAGATATACGAAAAATGTCCCTTAAAGCATTGCGGCAGAATATTGGTATTGTGCAGCAGGATGTCTATCTGTTCGGGGGAACTGTGCTGGATAATATTTCCTATGGTAAGCCCGGAGCGTCTAGGGAAGAAATTATACAGGCGGCAATCAATGCCAATGCTCATGAATTTATAGAAGGTCTGCCGGAAGGCTATGATACTTATATCGGCCAGCGGGGAGTGAAATTATCGGGTGGTCAAAAGCAGCGACTATCCATAGCAAGAGTATTTTTAAAAAATCCGCCCATTTTGATATTTGATGAGGCCACATCGGCTCTGGATAATGAGAGTGAGAGAATTGTACAGGAATCTCTAGAAAAACTGTCGAAAAACAGAACAACCTTTGTTATTGCCCATAGATTGTCAACAATTCGCAATGCCCAGAGAATATTAGTGTTGACGGAGCAGGGAATTGAGGAGGAGGGAAGCCATGAGGAGCTTATGAAAAAGGGAGGAGTGTATGCCGGTTTGTATCATATGATACAGTAGTTGTTAAATCTAAAGAAAGTAATTACTTAAGAGTAAATGTGTAAGAGTGAATGTGTAAGTGAGGAGTGATGTGCAATGATGAAAAGAGCAACAGCGAGTTTATGGAGAAAAATGATGTCAGTGCTGCTTTGTATTGTGCTGATAACTGGTATGATAACAAGCGGCGGTTCCCTTGAGGTGAAGGCGGATGTATTGACGGTAACAGCAAAGCTTCAGATAACAGTGAAAGGTTTTTCAAGCACCAATGCAGATGTTCTTGGCAAAGTGACTCTGCAGGATGTAAACAATCCTTCTGCCATATATGAATGTACGAATGTCAGTGTTAATCAGGACATTATTACATATGAGGCGGCAGATATTAGTCTCAGCGAAGGTTTTCAGGAGGGAGAGACTAAACATATAGCATATCATTGGCTTCTTGACGGTGAGATATTAGTTGATGCTCAAAAGGAGAGTAATGAAAACCAGGAGTATGTGGATGAGGTAACTTTTTGTTCTGTTTGGTTTAAGGATGGGGATCAGATTTTGGATACCCAATATGTAAGGCAAAACAGCACAGCTTCTTTTCCGGAGTTAAATTCTAACGTTCTTGAAAAAGAAGGCTATTCATTTGAAGGTTGGGTGAAACAGGAGGGGGGAAGCGAAAGGTTTGACTTTGAACAGGAGATTACTGAGGAGACGAGTATCTATGCGCTGTGGAAGGCGCAGGAGATAGAGATGCCAAAGACGTCTTTGGAAGAAGGGGTTTATCAGGTTGAGCTGGAGGTCGAGCTGTTGTGCCATGAGCCGGATGTTGACATTTATTACACACTAGATGGAAGTGAGCCCACACAGGACAGTGAAAAATATACAGAACCTATAGAGTTAAAAGGCAAGGCAGGCAAATCCGTGGAGACTATTATTAAGGCGATTTCCGTTAAATACGGTTTGAGCAGTGAGATTGCAGAGTTTGTCTATACGATTGAGCTTCCTAGAGTGAGCATGGAAGAGGACGGGAATGTTACATTTGTCTATGAAAATGATATTGCTGAATCAGTGTATGTTGCAGGCAGCTTTAATGATTTTGCGGTGGAGGAACAATGGCAGCTTCACAAAAATAAGGATGGAATATGGGAGCTTACAAAGGAATTAGAGAGCGGTGTGTATTCTTATGTTTTTATAGTAGATGGTGAGGAACAGATCGATCCTAATAATAATTCATATTATCCGGGCACCGACAAAACAAAAAGCAAGCTGGTAGTATCAGGAGATGTGAAAAGTCCTGTAGTGTCAGGAGATGGTGTGACATTTTATTATCCAGTTTCACAGCTTCCTGAGGATGTTACAAAGGTTAGTGTGTTAATTTATGGGTACCATGGTGGAGAGGCCGGAGAGATGAGTTTATCGGCAGATGGAACCCATTATATGTACTCAGCTTCCCATTTGGATAAGGGAAAATATGAATATGAGATTGTAGTAGACAGAGAATCCAATCCCCTGTTTAGTGAATATTATCAGGATTTTTATAATATGGAGGCGAATCCTGTAAGCGGATATTCCACATTTGTTATTGACCAGGAGCACAGTCATTATTTTGAAGAAAAATGGACTTCAGATGAAACAGAGCACTGGCACATGTGTCGTTGTGGAGAGAGGGCAGAAATTGCTGCTCATAAAAAGGATGAGGGAACAGTGACCACAGAACCGACAGAGGACAGTGCAGGAGTGAAAACTTATTGCTGTGAAATGTGTGGATATGAGATGGAGACAGAACTTCTGCCAAAGCTTCCACATATTCATGACTATAATCAAAATATGTGGAAGATAGACGCAGACAATCATTGGCATGAGTGCCGATGCAAAGATAAGATAGATATTGCCCCTCATGTATCGGATGAGGGAACAGTGACAATTAAGCCTACCCAGACAAAAACAGGAGTGATGACATATAGCTGTATTGTTTGCAAAGCTGTGCTTCAAACAAAGACAATAGCTGCAACAGGGACAACCAACGATAATGGAGCAAACGATAATGAAAATGTTTCCAATGGAGAGAATGACAACAATCAATTAGATTCCAATGAGGAAAAGGAAGATAAGGATAAAGAGAAAGACAAGGATAATAACAAAGAGAGTGATGATAAAAAGGATAATGATGGCAAGAAGGATAATGACAAAACCAATTCCGAAGCAGATGGGAAGTATCCTGTAAATAACAGTAATGCAAATGGCGGTGGTCGGGATAATGAGCCAAACACAGGAGCTGATTTTCATATAGAAATTTATGCGTCCCTTGCTATGATAGCTGGTTTATCCTATATTCGATTGTATTTTGAAAATGGTAAGAAGGGAATGACAGAGAAGGAAAAAGAGGAAATCATTGCCAGACTTGTTGGATGGGCAAAAAAAGGAAATCAGATACGCAAATATGTTGCCATTGCTGCTGTTTTTTGTATTTTAGCTTATTATCACAGCATCGGAAAGACTGTTGCGGTAGAGTGGAAGGAAATTTACGGAAAATAGAAGAGGAATAGAAGTCTTTAAATAATTGTACATCTAAATTTTTTGCTGTATAGGAAATAATTTCCTATACAGCAAAATTATGCAAGTGAAAGATTATTGGTTTTGTTTTTTTATAGGATAACCATTACCCTGTAGGTCTGTAGATACAGTGAAAGCACTGTTTTTATCGTTATCTTTATTTTTGGTAGGTCTGCTGCTTTCCCAAACGCCGTCTGGCATCGTATTTACAGATTCTTTTTTATTAGTAATTTTCATATTTATACTATACCCTTAAAATGTTTACATTTTATCCTTTCTTTTTAATAATGGTTGAGTCTTGCAGGCATGCTTGTTAGCATGCTTTTTTATCGTATAGGAAACATTTCTCCTTATTTTTTTGTATTTGATCTTACTTCAAAATCACAGATTATAAGCTGTATTGTGCTGTTAGGTTAGTATTTAGCATTTTAGTAAAAATATTCGGAAAATTAAATGTTATAAAATTTTCAGAAAATTAGCACTCACCTCTTGACAGTGCTAACAAAAGTGTTATAATGCAGTATAGTAACAGAATAAATACCTGCAGCAGCGGGGAAAGTAAAAGTATAGAAAGGGAAAATGCAGACGGCATAGGTGAAAGATTATGAATACAAATAAAATTACTCAAAAATCAATTGAAGTCATAAACCAGTGCGAGAGCATTGCCTATCAGTACGGTAATCAGGAAATCAATCAGGAACATTTGCTGTACAGTTTAATTACAGTTTCTGACAGTCTGATTGCAAAGTTGATTGAAAAGATGGATATTGATTTTGAACATTTCAAAAGGAATGTGGAAAGTCATTTAGACAAGTTGGTGAAGGTGCAGGGCGGTGATTTGCGCAGCAGCAGCGAGCTTGCCAAAGCATTGAATTTCAGCGAGCAGGAAGCAAGCGCCATGGGAGATGAGTATATTTCTGTGGAGCATTTATTCTTGTCCCTCTTAAAAAATGGAAATAAAGGCTGTAAAGAAATATTTAAGGAGTACGGTATTACAAGAGAGCGGTTTTTGAAAGCGCTTTCAACAGTGAGAGGAAATCAGAGGGTTACTTCAGACAATCCCGAGGACACATATGATTCTTTAACAAAATATGGCGTGGACTTAGTGGAGAGGGCAAGGGAACAGAAATTAGACCCTGTGATTGGAAGGGACAATGAAATTCGCAATGTAATACGCATCTTGTCCCGCAAAACAAAAAATAATCCGGTGTTGATTGGTGAGCCAGGTGTTGGTAAGACTGCAGCTGTGGAGGGGTTGGCTCAGCGTATTGTCAAGGGGGATGTACCCCAAGCTCTAAAGGATAAGAAGATTTTTGCTCTTGATATGGGGGCATTGGTGGCAGGTGCAAAATATCGCGGGGAATTTGAAGAGCGCTTGAAAGCAGTGTTGGAGGAAGTACGCAAAAGCGATGGACAGATTTTATTATTTATCGACGAGCTGCACACAATAGTAGGCGCAGGCAAGACGGACGGCGCCATGGATGCGGGAAATATGTTAAAGCCAATGCTGGCAAGAGGGGAACTTCACTGTATTGGCGCCACCACTTTAGATGAATACAGAAAATATATAGAGAAGGATCCGGCATTGGAGAGAAGATTTCAGCCGGTGCAGGTGGATGAGCCTACGGTGGAGGACACCATTTCTATTTTGCGGGGGCTCAAGGACAGATATGAAGTGTTCCATGGTGTGAAAATAAACGATTCTGCTCTTGTAAGCGCAGCAGTATTGTCAAACAGATATATAACGGACCGTTTTCTGCCGGATAAAGCCATTGATTTGGTAGATGAGGCATGTGCCATGATTAAAACGGAGCTGGATTCCATGCCGGCAGAGCTGGATGAACTGTCCAGGAAGGTGATGCAGCTGGAGATTGAGGAGACAGCCTTGAAGAAGGAGGAGGATAAGCTAAGCGTAGAGCGGCTGCAGGTTTTGCAGAAGGAGCTGGCAGAGCTGCGGGATGAGCTGAATATAAGAAAAGCCCAGTGGGAAAATGAAAAGACAAGCGTGGAGCGGGTGTCAAAAATTCGTGAAGAGCTGGAAAGCGCCCACAATGAGATGGAGAAGGCACAGCAGGAATATGATTTGAATAAGGTGGCACAGCTTCAATATGGCACGATTCCTGAATTAAAGAAAAAATTGGAGGCGGAGGAGACTCAGATTCACCAGCAGGATTTGGCGCTGGTGCATGAGAGTGTATCCGACGAGGAAATTGCCAAGATTATTTCCAGGTGGACGGGGATACCTGTTGCCAAGCTGACCCAGACAGAGAGAAACAAAACTCTTCATTTGGCGGATGAACTCCACCAGAGAGTAGTAGGACAGGAGGAAGGCGTCACAAAGGTGACGGAAGCTATTATTCGTTCCAAGGCGGGCATCAAGGATCCTACAAAGCCTATCGGCTCATTCTTGTTTTTGGGGCCTACAGGTGTAGGTAAGACAGAGCTGGCAAAATCATTGGCTCAGAGTTTATTTGACAACGAGGCAAATATGGTTCGTATTGATATGAGTGAATATATGGAAAAACACAGCGTATCTCGGCTGGTTGGAGCGCCTCCGGGCTATGTAGGATATGATGAAGGCGGACAACTGACGGAGGCAGTGAGAAGAAAGCCATATTCCGTTGTATTGTTTGATGAGATTGAGAAAGCGCATCCAGATGTATTCAATATTTTGCTTCAAGTGTTAGACGACGGGCGCATCACAGATTCACAGGGAAGGACGGTAGATTTTAAGAATACTATTTTAATTATGACCTCCAATATTGGCTCCTCCTATTTGCTGGAGGGAATCGGTGAGGACGGCTCCATTCAAAAGGAATGTGAAAATTTAGTAATGCAGGAGTTACGAGCACATTTTCGTCCGGAATTTTTAAATCGTTTGGATGAAACAATATTATTTAAGCCGTTGACAAAGACAGATGTAACCTCCATTGTAGATTTGCTTCTGGCAGATATCAATAAACGTCTGGCAGATAAGGATATTCAGGTGGAGTTGGATTCACAGGCAAAGCTTTATATTGTTGAGAATGGATATGAGCCGGCTTATGGGGCTAGACCATTAAAACGATTTTTGCAGAAGCATGTAGAAACCTTGGCGGCAAGAGTGATTTTAAGCCAGGAAATCAGTATGGGCAGTACCATATTAATAAAGGTGGAAAATGAACAATTATCTGCAGTTGTTAAATCATAATATCAAAGGTTTTTGATTTTTAAGGACAGTGATAAACAAAATGTTTTCACTGTCTTTTTTATACATGACAATTAGATGTCGTGTTTTGTGTGCTATAATATTACTAGTGTTTAGAAATCGTTTTACAATTTTTATATAATAAAGGAAAATGTTAAAGGAGTATTTATGAAAATTGACAGATTAATTGGAATTTTATCTATTTTGCTTCAGAAGGATATGGTTACTGCGCCATATTTGGCAGAGTATTTTGAAGTTTCCAGACGGACGATTAATCGGGATATAGAGGATTTATGCAGGGCGGGAATTCCCATTACTACCAGACAGGGAGCTATGGGCGGCATTTCCATTATGGATAATTATAAAATTAACAGTACACTGCTGACTAATACAGAGATGAAGGATATTTTGGCAGGGCTTAGAAGCTTAGACAGTGTACATGGCACAAATCGCTATGAACAATTAATGGATAAGCTTTCCGGTGGCGCTTCTGATTTTATAACAGGCAATCATTCTATATTGATTGACTTATCTTCCTGGTATAAGGATGCATTAGCGCCCAAAATAGATATGATACAAAATGCTATTGAGACCCAAATGCAGTTAGAATTTATGTATTATTCACCGAGAGGGGAGATGCAAAGAAGTATAGAACCATATTATTTGATTTTTCGATGGTCTAACTGGTATGTGTGGGGATGGTGCAGGGCAAGGGAAGATTTTCGTCTGTTTAAGCTCAATCGAATGGACAGGCTTCAATTGTGGGGAGATAAATTTCAAAAGCGTGAAGTTCCAATGCCGGATTTGAGCAATGAGAAAATTTTTCCCGGGGGTATTAAAGTGAAGGCTCTTTTTGAGCCGGACTGTAAATGGAGACTGGTAGAGGAATTTGGAACAGGCTGTTTTGAGGAGCAGGCTGACGGCAGGCTTTTGTTTCACGGGGATTACACAAATAAGGAAGATTTTATTACTTGGATTTTTACATTTCGGGATAAAGCAGTCCTGTTAGAACCTGACGATATCAGGGAAGAAATACAGCTTGAGCTTAAAAAGATGGCAGAAAAGTATTCATTATAAATAAGTATATTGAAAGGAGGAGAACAATAATGGCATCTAAAGAAGAATTTGTTGCATATATTGCAAACCAATTGGAGAAGGCAGGTCATATTACTTATCGAAAAATGTTTGGGGAATATGGAATGTACTGTGATGGTAAAATATTTGCCCTGATTTGTGAGAATCAGTTGTTTGTCAAGGTTACAAAGGCGGGGGAGCAATTGTCACCGGATTTGGAGCTTATGCCGCCTTATAAGGGAGCAAAGCCATATTTTTTGATGGAGGATATTGACAATAAGGAGTATTTGACAAAATTTGTCAAAGCAACGTGTGAGGAGCTGCCTGTACCTAAACCAAAAGTGAAGAAAGTAAAGGAAGAAACAAAGGAAGAAAATAAAAAAGCTAAGACTTCAAAGGCCTCCTTTGATTATAAGAAGGAATACAAAGAATTTTATATGCCAAAAAATAAGCCGGAAATAGTAGAGGTGCCAACTATGAATTATTTGGCAGTTAGGGGGAAGGGAGACCCCAATAAGGAGGGGGGAGAATACAAATTATCCATTGAGTTGTTGTATGGAATCGCATTTACCATAAAGATGAGCAAAAAGGGAAATCATCAGATAGAAGGGTATTTTGATTATGTAGTACCACCCTTGGAGGGGTTATGGTGGCAGAATGGTCAAGCTGGTATGGATATGGATTATAACCGCAAGGAGGATTTAAATTTTATATCACTTATTCGGCTGCCGGATTTTGTGACAGAGGAAGACTTTAAGTGGGCAATAAAGGAGGCGGAGAAGAAAAAGAACAGAGATTATTCAAAAGTAGAATACCTAACTTACAAGGAAGGCTTATGTGTGCAGTGTATGCATATAGGGGCCTATGACAATGAGCCGGCTACCATTGAAAGGATGCAACAATATATAGATGAAATGGGATATGGGCTAGATATTTCTAAGGAAAGGTTTCATCATGAAATTTATTTAAGTGATGCAAGAAGAACTGCTCCAGAGAGGCTGAAAACAGTGATAAGACATCCCATATTAAAGATTTAATTGGGAATCCATGAAAATAGCAGGAACAATACAAAAGGCTGCTCCTTATTAGTATTATATTAGTATTTAAGAAAAAGAATACAGAAAAAATACAAATTTACAGTTTAAAAGTATTGTCAATTGGGGAAAATTTGGATACAATTATTACTTGTACCATACTATGGATTGGGATAGTGTGGCAGGTATGGAAAATTGTTTTACTGATGAACTGATGTGAAAGGAAAACAACTGGAATATTGCCTGGTTTTATGTGATGTACCATTGATTTTTCAGCCCTCATCAAGGATTCTTCTGTAAGGGCATGTCAGTGCATCAGTATATGCATTCGTATAAAAGTACAGTGATGTATGAGAAAAGGTAAGGCTTTCAAAGTAATCATTCTCTGTACCAAAAAGATTTTTAGGAGTTAGAGGCAGTATTATGCCTCAGGAAGGTGGTATTATGCCAATATTAGATATGCCAAAGGACCCAGTAATGCTTTTAAGCTTTGTAAATACCCAGCTAAGAGATAACTACAGCAGTATTACAGAGCTTTGTCACGATTTCGGAGTGGATGTGAATAATGTTACTGGAAAGCTGCGCAATATTAACTATGTGTACGATGAAAAGAGAAATCAATTTGTGTAACGGAAGTAGGAAGCAAAGGTCTACATGAGATAAGGTGAAAGAAATATATAAGAAAGGGATAAAGGCAAACACATATCTTTCACCTGTTGTGTTTGCATCTTTCCAATATAAGCGGATATGGTTTCCTTGCTGGACGTAGCCTTTTATACTCAAAGCTGCTTGTGTTTGAAGGATTTGGTATAAAATATGTATCGTGAATGTATGAACGACCTGGCGAAATGGATGCAGAAGAAGGACAGAAAGCCATTAGTGATTTGCGGAGCCAAAGGGGTTGGAAAAACCTGGTTGGTAGAGGATTTTGCTGATGGTTTTTTTGAAAATAAGGTATCTATTGATTTTAAAACCCAGGAATATGGAAGAATGTTGTTTAACGGGGAGATGGATAAAAACCAGATTGTAAAAATGCTGGAGGTATTCAGCGGTGAACAGATTAACCCGAAAAGTACATTGTTGATTTTGGAAAATATACATTCCATTTCTAAGCCTGGAGTTATTTTGTCTTTTATCAGCCGATATTTGACTGAATTTTATGTGACAGCCACCTCCGCTAAGGGGGAATCGGTAATTTTCAGGGACTATGACTGGGAGGAGGAATTGGAGATTTTACATCTATATCCTCTAAGCTTTAGTGAATTTTTAATTGAAAATAAGGAGGCTGTGCTCTGCGAACGCATTGAAAAATATAGGGAGGAACCTCTAAGAGAAGAGCTGGTAACACATTTAGAGGAATATCTGGAGATTTATTATTTGGTGGGCGGTATGCCGGAGGCGGTAAAATGCTGGATTGATACTATGGATTTCCAGAAGGTAAATCAAGTGAAGGCAAAAATATTCCAAAGTTACTCAAAGGCAATCGGGGAGATTGAAAACGATTCTCTTCGCAATCGGGTATTGCAGGTGTGGGATAGTATTCCAAACCAGTTGAACAAAGAGAATAAGAAGTTTCAATATCAGACGGTAAAGCTGACTGCTCGTTCCAGGGAATACTATGAAGCGGTTGACTGGCTGGTGAAGTCAGGATTTATCTACAAGGTGAATCGGATCAAGGAAGGAGAAGCGCCTTTATTCGGACAGGAGGATATTAAGTCCTTTGAAGTATTTATGGTAGATGTTGGGATGTTGTCTTATTTGTATGAAATTGAGTATCAGGATTTACGAAGGGGAGCCAATGTATTTACAAGTCATAATCAATCATTGACGGAACAATTTGTTTTTCAGGAGCTTTTATTTAATCAAAATGTAGGAAAAGTGTACTATTGGACTTCTGATGCAACTGCAAGGATAGAATTTATTTTTGAGGACTCCGGTGTGGTGATTCCTATAGAAGTCAATTTGTACGGCAACAATAAAGCCCAGAGTCTAAAAGTATATAAGGGAAGATATAAAACCCCTATGGCGCTGCGTATTACATGTGGCAGAGCAGCCAGTGAGGATGGCATATATGATATGCCCTTATATGCCATCTGGAATCTGTAACAGCATAACAGCCTAAACGCCTATGGCGCAAATATGCGTTATAAATTTAAAAATCAAGAAGGCAGCAAGTAATATATTAAATATAAGTAAAATAATTTCCTTGGAAACAGGAAGGAACTATGAAATTAAGAAATACTATCACAAATAAAACATAACGAAAATATGAAATTATAAAAGAAAGGATAATGTATACTGCTTTTTCATTTTTATTAGTTCACTAAGTGAATTGTAAATATAATAATGATTAGTAAGATTAGTAATGAAAAGACAAATCTGGAAGGTAAGTGAAATCATTATTTGGATGAATGGGCAGTATGGCAGGCAAGCTTGCCATTTACATGGGTATAAACTATGATAAAAAGAAATTTTAAGGATATTTCATTGTCTTGTCTTGGAATGGGAAATATGAGGCTGCCAGTTCATTCTGACAAGCCAGATACACCTATTGATTATGAGAAGGCGCAGGAGATAATAGACTATGCCATGGAGCAGGGGATTAACTACTATGATACTGCCTATGTATATCACAGTGGGGAATCAGAGAAGTTTCTTGGAAAGGCAATGGAGAAATACAGCAGGGACAGCTTCTATTTAGCAACGAAATTTTTATACCATGCCAACCCAGATTATAAGGCTGTTTTTAAAGAACAATTGGAAAGACTGCAGACAGATTATATTGATTTTTATTTGATACACGCGGTGTCGGATAATGTCTATGAAAACTACATAAATTGCGGTTGCATCGAGTATTTTTTAGAACAGCAAAGAGCAGGTAAAATCAAGTATTTAGGATTTTCTGCACATGCTAGTGTAAAGGTTCTAGAAAAATTTGCATCACATCACCAGTGGGATTTTGCTCAAATTCAACTAAATTATTTTGACTGGCTGTATGGTTCAGCCAAGGCAGAATATGAAGTATTGTGTGAAAAGAATATTCCTATTATGGTGATGGAACCAGTCAGGGGCGGACGTCTTGCCGCTCTATCCTCTCAGGCAGATGCATTATTGCAGGAGAAGCAGCCAGAGTGGAGTGATAGTGCGTGGGCATTTCGATGGCTGAAGTCTTTGCCCCAGGTGCAGGTGGTTTTGAGTGGTATGTCTACTTTAGAACAAATCCAGGAAAATATTCAGGTGTTTTCTGATGAGAGAGCAGTGACCAAAGAAGAAGAAAAAGTATTATTTGAGGCATGCAGGGCTTTTCGCAATCAAGTGCAGGTGCCTTGTACGGCCTGTCGGTATTGTACAGACGGATGTCCGGCAAACATTAATATTCCAAAGCTGCTGTCTATCTATAACCGCTATAAGGTGGATGGGAAATGGGCATTACAGGAGATTGACAGGATTGATTCCAAGGGGAAGCCGGAGGATTGTCTGGATTGTAAGGCTTGTGTAGCACATTGTCCACAGGGTATATCTATTCCAGAGATGATGAAGGAAATGGCAGAGCTGAGAAGGTGACAAAATGCTGCTGTTTAGGTAGATTTTACTGGAATGACAGGAAGGGTAAAGGGAAAATATGAAGACATTGTATATAGAATGTAATATGGGAGCAGCAGGAGATATGTTAATGTCAGCATTGTTGGAGCTGCATCCAGCCCCAGAGGATTTTATCAATCGGTTAAATCATATAGGGATTCCCAATGTGGAGGTAAAAGTACAGCCAAGTGTAAAATGCGGAATTGTTGGAACCCACGTTGCAGTTTTTGTAGATGGACAGGAAGAGATAAGTGCTGACCATAATCATAGCCATCATCACCATGAGCACCAACATAAAGAACATAGTCATGACCATCATCATGAACACCAACATAAAGAGCATAGTCATGACCATCACCATGAGCACCAACATAAAGAGCATAGTCATGACCATCATCATGAGCACCAACATAAAGACCATGGTCATAATCATTCCCATATACATACTGGAATGACGGAGGTGGAAGCAATTATTTCCAACCTTGAAGTACCCCAAAAGGTAAAAGATGATGTGGCAGCAGTGTACAAGCTGATTGCTCAGGCGGAGGGAGCTGCCCATGGAAAACCTGTCAATGAAATTCATTTTCATGAAGTAGGAACAATGGATGCCATTACAGATGTGGTAGGTGTGTGTTGGCTGTTATATGAGTTATCTCCATCCCAAATCCTGGCATCTCCTGTACATGTTGGAAGCGGTCAGGTGCAGTGCGCCCATGGTATCCTTCCAGTACCTGCACCTGCCACGGCATATATTTTACAGGGAGTGCCTACTTATGGAGGAAATGTAAAGGGCGAGCTTTGCACCCCCACAGGAGCTGCGCTGCTGAAACATTTTGTATCCCGCTATGGCAGTTCTCCCGTTATGTGTGTGGAAAAAACAGGCTATGGAATGGGAAATAAGGATTTTGACGCTGCCAACTGTGTGAGAGTTATGATGGGGGAGACAGTGGAGCCAGAGCAGTCAATGAGCATGAGCGATAATGTGAATCAAGGTGAAGGTACAGGGAATGTTGACAATGACAGTATGATGGATACCATTGTAGAATTGAGTTGTAATCTGGATGATATGACGCCGGAGGAGATTGGTTTTGCTACAGGTGAACTAATAGAGTATGGTGCATTGGAGGTTTATACTACTAGCGCTCAGATGAAAAAGAATCGCCCGGGAATTGTTTTGTGTTGTCTGTGTAAGCCCGACGAAAAAGAAAGGTTGATAAAATTAATATTTCAGTGTACATCTACATTGGGAATCAGGGAATATGTATGTAGTCGTTATGTGCTCAGAAGAGAGGAGAAAATAACGCAAACGCCTTATGGTGAGGTGCATGTAAAGTGTTCTAAGGGGTATGGTGTCAAAAGAGAGAAGATAGAATATGAAGATTTGGCACGAATTGCCAGAGAAAAAAATCTCTCTATTGCTCAAGTCAGGCAGCAGATAAAAGAATGATAAAAATGAAGTAAAGGAAATGGTGAATACAAAAGAAGTAATAGAAATGGATTAATTGATTTAAGAATACAGGAAAAGCAGTATGCATAAAATGTAACAGGATAGCATTCTAAGGCGGTTAAATATGAGCGTGTTTCTAATTTGAATTTGTTCCATATTTAACCGCCTTAGTAATACAAAGAGAGAGGTTTGGAAAGTGAAGATTCAGAAGGTTTGGATATTGCTCCTTTTATATGTAGATGTGCTACTGCTTTTTTTGTGTCTGCCTCTAAGAATGAAAGATAGGACAAGGGAAATTCAACAGGGAAATTTAGGGGAGAAAAAGAAAATTGCTTTGACTTTTGACGATGGTCCCCATGAAAAATATACAAAAGAGCTTTTAGATGGTTTAAAGGAAAGAGGAGTGAAAGCCACCTTTTTTTTGATTGGAAAAAATGTGGAGAAAAATGAGGAGCTTGTTAGAAGAATGTACCAGGAGGGACATTGTATTGGAAGTCATACATACAATCATGTAAAGCTTACATCTCTGTCGGACGAAAAGGCATGTGAGGAGGTGGAGATGTCAAATGAAGTGATAGAAAGGATTACCGGACAAAAGGTAAACTTCATTCGTCCCCCCTATGGTTCTTGGAATGATAAATTAGAATGTGCTATAGATATGGAACCGGTTTTGTGGACAATTGACCCTTTAGATTGGTCTGTGCTGAATACCAGCTCTGTTGTGAGGCATGTGAAAAAGAAGGCAAAAGCAGACGGAATTATTCTTCTCCATGATATTTATCCAACTTCAGTACAGGCAGCTCTGCAGATTGTAGATGAACTGCAGGAGCAGGGCTATCAGTTTGTCACAATAGAGGACATACCAAAGTTGAATCATTTTTATGATAAAGCAAATACTCCGCCAGTAAAATGACGGAGTATTTTTTGTCATGTAATATGCAGTAATTTAGAGCAGTAGAGAGTAAGTATTTTATTATTTTCTTGAAGCACGTTTTCTCATAGTGGGGTCTAAAATTTTCTTGCGGATGCGAAGGCTGGTTGGTGTGATTTCCAACAACTCGTCCGTATCAATAAATTCCAGACATTGCTCTAAGCTTAAGATTTTAGGAGGAGTCAGCTTTAAGGCATCATCGGAGCCGGAGGCCCGGGTGTTGGTAAGCTGCTTTTTCTTACACACATTTACCTCTATATCCTCCGCTTTTCCTGTTTGACCGATTACCATTCCAGCGTATACCTTTTCACCTGGTCCGATAAAAAGGGTGCCTCTCTCCTGGGCATTGAAAAGGCCATAGGTAATGGATTCGCCGTTCTCAAAGGCAATGAGGGAGCCCTGTTTGCGGTACATCATATCCCCACGGTAATCATCATAGCCGTCAAAGGTAGTGTTTAAAATGCCATTTCCCTTTGTATCGGTCATAAATTCTCCCCTGTATCCGATAAGTCCACGGGAGGGGATGGAAAACTCCAATCTCTGATAACCTCCGCTGACTGCGCTCATACCTTGAAGTTCTCCTTTTCTGGAGCTTAATTTTTGAATGACATTTCCGGCAAATTCCTCCGGTACATCTACATAGGCGATTTCCATTGGCTCCATCTTTTTTCCTCGTTCGTTTGTTTTATAGAGCACCTCCGCCTTGCTTACAGCAAACTCGTAACCCTCACGGCGCATATTTTCGATTAACACAGATAAATGGAGCTCGCCCCGGCCGGAAACCTTATAACATTCTGTTGTGTCAGTTTCCTCCACACGGAGGCTGACATCTGTATTTAATTCACGGAAGAGACGGTCACGTATATGACGGGAAGTTACAAATTTACCCTCCTGTCCCGCAAGAGGACTGTCGTTTACCATAAACTGCATGGAAATAGTAGGCTCGGATATTTTTTGGAAAGGAATTGGTTCTGGGCTTTCTGGGGAACAGATAGTATCTCCGATTTTAATGTCAGGGATACCGGAGATTGCCACGATAGAGCCGATTCCTGCCTCAGTCACCTCCACTTTGTTCAGTCCGTCAAATTCATACAGCTTTCCGATTTTGATTTTCTTGTTAAAGTCAGGTTCGTGGGCATTTACAAGAACCAAATCTTGGTTTACCTTTAAAAATCCGTTATCCACTTTGCCTACGCCGATACGGCCTACATATTCATTGTAGTCGATAGTGCTGATAAGTACCTGAGTGTTGGCATCTGGGTCACCTTCAGGAGCAGGAATATAATCTAAAATTGTTTCAAATAAAGGTATCATGTTTTCCCGCGGCTCATCTAAATCTTTTACGGCAAAGCCGTTTTTAGCAGATGCGAAAACGAAGGGACAGTCTAGCTGCTCCTCACTGGCATCTAAATCCATCAAAAGCTCTAATACCTCATCAATTACTTCATCAGGTCTTGCCTCAGGGCGGTCAATTTTATTGATACATACAATAACGGGCAGACTTAATTCCAAAGCCTTTTTCAAGACAAATTTTGTCTGAGGCATAGCTCCCTCAAAGGCATCTACTACTAGGATTACTCCATTTACCATTTTCAGAACTCGCTCCACCTCTCCGCCGAAATCCGCATGACCTGGTGTGTCGATAATATTGATTTTTGTGTCTTTGTAAACGACAGCTGTATTTTTGGACAGGATAGTAATGCCTCTCTCCCTCTCGATATCATTGGAGTCCATGACTCGCTCTAAAACCTCCTGGTTTTGACGGAACACTCCGCTTTGTTTTAAAAGCTCGTCCACCAATGTTGTTTTGCCGTGGTCTACATGGGCAATTATGGCAATATTACGAATATCCTCTCGCGTGGTTTTCATTGTTTTCATCCTTCTTTCTGCTAAATCTTATACTATCATTATTGACAATGATAGTCGCAATATTTCAATTCTAGCATAAATAGAAGAAAATACAACTAGGTTTTTAGAAAAATACAATAATACATTGACGTTCTATTTTCTAAATGGTAAGCTTTCATTACCTTGACAGCTAAAATGAGTATGGAATAGCTGGTAATCCTAAGGATAGTTATTAAATGACACACAAGGAGGAGAGAATAGTGAAAAATATAGTTTTAATTGGTATGCCTGGAAGCGGAAAAAGTACAATAGGAGTGGTACTTGCCAAAATTTTGGGCTTTCGTTTTTTAGATTCAGACCTATTGATTCAGGAGAGAGAGGGACAATTACTTCATGAAATTATTGCGCAGAGAGGGCTGGAAGAATTTAATCAAGTGGAAAATCAAGTGAATGCAGCAATCACAACCGATCAGACCGTTATTGCAACAGGGGGAAGTGTTGTGTATGGAAGGGAGGCAATGGAGCATCTGAAAAGCATTGGCATTATTGTGTATCTGCAGCTTTCCTGTGAGAGCTTGAAGGAGCGTCTGGGGGATTTGGAGGAGAGAGGGGTTTCCATAAAGGAGGGGCAGACTTTGGAGGAGTTGTATGCGGAGAGGAAGCCGTTATATGAAAAATATGCAGAGTTGACAGTGGATTGTGAAAATAAAGAAATATCTTGTATAGCCAAAGAAATTGCCAGTCACAGTTTCCTTGAAGGCTGAACGGTTATAATTGCTAAGTATCCTAAGAAGGAAGTTGTGAATTAGTGCTGTCTATGTTAAAATGGACATATTGGTAAAGAAAATGGACAATATTGACATGGAAATTGTTCGGCGGGATGATTTCTATAGGAGACATCAGGAGAAAGGCAGGAGACAATGAGAATCGGCAGGAAAAATTTTGACTTAAAGCAAGAAGTGTACGTGATGGGGATTTTGAATGTAACACCAGACTCCTTTTCTGACGGGGGAAGTTACAATAACATGGATGCTGCTCTGGCTCATGCACAGACCATGATAAAGGAGGGAGCTCATATTATTGATGTGGGAGGCGAATCTACTAGGCCGGGTTATACAATGCTGACAGACGAGGAGGAGATTTTAAGAGTGGTGCCTATCATTG
Organism: uncultured Lachnospiraceae bacterium; assembly: GCA_910578605.1. GTDB lineage: Bacteria > Bacillota > Clostridia > Lachnospirales > Lachnospiraceae > MGBC111451. Next base: position 45,019 of record CAJTQG010000006.1, on the reverse strand, counting down.
AGGAGTTGAAGCGTCGTTTTGATATTCCTATTTCTATTGACACTTATAAAAGCAGAGTGGCAAAGGCAGCCATAGAGGCGGGAGCCGATTTGGTCAATGATATATGGGGGCTGAAATATGATCAGAAAATGGCGGCGGTGATTGGCCAGGCCAAGGTGCCCTGTTGTCTCATGCATAACCGTAATATGCCCTTTGAGGATGGGGGGAAAAGTGAGCAGGAGGTTTTCATGAAGGAGGTGCTGGCTGATTTAGAAAAGACACTTCAGATTGCCAAGAAAGCCGGAATAGAGGAGGATAAGATTATTTTAGACCCGGGAATTGGCTTTGGAAAGACATATCAGATGAACCTGCAGGTGATGAACCATTTAGACAGGCTGTTAGAGCTGGGATATCCCATATTGCTTGGTGCATCGAGAAAGTCCATGATTGGTTTGACATTAGATTTGCCTGTGGACAAGCGCTTGGAGGGAACCTTGGTGACAACAGTATTAGGTGTATTAAAGGGATGTTCTTTTGTGCGGGTTCATGACGTGAAGGAGAATATTCGTGCTATCAAGATGACAAAGGCTATTCTTATGAGCTGACTGAGAGAGGAGAAGTACAGTTTATGGACAAGATATGGATTCAGGATTTGGAAGTATATGCCAACCACGGCGTTTTTCCGGAGGAGAAAAAACTGGGACAAAAGTTTTTGGTGTCTGCATGTATACATTTAGATGCCAGAAAAGCGGGAATGAGTGACAATATAGAGTGTTCTGTGGACTATGGGGATTTGTGTCATTTTATCTGCAACTATCTGCAGAGTAATACATTTCATTTGATTGAGGCTGCTGCGGAGGCTGTGGCGGAGCAGATTTTAAAACAATATGAGCAGATTAGCTGTCTGTCGGTTACAATTAAAAAGCCGTGGGCGCCTATTGGCTTACCATTGAAAAATGTAGGAGTGGAGATAACCAGGGGTTGGAATAAAGCTTATCTGTCTATCGGCTCTAATATGGGAGATAAGGAGAATTATTTAAACACAGCGGTAGAACGGTTGGGGGAGAGCCAGGAATGCCGGGTGAAGAAGGTATCCCACTATATTGAGACAAAGCCAGTAGGGATGATAGAGCAGGACAATTTCTTAAATGGCTGTATTATACTAGAAACATTATTATCACCCCAGGAGCTGCTTATGCTTGTGAAAGAAATTGAACTGTCTGCAGGCAGAACTAGGGAGGTGCATTGGGGACCGAGAACATTGGATATTGATATTTTAATGTATGAGCAGGTTATGATGTGGGAGGAAGATTTAAAGCTGCCTCACCCATATATGGAGGAGAGAGGATTTGTGCTTGAGCCATTAGCCCAGATTGCGCCCTATGCAGTTCACGCTCCAAGTGGGCAGACGGTGACCGACCTTTGGAAAAAGTGGCAGGAGAACAATCCAGGACAGGAATTATAGATTATAGAAAATAAATATGGAGTAAATAGAATCTGCAGAAGCATAGAAGAAAAGAGGAGCGATATGAGCGATAAAATGTATCAATATATGAATTGGCCGGAAATCGAGGCGGTAGTTTATTTGGACAGTGATTGTCCGTCAAAGGTGTTGGGGCAGCGCTTAGTCAGGGGAGGTCTGTTGGTTCAGACTTATGTGCCGGATGGGAAAAGGGTGGCTCTGAAAAACTTAGACACTCAGAAGTTAGTTGAGATGGAGCGGGTGGAGGATGACGGTTATTACTGTGTTATGCTCAAGGAAAAAAAGAGAATACGCTATAAAATTATAGTGGAAAATTATGACGGCAGAATTCGGGAATTTGTGGATGCCTATGCCTTTGAGCCGATATTGCCTGTGAAGGAGCTGGAAAAATATAATGCAGGCGTACAGTATAACAGCTATGAATACTTAGGAGCTCATCCTATGGAAATAGATGGAATCAAGGGCGTACTTTTTGCTGTGTGGGCGCCAATGGCAGCAGCGGTAAGTGTTGTGGGGGATTTTAATAACTGGGATAATCGTTTTCATTTGATGAACCGCAGGGAGGAGACAGGAATCTTTGAATTGTTTATTCCTGGGGCAAAGATTGGTCAATATTATAAATATGAAATTATGCGTCATGGGCGGGAGAGTGTGCTAAAGTCTGACCCATACAGTTTTGGCAGTGAGCTGCGCCCCAATACGGCATCGATTATTCAAGATATATCGGATTTTAAGTGGAGTGATAAAAAGTGGATGGATGGCAGAAAACAAGAGTCGATTAAGAAAAGTCCAATGTTAGTGTATGAAGTCCATTTAGGTTCATGGAAGAAGCCTCAGGAGGACAGGGAATCTTTCTATAATTATCGGGAGTTAGCTCCTATGATTGCGGATTATGTGAAGGAGACGGGGTATACTCATATAGAGGTAATGCCAGTGATGGAGCACCCCCTGGATGCATCTTGGGGTTACCAGGTGACCGGTTATTTTGCTCCAACCAGCAGACATGGGGAGCCGGAGGATTTTGCCTATTTTATGAATTATATGCATGAGCAGGGAATCGGGGTGATTCTAGACTGGGTGCCGGCTCATTTTCCAAAGGATGAGTTTGGTTTGGCGGAATTTGACGGAACTTGTCTTTATGAACATGCGGACAAGCGTCAAGGATTTCATCCCCACTGGGGAACTCTTATCTATAACTATGGAAGACCGGAGGTTTCTAATTTTCTCATATCCAGCGCTCTGTTCTGGATGGAGAAGTACCATGCAGACGGTATCCGAATGGATGCCGTGGCGTCTATGCTGTACTTAGATTACGGAAAGCAGAATGGTGAGTGGATTCCAAATATTTACGGCGGCAAGGAAAATTTGGAGGCAATAGAGTTTCTGAAGCATTTGAGCAAAGTATTTCACAAGAAGTTTCCTGGTGGAATATTGGTGGCGGAGGAATCTACAGCGTGGCCTATGGTAACCGGAGAGTTGGAGGAGGGAAGTCTGGGCTTTGACTATAAATGGAATATGGGCTGGATGAATGATTTTCTGTCTTATATGCAGTGTCCTCCCCTCTACAGAAAAGAGCATTATGGTGAGTTGATTTTCAGCATGATTTATGCTTACAGTGAAAAATTTATGCTTGTGCTCTCCCATGATGAGGTAGTTCATGGAAAGGGTTCTATGCTTGGGAAAATGCCGGGAGATTCTGTGGCGGCAAAGTATGCCAATCTTAGATTAGCTATGGGTTACTGGATGACTCATCCGGGAAAGAAATTGTTATTTATGGGACAGGATTTTGCCCAGGAGAGAGAATGGTCAGAGGAGAGAAGTTTAGACTGGGAATTGCTGCAGGAAAACAGTCATAGAGAATTTTATGAATTTATGAAAGCATTGTTGAAGCTGTATAAGGAAGAACCTGCGCTGTTTGAATTAGAGCATGAGCCGGAGGGCTTTGAGTGGATTAACAATTTTTCCGTGGACGAGAGCATTGTTGTATTTGCCAGAAAGTCAAAAAAATCCTCAGATATTTTGCTGGTAGTATGCAATTTTGATGCAGTGGAGTGGGAGGACTATAAGATTGGGGTGCCAAGGGAAGGAAAATATAAGGAAATATTTAATACAGATGATGAGAGCTTTGGTGGCTGCGGTCTGGTGAATCCTAGGGTGAAGAAATCAGCAGCACAGGAGTGCGACGGACGGGAGCATTCCATTAAAATCAATGTTCCTTCATTGGGAATGAGTATTTTCCGCTATACACAGGAAAAATCTCAGACTTTGAAAAAGTTAGAGGCATTGGAGGAGGCATAGGAAAGAGATGAATATATTTGTTGCCAATATAGCGGTAGAGCGTATGTTTGCCGTGTTAGAACAATTTTTGGATAGGATTATGTCCTTTGGAATCAATATTATTATAGCGCTGCTTATCTTTTTTGTCGGCAGCAAGATTTTGATTAAGTGGCTTTTAAAGCTTGTAAATCAGATATTTGAAAAAGGACATATGGAAATCAGTGTCAGAAAATTTTTGATATCTCTTATTCGAGCTGTAATGTATGGTATCTTGTTGATTATTATCTGCAATAAGGTGGGAATTGAGACGACCTCTTTTATAGCTGTGTTGGGTTCTGCAGGTCTGGCAATTGGTTTGTCCATGCAGGGAAGCCTTTCTAATTTTGCCGGAGGTGTGTTGATCTTATTGATTAAGCCTTTTGTGGTGGGGGATTATATTATTGACGGGGGAAGCGGACAGGAGGGAAAGGTTAGCAGAATTGATTTATTTTACACTCATCTCGTTACAAATGATAATCGCATGGTGGTGATTCCCAACGGCAGTCTTGCCAACAGTCATTTAATCAATAACACTGCATTTGAGACGAGAAGGGTGGATATGAAATTTGGAATTGCCTACGATAATGATGTAAAGCTGGCAAAAGCACTGCTAGAAAAGGAGGCAAGGGGACACAGTCTTGTACTGCAGGAGCAGGATGTGGATGTGTTTATTACAGATTTAGAGGAAAGTCAAGTGACAATTGCCCTGAGAGTCTGGGTGAAAAAGGAAGATTACTGGACAGTGAGGGCAGAGCTTATAGAACAGGTGAAGGAAAGGTTTGAGGAACATGGGGTTCAAATTCCGTTTCAGCAGATGGACGTTCATCTTGTGGAGCATGTAAGTCATTAGTTGGGCGTCTAGGGTAATACAGATGTGGTATATATATGGCTGATGTATGGGGCAGGACTCAATAACCCCCCAGTTTTGCTGCGTATCAAGTTAGATGGGCAGCAAAACTGGGGGGTTATTGACTTAGTTAAAATATTGTCTAGATAGATTAGAGATTCTGAAGATAATCTTTTTCTATGGCAATGACATGCTTCATTGCCTGGGAGCTGGGAGCGCCTATTGTCAAGCGTTTTTCAACACAGGTTTTCAAGGAGATGGCATCATAGATATCCTCCTCAAATACTGGACTGATCCTCTTGTACTCCTCTAATGTCATATTATCTAAGGAGATGTTTTTATCAATACAGTACAGCACTAATTGACCTACGATACCGTGGGCATCACGGAAGGGAACGCCGTGATTTACCAAGTAATCTGCGGCGTCAGTAGCGTTGGTAAAACCATTTTTTGCACTATTTTCCATAGTCTCGCTACAAAATTTCATTGAAGATATCATGCCATTGAAGAGGGAAAGGCAGCCTTTTACAGTGTCAATAGCGTCAAAGGACAGCTCTTTGTCCTCCTGCATATCTTTGTTGTATGCTAGAGGAATTCCTTTCATTGTAGTGAGAAGAGATGTCAAAGCTCCATAGACACGTCCGGTTTTTCCGCGAATTAATTCAGCAATATCTGGATTTTTCTTTTGGGGCATAATGCTGCTTCCCGTACTGTAGGAATCGTCAATTTCTACAAATTGATATTCATTGGAATTCCATATAATGATTTCCTCGCAAAAACGGCTTAAGTGCATCATTATAGTGGACAGTGCGCTTAAAAATTCAATGAGATAATCTCTGTCGGAGACACCGTCCATGCTGTTTAAAGTGGGACCATAAAAACCTAGCAGGGAGGCAGTGTAATCTCTATCTAGAGGATAGGTGGTGCCAGCGAGAGCGCCGGAGCCTAAAGGACAGTAGTTCATGCGGTTACGGATATCGATAAGCCGTTCCCTGTCCCTCTTAAACATTTCAAAGTAGGCGCCGATATGGTGAGCTAATGTGACTGGCTGGGCTTTTTGCAGATGGGTAAATCCCGGCATGTAGGTGTGAATGTTTTCTTCCATAATGGAAAGCAGGGTGTGAAGCAGCTCCACAATTAAAATATGAGTGGCATCTATTTCGTCTCTTGTGTATAAGCGCATATCTAAGGCTACCTGGTCGTTGCGGCTTCTGCCTGTGTGCAGACGTTTTCCAGCCTCCCCAATACGCTGGATAAGATTTGCTTCCACAAAGCTGTGAATATCCTCATGCTCCGGGGAAAATAATAAATGACCATTTTCAATATCTGACAGAATTTCTTCAAGACCATGTACAATTGTCTCTTTATCTTCTTTTGTTATAATTCCCTGTCGCTCTAACATAGTGACATGGGCAATGCTGCCCTGAATATCTTGGTGATAAAATTTCTGGTCAAAGGAGAGAGATGCATTAAAGTTATGTACTAGCTGATTGGTTTCCTTGGTGAAGCGTCCACCCCATAATTTCATAGTAAATTCCTCACTTTTCTATTTTTTACAAGTAGTATAGCATTGAAAGAAAAAAATAACAATGGTAAAAACTTAATGAAAATTTAAGAGAAATTTTCTTGATTTTGTATGAAAAAAGATGATATAATTTTTGGAAACAGCAGGTATATTATATATCTTGTGTTGTTTCACATTCTGAGTGATTCATAGAATTTATTTTCATAAATTCATTCCCCAGTCCTTCCGACAGACATTATGGAAGGGAGATTTAATATGATAAGGAAAATAGAGAAAAATGCAATGCTGTGGCAGGTGATAATTGGCATAGGTTTATTTTTTATGCTTATTTTTAAAGAAACCAACTTTTTAAATGGGATATGTGTGTGGGCAGGTGTGACAAATCAAGGGGACTTCAGTGAGTCTGTACATTGGACACTAGACGATAACGGTGTGCTGACGATTGATGGTGAAGGAGAATGGGAACCACAAGATATAGGGTGCTATGAGCAGATTAAAAAAATAATTTTTAAACCATCTGTATCTATGGTGCCGGATAACTTTTTGCTTTCTTACAAGGAGCTTGCAGTGGAGGAAATGGTTTTTGAGGATAGAAGAGGGACTGTGTACATAGGGAGCAACGCCTTTGGCAATGCCCAGGGAAGATTTTTCTTTGGAGGCGGTACTTATTATTTGGGAAAATATCTTTTTCAGAGAAACCGGAGTTTGCATTTGGATTTTCGGGGAGGAACTTATTATCTGGATGAGGTTTCTTTGGGATATTGCAATATTGAAGAGATGAACTGCGAATGGGGAAGAATGGTGATAGAGAGCAACGGAATTTGTTTTTCAACTATCTCAAGATTATCTATGGAGCAAATGGAAGTGGAGATGAAGGAAAAAGCATTTATTGGTACAGTTGTTGAAAATATGCAATTGGGCAGTGGCAATTATTCAATTGGAAAGGGGGCATTTTACAATTATCCATCTTTGAAGGGAATTGTCAATATATATTTTGGGGATGGATTGTATAGTCTGGATGCTGGAATATTTGAGGGGTGTCATCAAATAGAGTCATTTGTTGTGAAGGACAGCAATCGTATTGTGAAAATCAGTGAGAATGCCTTTTTGAACTGCAGCTTAGAGCACATATATTCTAAGACAAGGAATCCGGAAGTGGAACAGGTGATTCCCATTACAGATAATATTTTACGAATGGATATTGTTTATCAAGGAGATAAAATTTTACAGGGGGATTCTTTGATGCAGGGGTTAGTAAAATTGACTTGTGTGTCCCAGTATTTTGGCACATATACATTATATGGAAATGACAGAGGCATTAAAATAAACAAAGGGGAAAGCTGGAATGATGGAAAAGGTCTTATAAATATTGAGGCAAGTTATTGCGGTGTGACTGCAAGGACCAGTGTGGAAATTATACCTAAAAAAGTAACTTCCCTAAGTGCGTCATACAATGGAAGTGTTTTAGAGGGAATGGAAATTGATTTGTCAAATGTGGTACTGCTTGTAAACTATAATAATGGAGCAAGAGAGACATTGGATGGAAAAAGTGAGGAGATTCACTATTCCACAAGAATAACAGAGGGTGAGGGAGATGGAATATCGGTGATTACCTTAACCTACCAAGGGTGTTCCTGCATATTAAACGTTGTGCGAACTAAAAAAAGCTTAGATGCAATAGAAGCAGTATATGAGGGGGAGGTGCTGGAGGAGTGTAGATTGGACAGGTCAAAAATTCAGGTTACCTTGTATTATAACAATGGAACTACAGAGAGGATAAGGGCAGAAGAAAAGGATATAAGTTTGTCAGAGGAGTGGGTGAGAGGCAGCGGAGCAGGAGAAAATGAACTGGTGCTTTCCTATAAAAATAAACAAACTTTATTGAAGGTAAAAAGAAAAGCTAAGACAATCAAATATTTGACTGTATGGTATGATGGGGAGGTACTAGAGGGGAATGAGCCGGAGAGTGAAAAATTGAAGGTGACAGCTTACTATGATAATGATACTCAGGAGGAGCTGGTAGAATATAGTCTTCATAAGAAAAATATTGTACCTGGAATCAATTATATAGAGGTGGAGTATGGAGAATGCAGTGCAAGCTGTCCAGTATATGGGGTGAAAAAAAGTATTGTAGGTATTACGGGGCAGTATTTAGGGGATGTGACAGAAGGGGCTTTGTTAGACAGGAGCAAACTGCAGGTGTTGTTGTGGTTTGACAATGATACTTGTGAGAACTGTGATGCTTACACTATAGAAGATTATCAGATTCGACAGGGAGAAAATGAGGTAAAAATTGATTTTGAAAATGTGTCAGGCACTGTAAAGGTTATAGGAAAAAAGAAAAAAATAGTTGCAATTCATGGGGAATACAGGGATGAGAAGGTGACAGCAGGAATGTTTCTAAGGGGTGAAAAGCTTAAAGTTTTAGCATACTATGATAATGGAAGTTGTGAGGAGATTACTGGATATTATGTGGAGGAGAAAAAAATAGAGCTGGGGGAAAATGTACTGCAAATACAATATGAAAATATAAGTACACAATTGAAAATTGAAGGAAAGGAACCTTCTTTGTTAGAAATTGGCGCTTCCTATGATGGACAAATTTTGGAGGGAATGGCTATAGATCAAGGAAAGCTGCATGTATTTGGATATTATGATAATGGAAAAAAGGAGGAAATGAAAGAATATGAGTTGGGCAATTATGATATTCAGGCAGGTATGAATTCTATATGCATAAAGGCATTGGATAAAACCTGTTATTTGAGCCTAGAGGGGAGAGAGAAGACCGCAACGGGAATTTTAGCTGTTTATATGGGAGATACAATGGAAGGAACTAAGGTGGTGCCAGCCCACATCAAAGTCACAAAGCTATATAATAATGGCTGTAAGGAAGAGATATTGGATTTTAACATTGTTCCTACAATATTGTCAAAGGGGAATAATCAGATTCAGGTGAGCAGCGGAGAGTTAAAAACTATGTTATGTGTGGTTGGAAAAGAGATGAATAATAGATTTCCCGCCGGAAAGCAAGAAGACGATAATAACAATGTAAAAAATAAGAACGGCACAGATGGCAAGTCTTATGTATCAGGTGGGAAAAATTACAACCAAGGACAGGGGAAGAAGGAGAGCAAGGTTGGTATTATTAAAAATATAAAATGCAATACAGCTATTAAGATTAATGAGAAAAAGAAAATAGGAACAGAAATATATTGTGGGAAAAAGACCATTAGATTTTCTTTTAAAAAATTGCTGGATTATGGATATAAAGTGTTTTTCAAGACAGTAAAGAAAGGGAAAAATCCAGATAAGCTAAGTTGGAAACAGAGCAAGAAAGGGCATTTAAATGTGAAAAAAGGGATAAAACTAATTGAATATTTCAAAATTGTAGCTCCTGCAGGAGACACATGCTGCGTGCAGAGCCAAATGTTTATTATAGACAGGACAGGGCCAAAGTTGAAGGGAGTGAAAAACAAAGGAAAATATAATAAAAAAGTTACAGTAGCTTTTGGGGATAAAGAAAGCGGCATTTCATATGTAAAGATAAATGATAAGAAAATAAGCAGAAAAAGTCTGAGAAAAGGTAAATTTGATATAAAGAAAAAAGGAAAATACAAGATTGTGGCAGAAAATAAAGCGGGAATCAAGAAAAAACTCACATTTTGTGTTCAATAGTATTTTGGGGAAAGCCGGAGGGGGAATACTTGAATAATCAATAAGAATCTGATACAATATTTGTCAGTGACAACAATGTGGCTAAAGCTGCAAAACTGAGGATGCGGCGTTTAATAGCCAGTGAAATCAGCAATAATGTAAAAAGATAGTGAACAGACAGGGCATATACATGTTCCTGTCTGTGATTTCATACATATAATATAGAATCTGTTGTCAGCAGAAAGGATAAAAATAATGGTATATAAGAATATATTGGAAGCAGTTGGGCATACACCTATGATTCGTTTAAATCGCATGGCACAGGAGGATGAGGCACAGATACTAGTAAAATTTGAAGGTTTAAATGTAGGAGGCTCTATTAAGACTAGAACCGCACTGAATATGATTGAGGAAGCAGAGCGGCAAGGAAAAATACATAAGGACACGATTATTGTAGAGCCAACTAGCGGCAACCAGGGAATCGGTTTGGCATTAATTGGTGCTGTGAAGGGATACCAGACGATTATTATCATGCCTGATTCCGTCAGTGAGGAGAGAAGAAAATTAGTGATGCATTATGGGGCCAAAGTTAAGCTGATTCATGATGATGGCAATATTGGCGCATGTATTGATGAATGTTTGCAGACTGCTCTTAGGATGGCAGAAGAAAATCCCAATGTATTTGTTCCGCAGCAGTTTGAAAATCCAGCCAATCCCTGTGCACACAGGCATCATACAGGACTAGAAATTATGGAGCAGGTGGCAGGGCCGATTCATGGATTTTGTTCAGGTATCGGAACAGGAGGAACGATAACCGGCATTGGGGAGGTATTGAAGGCTCAGAATCCTGACATTGAAATTTGGGCAGTGGAGCCGGAAAATGCAGCAATATTAGCAGGGGGTACTATCGGAACGCATTTGCAGATGGGAATAGGGGATGGACTGATTCCTGATATTTTAAATCAGGAAATATATGATGAAATTTATGTGGTGACAGACGAGGAGGCAATCCAGACGGCAAAGGATTTGGCAAGATTAGAGGGAATAATGTGCGGAATTTCTAGCGGTACCAATGTGGCAGCGGCAAAAAAACTGGCAAAGAAGTTGGGAAAAGGAAAAACGGTTGTGACAGTATTGCCGGATACAGCGGAGAGATATTTCTCAACCCCTTTATTTCATGACTAATTGACAAATCATAATATTTGGAAGGACACAAACAAAGCAGATAGAAGGATGTGACGATAGAGATGGATTTAATGGATATACGAAAACAGTTAGATGAGATAGATAAAGAAATGGTAGGTTTATTTGAAAAAAGAATGGCGCTTTGCAAGGAGGTGGCAAAAACAAAGCTGCAGACAGGGAAAAAAGTGCTAGACAGGGAAAGAGAGCTGCAAAAATTAAGCGCGGTAGAGGAACTAGCTCATAGTGAGTTTAATAAAAAGGGCGTACAGGAGTTGTTTAAGCAAATTATGGCAACCAGCAGAAAACTTCAGTACCAGGCGATGATTGATAGAGATATGGGGCTTGATATGCCCTTTCGGATTGTAGAACATATTCCAAAAGAAACAAAGAAAGTGGTTTATCAGGGAGTACCAGGTGCCTACAGTTATGTGGCATCCAAAAAATATTTTGGAGAAAATGTAGAATGCCAGCCAGTGAAAACCTTTGGTCAGGTGATGGAAGCCGTTGTCAACAAAGAATGCAGCTATGGAGTGCTTCCCATTGAAAATACTACAGCGGGAATTGTCAATGATGTGTATGATTTGCTTGTGAAATATAATCCTACTATTGTGGATATCATAGACATAAAAATTTCCCATGCGCTTTTAGGACTTCCTGAGGCAGAGTTATCTAATATACATACTGTGTATTCACATCCCCAAGGGTTAATGCAGTGCTCAGACTTTTTAGAACAATATCCCAATTGGCGGCAAATTGCACAGGCAAATACGGCTGGAAGCGCAAAAAAAGTTGTGGAGGAGCAGGATAAATCCCAGGCAGCTATTGCCAGCAAGGAAGCGGCGGAGATTTATGGCCTAAAGGTATTGAAGGAAAATATTGTACATAATCAAAAAAATGCTACTAGATTCATAATTGTTTCTAATGAGCCAGTATGTAAAAAAAATGCGGATAAAGTATTTTTGTATTTGGAGCTGCCCCATGAGAGTGGAAGTCTTTATGGAATTTTATCTCATTTTATTTTTAATGATTTAAACTTAACGAAAATTGAGTCTAGACCTATTGTGGGTAAAAGTTGGGAATATCGTTTCTTTATAGAATTTGAAGGGAATTTGCATGATGCAGCAGTAAAAAATGCCCTGCATGCTGTTTGTGAGGAAGCGCGAAAGGTGCAGATTTTAGGTAATTATTAAAACAATGAGATAATAGAGGAGTCATTTTTATAGAGATAGGTTATCACTAGAAAATAAAAGGATGAAAAGCTTGTATCATTTATTGGATTGTTATTTATGATTTGAAAAATGAGATAAATATTGATTTGAAATACGTGAATATAAAAACACATAGGAAGGGAGATGAAGTTATGACACGTTTTGCAGCTATTGACATTGGCTCCTACGAGGTGAAATTAAAGGTGTACGAGATGTCCTCCAAAACTGGAATTAAAATGATAGATACTGTGTGGCATGTAATGGGAATCGGTCATGAAACCTATGTATATAAAAAAATAAGCAAAGAAACAGTTCAGGAGTTGTGTCAAGTATTAGAGGAATATAAGGAAATTATGAAAACCTATCAGGTGCAGGAGTATGAGATTTGTTCCACTAGTGCATTTAGGGAGGCGGCAAATAGAAGAATTGTGCTAGATAGGATTCGGGTTCAAACAGGAATGGAAGTAAAGGTATTGGGAAACGCCATCCAAAGATTTTACAATTATAAAGCCTTGGTTTTGTTGGAAAACGATTTGAAAAATGTGTGGAATGAGGGGGCGGCCATAGTAGATGTAGGGCCAGGGAGCATTCAGATTTCTCTGGTTCAGAAGAAAAAAGTAGTTGCCACCCAAAATATTAAGTTGGGTTCATTAAGAATCAGGGAAACCTTATATCCGATTAGCAGAGAAAAGGTAGTGCTTGACCAGCTTATATTGGAATTGATGGATAATGATATGCAAACCTTTAAGAGAATGTATTTGAAGGATTATCCGGTAAAGCATGTGATTGCAGTTGGAGATTATATATTATATTTGGCAAAAAAGGACAACAGAGAAACTATGAAGCTGTGGGAGGAGATGGAGCAAAAACAATTTTTGCAGCGGTTTGAAACTCTTAAGGGGAAAAGTCCTATGGAAATTTCAACAAAGTTAAATATATCAGAAGAAAATGCTGCTCTTTTGATGCCTTGCGCCATGGCTTATGAGAGAATTTTGGATGTGACGAATGCGCAGAAAATTTGGTTGACAGCCATTGACTTGTGTGACGGAATGGCAGTTAATTTTGGCGATAAAAAATATAAATTATCAGAGGGACATGATTTTAAGGAGGATACGTTAGAATCTGCAAGGATGGCTGCACAGCGCTATAATGGCAATATGCAGCATATTACCTTATTGGAGGATACGGTGATTAAGATTTTTGATGCCATGAAAAAATATCATGGTTTTGGTAAAAGTGAGAGAAATCTACTGCAGATTGCGGCTATTTTACATGATTGTGGGAAATATATCAGTATGAATCAGTCAGCCCAATGTTCCTACTATATTATTCAAGCTACAGAGATTATAGGCTTGACGGAGCATGACAAGGAAATTGTGGCAAATATAGTAAAATATAACAATATTGATATACCAGATTTTGAGAATGAAAGATTGTTGGAGCAGGAATATGATATCGTTACAAAATTGGCGGCGATTTTGCGTGTAGCTAATGCAATTGACAGGAGTCATAAGCATAAATTTAAGGATTTTGTAGTACATGTAAAAGATGACCAGCTTATTATTACGGCAAAGACGAATGAAGATATTACATTGGAGCGAGGATTATTTCCGAAAAAGGCAGAGTTTTTTCAGGAAGTATATGGAATTACTCCCATTTTAAAGAAGAAAGGAGTGTAATTGATGGCAGAGAAAGATAAAGAGCGGGATTTTGGAAAAAAAGAATATTTTACGAACCGTGAATTAAGTTGGCTGGATTTTAATTATCGAGTGTTGGAGGAGGCAAGAGATAAAAATAATCTTTTGTTTGAGCGCTTGAAGTTTTTGAGTATAACCGCCTCCAATCTGGATGAATTTTTTATGATACGAGTGGCGTCCCTTAAAGATATGGAGCATGCCGGTTATGAGAAGGAAGATTTGGCTGGTTTGACTCCAAAGAATCAATTAAAGCATATCAACAAAAAGACCCATCAGTTAGTTGCAATGCAGTATTCCACTTGGAATCGTTCTCTACTGCAGCTGTTAAAGCAGAATAAGATTAAAATGATTAGTCATCATGAGGAGTTGAATGAAAAACAAAAAAAATTTGTTGATAAATATTTTATGGATGAAATTTATCCGGTTTTGACACCGATGGCAGTAGATTCCTCTAGGCCCTTTCCTTTAATTCGCAATAAATCTTTAAATATAGGGGCATTGATACAGCACAAAAAGGGAGGAAAGAAGGGAAATAAAAATCAGGAGGAGTTGGAATTTGCTACAGTTCAAGTTCCAAGCGGCTTACAGAGGTTTGTAAAGATTCCTTCGGAAAATGTGAAAGACACAACACTTGTTTTGCTGGAGGAGATTATTGAGAGAAATATAGAATATTTATTCCTAAATTACAAGGTAGTTTGTGCACATCCCTATCGAATTATGAGAAATGCAGATTTAACAATTGATGAGGATGAGGCGGCAGATTTGCTCAAGGAAATACAAAAACAGCTTAAGAAAAGGCAGTGGGGAGAGGTGATACGTTTAGAGGTGCAGGATAAGATGGATAAGAGACTGCTCCATGTGCTGAAGGAGGAACTGCACATGAAGGAGGAGGATGTGTATCTTATCAATGGACCTATAGATTTGACTTTTCTTATGAAATTATATGGTTTAGAGGGCTTTGACCACCTTAGGGAAAAGAAATATACACCTCAGCCTGTACCAGCATTGGCGGGGGAGGAGGATATTTTTACAAAGATACGAAAGGGTGATATATTGCTTCACCACCCATATCAATCTTTTGAGCCAGTAGTGGATTTTGTCAGGCAGGCAGCAAAGGATGAAAATGTGCTTGCCATTAAGCAGACATTATATCGTGTCAGCGGTAATTCTCCAATTATTGCATCTCTTGCCCAGGCGGCAGAAAACGGCAAACAAGTATCGGTGTTGGTGGAACTTAAGGCTAGATTTGATGAAGAAAATAATATTAACTGGGCAATTCAGCTGGAAAAAGCAGGCTGTCATGTAATTTATGGCCTACGGGGATTAAAGACACACAGTAAAATTACTTTGGTAGTTCGTCGGGAGGAAGAGGGAATAAAAAGGTATGTCCACTTAGGCACAGGAAATTATAATGACTCCACAGCAAAGTTATATACAGATATGGGACTGCTCACATGCAATCAGGCAATTGGAGAGGATGCCACGGCAGTATTTAATATGTTGTCAGGTTATTCGGAACCATTGTTTTGGAATAAATTAAGTCTGGCACCCCTTTGGCTTCGGGATAAATTCATTTCCTTAATTAAGAGAGAGACTAAATATGCAAGGGAGGGGAAAAAAGCATTTATTATAGCAAAGATGAATTCTCTGTGTGATAAAGGTATTATCAGTGCTTTGTATGAAGCTTCTGCGGCAGGGGTGAAAATAGATTTGATAGTGAGAGGAATTTGCTGTTTAAGGACAGGAATATCAGGAGTGAGTGAAAATATTACCGTGCGTTCCATTGTCGGCACTTTTTTAGAGCACAGTCGAATTTTTTATTTTCATAATAATGGCATGGAAGAGGTGTACATGGGAAGTGCGGACTGGATGCCAAGAAATTTAGATAAGCGTGTTGAGATTTTGTTTCCAGTGGAAGAAGAAAAACTAAAAAAAGAAGTGATTCATATTTTAGAGATTCAGCTGGAGGACACAATGAAAGCCCACCTTTTAGGAAAGGATGGCATCTATGGAAAAGTAGATAAAAGAGGGAAAAATTTACTTTGTTCCCAAGAATATTTTTGCAAAGAAGCTATGGAAACAGCAAAAAAAATATCGGGAAACGGAAAAGACAGAGTGTTTCATCCTTTGAGGGGCATAGATAAACACTAATAAAATCAATTGTATCTTTCTTTTCCTTGAATAAATACTATCTTTTTTTATCGGAATGTGTTAGAATACAGGGGCAAATGATGAAAAACGAAAACGAGGTAACAGATGAAGCGTAAACCAAAATGTGTACAAAAGTTAATAGAATATGGTAAAAGACACCATACTCCCTATTGTCTTATGATAGCTTTGGTAGCTGTTTTGCTTTTTTTCCATCATTTAGGCTGCTTTCTTAAGGAGAAGCTTCAAAATCTATTTGGAAAAAAGAGAAGAAAACAGCTTGCTGTCTCTCTACTGGGCGCTGCAATGCTGTGTATTTGTATCTTTTTTATATATCAGGAAACAGATTTACTAGGAGTAAAGAAACAAAACAAGACAGGGGTAGAGGGAAGAGAAGTAAAAAAAGTGTCAGAGGAGATTTCAGGAAATACAACACAGGTAGTATTAGAACAGGGAAGCAAAGCTTCTAAAGAGGATAACACTGCCAATACAAAAGAAGCATCAAACAGTACAATGAAAAATCCAGAAACTCAAAATACACAGACCACATCACAAAATATACAATCAAGTACAACAAAAAATACAAATGAAGCTAAGCCAGCAGAAACTAGCACTAAAAAGAATAGTGAACAAAACAAAGATAATAAAGATAACAAAGCTTCTGATTATAAACCAAAGAAAAAATATAATGGAAATCCTTATTATATCAGTGTAAATCGCTTAGAAAACTGTGTAACTATCTATAAAAGCGATAAGAAAGGTAGATATTCTATACCAGTAAAGGCGATGAGATGTTCTACCGGTGGAAAAAATACACCTCTTGGTGTGTATGAAGCCGGAGAGAGATATCCATTTCGTGCATTGTTTTATGGAGTGTATGGACAGTATGCGGTGAGAATTGTGAACGATATTTTGTTTCATTCCTCTTCTTATGACAGCATGTCAAAAAATACATTAATTGCCACAGAATTTAACCGATTGGGCAAAAGCGTTTCACATGGCTGTATTCGTTTGACAGTGGAGGATGCCAAGTGGATATATGACAATTGTGCTTATGGCACAATTGTGGAGATTTATGAAGACGAGGTAAGTGGACCGCTGGGAAAACCAGAGGTTATCAAAATTCCAAAAGATAGTGTTTGGGACCCGACGGACCCAGATGTGAATAATCCATGGATTTCGGCAAAACCTAACATAAAAGGTGTGAAGAACTTACATGTACGAAGGGGGACAAGCATAGATTTGCTGAAGGGAATTCAAGCTGTGGATTCCTGCGGCAATGATATTACTAAGGAGATTCAGATAAAAGGGAAATATTCTTTGCAGGTAGTAGGTGTATATGAGATTACCTATACGGTGAAGGATTTGTTGGGAAGAAAAGCAACGAGAAAAGCTACTATTACAGTTGTTTAATTAAAATAATAAAATGTAAGCGTTATGGTGAATCGAATAAAATTTAGAAGTGTATATTAATATCATTATAATTCGTTAATATAATTATCATGTATGTAAGTTTATAATAAGTATCAATTTATGCTTTTTATACTTTAAACATTTTCTACTTAATATTATAAGATACACAAATATTATAAGATATACAAGGTTACTGAGGTTTAGGTTAATAAAAAGTGTGCAGCAGAGTGAAAGCTGTAAGAGAGGGCATGAGAATGGAGGATGAAAAAATGAAACAACAGCAAACAAAGGGTAACAGGAAATACCAGGAAAGAAAGGAAAAAGAGAAGAAAAAGCAGGCAGCGATAGCAGTTGCCGGTATATTGACGGCCATTGCAGTGATAGTAACTGCCGCAGTATGTGTTCAGGCAGTGAAAAGTGCGAAGGGGAAGGAAAAGACTACACAAAAGCAGGCAGAAGAGAGTTCTTCAGCAGAGACAACTGTATCAAATGAAGAAAAGGAAACACAAGATAGGGAAAAGTTAATTGCCCAGGCAGACCGCTTGTGTGCAATGTATGATTATGATAAAGCAATTGCCACTATACAGAGCTATGAGAAATATAGTGAATTTACAGAGATGACAGAGGCTATAAAAAAATATGAGAAGGAAAAATCCAAGGCAGTAAAGTATGATAATATGACAGAAATAACCCATATATTTTTCCATACTTTGATTGCAGATACAAAGAAGGCTTTTGATGGTGATGAAGATCAGGATGGATACAATGAAGTAATGACAACAATAGATGAGTTCAATAAAATTATGGAATCTATGTACAAAAAGGGATACGTGATGGTTAGTATTCATGATATTTCCAAGAAAACGGTGGACAAGGACGGCAATGTAAAGATGGAGAAGGGAGAGATTTATCTTCCCCCAGATAAAAAACCATTTGTTTTATCACAGGATGATGTAAGTTACTATGAATACATGGAGGGGGACGGATTTGCTACCAGAATAGTCATTGGAGAAAATGGCAAGCCAACCTGTGAGATGCTTCAGGATGATGGTACAACTGTCACAGGAGATTTTGATATGGTTCCTTTAATTGAATCTTTTGTGGAGAAACATCCAGACTTTTCTTATAGAGGAGCAAAAGGTATCCTGGCATTGACAGGCTATAATGGAGTGTTAGGTTATCGTACGGATACAGAGTACAAAAAGAATAAAACCTATAAGAGCGATGTGGAGCAGGCCAAGAAGGTGGCACAGTGCTTAAAGGATAACGGTTGGGAGTTTGCCAGTCATACATGGGGACATATGCACTCTGCACAGGTGAGTATGAAGCGGTTTAAAGAGGATACGGATAAATGGGAGAAGCGTGTAGAAACTATATTGGGTGAGACAGATGTGATGATTTTCCCATTTGGTGAAGATATCGGAGATTGGCGGGGATACGATAAAGAAGAATATGTAGATATGGATAAATTGAAATATTTACAGAAGGCAGGTTTTTATTATTTCTGTAATGTAGATTCCAATCAGTATTGGATCCAGTTTGGTGATACCTATTTCCGCATGGGAAGAAGAAATTTGGACGGACAGAGGATGTACTATGATATGATAGATGATGAGGTTGATAAGTTGTCAGATTTATTTGATGTAAACAAAGTATTTGACAAGAGAAGGCCTACTCCAGTTCCAAAGTAAATAAAAAATATAGTAAAATTCTAAAATAAAAGATAAGTAAAATGTTTAGAAAATATCAAAAATAACAAAAACAACAAAAACAATAAAATACAATAAAAACAAATGTAGAAAAAGTAAGTAAACAAAGAAAGTAACAAGGATATAACAAGGATAAACCAATGTTGTGGAGGAAAACGAAAAATGGATTTTTCACAAATCAAACAAAAGCTTGATAATTATAGTCAAACACATTTACTGCAATTTTATGATACCCTCACTGTTGAGGAACAGCAAAATTTGCAGAGACAAATAGAAAGCATTGATTTTTCGTTATTAGAGTTGTGCAAGGGCGGAGTACAGGAGGCAAAAAAAGGAAATATTCAGCCTATTGATGCCTTATCTTTAGATGAGATAGAAAAAAATAAAGCAGCTTATTATGAGGCGGGAATAAAGCTTTTGAGGCAGGGAAAGGTAGGAGCAGTGCTTTTGGCAGGAGGACAGGGTACTAGATTAGGATTTGACAAGCCAAAGGGAACTTTTCGGATTGGAGTGGACAGAGAGTTATATATTTTCCAATGCCTGATTGAAAATTTAATGCAGGTTACAGCACAAGTGAATGTGTGGGTGCCTTTGATGATTATGACAAGTGACAAAAACCATTCTGATACAGTGGAATTTTTTGAACAACATGAATTTTTTGGTTATCCAAGAGAATATATCTTTTTCTTTCAGCAGGAAATGGCACCGAGTGTAGACTACAATGGAAAGATTTTAATGGAGGGAAGGGATACATTATCCATGTCCCCAAACGGAAATGGCGGTTGGTTTTCCTCCATGGTCAGCAGTGGTGTGTTGGCCCAGGTAAAAAGGATGGGGGTGGAGTGGCTCAATATATTTTCCGTGGACAATGTGCTGCAGAAAATGGCGGACCCATATTTTATAGGTGCAACACTGCTTTCTGGGAAAGCTGGCGGCTCTAAAGTAGTGGCAAAGGCATTTCCAGAGGAGAGAGTCGGGGTAATGTGCTTAGAGGATGGAAGGCCATCCATCGTAGAATATTATGAGCTTTCAGAACAGATGCGGTATGAAAAAAAGAACAATGGTGAATATGCATATCACTATGGGGTGATTTTAAATTATCTATTTAAAATTATAGATTTAGAGAAGATTTTAAAGGATAAAATGCCGCTTCATATTGTAGAAAAGAAGATTCCCTATATAAATCAGCAGGGTGAGCTGATAAAACCGCAAGAGCCAAACGGTTATAAGTTTGAAACGTTAATTTTAGACATGATTCATATGTTAGATAGCTGTCTTGCATACGAGGTAGAGAGAGAAAAGGAATTTGCTCCAGTGAAAAATAAAGAAGGGGTAGATTCGGTAGATACAGCCAGAGAATTGTTGAGGAAAAATGGAATAGAAATTTAGTAAAATATAATCATTAAAAATGTAGGAGGAAAAAAGCGTGAAAAAAGTTGCTATCGTTACAGACAGTAACAGTGGGATTACAAGAAACCAGGCGGAACAGCTAGGTATTTTTGTAGTGCCTATGCCATTTATGATTGAGCAGGACCAATATTTGGAGGGAATCAATTTATCACAGGAAGAATTTTATGAAAAATTAAAGCAAGATATTCCTATTTCAACTTCTCAGCCTGCTATCTCTGATGTGGTAGACCTGTGGAATGATATTTTGAATCATTATGAGAGTGTTGTTCATATTCCTATGTCCAGCGGTCTGAGCAGTTCATACAGCACAGCGCAAATGCTCTGTGAAGATTTTGATGGTAAGGTGCAGGTAGTCAATAATCAGAGAATTTCTGTGACTCAGCGTCAATCTGTATTAGATGCCATCGAGTTGGCGAAGAGAGATATGTCAGCATCGGAAATAAAAGAAAAATTAGAGCAGGTAAAATATGAATCCAGCATCTACATTATGGTGGATACATTAAAATATTTAAAGCGAGGAGGCAGAATTACAGCAGCGGCAGCGGCTCTTGGAACTTTGCTAAAGCTTAAGCCTGTTCTGCAAATACAGGGGGAGAAGTTAGATGCCTATGCTAAGGCAAGAACCGTTCGCCAGGCAAAAACTATTATGCTGGATGCCATGAAAAAAGATATAGAGCAGAGATTTGGTGGTGATTACCACAATGTACATTTGGCAATCGCCCACACTGACAATGAAGATGAGGCGTTGAACTTTAAACAGCAGGTGGAGGAAGCATTTCCTGGAGTTGAGATTTATGTGGACCATTTATCTCTTAGCGTATCTTGTCATATAGGTCCAGGTTCTTTAGCCCTTGCTTGTTCAAAGCTGCTCTAAACTAGTGGATGGCGATTGCTTGTAGAAAGGATTGTAACAATATTATGAAAAAAATATTAGCTGTCTTAACAGAAGAATTAGAAAAAGCGTTTTGTGTCTGTGGATATGATGAAAAGCTGGCAAAGGTAACCCTCTCTAACCGTCCGGATTTGTGTGATTATCAGTGCAACGGAGCGATGGCGGCGGCAAAACAATATAAAAAAGCTCCTATTCAGATTGCAGGGGAGGTTGCAGCGCAACTTCAGAATTGTGATAAATTTCAGAGTGTTCAAGCTGTCAATCCTGGATTTATCAATATGAAAATAAGTGAAGAATTTTTGGCTTCCTATGTGGGGGATATGGGAAAGGATGATAGATTAGGCTGTGAGCCATGTGAGAGTTCCCGCAAGGTAGTGATGGACTACGGCGGAGCAAATGTAGCAAAGCCATTGCATGTAGGGCACTTGCGCTCAGCCATTATCGGAGAAACCTTGAAGAGAATCTGCCGTTTTTGCGGTGATGAAGTGATAGCAGATGTACATTTAGGTGACTGGGGACTTCAGATGGGGCTGATTATTGTACAACTTCAGGAGGACCAGCCAGATTTAGTGTATTTTGACACGGATTATAAGGGCGAATATCCACAGGATGCGCCTTTTACCATAACAGAGTTAGAGGAGATATATCCAAGAGCAAGTGCAAAATCAAAAC
Source organism: uncultured Lachnospiraceae bacterium (assembly GCA_910578605.1). GTDB lineage: Bacteria > Bacillota > Clostridia > Lachnospirales > Lachnospiraceae > MGBC111451. Next base: position 22,881 of record CAJTQG010000006.1, on the reverse strand, counting down.
AGGATGGGGCTTTTAAAGAAAGGGCACAGCAGGCTACCTTACAGTTACAGCAGGGATATCCGCCATATAGAGCACTTTGGAAGCATATCTTACAGGTTTCTATTGTAGATTTAAAGAAAAATTATGAAAATTTACAGGTGGAGTTTGATCTCTGGAAGGGGGAGAGTGATGCCCAGGACTATATTCCGGATATGATATCCGATATGAAAGAAAAGGGTTTTCTCCATGAAAGTCAGGGAGCTATGGTGGTGGATGTAGCCCAGGAGACAGATACAAAAGAAATTCCGCCTTGTATTATCCAAAAATCTGACGGTGCAGTATTGTACGCCACATCAGATTTGGCAACACTGATACAAAGAAAACAAGATTTTGCCCCGGATAGAATCCTATATATGGCAGACAAAAGGCAGGAGATGCATTTTGTACAGGTTTTCCGAGCTGCGAGAAAAACAGGTATCGTGGAGGAAAATACCCAATTGCTGTTTAAGGGCTTTGGAACCATGAACGGAAAGGACGGAAAGCCATTTAAGACAAGAGATGGGGGAGTGATGAGACTAGAAACTCTCATTGGTGAAATCAATCAAGCGGTTTATGAGAAAATGATGGAAAACCGTTCTGTCAGCCAGGAGGAGGCGAGAGAGGTTTCCCGTATTGTAGGACTCTCCGCATTGAAATATGGAGATTTGTCCAACCAGGCATCTAAGGATTATGTCTTTGACATTGAGAGATTCTCCTCCTTTGAGGGAAATACTGGCCCTTATATTTTGTACACGATTGTCCGTATCAAATCAATATTGACAAAATATTATCAGCAGTCGTCAGAGCAGGAGGAAGGGGTATTGTTAGTTCCCTCTCATCAATCAGAAAAGAATTTAATGCTTCAGCTTTCAAAGCTAAACGAAGTGATAGAGACGGCATATGAAGAGTTGGCTCCTCATCGAATCTGTGCATACATATATGAGCTGTCTGACTGTTTTAATGGTTTTTACCATGATACAAAAATATTAGGAGAAGAAGATCAACAAAAGCAAAAGAGCTATATTACTTTAATTTCCATCACAAAAAAGGTATTAGAGCTTTGTATTGAATTATTAGGCTTTCAGGCGCCGGAGCGCATGTAGCTTACAAATCTATAATATATTCCACTTAAAAATCCCTTATATTGTCCAATGCTTTAAAAGCTTAAAGAAGGAAATATAAGGGATTTTCATATTCTCTATTTTATTCGTTTGCCTTAGTTGTCTCGCTGGAACTTTCTTCTGAATTACTTTTTGTTGTAGTGCTGTTGTTTTCATTGGCCTTGGAGGTGCTTTCCTCACCGGCGCCGGAAGTTTTATCAGAATTGTCCTTTTTTGATGTGTTTTTCTCTGATTTCTTATCAGAGCTGTTGTTTTTGCTTGTTGTTTCACCTTCGGAACTCTCTGAATTGGATTTTCCGCTTGTTGTTTCACTGCCGGAGCTCTGTTCCGCTTGACTGCTTATTGCGGCCTGCAGGGAGCTTAACTGTTCCGAGGATAAGGTTATGGTTTCCCCCTCCTGAGCAGAAGGAGTCTTTTTTATAAATTTAGCATAGACAGACCAGCCTAGATATCCAACAATAGCAAGTGACAGAACTGTTACGACGATTTTTGTCAATACACGTTTTATCCTTGCTCTTTTTACTTCCTTTTTGCGATTTGCCTTAGCTTTTTTGTACGCATCTACTTTCTTTTGACTCATAGTAAACCCTCTTTTCTTTGCTTATTTCTCAATTTCATTCTTGTAATTTTAATAATATTACTGTTTTGATTTTTTGAAATGTTTTTCATTTTATGAATGTAAAGCACACCACACAATGCTAATATGGTATAATATGATACTAGGGTTAAAAGGTCAAGTTGCTTCTGCCTGCATGAAAACTTAATTTGCAATGATAGGATAGGTTCGTTTTATTTAAAGATTCGTTTTGAATGTTTGTGCAAAATAAATAAAAAATATAAGGAAGGTAAATAATATAAATGACAAAGGAACGCCTGGAAGTGAAAATCTATAAAATCGGCATTTGGCCAGTTTTCTATATGCTGATTAGTATGTTGACCCAGTATATTGCTATGGGAATCTTGTGTGTGAAGGATTTTATTGCCATGGGCAATGAGCAGTGGGTAGGTGTAGATGAGGCCATGAGCTTAGGGCAGCGATTTGAGGCGATTTATAATCAAAATAGTTCTTTTATCTCTCTCGTGTCCGTTTGTCTCACCCTTCCTGTGTTGTTTTATTTTTTTGCCAAGGAAGAGAAAACAAGAAAACCTGTGAAATCTCCATACAAAATAAATCAGTATGGATGGATTGTCCTATTAGGTTTCAGTGCCTGTGTTGGTTTTAGCAGATTTGTGAGTCTGCTTCCTTTTGATAAAATAGGTCAAAGTTATGCCCAGGTGGAACAGGTATTGTTTGACAAAGTATTTTGGGTACAGCTTGCAGTAATATGTCTTTTAATACCTATTGCGGAGGAATTGATTTATCGGGGTATGGTGTTTAAACGATTGAGAGAGTATATGCCGAAGGAGGGCTCTATTTTCATATCTGCATTGATTTTTGGTTTGTTTCATTTTAATGCAATGCAGGGGTTGTATGCCTTTGGGATAGGAATATTGTGTGCTTATGTGTACGAAAAGTATGGGAACTTACTTTCAGCCATGTTGTTACATATCAGCGCCAATAGTTTTTCCGTTTTTTTAAATAAGACAGGTATCAGCAGTTTTTTTAGTAAAAATATAATTGTTTATTTATTGTGTATGTTATTGGAATTAGCCATATGTGGGTATGTATTTTATTATATTGCCTGTAAAATGCCAAAATTAAAAATAGCTTCCAATAAAAATAATCAGTCCCTAGAACCGGCTGAAGACACAAAACCAGAGGAAGAAAGACAATCCACCTTTGATATATATGGTTAGATAATAGGAAGGAAATGGAATTGTTTTACATGAATTGCGTTTTGCATGATAAAGGTTTTTCAAGAGAAAGGAAATAGAAAAATGAAAATATTAACATTTGTAGTTCCATGCTATAATTCACAGGATTATATGCGTCATTGTCTAGATACAGTTATATCTGGAGGAGAGGAAGTAGAAGTTATTATTGTCAATGATGGTTCAAAAGATAACACGGAAGAAATTGCATTGGAATATATGGAGCGTTATCCCAATATTGTCAGAGTAATCAGCCAGGAAAACAGTGGACATGGAGGAGCGGTAAATACTGGTATCAGAAATGCCACAGGAAAATATTTTAAGGTAGTGGACAGTGATGACTGTGTCAGTAAGAAAAACCTAAAAAAAGTGTTGGATGTGCTTCGGGATATGATGGATGAGGAGCATCAAATTGATATGCTGCTGGCCAATTATGTGTATGATAAACAAAATGCGCATCACAAAAAGGTTATGCGTTATCGTTTAGCCATGAAGCAGAACACAGTGCTTGGCTGGGACAGTAAAATACACTTTAATCGTTTTCAGTACATTTTGATGCACTCGGTTATATATAGAACACAAGTATTGCGGGACTGCGGGCTTGTGCTGCCCCAGCACACCTTCTATGTAGATAATATCTATGTATTTGTGCCTCTTTCCCATGTAAAAAAATTTTATTATATGAACTTAAACCTGTATAAGTATTTTATTGGCAGGGAGGACCAGTCTGTCAATGAGAAAATTATGATTTCTAGAATTGACCAGCAAATACTAGTCAATAAAATTTTGATAGATGAGTATAAGAAAATTGATTTTGCCAGCAAGGTAATGAAAAAATATATGCTGCAGCATTTGGATATGATGATGTGTGTGGCGTCTATTATGTTGATACTGTCCGGCACAAAGGAAAATTTAGAAAAGAAAAAACAGCTTTGGCAGTATTTAAAAGAGCAGGATGAGGAGTTGTACAAGAAATTAAGAAGAACGCCTTTTGGCATTATTATGAATCTGCCGGGAAGAGTGGGAAGATTTATTTCTAAGTCAGGCTATAAGCTGATGCATGGTATATTTGGATTTAACTAAGTTAAATAGTTTTTGTATTTTATGGCTGATGGGCAGATGAATTCAAAAACGGGCAATGACGAATTAGGTCAAAGGACTGTTTTTGAATAGATATTTACCCCATCAGCCAATTATTACACAGCACTGTTTTCAATTAAAAAACATCTAACCTAATGAATGATTATCTATGAAAAAAATCTCGTATTTTGTCTAGACGATTTGTCATGCTGAGAAGAAGCAAGTCCAATACAGTTAATGAGGCCATGGCTTCTGTGACAACAACTGCTCTTGGAACAATAATAGGATCATGGCGTCCCTTAATTTGAACAGATATATTTTCTCCTGATTTGTTTACTGTGTCCTGGGAGGAGAAGATAGAGGGGGTAGGTTTAAAATATGCCCGCACTACAATTGTGTCCCCATCACTGATTCCCCCCAGTATACCGCCGGCGTTGTTGGTTTTCTTTCGGACTTGGTTTGCTTCATTATAATAGAATTGGTCATTATTTTCACTGCCGAAGGATTGGGAGGAATGTATGCCGCTTCCTACCTCAAATGCCTTAACGGCGCCGATGGACATCATTGCTTTCCCCAAGTTGGCATCTAATTTTTCAAATACCGGCTCGCCAATCCCAGCAGGAATTCCTTTGATCACACATTCAATTACCCCTCCCACAGAATCCAATTCCTTACGTTTTTCGTCTAGGAGCAGAGTGGCTTTCTTGGCAGCTTCGGCGTCAGGCATGCGGACCGGATTTGTCTCAATGCTGTTTACATCAAAGCGGTTGTAGTCGATTTCCACATTGCCGATGGACTTTGTGTAAGAGAGAACTTCTATTCCTAATTCCTTTAATATTTTTACGGCAATGGCACCTGCGGCTACTCTGCCGATTGTCTCTCTGCCTGAGGAGCGTCCTCCCCCCCGATAATCCCGAAAACCATATTTTTTGTCATATGTGTAATCTGCATGACCAGGGCGATAATAGCTTGCTATTTCTGAGTAATCACTTGAGCGCTGGGTTTTATTGTGTACAAGCATAGAGATAGGAGTGCCTGTAGTTTTGCCCTCAAAGATACCGGACAAAATTTCTACGCAGTCAGCTTCCTTTCGGGGAGTGGAATATTTGCTCTGTCCAGGTTTGCGCTTATCTAAATAAAATTGAATATCACTGGCTTCTATTGGTACTCCTGCGGGACAACCATCCACCACAACTCCGATAGCCTCCCCGTGGGATTCCCCCCATGTAGTGATTTGAAATATAGTTCCATATGTTGAACCTGCCATAAAATTGAATCCTCCATTTTTCTTGTTTCTGTTCAAAGTTTATCGTATGAAAATCTACATATTTTATACTGTGTAAATTGTATTGTGCATTTCTATAAGCATCTTCACCTTTTTATTTATAAGTCAATATGCATCGTATAATCTTATCATGATAGAAGGGAAAATTCAACTTTCCCTTGAAAAAAATGTCTGTATGCTTTAAACTAATACAACATGCTATAAAAATGAAATTAAAGGAGCTTATACATGTATCAATTAATCAATCGTGATAAAAGGGCAAAGCGGGGTGAAGTGACTACAGTACACGGAACCATTCAAACTCCGGTTTTTATGAATGTAGGGACAATCGCTGCCATCAAGGGCGCAGTGTCCACTATGGATTTAAAGGAGATTGGCACTCAGGTGGAATTATCTAACACCTATCACCTTCATGTGAGACCAGGAGATAAGATTGTAAAGAAAATGGGGGGACTACATAAATTTATGGTGTGGGACAGGCCTATTCTCACTGATTCCGGAGGATTTCAAGTTTTTTCTCTTGCAGGTTTGCGTAAAATTAAGGAGGAGGGGGTATATTTTCACTCTCATATAGACGGAAAAAAAATATTTATGGGGCCGGAGGAAAGTATGCAGATTCAGTCCAACTTGGCATCTACTATTGCTATGGCTTTTGATGAATGCCCTCCTCATCCGGCCACAAGAGAATATATGCAGAATTCTGTAGATAGAACTACAAGATGGTTAGAGCGGTGTAAAAAGGAGATGAACCGTCTCAATCAATTGGAGGATACCATCAATCCCCATCAAATGCTGTTTGGCATCAATCAGGGAGGAACTTTTGCAGACATTCGTGTTGAACATGCCAAGGCAATATCTCAGATGGATTTAGATGGCTATGCGCTAGGCGGATTGGCAGTGGGGGAATCCCATGAGGAGATGTATCATATTATAGAGGAGACAGTTCCCTATTTGCCTGCGGACAAGCCAACCTATTTAATGGGAGTTGGAACACCGGCAAACATACTAGAGGCAGTGGAGCGGGGAGTGGATTTCTTTGATTGTGTGTATCCTTCCAGAAACGGCCGCCATGGTCATGTATATACCAATCAGGGAAAACGTAATATGTTCAATGCACAGTATGAATTAGATGATTCGCCGATAGAGGAGGGATGTGGATGTCCAGCCTGCAGACATTACTCTAGAGCCTATATCAGGCATCTCTTAAAAGCAAAAGAAATGCTGGGAATGCGATTATGTGTCTTGCATAATTTGTATTTCTATAATAAAATGATGGAAGAAATTAGGGAGGCAATTGAGGAGAATCGCTATTCCCAATATAAAAAAGAAAAATTAGAAGGTTTTAACAGCTTAAAAAAATGATATGATATTCTGTAAAAAGCAGAAGCAGAAAGGAAGAGAAAATGACAAATTATTTAGCAGCACAGGGAAGTGTACAGGGCAGCTTGATGGTAACCTTATTGTATGTAGTAGTGATTGGTCTGTTTATGTATTTTATTATGATACGTCCCCAGAAAAAACAGGCAAATGCCAAAAAGCTTATGCTTGCCGAATTAAAGGAGGGGGACAGTGTTATGACGACGGCAGGATTTTATGGAGTAGTCATTGCCATTGAGGATGATACTGTGATTGTAGAGTTTGGCAATAACAAAAACTGCCGCATTCCGATGCAGAAGGATGCTATTGTAGAGGTGGAAAGACAAGGAGAGTAATTTTTGTTCTACGAAAGCAAGAGAAAAGGAATGAAACGATAACATATAGAAATTAAAATAGGAGAGTTTGCACTTGAAGGAATGGAGTGCTGCTCTCCTTTCCTGTAAATGAAAACAATTGATAGTTGCAAAATTCATAATTTTAAATTTTGCACAATTAGGAACTTTATGAAGGTGTTTGCAAATACCTAAAATGAAAACAAGAATAACAAATAATAGGAGTTGAATGAGATGATGGATAAGACAGATATACATATAGAAAAAGTGATTGTACATATATTAGATTCCAGTATCGGTATGCCTGTGCTGTCCGATACTATATTAGATTATGGCTCGGATTTTGTCGATTTTTTGAGGGAGCATATTTACAAAGTGGCTTCAGGGGATGACATAAAAACAAGCACCTTTTATGAGGATTCCCAAGTTAAAGCATTTATAGAGGAATATAGAGCAGACATGGAGGCAGAGGGTTCTTTTGAGATAATGAGTAAAAATATAGGAAATATCCTCTACCAAATTATGAATCAAAATATAGATATTCCCCCTGCTGATTTAATGGTTGTCCGTTATCGCTATGGACAGAAGGAATTTTTGGGGCTGTTAAAAATGAACTATAAATCCTGCTATACTCACATGACAGGAACAGATGAGGGGGGAAACTGCAACAGTATTGTAAACTATAAAACCATATTGCCTGGTGAGAGTCAGAAGCTCTGTGAGGCGGCATTGATAGATATGCAGGATGGCACAATCACATTGCTAGAACGCAAATATGAGGTGAATGGTACAAAGGAAAATTATTTTTCAAAAAGATTTCTACAGTGCTCTGGGAAACTATCCTCCAAGGCAAAGCTCTCTATTTTTACGAAAGCAGTGGAGGCGGTACAAAAGGAGTTTGTCAATGAGTCGGACCAGTGGGAGGCAAATATGAAAGCTAAGGCGGTGCTTCATGAGGAGATTTTGCAGCAGGGGGAAATATCCATTCCCCAAGTGGCCGACAGAATTTTTGAAAATCAAATAGAGTTAAAAGAAAAATTTAATGAAAAAATGGAAAAATACAATATGGCGGAGGAGATTATTCAGCCACAGAATAACACTACTACAAAAAAGTTTGAAAAACAATGTTTGCTGACGGATACAGGGATAGAAATTAAAATACCTATGGAGCAGTATCAAAATGGGGAAAATGTAGAATTTATTACCAATACTGACGGAACAATCAGCGTACTCATTAAAAATATAGGGCATATTCAATCCAAATAGTAAAGGTAGGAAAAAATATATAATGAGAAAACAAATGTAAATAGGCTAGAGAAAATAAAAAATTTGTCAGGATAAATTTAGTCCTACATGAATGGAATTATACTTGGTTTTGGAAGTGGTGTCAGCACGCCAAGGGCATGTTTTAGCTGTCGTGTATGTACCCAAGGGCGGCAGGCAATTCATTGGGATGAGTTCTTGCATAGGCGCCAGGACCTGCCAGTTTAATATTTTTTACGCCGTAATGTTTCAGTATATCCTCTAATTCATCCGGCATAAACGTGTATGTGATGCACCATTTTACAAACGGGTCATTACAGGTTTCATCTAATATAAATTGTTTTTTTTCATGTTCCAAAGTCATGGAATATGTAAATGTACATAGCAATTCTTTTGTATTGCACACTGTTTTATTTTTTTCTGATATACACTGCGTAAAAGTTTATCTTCTTCATCACAACAGGCAATGTATAGTTCTTCGTAATCAAACAGTCATGCCCTTTGTGGTATAATGTAACATATTTTAATCCCGCCTGCCACCTCACACTTTCTTACAAAAAAATATGAGCCAATGCCAAGCAAGAGCAATATTTTGCGATAATTCCTTGGTATCTATACAGTGTTGGGCCATTTCTGCATGATGTGATAAACATTCACAGGGGCTGTAAGAAAAATTTTCCCTATAAAATCAACAAAAAATATTGAAATTAAAACAAATGTTCGATATAATGTGAGATAATATATGCAATGATAAGAAAATGTACGAAAGGAAAGAGAGAATGGTTTATTTGAAGCATTTTTCGTTCCCTCACATTGAAAAGGAATACGATTTTTTAATGGCACAAAAAAGAAATTGTTATGATACATTTTATCCATTTCAGGTTTTGTCAAAGCATAGGCTTGCCATGCTGGATTTTGAGGAGATTACCATATTATATGGGGGAAACGGTTGTGGAAAAACTACAGCATTGAATGTGATTGCTCAAAAGCTGCAGTTAGAAAGAGACACCCTATATAATAGCACTAATTTTTTTCAGGATTACACGGATATGTGTGATTATGAGATGTCAGGTCATAGTTCTTTGGACAGCCGGATTGTAACAAGTGATGATGTATTTGATTTTATGTTGAATATCCGCAATATAAATGAGGGGATACACAAGCGAAGAGAAGAATTGTTTGAGGAATATTTGGATGCAAAATATTCTCAATTTCAGATGAAGTCCCTTGAGGATTATGATAAATTAAAAAAGGTGAATATGGCAAGAAGCAAAACCCAGTCCAAATATGTGAGAAAAAATGTAATGGGAAATGTGAGAGAACACTCCAATGGAGAGAGCGCTTTTATTTACTTTACAAATAAAATTAAGGAAAATGGATTGTACTTGTTAGACGAGCCGGAGAATAGTCTTTCCGTGTCAAAACAGCAGGAACTAGTGGAATTTATAGAAAATTCGGCACGTTTTTTTGGATGCCAGTTTATTATATCTACGCATTCTCCATTTTTATTGTCCATGAAAAATGCGAAAATATATGATATGGATGAGGAGATTGTTGATGTGAAAAGGTGGACAGAATTAGAAAATGTTCTTGCGTATTATAAGTTTTTTAAAAAGCATGAGGGAGAATTTTAATCAAAAAATAAGTTTATTGTATATGCGGTTTTATTATATAATAAAGAAAAGATGGCAAAGCAATCAAAAGAGAAAAAGAAATAAAAAAAGTAAAAGAAGTAAAAAATTATGCTGACATGCTTGCATGTGTATCTGTCCAATGGCGCAATGGTTCAATCACAATATGAAAGAGGTGAAGCAGGATGCATTTTGCGGATGCAAAAGGAATTTTATCTCCTCAAAATGGAATGAATCTATACAGGGGATGCACCCACGGCTGTATTTATTGTGACAGCAGAAGTAAATGTTATGGATTTACTCATGATTTTGAGGATATAGAGGTAAAACAGAATGCACCTGAATTATTAGAAAAGGCGCTTCGATCTAAGAGAAAAAAGTGTATGATTGGGACAGGAGCCATGTGTGATCCCTATATGCACTGTGAAGAACAATTAAAGCTTACAAGACAATGTCTGGAGCTTATCGAACATTATGAGTTTGGGGTTTCCATTCAGACAAAATCAAACAGAATATTAAGAGATTTAGAGCTGTTAAAAAGCATTCATAAAAAAGCAAAATGTGTAGTGCAGATGACTATGACTACATGGGATGAAGAACTATGTAAAATATTAGAGCCAAATGTATGCACAACAAGAGAAAGATTTGAGGCATTGGAGATATTTCGGGACAATGGAATTCCTACAATTGTATGGCTGTCTCCTATATTGCCATTTATCAATGATACCCGTGAGAATGTGCAGGGAATTTTAAATTATTGTATTAAGGCAAAGGTATACGGTGTCATTTGTTTTGGTATGGGAATGACTCTTCGGGAGGGGAACAGAGAATATTATTATGAAAAGCTGCAGCAACATTTCCCTGGATTAAAGGAAAAATATCACAAAAGATATAAATATGCATATGAGTTGTCTAGTGATAATCAGCCAGAGCTTATGAGGTTATTCCGCAAAATATGCAGAGAAAATCAAATTGTCAGTGACGTGAATCAATGCTTTCGGTATCTTCACCAATTGCCGGCGCAATATGAGCAACTTACATTATTTTAGTGCTTTGCAGACACCTAAATATGTTAAAGCAGATAAAAAGGAGAAGAAAATGTATCAGATATATTCTGCCTCTATGGAAGATTTCAGTAATATAAAACAATATGACACGCATATAAGTTTGGAGGAATTAAAAAACAGCATTCAATTGAAACGAGTGTATGTGGCATATGACAATCAAAATTTTGCAGGGTGGCTAAGGTACAATCTGTTTTGGGATAATACTCCCTTTATGAATATGTTATATTTGTTGGAGGAAAATAGAGGGAGAGGAATGGGAAGGCGGTTAGTTGAGTTTTGGGAGGAACAAATGAAATTACAAAGTTATACATACATTATGACTTCCACCTCCTCAGATGAGTATGCACAACATTTTTATCATAGGCTGGGATATAGCACAATTGGGGGCTTTATGTTTATGGAAGAACCATATGAAATAATGTTATCCAAAAAAATATAGTGGCTTAAAGTGTGTTGACAGACAATTTAAACAAGAGTACACTGAGAATAGATTTTTTGTCCTCGTAAAAGCAAATAAAAAATGAAGCGGTGAAAAGAATGCAGAAGCCATGTAACCATTATGGAATACGTGAAGAAAGGGATGATAATATGACAGAAGGAATGATAGGATTTATTTTATGGGTTTTGGTAGGCGTTGTCTTTTTGGGATATGGCATATTTATGTTATCTTCTAAAAGAAGAAAAGCAATACCATTTGGATTCTGGGCTAATGCCAAGGTGTTTCCTGTGAAAGATGTGACATCCTACAATAAAGCAGTGGCAAAACTGTGGATTGCATTCAGTGTTGTCTTTATGTTTCTTGGTGTTCCATTGTTATCAGGGCAAAATTCACCTTTGATCTTACTTTCCATTGTAGGAACTATGGTGGCAGCCATTATTACTATGGCTATTTATGTTACGGTAATAGAAAAGAAATACAGGGATACTTCAAAATAACGGTTCACTATGTATCATGAAAAATCAAGCCAAATTACCAATCCTAGAAAAGGAGAAGCTTTATGAAAAAAATAATAAAACAAATACAAAAATACAAGAAACAGTACGAAAAGCAGCCAGTGAATCAGAATGCAAAACCAGTGGACAGAAAAGAGTTTACTCTGCTGCTTGGAGGTATTTCCGCCTGCAGAAAAATGCCAGGTGTCAACGAGCATATGGGATATGAAGAGTTGTATCACTGCACAAATCCGGAGGACATTCAGAAAGGCCGAAATCATTTACAGCAAGTATTTGGTGTGAAGGATAAGGAATCCTTAATGGAGGCATGTTATCAATTATATCCAGGAAGTGAGCATTATGAGCAGTTTATGACATTTTGGAGAGGGGCTCCTTTATTTGCATTAGAAGAGTTAAATGAAAATGGGAGAGAAGGCTTTTTGTACTGCAAGCAGTTAGCAGAATTATTTTATCCTATTGTAGAGGAAAAAGGCTTTTATGCATGGGATATCAATGAGAGAATCGGTTTGTGCAGAAACGCCGCTGTCTGTGAAATAATAACGGAAGAGGAATTTTGGGAGATTACTGACGTGTGGGTGCGCCAGGCGCAAGTATTTTATCATTCCTATTTTGAGTATGGGATGAGTTGTCTTTGCGGAGCTATTTATGAGATGGCCCAGCATGAAGAAGATGTTCAATCGTTTCTTGAAATTAATAGAAATCTATTAGACAATTTATTGGGAGAAGGGGGCGCATGGAATAGAAATCAATGGTACACACCTAAGGAGAGAGAATGGGCATCCCTGTTAAAGAACAATCTAGGCTGTCTACTGACAAAGAGGGCGCTAGAGGAAGGAATTGGATATATGTATCGGGAAGAACCATGTGCAAACCAGCCGGATTCAGGATGGAGGTTTTTTGTGGGGGATGAACCGGAGGAGTATGTAAACAATAGTGATAATATCCAAGTGTGCGGACTAAATACTATATGTAATTTGCATCCGGATATTATGCCGTATATATATGCAGAGATGGGAAGAAGCTTTGGAAGGCGAAAGAATGGCTGGGTGGAAGAATAATGATTTTTAGAATGATTTCCCTTGATAAAAAATAGCTTTTCTCTTATAGTACATTATGAACAAAATAGAACATGTTCATCGGAGGACTTATCATCGCAATGATAAAGTCGAGAAGATGTCGAGTGCGCTCGGTTTAAAGAAACCTAGCGCATTTTTTATTGCATAGTCGGCTTGGGAGTTGAAGTGGATAAGCCCACTTTGTTTTTTAGAACGGCATCGTATAAAGAAAACACGCTTTAAGGCTTAGATTTTGTTTCACGGGGGTATACAAGCATATTTAAGATAATATAAAAATGAGAGGAAGAAGAAAACATGAAAATCCAATTATCAGAACATTTCACTTATCCAAAATTGTTTCGGTTTGTGTTTCCGTCTATTATAATGATGATTTTTACATCTATCTATGGTGTGGTGGATGGCTTATTTGTATCTAATTATGTAGGCAAGACTGCCTTTGCGGCAATCAATTTAATAATGCCCTTTCTGATGGGAGTGGGAGCTATTGGATTTATGGTGGGTACAGGAGGAAGCGCTATAGTATCGAAAACGATTGGGGAAGGAAAGACGAGGCAGGCAAAACAATATTTTTCTATGTTAGTAATCTTTACGTTTTTAGCAGGCTTATGTATTACCTTATTGGGGCAGGCTTTATTGCCAACAATTGCCGCAGCGCTTGATAAAACAGGAAACATGGCAGAGAATTGTATTTTGTACGGCAGAATTTTATTGTGTTCCTTACCTTTTTTTATGCTGCAGAATGTGTTCCAGAGCTTTTTTGTAACAGCACAAAAGCCTGTATTGGGATTGATGGTAGCCATTGCTGCGGGTATTTCCAATATGTTTTTAGATTTTTTGCTGATAGTTGTATTTGATTTTGGAATTGCCGGCGCCGCCATTGCCACGGCAATCAGTGAATTTGTAGGCGGGGGTATCCCAATTTTTTATTTTGCAGCAAAAAACAGCAGTCTCCTTCGGTTTGCCAGACCAAGATGGGAGGGCAGAGTCCTTTTGAAGGCTTGTACCAATGGTTCATCAGAATTGATGACCAATTTATCTATGTCTGTTGTCAATATGTTATATAATTTTCAGTTGATGAGATTTGCAGGGGAAGATGGCGTAGCAGCATATGGAACCATTATGTATGTAAATTTTATTTTTATCTCTATCTATTTAGGATATTCCATTGGCTGTGCCCCTATCATAGGTTACCATTATGGGGCAGGAAATCACAGCGAGCTTAAAAATATGTTTCAAAAAAGCCTTACAGCTATTGTTATCACAGGGCTGGGATTGACTGCACTAGCGTGGCTTTGCTCTACACCATTAGCTAGAATCTTTGTAGGATACGACAGAGAGTTATTTTATATGACAAGACATGGTTTTCAGTTGTTTGTTCTATCCTACTTGATTAGTGGTGTTAATATTTTTGCGTCTGCATTTTTTACTGCATTGAACAACGGAGCTGTCTCAGCTGCAATTTCCTTTTTGAGAACACTTGTCTTTCAGGTGTTCGTAGTGCTTGTGTTGCCATTCTTTTTGAAAATAAATGGTATTTGGCTTGCGGTTGTGTTTTCGGAAGCCCTATCTTTGGCAGTATCTATATGTTTCCTTGTCAAAATGAAAGGAAAGTATCATTATATTTAAATTTATTGCTGTATTCCTTTATACAGTTTTTTGTCCATGAAACATAAATTTGGAAAGTTTTGGAAAAATTAAGTGGTACATTACTCCTGCAAAAAGAAAAATGCTTCCTGTGATCCAGTAAAAAATACTATATTCGCAAGTTCGTCCTGATATGTGGATAATTCCAGTCACTAAGCAGCCGCTGGCAAGGACGGCAATACCACTGTTCCACAGGTTAAATGCCACACGATTCTCCCGCCATATTTTTTTGCCGGCAATGCTAAAACAAAAAGAGATAAAAAACGGCATGATTCCGCAAACTGCAGGGGCGGCAAACATAAATCTCATATAGGGTGAGGATTCCCCATAGCTGAATTGTTCATATACAAAGTTAAATAATATACAAAATAGAGTAATCCCCAGATAAGTTAATGTGGTTTTTTTATATTTTTTTCTAATATCCAATATACACAATATCGCTCACCGACCTTTCTGATATTTTTCTTCCATTGGTAGTTGGATTGTTTATTATTTTTCCGTTAAAATACATAGTGGAGGAGCCTCCTCCGTCAAGGTTGTATCCGGTTTGACAGCCAGAATCCTGTAATATGTGAGCCAATTCGTAGAGGGAGAGTCCTTGACTTTTAGAGGTTCTGCCGTCAGAGACAATCATAATATAATGAAGTTCATCTATAATGCCAATAGCAGTGCGTGGGTTGTTGGACATAGCTTTTCCTACTTCCTCTCCCTCAGAGATAATAATTTCTCCGTTTTGAACAAGGCCGGGGCCAAAGGCAAATAAATTGACAGCTCCGCTGTCAAGAAGCTCCTCTGCGCTAGTTTCTGTTTCGTAAATGAAATCAAAGGTGCCGTTTTTGTATATAACTAAGTCTTGATATTGGCTGTCTCTGCGTACTGTGCTCCGGTAAATTTCTCCGTTTTTTATTACATATCCTCGGTGGTTTGCTCCATAGTAATCTCCGTTTATGGCAAAGATAGCGTTGTTTTCCTGGGCAATCTGCGATGTCTTTTGAGTTATATTAGTTCCCACCATATCATTTGCCAATGCCGTTTTTAAGTAATCTGGGGAAGATAAGGTGATATCAGCAATGTAAATATCTGTATCAAATTCTCTTATCGTATTTATTTTAATAGAAATGTTATCATCTGTATAGGAGTTGTCTGTAATCAAAGGAGTTTGTAAACTGGCGCTGTCTTGCGTGCTGTTTTTAACATTTTGATTTTGTGTGCTGCTATTTTGAATATTGCCGCCTTGGGAATCGGTTTGTTTATTTTTTATCACATAGCCGGTTACAGATGGCAGGCAGAAGGTTTTTAATAATACATAGCAGTTGCAGAATAAAAGCAGTACCGTAAATATAATGGCATATACAAAAGGTTTTTTCAGTTTGTTCAATAGAAAATTCATAGGATACCTCATTCTCTTTCCAATTGTGATAGTGCAATATAGTGGTAAGATTAGCTGTGCTCTGTGACAAAACAACAAGATTTTTTAACAGTATTTCATATATATATGAAATAGCATTTTAGCTTATTAAGATGAAGAAATATGCTTGTGAAAAATAAAATGTTTTTGAACAGTCCAGCTTAAAGTAAATAAAATCAGTTCTGTTAGCAGCTTTAAAATATACACATTTTCTAATCCCCCTTGGCGAAGCAGCAAAAGGATGGAAGTGTTCAGCGTTAATATGCCAAAGGCAAGCAGGCAGTATGCTCCGCCTGTTTTTGTGATGCGGCGGGTATCTTGAAAAACATAATGTCTGTTTAGCAAGTAGTTCAGTGTGCCGCTTCCTAGTCTGGCAATTATGTTTGCTAATATAAGTCGGGTATTTACCGATATACCAGAAAATATTAGCAGCAGGAGCAGATAGCCAATATAATCAACAAAAAAACACAAAAGAGAGGAGCCTGCAAACTTAAATATTTCCTTGTAAATGCGAAAGGCATCTTTCACCGGATGAAAGTGAGAGGAGGCATTGTCATTGATATAAACTGTCTCTATGGGAATATATTTTATAGGAAATTGCTTTGCGCCTTGTAGCAGCACATTCATTTCGTATTCATAATGCTCCCCCTTTATGTCACATAGGAAAGGCAGAAGCGAGGAAGAAAAGCCTCGAAGGCCGCATTGGGTGTCGGCTAGAAAACATCCTGTTGCAAAGTAAAAAACATATTTGGTTATCGTATTTCCGAATCTGCTGCGCAAAGGCACGCTGCCTAAAAAATGTCTCGTTCCAATAATGAGTGCAGATGTATATTTCTGACAGTCATTATAAATCCGAAAAATATCTTCCGGCGTATGCTGTCCGTCGGCATCTGCTGTGATAATAATATCAAGACCTCCTTTTTTTCGGATATGAAAGAAAGCAGTTTTTAATGCTCTTCCCTTTCCCCTATTTTGAGAATGGGTTAAGACGGTAGAATATTTAGAAGCCTCCTGAAAAATAGTGTTGTATTGGGGAGCGCTGCCGTCATTTACAACGATAATTTGAAATAAATGATAGTTTTGGAGTTCTAAAAGCAGTTTTAAAAGCTTTGCATCCGGCTCATAGGCAGGAATTACTAAATATGGCATTTTAAGTTCCTCCTTTTCGTTTTATAAATTCCTTCGTTTTGAAAGTATGTGATGAGATAAAGACAAATTCACAAAGACGATAACCCTGACGTCATCCGTTATTTGTTAAACATAATGATAAAATGCAATTAAGATAATAGAAGGGTGACAATGTGTTTTTTTGTTGATGAAATACTGAAGATTTCCAGTTGGGAATACAGGGAGTTTGGAGAAGATTTTGTTTCTGCAGTTGGGAAATATAATTATTGTTCTATTTTATATTGCTAGAGGACTGTGGATCAGAAGGAAATAGATATAGAATAGACATTATTTTTGCGGGATGATTTGAATGGATTTGGTTGGAATAGATTTTGTTATATGTTAAAATGTAGGTAAGGATTCAGAGCCTCATTTGCAAAATTTCTGCAGAACAGATATCCTTTGCTTATGAGTGGCTGTGAATTGCTGCAAAGTTTCAGTTAACAAAAAGATAACAATATGGATTGTACAGGAAGGAGAGCGTGTATGGCAGCTTTTGAGCGGGTGTTGTCCGGTATACCAGAGTTGGATAAGGTGTTGGATAATATAAGGTTTGGAGATAATTTAGTGTGGCAGGTATCAAGTCTGGAGGATTTTCAATTGTTTTTAAAGCCATATGTGAACCAGGCGGTAAATGATGGGCGCCATGTTGTATATGTGCGTTTTGCCTCTCATTTTCCACTGCTGCAGCCTCAGAAGGGGGTAAAGATTGTTCCTGTAGAATTGTCACATCGCTTTGAGAATTTTACAATTGAAATACATAATATCATTGAGCAGGAGGGCAGCGAGGCATTTTATGTGTTTGACTGTCTATCTGAATTGCAGACGGCATGGTCAACTGATTTAATGATGGGAAACTTTTTTCAGGTAACCTGCCCTTTTTTATTTGAATTAAATACGGTTTGTTTTTTTCCTTTAATTCGGGGAAAGCATTCTTTTCAGGCAATTGCCAAAATTAAAGATACTACCCAGTTATTTTTGGAAGTGTATTCGGATACAGCCCATGTCTATGTACGCCCTATGAAGGTGTGGAATCGGTATTCCCCCACAATGTTCCTTCCTCATATATATGAGAAGGAGACCGGAAAATTCCAGCCAATTATGGAGGGAATACAGGCCAGTCGGTTTTATTTTCTTATGAATTCTTCTGAGGAGGAAAACGACGATCAAAATATGGACAGCTGGGACCGATTCTTTAATGTAACGGCTCAGATGTATCGGCAGGGAATGGATGTAACCCAGTCCTGCAACCGCATTTGCAATATTATGATGAGTCGGGATGAAAAAATGAGGGAGTTAATTAAAGCAAATTTTACTCCCAAGGATTATTTTCAAATCAGAAGCCGTATGATAGGAACAGGCATGATTGGAGGAAAAGCCTGCGGTATGCTTTTAGCAAGAAAATTAGTAGAAAATTATCGGCCGGATTTATATGAGAGATTGGAGCCTCACGATTCTTTTTATATTGGCTCCGATGTGTTTTATTCTTATATCGTGCACAATCGCTTTTGGGATATTCGTATTCGCCAGAGAAGGAAGGAGGAATATTTCAGCTTAGCTCCCACCTTTGTGCAATGCCTTAGAAACGGTAAGTTTTCTGATAATCTCCGTGAACAGTTCTGCAGGCTTTTAGATTATTATGGACAGGACCCTATTATTGTACGCTCCAGCAGCTTGCTGGAGGATGGTTTTGGAAATGCTTTTGCCGGAAAATATGAGTCGGTTTTCTGCTCTAACTGCGGAAGTATGGAGGAGAGGCTGGAGGAGTTTGAGGAGGCAGTGAGAACCGTGTATGCCAGCACAATGAGCACATCAGCCTTGGATTATCGTCTGCGCAGAGGCTTGGAGGATAGAGATGAGCAGATGGCGCTTCTGGTTCAACGAGTTTCCGGTTCTAGATATGAAGATTTTTTCATGCCTTGTGCCGCTGGGGTAGGATATTCTTACAGTCCCTATCGGTTTATAGAATCTGTTGATCCTAAGGCAGGGATGCTGCGCCTTGTTATGGGACTGGGAACCGGTGCGGTGGACAGGGTGCAGGGCTCTTACCCTAGGCTGGTGAGTTTGGACAAGCCTACTGCCACCAATGCTACAAACAGTGTGCAAAAGCATCAATTTTCGCAAAAAAAGATTGATTTAATTGATATGGTGTCCGCAAGTGTGGAAAGCAGGGAGCTGTCGGGGGTGGAGAGTCAGCTGCCGGTTTATTTAAAGCGAATTTTGTTAGAGCATGATTTGGACACGGAGATGATATTTAGGGAGAGAGGACATAGGAGAGACATTTTATTTGTCTCCTGCGAGGGATTGGTGAAAAACCAGCAACTGATGGAGGATATGAAGGAGATACTCTCCTTGTTGCAAAAAACTTATCAGTATCCCGTAGATATTGAATTTACAATGAATGTATCTTATGAAGGAGAATATGTGATTAATATTCTTCAGTGCAGACCGCTGCATGTGGCTCAGGACAAAGAAATGATAAAAATACCAGACAAGCTTCAGAAGGAAGATATATTTTTGGAGTGCCGTCATGCATCTATGGGGTTGTCAAAGTCAATCAAGCTGGATTATATTGTAGTGGTGGATTCCATTGGTTACTATAAGATGCCATACTATGACAAGCCAAAAGTGGCACAGGCATTAGGAGCCATTAACTGGCATTTTCGGGAGCAAGGCAAGCATTTACTCTTAATGGTGCCCGGAAGAATCTGTACTTCCTCCCCAGAGCTTGGAGTACCTACCACCTTTGCCGATATCAGCGAGTTTGATGTGATTTGTGAGGTATCGGAGACGAAGGCAGGGTATATGCCGGAATTATCATACGGCAGTCATATTTTTCAGGATTTGGTGGAAGCAGATATATTATATGGCGCTGTCTTTGACAATGAAAGGACGGTGGAGTTCCACCCAGAATATTTAAAGAAATTTACCAATTGTTTGACAGAATATTATCCAAAAGGAGAGGAGTTAAAGGATATCATTGGGGTGTACTCAGTATCAGGTCGAAATTGTTGGGTATATCATGATATGAATGAGGAGAGATTAGTTTGTGTGTTGTAAAGGTGAGGGTAGTGTAAAATCGAAAATAAGAAAAGTAAATAGGCAGTCAGAAAGATTTCACTTGGAAGTATAAGGAAATGCAGGAAGATTGCAGGATTCTGCCAGGCTGTGTATATAGCCTGGCAAATTACTTTTGATTATAATTGAGCTGGCGTTATATTATATATGAATACAAAAAAGTATAATGCGATAATGTTCCTTCATATTTTATAGATTGCATTTTACAGCTGCTGTCAAGCTTTTGAAATTCATCGTAACCTGCAAAGTGAAGTCCACACTTTTTCATTGCTTTTGTTGCTTCAGTGGCATATCCCATACCCCAGCAATCATACCGCAAATTATAGCCAAATCCCCAACAGGTGTAATCTTCATTTAGACCAATATCACCACTGCCAATGAGCTTTCCATCTGAAATTCGTTCAAAGCCAAAGTTGAATGTACTAGCATCCTGACATGCAAAAGTTAGCCACTCTTTTTCTTGATATTTTTTGTCTTTACACATTTAATTTTCAGTAAGGATTCGTCCGCCCTGACCATCATCGTCAGATATAGGGTTTGATGCACACATTACATATTGAAATAAGGGAAGCTTTGTTAAAGGCTTTAAGCTTACTACATAGTTATCAGTAATATCTAGTATTTGCAGATTATGTAAGTCTGCGGCAAAGGAAATATCCGACAAATTCATATTCACTAGAGAAATTTCTTGTAAATTAGGAAAATATTGAAACATATCTAAATGTTCATTAAATTGGATATTATTTTCATTATTAGCATTGTAGTCCCATTGTCCGTTTTTCAGTGCTTTTAAAGTGGAATGATTGATTTGAAGAGTTTGAAGGCTCTTATTTTCCTTTAAATGTGAAAAATCAAATCCTGCTGTGCTGTCATTTAATATAAATTCCTTTAAATGAGGAAGTGACAGCAATCCATCTACATTCGTCCATATATAACTGTCTGTGAAATCAATATTTTCAAGCTGTGTTAACCTAGAAATAGATTGTATAATTGATTTTTCTAATGACATATCAAAAAGCTTTAAACTTTTTAAATTGGGCAGGTTTGGAATGTCAGAGGAGTCATAAACTCGTGATAAAGTTAAATCCTTTAGTCCCTTTGCGGCCCCAATGGAAGAAATCTGGTCAAAATTTCCGATGCTCAGTCGGGTAAGTGCAGGCAAATCAGATAGATTTGGAAGTATTTGCTCTTCAGTAGTTGAAGAAGAAATCAAAAGCGTTAAATCTGTCAAACGATTTAATTGTGACACAATATTATAGTCTGTTACTTGGTAATTGTGGGTTAAGTCTAATTTTGCCAATGTATTCTTACAATCTATGAGACAATCAATATTTAATATTTCACTGTTTTGAATGGTTAGTTCTTTTATGGCAGTCATCTTAGAAACAAAGCCCAAATCTCTAAGCTTAGAGCAGTCAATAGAGAGTATTTCCATCTGCGGCATATCATAAAGAACTTGAAAGCTTTCAATATTTTCGTTTTTTGATATTTCCAATATTTTTAAGTTTTTTAAAGAAGATAGTAAACGAATATCCTTAAGATAACGGCATCTTAAATGAAGAGCAGAAAGATTGGTAAAGGCATCAATATTTGTTAAATCCCCTAAAAACATATCTGAATAAATTCCTAATGTTTTTAATTGTTCAGGATTTATGATTTTAGATAGCTCTGTGGGAGTGTTTTGACACCAAAGTTCAGTAAGTTGTGTAAGTCCTGTTAAATCGCCATTGTTTAAGCTATCATGTTTCATTTGTAATGACTGCAGGCCGGTAAAACAGTGAAGATCCCCTGTGTCTATAGGTTTATCATCATAATAAAATTTACCTGACTTGCCGTTTTCTAGAGAGTATTCCCATAAAGAGTACCCAGAGGAAGTGGAGTCAATACATAAGGAAGTGATTTTAGTTAATTCCTCAGGAGTGATTGCTCCAAAATCTTTTTCAAATACTTGACTAATAAATTGTTGAAAAATTTCGGATTTGGGTAATGGATTCGTTTCTTTTTTGGAATATTTGTTATAGTTGTTATCATCATAAACATTTGTTTTGTTTGTTGAATAAGTGTTTACAGCAGATTTTTTAGAGGAAGCTTTAAAGGCATCTTCTAATAAAGCAAAAACAGAAAAAAACTTTGTACTCAAAAGAAATATAATTACTATAAGGCTTATAATAAATTCCGTTTTTTTATATTGAGATATGATTCCCATCAGCTTTTCTAGGAAGGATGGGGAATGATTTGGTTCATAGGAATACTTAGGGTATGTATTATTTTGTGGTCTGTTATGTACAGAATGAATAGATGACCTAGTATTAGTTTCCTGAAAAGTGGAGCTGTTGTTGTAATGATAGCCGCAATCTTGGCAGCGTAGTTCTCCTTGTATTTGTTTTAATCTTTTTTTGCATAAGGGACATTTTGGTTTCTTTAGATTCATATTGTTATAATCCTTTTCTATTCCATTTTTTTATACTTCAGCATGCAATAACATTTTGTGAATATGTTTCTGAACAGCTGCAATAAATTTTTTATTGTAATACCTATAAATTATAACACAGTAATACAATATAACAA